>CALWCH010000001.1 GCA_944376335.1 uncultured Clostridia bacterium
GACCATCGGTCAGGTCGGCAACGTCGAGCATGAGATCATCCGCATCGGCAAGGCGGGCAAGACGCGCCACCTCGGCACCCGTCCCACCGTCCGCGGCTCGGTCATGAACCCCAACGACCACCCTCACGGCGGCGGCGAAGGCAAGTCTCCCGTCGGTCACGCAGGGCCCGAAACGCCTTGGGGCAAGCCCGCTCTCGGTTACAAGACGAGAAAGAAGAAGAACCCGACGAGCAAATTCATCCTTAAGAGGATCAACTGAGGAGGACAGGTCAAATGTCGAGAAGTGTCAAGAAAGGGCCTTACGTCGAAGCGAAGCTTTTGAGCCGCATCGAGGCCATGAACGAAGCAAACGAAAAGAAAGTGCTCAAGACCTGGTCGAGAGCATCGACGATCTTCCCTCAGATGGTCGGTCACACGATCGCCGTCTACGACGGCAGGAAGCACGTTCCCGTATATATCACGGAGGACATGGTGGGCTGCAAGCTCGGTGAGTTCGCTCCCACGAGAACGTTCCGCGGTCATACGGCGAAGACCACGTCGCCTAAGAAGTGAGGAGGAAAGCAATGGCTGGCAATATGAAGAAGAAGGCCGCAAGAGTGGAAGAAAAAAGAGAAAAACGCCCTTACGCGGTCGCAAAATATATCAGGATCTCCCCCTACAAGGTGAGAACGGTGCTCGACCTCATCCGCGGCAAGTCCGTGCAGGAGGCAGGCGCCATCCTCGACAACTGCCCCAACGGCGGCGCGGCTCCCACCAAGAAGGTGCTCATGAGCGCGGTCGCCAATGCGGAGCACAACCGCGGGATGGACAGGAACGACCTGTACGTTGCGGAGTGCTTTGCGGACGGCGGCACGATGTTGAAGAGAATGCAGCCCGTTTCCAAGGGCAGAGGCCACGCGATTTTGAAGAGAACGAGCCACATCACGGTCATCCTCGATGTGAAGCATACGGAGGGAATCTAACATGGGACAGAAAGTCAATCCTCACGGCCTGAGAGTGGGCGTCATCAAGCCCTGGGATACCCAGTGGTATGCCGACAAGAAGGAGTTCTCCGTTTACCTCAAGGAGGACCATTCCATCCGTACCTTCATCAAGAAGAAGTACTACGCGGCAGCGATCAGTAAGATCCTCATCGAGAGGGCTGCGGGCAAGATCGTCGTCACCGTCTACACGGGCCGCCCCGGCGTCCTCATCGGCAAGGCAGGCTCCGAGATCGAAGTCATCAAGAAGGACCTTGTAAAGCTCACCAAGGGCAAGCAGGTCATCATCAACGTCACCGAAGTGCGTAAAGTGGACGCAGACGCTCAGCTCGTTGCAGAGAGCGTCGCGGCACAGCTCGAAAAGCGCGTTTCCTTCCGCCGTGCGATGAAGCAGGCGATCGGCAGGACGATGCGCTCGGGCGTGAAGGGCGTCAAGATGCAGGTCAGCGGCCGTCTCGACGGGCGCGAGATCGCGGGCACCGAGCACTATCACGAGGGCAGCATCCCGCTTCAGACGCTGCGTGCCGACATCGATTACGGCTTCGCGGAAGCGCACACCACCTTCGGCATGATCGGCGTCAAGTGCTGGATCTACAAGGGCGAAGTGCTCAAAGGCGCGAAGAGAGCGGAAGGAGGCAAGTAATGTTAATCCCGAAGAGAGTCAAGAGAAGAAAGCAGCACCGCCCCACGATGAAGGGCGCCGCTCACAAGGGCAATAAAGTGGCTTACGGCGAGTACGGTCTCGTCGCGGAAGAGAGCGGCTGGATCAAGTCCAACCAGATCGAGGCAGCCCGTATCGCAATGACGCGTTTCATCAAGCGCGGCGGCAAGGTCTGGATCGACATCTTCCCCCACAAGCCCATCACCCGTCACCCTGCGGAAGCCCGTATGGGTTCCGGTAAGGGCGCGGTGGAATACTGGATCGCGGTCGTCAAGCCCGGCACCGTGATGTTCGAAATGGCGGGCGTGAGCGAGGATATCGCACGCGAGGCAATGCGCCTTGCAGGCCACAAGCTCCCCGTCAAGTGCAAGTTCGTAAAGAAAGCGGACCTCGAAAATACTGCAGAAGGCGGTGAAGTCTGATGAAAGGGAACGAATTCCATAACATGACCGACGTCGAGCTCGCTGAAAAGCTGAAGGAGCTCAAGAGCGAGCTTTTCAACCTCCGTTTCCGTCACGCATCGGGGCAGCTCGAAAACCCCGTCTCGATCAGAACGTGCAAGCGGAACATCGCGCGCGTCAACACCGAGATCCGTGCGCGTGAGTTAAAGGCAAAGGCATGAGGTGACGAAGATGGAAAGAAATCTTAGAAAAGAAAGAGTCGGCATCGTTGTGTCCGACAAGATGGATAAGACGGTCGTCGTCGCCGTGACGGACAAGAGCATCCACCCCGTCTACAAGAAGACGATCACGAGGACCCGCCGTTTCAAGGCGCACGACGAAGAGAACGAGTGCGGCGTCGGCGACAAGGTCCGCATCGTCGAGACGAGAAAGCTCAGCAAAGACAAGAACTGGAGAGTTGCCGAGATCGTCGAGAAGGCGAAGTAAGGAGAAGGAGAACAAACTATGATACAACCTCAGACCAGGCTGAAAGCGGCGGACAACTCGGGCGCAAAGGAGCTGATGTGCATCCGCGTTCTGGGCGGCTCCTTCCGCAGAAGCGGCAATATCGGTGACGTCATCGTGGCGTCCGTCAAAACTGCGACCCCCGGCGGCGCCGTCAAGAAGGGCGACGTCGTGAAGGCGGTCATCGTCAGGAGCGCGAAGGGCATCCGCCGTCAGGACGGCACCTACATCCGCTTCGACGACAACGCTGCCGTCATCATCGACAGCCAGAAGCAGCCCAAGGGCACGCGTATCTTCGGGCCCATTGCAAGAGAGCTGAGAGAGAAGGACTACATGAGGATCATCTCCCTCGCTCCCGAGGTACTGTAAGGAGGCAATGGAATGAACGTCAAGATCAACGATACCGTACGCGTCATCACGGGCAAATATAAGGGCAAGGAAGGGAAGGTCCTTACGACCTCTCCCAAGCACAACACCGTCATTGTCGAGGGCGTCAACATCGTCCACAAGCACGAGAAGGCGAGAAGAGCCAACGAGACGAGCAAGATCGTCACCGAGGAAGCTCCCATCGACGTTTCCAACGTCGAAGTCGTGTGCGACAAGTGCGGCAAGGCGACGAGAGTCGCTCACGCAGTCATCGACGGCAAGAAGGTGCGCGTCTGCAAGAAGTGCGGCGCCGTCCTCGACAAGGCTTATTCCAAGAAGGCAAAGGCAGAAGCCGGCACCCAGGAAGAAGCTCCCAAGAAGAGGGTGAGAAAGCGCAGCGCCAAGACTGCCGAAGTCGAAGAGACCGCCGAGAGCACGTCCGCTGTCACGGGCGAAGAATAAGGCCGGCGGGTAAGGAGTAAATATGGCAAAGAAGGAAAGCTCCGCAGTGGCGGAGGAAAAGGTCGCATCGGCTCCCAGCCGCGTGAAGGTGCAGTACGATAAAGAAGTCGTGCCCTACCTCATGAAGAAGTTCGGCTACAAGTCGGTCATGCAGGTGCCCCGCATCGAAAAGATCGTCATCAACACCGGCCTCGGCGACATCAAGGACAATCAGAAGTCCATGCAGATCACCGAAGGTGAGCTCAAGCTCATCACGGGTCAGAAGCCCATCTACTGCAAGGCGACCAAGTCTGTCGCAAACTTCAAGGTGAGAGAGGGCATGAACGTCGGCCTCAAAGTCACGCTGCGCGGCAAGCGCATGTACGACTTCTACGACAAGCTCGTCTCCATCGCCCTTCCCCGCGTGCGCGACTTCCGCGGCGTTTCGCAGAAGGCGTTCGACGGCAGAGGCAACTACGCCCTCGGCCTTAAGGAACAGCTCATCTTCCCCGAGATCACCTACGATCAGGTCGAGAAGATCCGCGGCATGGACGTCTGCATCGTCACGACGGCAAAGTCCGACGAGGAAGCGAGAGAACTTTTGACGGCACTCGGGATGCCCTTCAAGAAGTAAGGAGATACGACATGGCAAAGAAGTCAATGATCAATAAGCAGCAAAAGACGCCCAAGTTTTCCACGCGTGCCTACACCCGTTGCACGATCTGCGGAAGACCGCACGCCGTCCTGAGAAAGTACGGGATCTGCCGTATCTGCTTCAGGAACCTCGCATACAAGGGCCAGATCCCCGGCGTGAAGAAGTCGAGCTGGTAAGGAGGCAAGAGATGACAGATCCTATCGCAGATATGCTCACAAGAATCAGAAACGGCCTCACCGTGCACAAGGAAACGGTGGAGGTGCCCTCCTCCAAAATGAAGTCTGCCATCGCGCAGATCATGCTCGAAGAGGGTTATCTCAAGGGCGTCGAGCTCGTCGAGGACGGCTTCAACGGCAAGCTCGTTCTCACGCTCAAATACACGGACGACAACCGCTCGGTCATCAACGGCCTCAAGCGTGTCTCCAAACCCGGTCTGAGGACGTACAGCGGCGCCAAGGAGATGCCCAAGGTGTTGGGCGGCTTCGGCATCGCGATCGTCTCCACCAACCAGGGCATCATGACGGATAAGCAGGCAAAGCTCAAGAACGTGGGCGGCGAAGTGCTCTGCTACGTCTATTAAGGAGGGAGCTATGTCGAGAATCGGTAAGATGAGCATCGCGCTCCCCCAGGGCGTGGACGTCAAGTGTGAAAACTCCCTCATCACGGTCAAGGGTCCCAAGGGGACGCTGACGCGCGAGATGAAGGGCGCCATCGAATTCAAGACGGAGAACGGCCACCTCACCCTCGTCGCTCAGAACGAGGAGAAGGAGACGGGCGCTCTGCACGGCCTCTACCGCGCGCTCGTCGCGGGCATGGTCAAGGGCGTCTCCGAAGGTTACAGCAAGGCCCTCGAAGTCAAGGGCGTCGGCTGGAGAGCGGCGATGCAGGGCAACAAGCTCGTCCTCAACGTGGGCTTTTCCCATCCCGTCGAAGTCGCGCAGCCCGAAGGCATCAAGATCGAGTGCCCCACGCAGACGGATATCGTCGTTTCGGGCATCGACAAGGTGCTCGTCGGCCAGGTCGCGGCAGACCTTCGCGCCATCCGCGTTCCCGAGCCTTACCACGGCTACGGCATCCGCTACAAGGGCGAGCACGTCGAGCATAAGGAAGGCAAGACGAGCGGCAAGGGCAAGAAGTAAAGGAGCGTATCATGATAACGAAAATCGATAAAAATTCGGTCAGACAGCGCCGCCACGCCCGCGTCCGCAAGCACGTTTCGGGCACGGCAGAAACGCCCCGTCTGAATGTTTACAGAAGTCTCAATCACATCTATGTCCAGGTGATCGACGACGTGAAGGGGGTGACGCTCGCGTCCGCCTCCACGCTCGAAAAGAGCATCCGCGAAGAGATCGCCGGCAAGACCAAGACGGAAGCCGCCAAGATCGTCGGTAAGGCTGCCGGTGAGCGCGCCAAGGAAAAGGGCATCGAAACGGTCGTGTTCGACCGCGGCGGTTACCTCTACACGGGCCGCGTCAAGGCAGTTGCAGACGGCGCTCGCGAAGCCGGGCTTGAATTCTAAGAGGAGAACATCATGGCAAGAGAAAACAGACCTCAGAGAAAACAGGATCAGGACGACGGTTTCATCAAGAAGCTGATCGGCATCAACCGCGTCAGCAAGACGGTCAAGGGCGGCCGCAACATGCGCTTTGCAGCGCTCGTCGTCGTCGGCGACGGCAACGGCAAAGTGGGCTACGGCCAGGGCAAGGCGAAGGAAGTTCCCGAAGCCATCGAAAAGGCCACCCAGGCAGCCAAGAAGAACCTCATCAGAGTGCCCATCGTCGATACGACCATCCCTCACGAAGTGCTCGGCAAGTTCGGTAAGGGCGCAGTCCTCATGATGCCCGCCGAAAACGGTACCGGCGTCATCGCGGGCGGCCCCGTGCGTGCGGTCATGGAAGCTGCGGGCATCAAGAACATCAGGACGAAGTCCCACGGTACGCAGAACCCCGTCAACTGCATCAAGGCAGTCGTCGCGGGCCTTGCGGAGCTCAAGACGGCGGAAGAGATCGCCGCGCTCCGCGGTAAGACCGTGGAAGAGGTCGTCGGCTAAGGAGGACGGAAATGGTTAAAGTTACACTTGTCAAGAGCACCATCGGCGAGGTCGAGTCCGTCAAGGCGACGGTGGCGTCGCTCGGGCTCAAGAAGATCCGTTCCGAACGCACGTTCGAAGACACGCCCGCCCTTCGCGGCAAGCTGAAGAAGGTGGAGCACCTCGTCAAGGTCGAGAACGTATAAGGAGACAGCAATGAGAATCGATACTATTTCTCCCGCCGAGGGAGCGAGAACTTCCGCAAAGCGCCTTGGCCGCGGCATCGGCTCCGGCCTCGGCAAGACGAGCGGCAAGGGCCACAAGGGCCAGTGGGCGCGTTCGGGCGGCGGCGTAAGGCCGGGCTTCGAAGGCGGCCAGATGCCCCTTTCAAGAAGGGTGCCCAAGCGCGGGTTCAACAACGCGTTCCGCAAGGAGTACGTCATCGTCAACCTCTCCGCGCTTGCCGATGTTCCCGCCGGGACCGTCGTCGACTACGGTTTCGTCATGGAGAACGGCCTTGCGAAGGCAGTCAAGAACGATGCCGGGCTCAAAGTGCTCGGGAACGGCGAACTCAACGTGGCGCTCACCGTGAGAGCCGCAAAATTCTCCGCATCTGCAAAGGCTGCCATCGAGCAGGCAGGCGGCACGGCGGAAGTGGTCGAATGATCATGGAACGCCCTTTTCAAAGGGGGCGTTTTCCGTCGTTTTGCTGCCTATCTTCAAAAAGAACAGGAGTAAAACATGATTGAAACATTAAAAAATGCCTTTGCCAATAAGGACATCCGCAAGAAGATCCTGCTCACGCTGCTGCTTCTTCTGGTGTTCCGTCTCGGGTGCTATATCCCCGTTCCGGGGCTTGCGCGCGGGCTTCTGACGGACGCCGTCGACAGCAACTCCTTCCTGGAGCTGATGAGCGGCGTAACGGGCGGCGCGCTTGCAAACGGTACGCTGTTTGCGCTCGGGATCGGACCGTACATCAACGCGTCCATTATCGTGCAGCTTTTAACGGTGGGCATCCCCGCGCTCGAACGCCTCTCCAAGCAGGGCGAAGAGGGCAGGAAGAAGATCACGAACATCACGCGTATCCTCACCATCGTGCTTGCGGTCATCCAGGCGATCGGCATCATCGTCAACTTTGCGGGCGGCTTTTCGGCCATGTCCGAATCGGACAGCATCAACTGGGCGCTCTTCTTTGACCAGCAGTGGCTCGCCGTCATCTACATGACCGTCATCTACACGGGCGGCGCCATGCTCGTCATGTGGCTCGGGGAGCGCATTACCGAGTACGGCGTGGGCAACGGCATCTCGCTCATCATCTTCGTGGGTATCATCTCCACGGCGGGCATGACCATCCTCACCAACCTCATGTCTGTCACGGCGAATAATCTTTCGCCCCTCTTCGAGGTCATCGGCTTCCTCGTGCTTGCCGTCCTCGTGTTCTTCTGCATCGTCTTTGTCGACCTTGCAGAGCGCAGGATCCCCGTCCAGTACGCAAAGCAGGTGCGCGGCACCAAGATGTACGGCGGGCAGTCCTCCGTCATCCCGATGAAGATCGCGGGCGGCGGCGTCATGCCCCTCATCTTTGCGTTCGCCATCATCTCCTTCCCCTCCATGATCATGAGCCTTGTCCCCGCATGGGAGGGCGCGCTCAACTGGTGGAACGGGGTGTTCGGCTCGGGTACGTGGATCTACGTCATCGTGCTCGCGGTGCTCATCTTCGCGTTCAGCTTCTTCTACGCGCAGATCCAGTTCAACCCCGAGGACGTCAGCCGCACCATCCAGCAGAACGGCGGCTTCATCCAGGGCATCCGCCCCGGCAAGCCGACGGCGCAGTATCTTCGCAAGATCAACAACCGCATCACGCTGTTCGGCGCCATCTATCTGACGCTCATCGCGTTTGTGCCTTCGCTCATCTTCAGTATCGTGACGACGGACTCCAACCTCATCAACGCGTTCTCTACGACGGGTATCCTCATTGTCGTGTCCGTCGCGCTCGAGTTCGATAAGCAGCTGCAGTCGCAGATCATGATGAAGAACTACAAGGGATTTTTGAAATAATCAAACGGAGGAACGCATATGAATCTCATTCTACTGGGCGCCCCCGGCGCCGGCAAGGGCACGCAGGCGACCAAGATCGCCGAGAGATACGGCCTCGTGCATATTTCCACGGGCGACATCTTCCGCGCGAACATCAAGAACGGCACCGAGATCGGCAAGCTCGCCAAGTCGTACATCGACAAGGGCGAACTCGTTCCCGATGAAGTGACGGTGGAGATCGTCAAGGACCGCCTCACCTGGGACGACGTGAAGAATGCGAACGGCTATCTTCTGGACGGCTTCCCCCGCAACCTCTATCAGGCGGAGGAGCTCGACAAGTTTGCCAAGATCGACGGCGTCGTCAACATCAACATCGACTTCAAGCTGCTCATGGACCGCCTCTGCGGCAGAAGAGTGTGCACGAAGTGCGGCGAGAGCTATCACGTCTCCACCTTGAACGGCGCGACGACGTGCGCACGCTGCGGCGGCGAGCTCTACCAGCGCAAGGACGACAACCCCGAGACCGTGGGGAGCCGCCTCAACGTCTACAACGAGCAGACCGCGCCCCTCATCGACTACTACACCAAAAAGGGCGTCATCCTCAACGTGACGGGCACCGAGGCTCCCGCCGAAGTGCTGTTCGAGCAGGTCAAAGTGCTGCTCGACAAGCTGAACGGCTGATATGGTACACATCAAGAGCGAGGAAGAGATCGATCTGATGCGCGCGCCCTGCGCCGTCGTGAGAGACTGCCTCAGTTTCGTCGGCGAGCGGATAAAGCCCGGCATGACGACCAAGGAAGTGGACGAGCTCGTCTATAACTTCATCAAGGCGAGCGGCGCCGAGCCGAGCTGCCTCGGCTACTGCGGATACCCCGCCAGCGCGTGCGTGTCCGTCAACGAGGTCGTCGTGCACGGCATTCCCGACGGACGGGTGCTCGAAGAGGGCGACATCGTCAGCGTGGACCTCTGCGCCTACAAGAACGGCTTCCACGGGGACGGCGCCCGCACCTTTGCGGTGGGGGAAATTTCCCCCGAGAAGAGAAAGCTCATCCGCGTGACGGAGGAGTGTTTCTTCAAGGCGCTCGAAGGGCTGAGGGCGGGCACGCCCCTCTTCGACATCGGCTATAAGGTCCAGACGCATGCAGAGCAAAACGGCTGTTCCGTCATCCGCGCCTATACGGGGCACGGCATCGGACGCGAGATGCACGAGGATCCCTCCGTGATGAACTTCGGAAGGAGGGGCACGGGCATGCGGCTCAAGGCGGGCACGGTCATCTGCATCGAGCCGATGATCGCTTTGGGCGACTGGCGCGTCAAGGTGCTCGAGGACGGCTGGACGGCGGTCATGGCGGACAGAAAGCCCGCCGCGCACTACGAGAACACCGTGGTCATCCGCGAGGACGGCACGGAGATCCTCACGCTCTAACTGTTATCAAATCAATCGGAGGAGTTTATGTCGAAAGACGACGTTATCGAAGCGGAAGGCAAAGTCATCGAGGCGCTGCCCAACGCAACGTTTAAGGTAAGGCTTTCCAACGGTCATGTGATCACCGCATACATCTCCGGAAAGCTGAGAATGAACTACATCCGCATCATCGAGGGCGATTCGGTCAAGCTCGAGATGAGCCCCTACGATCTTACCAAGGGGCGGATCACCTGGCGGAGCAAGTCCTGACCGAGCAGCGAAAAAATTTACGCCCCGCGCCCAAACGCGGCAGGGGACGAGGAGGAATCAGTTATGAAAGTCAGACCTTCCGTGAAGCCTATGTGCGATAAGTGCAAGGTCATCAAGAGAAACGGCAAAGTCATGGTCATCTGTTCCAAGAACAAGAGCCATAAGCAGAGACAGGGCTAAAATTCGCCCTCAAAGCGGGCATCGTGCAAGTAAAATCGCTTGACACGGTCGGCACCTCTGTGCTATAATGCCCTGTATGTGACAAATCGCAGATGAAGCTGAGTTTCCGCACCCCAAAGTGCGGAAAGTCGGCTTGCTTTGCGCTTAAACGTCAAAAAGGGCATCTTGCTTTGAAAACAAGGGAGCCATGCGGCGCGATATTTTCCACTGTCCGCTGCGGGATCCGTTTCGATAGAAAAAAAATAATACCAACCAAAAAAAACCGGAGGTTTCATCAATGGCACGTATTGCCGGTGTCGATCTTCCCAACGAAAAGCGCGTGGAGATCGGACTCACCTACATTTACGGGATCGGGCTCACCACGTCCAAGAAGATCCTCGAAGCGACGGGCATCAACCCCGACACGAGAGTCAAGGACCTCGATGAGAACGACGTTTCCAAGTTAAGAGAATATATCGACCACCACTATGTCGTGGAGGGCGAGCTCCGCAGCCAGGTCAGCCTGAACATCAAGCGTCTCATGGAGATCGGCTGCTATCGCGGCGTGCGCCATAGAAAGGGTCTTCCCGTCCGCGGGCAGAGCACCAAGCGCAACGCGAGGACGAGAAAGGGTCCCCGCCGCACCGTTGCGAACAAGAAGAAGTAAGGAGTGAGCTATGGCAGATAAGAGAAAGACAGTCGTCTCGCGCAAGCGCAGAGAACTGAAAAAGGTAGATAAAGGACAGGTCCACATCCAGTCCACGTTCAACAACACGCTCGTCACCATCACCGATATGAGCGGCAACGCGATCTCCTGGTCGAGCGCAGGCTCGCTCGGGTTCCGGGGTTCGAGGAAGGGCACGCCGTTTGCTGCACAGATGGCAGCGGAAACGGCTGCAAAGGCTGCAAAAGAGCACGGCCTCCGTTCCGTCGAAGTGTATGTCAAGGGCCCCGGCGCAGGCAGAGAGTCCGCGATCCGCGCGCTTGCCAACTGCGAGCTCGACGTCACGCTCATTTCCGACGTTTCGCCCATCGCGCACAACGGCTGCAGGCCCCCCAAGCGCAGAAGAGTTTAAGGAGAGTAGAACATGGCAGTTTACAGAGACGCAAAATGCAAGCTTTGCAGAAGGGAGGGCGCGAAGCTCTTCCTCAAGGGCGAAAAGTGCTATATGGACAAGTGCCCCTTCAACAAGCGCCCCACGGCTCCCGGCCAGCACGGCGCAGGCAGAAAGAAGGTCTCCGAGTACGGGCTTCAGCTTCGTGAGAAGCAGAAAACCAAGCGCATCTACGGCGTGCAGGAAGGCCAGTTCCGCCACTACTACGAAGTTGCGGACCGCATGAAGGGCATCACGGGTGAGAACATGCTCTCCCTGCTCGAGCGCCGTCTCGATAACGTCGTCTTCCGTATGGGCGTCGGCGCATCGAGGACGCAGGCCCGCCAGCTCGTCAACCACGCCCACTTTACCGTGAACGGCAAGACGGTCAACATCCCTTCCTACAGTGTGAAGGCAGGCGACGTCATCGCCGTCAAAGAAAACAGCAGGAACAATAAATTTTTCGAACAGATCAAGACGATGAAGGTTGCGAATATGCCCAAGTGGCTGGAATTCGACCCCGAGAAGCTGGAAGGCAAAGTGCTTGCCCTTCCTACCCGTGAGGACGTCGACAGCCAGATCGCAGAGCATATGATTGTCGAGCTGTACTCCAAGTAATCAATAAAAGGAGGATCACGATATGATCGAAATGGATATGCCCAAGATCGACGTGACGGAAAACGAGGAAAGATCGTATGCAAAGATCGTCGTCGAGCCGCTCGAGAAGGGCTTCGGTCTTACCATCGGCAACTGCCTGAGAAGGATCCTTCTTTCGGCATTGCCCGGCGCCGCCGCACAGGGGATCAAGTTCATGGACGGAAGCGTCAAGCACGAATTTTCCGCCATCCCCGGAGTGAAGGAGGACGTGACCGAGATCATCCTCAACTTAAAGCTCCTCGCCATCAAGACCAAGATCACCGATAAGGACTATACGAAGACGCTGCGTCTTTGCAAGGAAGGCCCCGCGGTGATCACGGCCGCCGATATCGCGCAGGACGCCGAAGTGGAGATCGTCAATTCCGACCAGTACATCTGCACGGTGGACGAGGGCGGAAAGATCGACATGGAGATCACCATCGGCAGAGGCAGGGGATATAAACCCGCCAAAGAGAACAAACAGCCCATCATCGATTACATCCCCATCGATTCCATCTATACGCCCGTGCAGAAGGTCAACTACAACGTAGAGCCTGCGCGCGTGGGGCAGAACATCGATTACGATCGGCTGACCATCGAGGTGTGGACGGACGGTACCTTCTCGGGTAGAGAGATCGTCTCCCTCGCGGCTAAGATCATGCAGGATCACATCAATCTGTTTGTCAATCTGTCCGACACCATCAAGGATATGGACATCCTCGTCAAGACGGACGACGACAAGCAGCAGCAGATCCTCTCCATGAAGATCGAGGACATGGACTTCTCTGTCCGTTCCTACAACTGTCTGAAGAGAGCAAACATTCATACGGTGGAAGACCTGATCAGCAAATCCGAGGACGAGATGCTCAAAGTGCGCAACCTCGGCAGGAAGTCGCTCGACGAAGTCGTGCAAAAGCTGGAATCCTACGGGCTTTCCCTGGAAAAAAAGGAGGACTAAAAAATGCCGGGTAAATTGGGCAAGACCACAAAGCAGAGAATGGCTTTGTTGAGAGGGCAGGCGTCGCAGCTGCTTTGGTACGGCAGGATCGAGACGACGCAGGCTCGCGCAAAGGAGCTGCGCTCCTATGTAGAGAAACTCATCACCAAGGCGGTCAATACCTACGACGACGTCGTGGAGTACGAAGTCACCGTCAAGGACAAGAAGGGCAAGGACGTCAAGACGACGTCCGTGAAGGACGGCCCCAAGAAGCTTGCGGCTCGCCGCCAGATCATTGCAAAGACGTACGATCTGCAGGAGATCAAGGGCTTCAGCGAGAGCAAGAAGGCGTATAAGGAGCGCACCGCGCAGGTGCAGCATCCCCTTGTGGAGAAGCTCTTCAACGAGATCGCTCCCAAGTATGCACAGCGCAGGGAAGAGCTCGGCCAGGGCGGCGGCTATACGAGGATCTATCTCCTCGGCCAGCGCCGCGGCGACGCGTCCGAAAAGGCAGTCATCGAGCTTGTCTAAGTTTTAAAAAATGACCCGCAGTGAGCGGGTCTTTTTTTGTGCCGGAAGGGGGCGGCGGCGGGCGGGCAGTCAACGCATGCAAACAGGTTGCTTTTTTCGGGGCGGTGTGCTATAATGCCCCGTGGATTATACTATACGGAGGAGCCATCATGGCAGATAAGAGCGAGGGGCAGGCAAAGTTCGAGAGCCTGTCCTACGAAAGAAAGAATTATTTTGAAGTTGCCTCCAAGGAGGAGCGCGAGCAGATGTTCGCGTTCGCGGAGGGCTACAAGCGCTTCCTCGACGAGGCAAAGACGGAGCGCGAGGCATGCGCTGCGGCGGTGGAGATCGCCAAGGCGCACGGGTTCACCGAGTATAAGTTGGGCGACAAGGTGAGCGCGGGCGACAAGAAGTACTTTGTCAACCGCGGCAAGAGCGTTGTCGTGTTCCGCGTCGGCAGCAGGAATTTGGAGGAGGACGGTTTCCGCATCATCGCCTCCCACATCGACTGCCCGCGCGTCGACATCAAGCAGGTGCCCCTCTATGAGGACAGCGGCATGTGCTTTTTGAAGACGCACTACTACGGCGGCATCAAGAAGTACCAGTGGACGGCCATTCCCCTTGCCCTGCACGGCGCGGTCATCTTAAAGGACGGCAGGAAGGTGGAGCTCAAAGTGGGCGAGGAAGAAAGCGACCCCGTGTTCTACATCAACGACCTTTTGCCGCACCTCGCGCAGGAGCAGATGACGCTGAATGCCGCCAAGGTCATCGAGGGCGAACAGCTCAACGTGCTCGTGGGCGGGCTCCCTTACGCCGACAAGGACGTGAAGGACAAGATCAAGCTCACCGTGCTTTCTATCCTCAACGAGAAGTACGGGATGTGCGAGGAGGACTTCCTCTCCGCGGAGATCTCCGCCGTGCCCGCATTCAAGGCGCGCGACGTCGGCATCGACCGCGCCCTCATCGGTGCATACGGCCATGACGACAGGGTGTGCTCGTACCCCGCGCTCATGTCCGTCGTCGAAAACGAGAGCGAACATACCGTGCTTGCCATGCTCGTGGATAAGGAAGAGATCGGCAGCGAGGGCACCACGGGCCTTCAGTGCGAGGTGTATTCCGACCTGATGGAGGAAATTGCCCTCTCCTTGGGCGCCAATTACCGCAGGGTGAAGGCGGCAAGTAAGTGCCTCTCCGCAGACGTGACGGCGGCGTATGACCCCAACTTTGCGGGCGTCTATGAAAAGCGGAACGCGGCGATGCTCTCCTCGGGGGCTGCCATCTGCAAGTTCACGGGCTCGCGCGGCAAGAGCGGTTCGAATGATGCCTCTGCGGAGTTCCTCGGCGAGGTGAGACAGATGTTCGAGAGAGAGGGCGTCGTCTGGCAGACGGCGGAGCTCGGCAAGGTGGACATCGGCGGCGGCGGGACGGTCGCCGTGTACGTCGCCAACATGAACATCGACACGGTGGACATCGGCGTGCCTGTCATCTCCATGCACGCGCCCTACGAGGTCATCTCGAAGGCCGACCTTTACAGCAACTATAGGGCTTTTATCGCCTTTATGAAGTAAGAGATAGGGTGACGCCCCCGCGCCGTTTGGCGCGGGGGCGTACTTTATGGGGCGGCGCCGCGCAGTTTTGCGCGGCGCCGCCCCTTTCCTTGTTTATCCCCCTCAAAAGGGGGAGAGAGTACAAAAAAACTGTGAAGCTTTTTTTGTTGCAGGCCACCGAAGCGGGAGGGGAGCAGGTGACTCCCGCAAAGCTTCCTCATGGCACACGCACCGGACTGTTTAGTGCTGCTGTATCCCTACCCTGACACGGTTCGCAGAGATGCGTTGCATGAGACCTTGCGATCAACGTTCCTTACTCCGCGCAGCCTTCCATGAACTGCACCGAGAAAAGCATTCGGCTCTGCTATAGCGGATTGCAGATACAGGGCACCGCTAACTCCCCGCCTATCACAGTATGGTTAGTATAGCGCAAAATGGGGGATTTAGCAAGCAAATTTAAGTATTCGCGAAAATCTTTTTGCAAAGGCAAAAATCTTTCCGCGAGTTTGAGAGAAAACACCGCCGCTCGCCGCTGCGCGTCCTGACGGCAACTCGTTTGGTCTCAAACGGCGTAAGGAGAACGCCGTTTTCGGTCACCGCTCGCGCTTTAAGAATGCGCTCGCTCATCTCGCAAGGGGAAAACAGCACACCGTGCTGTTTTAAGAACGCCCTTGCTCGTCTCTTTGCGCGAGTCTTAAGGGCTTACGAATATAGCTCGCGCAAATTCACTCTTTCCCCCCAAAGCACAGGTATGTGTGTATGCCCTGCGGGTACAAATTGGGGTGCGCAGCGCAGGGGAACCCTGCTCGCGCCATTATTTAGAATTCCCGCCCGCCCACCCCAAATAGAGAGTTCACACATCTCTCTTGTTCTGCAAAAGCAAAGGCGAATTTCACATGCGGAGAGATTTTTCATTTATATATTTTCTTTGCTCTGCGAGAATTGTATTTTTTTAAACCATGCGGCGGGCGGGTGCAAAGCACCCGCCCGCCGCATGGGGTTATTTTTCGGTTACTATGATCTCAAACTTTTTTCCGTCGGGGAGGGTGTAGATGAGCTTCTCGTCCTCCCGAGTGCACTCGCCCACGAAGTACTCATCGATGAGCGGCTTTAAGGATGCGGCAACATCCTCCGCCGTCACAACTGCGCCCTCCTGCCAAAGTTTCTTCTCTTGCATTTCGTTTTCCTCCTTAAAAAAATAAAGCGTGCCTTCAACCGAAGACACGCTGCATTGGTATCTCCGATTGATGTCACTCGAATCGCGAACCCATAGGGAAAAAAGAGATACGAAATGCCTTTCGGATCCCTATAGATTCGCGCTTTGTGTAAAGCTTACTATTCACTTCGAGTGACAACGTCATTATATCATGATTTCAACAAAAAATCAAGACAGAAAACGAAAAAACGGGCGAAAGAAACGCGAAAAAGCGTATCTTGAGACCGGCATTTCCTTTTCCTCCTTAAAATAATAAAGCGTGCCTTCAACCGAAGACACGCTGCATCAGCACCTCCATTGCTGTCGTACAATTCCACCACAAAGAGGATAAGAGGTACAAAATGCCTTTTGAACCTCTTTGTGATGTATATTGATTGAATTGTACGACATTGTCAGTATAACACACCCGACTGCAAAAATCAAGACAAATCGCAAAAAATCATGCGAAAGCAAGATGAAACGATTTTAGAAAGAAAACGTCGTTTGTTTCATGGCAAATTGAAATAGAAATTTCTTTTGCAGAACGCTTGTAACCGTACGCGAAACGTGATAGAATGGGGCGAAAATTTTTTGAAACGCCCGTGATGTGTCGGGCGGCGGCAAAAGAGGCTCATCATGCAAATCTTTCGCTTCGGCATGAAGTATTGGAAAAGATATCTTCCCCTCGACATCCTCGTCAAGGTGTTTTCGCTCATTGCGATCCTCTGCGATCTTCTTCTCCCGCTTCTTTCTGCGGGCATCATCGACTATGTGCTCTCTTACGACCCTCTAAATCCCGTTGACGAGGGATTCTTAAACTTTCTCTTTGACGGCCGCCTCGGCGCGCCTGCCTCGGGGGAGCTGTTCCTTTCGCTCGTCCTCATCTTTGCGGGCGTGTTTTTGGTGCGGATTGTGCTCTTGTACGCCAAAAACACCACCTTCCAGTGGTGCGGCGTCTCGATGGAGTGTGAGCTTCGTGCCGATACCTATGCGAAGCTCTTGGAGCTGGACGGCGAGACGCTCTCGCACTACAACATGGGGGAATTACTCACGACGATGAACCGCGATACCATCTCCTTCAAGGAGCTGTATTCGCGCATGATCTTAAACATCTTCGACTCGGTCGTCGTCATCGTGCTGTCCGTCATAACGCTTGCGATGCTCGACTGGCGGCTTCTCTTTCTCCCCGTCGCCGTGGCACCCTTCTTCACGGTCGCGCTCATCAAGTACTTGAAACAGGCGCGCGTCATCTTCCGTGAGATACGAGAGAGCTATTCAAGTATCAACCTCACCGTGCAGGAAAATATTGACGCCGTGCGCATCGTGCGCTCGTTCGCGGGCGAGGAGACGGAGATGGGAAAGTTCGACCGCGACAACGGCCGCGTTGCCGAGCTCAACAAGAAAGAAGCCAAGCTCTCCGCGAAGTATAACAGCATCTTCACGCTCTGCCAGCAGGTGGGGTATGTGGGCACGGTCGCCGTCGCGTTCGCGCTCGTTCTAAACGGCAATATCGCCCTCGGGGCGCTCACCGCCGCGACAACGTACGTCACCAAGATCATCTCCCACATCATGCAGATAAGCCGCTCCTTCTACATGATGCAGAACCAGCTCGTCTCGGGGGCGCGGCTTAAAAAATTCCTCACCGAGGAAGGAGCGATCCATGACAGCCATTCGGCGCGCATCGCCTCGCCCAAACCGCACTTTATGCTCGAGGACGTCTCCATCACGTTGGGCGAAAAACCCGTTCTAAAGCACATTTCGCTCGACCTTCCTTACGGCAAGAAGCTGGGTGTGATGGGCGGCACGGGCAGCGGCAAGTCGGTACTCTTAAAGAGTTTGAGCCGCATCTACGACGTGACGGCGGGCGATATCACCCTCGACGGCACGGACATCCGCGAGTACTCCCTCGAGGCATTGCGCTCGGAGTTCGCCTACGTCTTTCAGGACGTCTTTCTCTTCTCCAACACGGTGGACGCCAACATCGCGTTTGCGCACCCCGATGTGCCCGAGGAAGAGGTCGTCCGCGCCACCGAGATCGCGCAGGCGGACGCCTTTGTCAACCATCTGGAGGCGGGGTATGAGACGGTCGTAGGCGAGCGCGGCGTGGGGCTTTCGGGCGGGCAGAAGCAGCGGCTCTCGATCGCCCGTGCCCTCATCAAGGGTGCGCCCGTTTTGGTGCTCGACGACGCCTCTTCCGCGCTCGACATGGCGACGGAAAGGCGCGTGCTCGACTCCATCAAAAAGCACCGCCCCGAGAGCACGCTCGTCATCGCGGCGCACCGCGTCTCTTCCGTGATGGACTGCGATGAAATCATCTACCTTCGCGACGGGGAGATCATCGAGCGCGGCACGGCGGAGGAACTTATTCAAAAGGGCGGGGCGTTTGCCGCCGTCTACCATCTGCAGACGAGCGACGGGCAGCTCGATGATTCTTCTTACGGGAGGGCGGAACTGTGAAGCGCAATACCTACTTCATGGACGAGGAAGTCAAGGCGGACAAGGTCGACGTCAAGTACCTAAAGCGCATGCTTTCGCGCATCGTGCCCTACAAAAAGCTCTTTTTGACGGCGCTTCTGCTGCTCGTCCTCTCGTCCGTTTTATCCCTGCTGCCGCCCGCCGTCATCCGGCTCGTCATCAACAGCGTCATTCCGCTGGAAGAGGGGCGCATGCGCGCGTTTGCGCTTTGCATGGCGGGGCTCGCCGTCATCGGGCTTGCGACCGCCGTTCTCCCTTATTTCTATCGCTCCATCATGGGTACGGTGGGGCACAGCGTCATTGCCGATTTGCGCCGCGAGATCTTCGCGCACCTTCAAGAGCTGCCCTTCGAGTACTACGACGCCCGCCCTGCGGGGAAGATCTCCATCCGCGTCACCGAGTACATCAACGAGCTCGCGGACTTCCTCACGTCCTATCTTTTGGACGCCATCGTCGACATCTTAAAGATCGTCGTCGCGACCATCCTGATGCTGTGTTTAAGCCCGCTGTTTACCGCCGTCGTGTATGCGGCGCTCATTCCGCTCACGCTTTCCGTGCTGCTCATCAAGCGCGCCGTGAGAAAGCTCTTCCGCACCCACCGCGCCAAGAACAGCAACCGCAACGCCTTCATCGTCGAGTCTATCATGGGCGAGAAGGTCATCAAGAATTACAACCGCTCCGACTTCAATCAGAAGGTGTATTTCGATCTGCAGGAGGACAGCTTCAAGACGTGGATGAAGATCGTGCGGCGCAACGAGCTGAATGCGCCCGTCTCGGAATTCTTCTGGAACGCGGGCACGATCGCGCTGTATGCCGTCGCGTTCGCGCTCATGACGGCGGGGGATACCGCCATTGCGGGCACCGTGATCGCGTTCACCCTCTACATGGGGCTGTGTTCGGAGCCGCTCCTTCAGATCACCGCCATTTTGCAGCAGCTTGCGCAGGTCTCGGCCAATTTGGAGCGCATCTACGAGACCATCGATACGCCCGTCTCCATTGCAGATAGGGGGGATGCCGCCGTGCTTTCCCGCATCGAGGGGAGGGTGGACTTCAACGACGTCACCTTTGGCTATGAGCCGCAAATTCATGTCCTCGAGCACTTCGACCTCCATGTGCGCCCCGGGGAGAAGATCGCGCTCGTCGGCCCCACGGGAGCGGGCAAGACGACGGTCATCAACCTTTTAACGCGCTTTTACGACGTTTCGGAGGGGAGCGTGATGGTGGACGGGCACGATGTGAGGGACGTGACGCTGCACTCCCTAAGAAAGGAAATAGGCGTCCTCATGCAGGAGCCCTGCCTCTTCCGAGGAACGCTTTTAGACAACATCCGCTACGGCACCCCCGAGGCGACGGATGAGGCGTGCATCGCTGCCGCCAAAAAGATCTATGCCGACCGCGTGGCGGCGCGCTTCCCCGACGGGTTTTATTCCGTGATCGGCGAGCGGGGAGAGGGGCTCTCGGCGGGCGAAAAGCAGCTCATTTCCTTTGCCCGCATCGTCTTAAAGAACCCCCGCATCATCATCTTGGACGAGGCGACGAGCTCTATCGACTCGGAGACCGAGCTTTTAATTCAGGGGGCGCTGGATACCATCCTCGAGGGCAAGACGGCGTTCATCGTGGCGCATCGCCTCTCGACCATCCGCAAGGCGGACAGAATTTTGTATATCGCCGACAAGGGCATCGCCGAGGCGGGCTCGCACGAGGAACTCATGCAGCGGAAGGGCAGATATTATGCCCTCAACATGCGCCGATAGGGGCAAAGAAGTTGACATTTCCCGCCCCGAAGAGTAAAATGGGGCAGAATAAAACAGGATGGGTGAAATTATGGCAGATTGTACGCACGACTGCTCTTCATGCAGCAGCAACTGTTCTTCGCGCGATGCGAAGTCTTTCATTAAACCCCTCCACCCCGATGCGAAGGTCAAGCGCGTCGTCGCCGTCGCAAGCGGCAAGGGGGGAGTGGGCAAATCGCTCGTCACGGCGCTACTTGCGGCGCATGCGAGCAAGCTCGGCAACCGCGTCGCCGTTCTCGATGCCGATATCACGGGGCCTTCCATCCCCAAGATGTTCGGCGCACACGACAGAGCGCGCGGCAGCGAGGGGGAGATTTACCCCGTCGTCTCAAAGAACGGCACGCAGCTCATGTCGATGAATTCGCTCTTAGACAGCGAGGATACGCCCGTCATCTGGCGCGGGTCGCTCATTGCCGGCGCGGCGCAGCAGTTCTGGACGGACGTCGTGTGGGATGACGTGGACATCATGTTCATCGATATGCCCCCGGGAACGGGCGACGTGCCCCTCACCGTCTTTCAGAGCATCCCTTTGAGCGGCGTTGTCATCGTCACCACCCCGCAGGACCTTGTGGAGATGATCGTGAAGAAGGCCGTCAACATGGCGGAGATGATGAATGTGCCCGTTTTAGGCCTTGTCGAGAACATGAGCTATCTCACCTGCCCCTGCTGCGGGCAGAAGATCGAGCCCTTCGGCGCGAGCAAGGCGGCGGCGCTCGCTCTCGAGCACCACATTCCCGCAACGGCGCGGCTTCCCATCGACCCCAACTTTGCGCGGCTTGCCGACGAGGGCATGATCGAGTACGCCGATACGGACGCATTGAAGGAGCTCTATTCCGTCATCGCTTCCTCGCGCGAGATCACGCGCGGCACGGCGGAGTAAGCGAAGAGAAAGCGCCGCGGCGGTCCTTTCGGGCCGCCGCGGCGCGTCTTTCTCAAAATTTTAGTCGGCAACTTCCACGGGTGCGGTGGCTGCAAAGCGGCGGGTGGACTCCACCGCGCTCTCACAGCCCGCGCGCGTGTTGTAGTCGGCGCTGAAGGCTAAAAGTTTCCCGCTCGCATTCAAAAGCTGGAAGATGAAGTCGCCCATCTTGGTCTCAATGATGCGGAAATTGCCCTTTTGGATGTTGTTTTTGTACGTCTCGATGCCGCCCTTCGCGCCCGAGAGCGTCGTATAGTGCCCGCCCGAGAGCATCTTCTCCCCGTTGGAGGCGCGCAGTTCGAAGGTGTACCCGCCGTTCAAGGGCGAGATCACCCACTTGCCGCTGTACCCCTTTGCGGCAGGCTTTCTTTCGGGAGCGGGCTTTTCTGCGGGCTTCGGAGCCGCTTTCGGAGGCTTTGCCGCCTTGGCGGGCGCGGGCTTTTCGAGGGGTTTTTCGATGGGCTGTTCGGCAGGCTTCGGCGCCGGTTTGGCGGGCTTCTTGTCGTCCTCTTTGAGGGGTTTTATCTTGACTTTGACTTCGGGTTGCTTCTTCATGAGGACCTCCTTGGGGGCGTGCGCCCGTCTCTTTGGTATCTTTTGTTCTATTGTAGCACAAAAAGTCTGACCTGTCAATCCATTGACAAATTTTTTCATTTGCTGTAAAATGATTTCATGAACGATATCGCCATCATCGGCGGGGGAGCTGCGGGGCTCACTGCCGCCGTCCTCTTAAAACGCGCGGGAAAGGACGTCACCCTCTTCGAACGGGGGGAGCGCCTCGGCCGCAAGCTCTCTGCAACGGGCAACGGGCAGGGGAACGTGACCAATGTGCATATGGGCGCGGAGCACTACCATACGGACGACGAAGGTTTGCTCGCCCGCGCGCTTGCGCGTTTCGGGGAGCGGGAGACGGTCGCCTTTTTAACTTCGCTCGGCGGCGTGTTTGTGCCCGATGCGCGCGGGAGAGTGTACCCCGCGGGCAGGCAGGCGTCGGCAGTTACAGATCTATTTCGCCGTGAGCTGGAGCGGCTCAAAGTCGATGTCCGTTTAAATGCCCAAGTCACCGCGCTTGCCCGCACCAAGGGCGGGTTTCTGCTGACAACGGCGCAGGGGAAGGAGCAATTTTCCGCGGTCATCTTGGCAGCGGGGGGCTGCGCCGCGCCCAACTTCGGCACGGACGGCTCTGCCTTCGCGCTCGCAAAGAGCGTGGGGCACACCGTATTGCCCTGCTCTCCCGTCTTGGTGCAGCTCAAGACCGACCCCCAAGAGGTGCGCGGGCTCAAGGGCATCCGCGTGGACGCGCTTCTCACCGTGCGGCGGAAGGGGAAGGAGATCTGCAAATTCCGCGGCGACGTCCTCTTCACCGAGAGCGGCATCTCGGGCGACGCCGTGTTCCGCGCCTCGTCGTATGCGCTTTCGGGCGATGAGGTCGAAATCGATCTTTTACCCGATGTGCCCGAAGAACAGCTCCAAGCGGCACTTCAAAAGGGGGAGGGGGCGGACTGTTTACTCTGCGTCGTCAACAACGGGCTCGGGCGCTTCCTCTGGAAGAAGTGCAATGGCGAAAAGCGCCGCCTTTTATCCCTCTTAAAGGCGTTCCCCCTCACCGTGAAGGGCACTTTGGGCTTTGCCTATGCGCAGGCGACGCGCGGCGGCGTGCCCTTAAAAGAGGTCACGGAAAGCCTTGAAAGCCGCCTTGTTCCAAATTTATTCTTTGCGGGGGAGATGCTCAACGTGGACGGCGACTGCGGCGGCTACAATCTGCAGTGGGCGTTTACCTCTGCCCATCTCGTTTCGGAGGCCATCTCATGCCGATAGTCTATCACAATCTCACGCTCCGCCCCGGGAAGAAGGAGACCGAGCTTATCAAGCTTTGCGAGCGCAAGCTGCACGGGCAATGCCGCTACTTCCGCATTTTGAAGAAATCGCTCGACGCGCGCGACAAGGGCAACATCAAGTGGGTGTATTCGGTGGAGTGCTCCACCCGCCCCGAGGTGCCGCCCGTGCGCACCTACGAGCGCATCACCCGCCCTGCGCCGAAAGTTTTTATTGCGGGAGCGGGCCCGTGCGGGCTCTTTTGCGCCATCAGGCTGATAAGGCACGGCATGCAGCCCCTCCTTTTGGAACGCGGCAAGCCCGTGGAGGAACGCGCGGAGGACATCTCCCGCTTCTTTTTGACGGGCGTTCTCGATGTGAACAGCAACGTGCAGTTCGGCGAGGGCGGCGCGGGCACGTTCTCGGACGGCAAGCTCTACACGCAGACCAACAGCCCCTTCCACCGCGAAATTTTGGAGACGTTCGTCGAGTTCGGCGCGCCCGAGGAAATAGCCTATTTGGGGCGCCCGCACATCGGGAGCGATAAGCTGCGCCTCGTCGTCGCCAATATGCGGCGCTATATTCTGGAGCACGGCGGGGAGATCCGCTATCAGGCGAAGCTTGAGGACGTGCGCATCGAGGGCGGCGCGCTCAAAGAAATTTGCGTGAACGGCGCATGGGAAGAGGCGAAACTTTTGGTGCTCGCCGTCGGCCACAGCGCGCGGGATACCTTTGAGATGCTTTTATCCCGCGGCTTTCAAATGGAGGGCAAGGACTTTGCGGTGGGGGTGCGCATCGAGCATCTGCAGGCGCGCATCGGCAGGGCGCAGTACGGCGAGGGATATGCGGCGCTCCCTGCCGCCGACTACAAGCTCGTCTCGCATGCCTCGGAGCGGGCGGTGTTTACCTTCTGCATGTGCCCCGGGGGCGTCGTCATTCCCGCCGCGAGCGAGGAGGGGGGCGTCGTCGTCAACGGCATGAGCAACTTTGCGCGTGATGAACGGAACGCCAACTCTGCGCTCGTCGTGCAGGTGAGAAGGGAGGACTTCGGCGAGGGGCCGCTTGCGGGCGTTGCCTTTCAGAGGAAGATCGAGCGGGCGGCGTATGCGGCGGCGGGCGGCGGGTATCTCGCCCCCGTGCAGCTTGTCGGGGACTTCCTCGCAAAGAAGGAGAGCTACTACTTCGGCGAGGTCAAACCCTCGTATGCGCGCGGCACGGCGTTTGCGCCCGTGGATGCCTATCTCCCGCCCCAAGTGACTTCGGCTCTCCGTGCCGCCATTCCCGATATGGACCTGCGTCTTTTCGGGTTTGCTTCGCCCGAGGCGGTGCTCTCGGGCGTCGAATCGCGCACCAGCTCCCCCGTACGCATCGTGCGCGGGGAAAGGTTCGAGGCGGCGGGCATCTCGGGCGTCTTTCCTGCAGGGGAGGGCTGCGGCTATGCGGGGGGCATCACCTCTGCCGCCGCGGACGGGCTGCGCGTTGCCGCTTCGATCGCAGAGCGCTATCTTTGAGAAAAAAGGGCGTAAAGCGCTGCATTTCACGCTGGATTCGCGCGAATTCGCTGCCTTTTAATGCGCCTATCACACAGAATACACGCGGGTAGGGTATATTACTCTTGCAAGCGCAGGAAGCAGCTTACACTCCATAATTTTTTCATATTCTCTCACTTAGGCAAAGCCCCTCCCCCTCGGAGGGGTTTTGTCTTGAAAATTTTTCTGTGAAAATTTTAGCTATCCTATTGTAATCTGAAACAGTTTATGGTAGAATGAAATAAACATCTGCGGTGGGCGGAGCGCCCATCGGAAAGGGGGGAAACTTTGAAGAAGTTTTTGAAGTTCGGCTGTATTGCGCTGAGTTCGGTTTTCGCGCTCGGCCTTCTCACTGCCTGCGGCGGGGGAGCGGAAGAGCCCACGGCGGCGCGCATCTGCTACGATAACCTCGGCGCGGGGTTTGTCTCGGAAGAGGACACGAAGGTCGTCGTCGAAGGGGCGCAGTCCGTTTCGGCGGTGGATGCGAGCGGCAATGCCGTCTCCGATCCCGACACCATCGCGACGTACGACGAAGAGACGGGCACGGTGACTGCCGTCTCCGAAGGCGTTTTGACGCTGACAATGGAGGACGGAGAGCAATTCCGCGTGGAAGTGGTGCCCGCCTACCCGACCGACCCCGGCAACCAATATTCGGGCACGGCGAGCGACTATACGCAGGGCGGGAGCCTCATGGGCGGCTGCCACGACCCTTCCCTCATCGAGGTGGAGGAGAACGGCGCGCCCGCCTACTACATCTTTTCGACGGGCTGGGCGACGGGCAATGAGATCCGCCGCTCCACAGACCTGCTCACCTGGGAATACATGGGCAAATCGACGGGCGCGGACGCCCTCATTCCCAAGGTGGAGGAATGGATCGGCGGCACGAACGCCTCGGGCTTCGTGCAGTGGTGGGCGCCCGACATCGTCGCCGCTCCCGACGGCGGCTATTGGCTCTACACCTGCTGCGTCTCCAACGCGAAGGTCAACATCGAGGGCACAAACTATTCGAAGGCGTGCATCATTTTGATGGAATCGGATACGCTCGAGGCGGAGTCCTTCCGCTATAAGGGCGTCTTGATGCAGTCGTGTATTCCCGACGGCAGCGCGGGCGCCATCGACGTCAACTCCATCGACCCGCAGATCATCTATGATACCGAGGGCAATATGTATATGGCGTACGGCTCCTTCGGCACGGGCAACTGGATGCTCGAGCTCGACCCCGAGACGGGCCTGAGGAAGGACGATGTGTATGAGGACGACGTGTTCTACTCCTGGCAGGAAGTGCGCGCCTTCCGCGACGAGGCGGTCGCCCTCTACGGCAACTTCGTCTACGGCGAGGACGTCTCCACGGAATTTTACGGCAGCATGATCTCGCAGGGCGCGATGGAAGCGCCCGTCATCGCCCGCCACGACAACGTTACCGTCTCCGACGAGAACGGCGTCATCGAAGAGGGCAAGACGTATTACTACTCCATGCACTCCTACAACGGCCTTGACGTCGCCTATCAGATGTGGGGCGGCAGGAGCGAGTCCGTCTGGGGCAGATATCACTCCGTCGGCGGCGGCGAGGTGTTCAACAACATGGCGGGCAGTGCCGACAACCAGGGCAATATGTATATGGGCTCCTTCGCATGGGAGGACAAGGCGGAAGACAGCAACGAGACGGACATCGTCCTTCCCGGCCACAACGACCTGTTTACGACGTCCTCGGGGCTGGACCTCGCGGCGTACATCACCCGTACTTACGATTATGACCCGGCGTCTGCCGTGTTCATGGTGCAGCTGCATCAGTACTACCTCAACAGCATGGGCGACATCTGCATCAACCCCAACCGCTACGGCGGGGAGATCGACCGTGCCGTTTCTCAGGAGGAACTCTTCCACTTTACGGACGGCGGCAGGTTCAAGATGGTCGCGCTCTCCAACAACAACAATTCGGGCAACAGCGCCACCGACTCCATCGAAGTCATCTTGACCGAGGACGGCAAGATCACCCGCGACGGCGCGGAGATCGGCGGCTGGCTGATGTACGGCGACGGGTATATCAAAATTACCTTCAATTCGCCCGGCGTGCTGCAGGGGCACGCTGCGACCGTCGAGACGGTGTATTACGGCGTCGTGCGCCCCGCATGGCTGTATGAGCAGAATAAGTCCGGCTTCACCATCACGGCGATGGGGCACACCGGTACGACCCGCAACTGCGGTCTCTTTATGAACAACATCTCCACAATGTAAATAAAACGCACGCCCCCGAGGCCTCTCGGGGGTATTTTTTTGGGGATGGGGTCTTGTCAACGGGCAAAAAATGCGCTATAATAGGGGGGAACATCAGCGCGCGGGGGAAGGCTGCCTCCGCGCAGGGGGACAGCATGCAAGATAAACGCTATTTAGAGCAGCTCTCGCTGCAATATCCGACGGCCAACGACGCCGCCATGGAGATCATCAATCTCTCGTCCATTTTAAACCTTCCCAAGGGCACAGAGCACTTTATTACGGATATCCACGGGGAATACGAGTCATTTTTGCATATCTTAAAGAACGGCTCGGGCTCCATCCGCAAGAAGATCGACGAGGAATTCAAGAACTCCCTCTCTGCGAAGGAGAAGAAGTCGCTCGCAACGCTCATCTACTACCCCGAGCAGAAGCTCTCGCTCGTCGAGGCGACGGAGGAGGAGCTCGACGACTGGTACAAGACGACCATCTACCGCCTCGTGCGCGTCAACCGCCGCATTGCGAGCAAGTATTCCCGCTCGAAAGTGAGAAGGGCGCTTCCCAAGGACTACGCCTATGTCATCGAAGAGCTCTTGAACGAGAAGGAGGAAGTGCAGGACAAGGAGGCGTACTACAACGGCATCATCTCCGCCATCATCGCCACCAACCGCGCCAAGTCCTTCGTCATCGCCTTCTGCAATGTGATACAACGGCTCGCCGTCGACCGCATCCACATCCTCGGCGATATCTTCGACCGAGGCCCCGGGGCGCACGTCATCATGGATACGCTTTTGACCTATGACAACGTCGACTTCCAGTGGGGAAATCATGACATCTGCTGGATCGGTGCGGCGAGCGGCAGCCTTGCGTGCATTGCGTCCGTCGTCAGAATTTCCGCAAAGTACGGCAACTTCAACACCATCGAGAGCGGGTACGGCATCAACCTATTGCCGCTTGCCAAGTTCGCGCTGGATACCTATGCGGGCGACCCGTGCGAGTGCTTCAAGATCACGGGCTCGCAGAGCTACGACCCCTACGACCCCGACATGGACCGCAAGCTGCATAAGGCGATCACCATCATTTTGTTTAAGCTCGAAGGCCAGCTCATCGCCCGCCACCCCGAGTACCATATGGAACAGCGCCGCCTGCTCGACAAGATCGACTTTGCAAATAAGACGGTCACTATCGACGGAAAGAGCTATCCTTTGGATGACTGCAACTTCCCGACCATCGACCCCAAGGACCCTTACAAGCTCTCGGAGGGGGAGGAGATGGTCATGCACAAGCTGCGGGCATCCTTTATGGGCAGCGAAAAGCTGCAGCGGCACGTCTCCTTCCTCTTTGCGCGGGGGAGCATGTATCTTCCGTGCAACGGCAATCTCTTGTATCACGGCTGCGTGCCCCTCGAAGAGGACGGCTCCTTCAAGGAAGTGCAGGTGGGGAGCGAGACCTATCACGGGCGCGCCCTCTTTGAAAAGCTCGAGGAATGGGTCAGAAAGGGGTACTATCTTCCCGAGGGCGAGGAGCGGCGCTTCGGGCAGGACACCATGTGGTTCTTGTGGGCGAACGAGAACTCCCCGCTCTACGGCAAGGAGCGCATGACGACGTTTGAGCGCTACTTCGTCAAGGACCCTTCCTGCTACTACGAGGCAAAGAGCCCCTATTATAAGTATCTCGACAACGAGCGCGTCATCACCGCCATTTTGAATGAGTTCGGCCTGGACGGCGGGAGCCCCTCGGCGCACATCATCAACGGGCACATGCCCGTGCACTTAAAGAGCGGCGAGACGCCCATCAAGTGCGGGGGGCGCGTGCTCATGATCGACGGCGGCATGTCCCGCCCCTACCAGCGGGAGACGGGCATCGCGGGCTATACGCTCGTGAGCAACTCCTACGGCATGCGCCTCGTTGCCTACGAGCCCTTCAGCTCCACCGAGGACGCCATCCGCAACGAGACGGACATCCACTCGGCGACCGAAGTCGTCCAAAAGACCTCCGACCGCCTCTCCATCCGCGACACCGACGAGGGCAGGCATATGCAGACGCGCATCGAAGAGCTCACGGAGCTTTTAGACGCCTACCGGCTCGGCATCAT
Source organism: uncultured Clostridia bacterium (assembly GCA_944376335.1). Lineage (GTDB taxonomy): Bacteria > Bacillota > Clostridia > Christensenellales > Borkfalkiaceae > Gallimonas. The sequence continues at coordinate 28,665 of CALWCH010000001.1, forward strand.
CCGCGAACATATCAGCAGCATTTGAATTTAACAGAGAGGGGCGGGGCGCCATTCGGCGCCCCGCCCCCTTTCTCATATGGCGCAGCTTACACCTGCACCATTTCGTATTCGTTTCTGTTCCCGTGGGAGAGGACGTTGTAAAGCTCCAAGGCGTGGGCGTCCAGCTCGAAGCAAGAGAGCGCCTCGCGCTTGAGCCCCTGCGCGTCGTTCTTGCGCGTGAGCGGTTTGAAGGTGCCCTCGCTGAGTGCCTGAAGCAGCCCGTCTCCGCCCCGCTTCACGGCGAGGACTTTATAATAGAGGGGGTTTTCAAGGTAGAGGCGCACGTTCTTGCGGTCGATCTTCAAAAAGTTCTGCAAAAAGATGCGCTTTATGCGCGAGCGCGTATAGCGCTTGGAGATGCACTTTTCCAGCACTTCCTCATAGCCCGAATTGCTCTTTGCCATCGTGCGCAGGCGGTTTTCGAGGCCCTCCGAGCAGTCGGGGCAGCGGCACACCTCTTCGGGGGAAGCCGAAAGCAGCGCGCACATCGCCGCCTCGGGATAGGGCGTCTTCTGGACGTTTAAAAGGTCTTTGAGGACATTTGCGGGCACGTTGCCCTTTAAGAGTTTTTGCTCCTTCTTGCCGCCTTTGAGGACGGCGGCGCGGATGGCGCTTGCCGAGGAAAATTCCTTCTGAAGCGTCTCGTCGCGGAAGCCCGCGCCCACGCGCTGAAGGGGGAGGGGTTCGATGTTCTTGCTCTCTTGGAGAAGCGCGCGGCAGTACTCGACGCCGAGGATGTTGTTGGGCTGCGTGAAGAGCGCCTCGGGAAGGTCCTTGTTCAAGGCGAGCACCGCGTCCGTACGCGCCTTTACATAGCTCGTGCCGTCCTTCATGTTCTCCTTCAAGAGGGCTTTGAATTGCTTGTCCTCGGAGAGCGTCGCCCTCGCCGCCGAAAGGAAGTCCTCCTTCGTGCCGCTCTCGCAGCCGAAGCACAGCACCTTGACCGAAGGAATGGACGCGAGGATGTGCACCGCCCCGCGCGCGAACTGCTCGGCAGAGCCCACGGCAAAGGCGGTCGGAAGCTCCAAAACGAGGTCTGCGCCGTTCTCCACGGCGTGGCGGGCGCGGGTGTATTTGTCGAAGAGCGCCATATCCCCGCGCTGGGTGAAGCTCCCGCTCATGAGGACGAGAATTTTCTCGCACCCGCTCTCCTTTCTGATGCGCTCGAGCTGATATTTGTGCCCGTTGTGGAAGGGGTTGTATTCTGCGACGACTGCGGCAATGCGCATATGCGGCCTCCTTGCGCCCTCCGCGCCCCGAAAATTGCGCGAAAAGGCAAATTCGTGCGGGGAGAGTACTTTACAATTTTGGTGTGATAGTGTATAATGATATGCAAATGAGCCCCAAACGGGGGGACCCGCCTTCCATTATACACGAAGGGGCGGGAAAAAGAAAGCAAATAACGGAGGGAACACTATGGCTTTTATGGACAAGGTGAAGGATCTCGGCAGAAAGATCGTCGAGAGCGGCACCATCGTGGAAGAGATCAAGAAGAAGGCGCAGGCCCTCAACAAGCGCATCGTTCTGTGCGAGGGCGAGGATAAGCGCGTCGTCGAAGCGGCGGCCATCTGCACGCGGGAAAAGCTCGCGCACATCGTCCTGCTCGGCAACCGCGACGAGATCGCAAGGAACAACCCCAACGTCGATTTGAGCTACATCGAGATCATCGACCCTGCGACCTCTCCCAAATTGGAGACGTACGCAAACCTTCTCTATGAGCTCCGCAAGAGCAAGGGCATGACGGAGGAACAGGCCAAGGAGCAGGCCAAGGACGCGACCTTCTTCGGCGCGCTCATGCTCAAGAGCGGCGATGTGGACGGCCTCGTGTCGGGCGCCTGCCATTCGACCGCCAACACCCTTCGCCCCGGCCTTCAGATCATCAAGACTGCCCCCGGCGTCACGTCGGTCTCGAGCTTTAATCTCATGGTCGCGCCCCCCACGGGCAACGAGTATGTGCCCGACGGCAAGCTCATCTTCGCGGACTGCGGCTTGAATCCCACCTACACGGCGGAGGGCCTTGCCGATATGGCGATCGCGACCGCCAAGAGCGCGCGCGAAATTGCAGGGCTCGACCCCAAGATCGCCATGCTCTCCTTCTCCACGAAGGGCAGCGCCAAGCACGACAACGTGACGCTCGTGCAGGAGGCCGTCCGCATCGCCAAGGAGAAGGCGCCCGATTTAAAGATCGACGGCGAACTGCAGTTCGACGCCGCCATCGTGCCCTCCGTGGGTGAATTCAAGGCGCCCGGTTCGGAAGTTGCGGGGCATGCGAATGTGTTCATCTTCCCCGACCTGCAGGCGGCGAACATCGGCTACAAGATCGCCGAGCGCCTGGGCGGCTTCCAGGCCATCGGCCCCATCTGCCAGGGCTTTGCAAAGCCTTTAAACGACCTTTCCCGCGGCTGCAAGGCGAGCGACATCGTCTGCGCCGTCGCCATCACCGCACTGCAAACGAGATAACACGCTTCAAGGGGTAAAAATTTATGAAGATCTTAGTCATCAACGCGGGGAGCTCCTCGCTCAAGTATCAGCTCATCGACATGGAGACGGAGGGCGTCATCGCCAAGGGCACCTGCGAGCGCATCGGAATTTCCGGCGGCAAGCTCACCCACAAGGCGCAGGGCAAGGAGTTCGTCATCGAAAAGGACCTTCCCAACCACACCGAGGCCATCTCCCTCGTCTTAAAGGAGCTTGTGGACGGCGAGGCGGGCGTCATCTCCTCGATGGACGAAATTGACGCCGTCGGCCACCGCGTCGTCGCCTCGGGCGAGGCGTTCACCAAGACGACGCTCGTCACCGACGAAGTCATGGAGACGATGGACGAAATTGCCGAGCTTGCGCCCCTGCATAACCCTGCCGCCATTCTCGGCATCAACGCCTGCCGCGCGGTCATGCCCGATAAGAAGATGGCGCTCGTGTTCGACACCTCCTTCCATGCGACGATGCCCGACTATGCGTACCTCTACGCCATCGACTACGACGACTATAAGCAGTACAAAGTGCGCCGCTACGGTGCGCACGGCACTTCGCATAAATACGTTGCGGGCGCGGCTGCCGAGTACCTTAAAAAGAAGCCCGAAGAGCTCAAGATCGTCACCTGCCATTTGGGCAACGGCTCTTCCATCTCCGCGGTGGACGGCGGCAAGTGCATCGATACCTCGATGGGCTTCACCCCGCTTGCGGGCGTTCCCATGGGCACGCGCAGCGGCGATATCGACGTTGCCGCCATCGACTTCCTCTGCAAGAAGAAGGGCATGACGATGGACGAGGGGCTCGTCTACCTCAACAAGAAATGCGGCATGCTGGGCGTTTCGGGCGTCTCGTCCGACTTCAGAGACCTCACGGCCGCCCGTGCAGCGGGCAACGACCGCGCGCGCCTCGCGCTCGATATGTTCACCTATTCCTGCAAGAAGTACGTCGGCTCCTACATGGCGGCGATGGGCGGGCTGGACTGCATCGTCTTTACGGCGGGCGTCGGCGAGAACACGCCCCACATCCGTTCTGCCATTGCGGGCGGGCTGGAGTTCTTCGGCGTCAAGCTCGACGAGAGCCGCAACGACTACCGCAACGACGGCACCATCCACGAGATTTCGGCGGAAGATTCCCGCGTCAAAGTGCTCGTCATTCCCACGAATGAAGAGCTGGTGATCGCGAGAGAGACGGCGAGCCTAATATAGTTCACGAACTTCTTTTGCTGCGCAAAATAAGTTCCGTGAGGGGTGGAGTATCGACATCTCCCGACTTTATCGCCCGCGCACCGCTCTGTTCTCAAAGACATTAAGCCTCAGGTATGAGGCAAATTGAGTCCCGCAGCGGAGGGAAACCCTCCTCGCGGAAGTTATTTTAGGGAGCTTATTTTTCCTGCCGGAAATACTCTTTGAAAAAGCCGTGCGGGTGCGCGGCTTTTCAAGGAAATTTTGCAAATCGGGGCGAAAAGCGATTGACAAACCGCGGGAAAAATACTATACTCGTAAAGTCTAATGGTGATCGACGTTCGGAAATGCAATGCGGAGCGCAAGTACACGGGCGAGCTCAACTTTGAGTTCGAGGGCGATGACAGCCTCATCGACATCCCGTTCGTCTCCTTTTCCTCGCCCGTCAGGTGCCGTCTTCGCTTCGAAATTTACGAAGATAACAGCGTCGGCGTAGCGGGGGAGCTCTCCTTTTCCTTAAAGGGCGCGTGTTCGCGCTGCTTGAAGGAGACGGAGAATTGCATCTCTTACGAGACGGAAGTTCTCTTTGTTCCCCAAGGCAAGAAGGCGGACGAGGCGGACTACATCTACAAAAACGGCATCGTCGAATTAGATGAATTTTTGCGCGATACGGTGCTGTTTGCGCTGCCTTCGGCGCTCCACTGTCCGGAGGGCTGCTCGGCGCCCGAATACAACCAAGAGTAAATTAGGAAGAGAGGTGATAATATGGCAGTCCCCAAGGGAAAACAGTCCAAGAGCAGAACCAACAAGCGTTTTGCTAACTATAAGGCAACGGCTCCGACGCTTGTCGAGTGCCCGCACTGCCACGAGCTGAAGGCTGCACACCGCGTCTGCAAGAACTGCGGCTACTACGACGGCAAGGAAGTCGTCGCGCAGAAGCAAGCTCAGGACTAACCAAGCACGATGAGAAGCGGACTTTAAGATAAGTCCGCTTTTTGTCTATCATTTAAGAAAACAGCGCCCCGCGCGGCGCAAAATCGGCATAAGGGAGAAATTTATGGATAAGACCGCATTTTACGACCTTTCTTACGGCGTGTATCTTCTTACGAGCTGGGATGAGGGCAGACCCGTCGGCTGCGTTGCCAACAGCGCCATGCAGATCACCTCGCAGCCCGCGACCGTCGCCGTCTCCGTCAACAAGAATAACTACACCCACAAGGCGATCATGGAGAGCGGACATTTCGCGCTCACCGTCCTCGGCGAGAACGCCGATCCGCTGCTTATCGGCACGTTCGGCTTCCGCACCTCGAAGGAGTTCGACAAGTTCGAAAAGACGCCCTATGCGGTGCGCGGAAAGCTCCCCGTGCCCGACGGCGGCATCGCGTGGTTTGCCTGCAAGGTGGTCTCCACGATGGATACCTCCACCCACACCGTCTTTTTGGGCGAGGTGATGGACGCGGGCAAGCTTCAAAAGGATGCGCCCATGACGTATGCCTATTACCACAAGGTGCTGAAGGGCAAGACGGCGAAGAACGCGCCCACCTATCAGGAAGAGGCTCCTGCGCCCGCTGCCGCCGAAAAGTGGGTGTGCAGTGTGTGCGGGTACGTCTACGAAGGCGAGACGCCCTTCGAGGAACTCCCCGAAGATTGGAAGTGCCCCCGCTGCGGCGTAGGCAAAGAGATGTTCAAAAAGCAATAAATGTCCGCTCCCCCAAAGGGGAGCATTTTTTTGCGCCAAAACGCTTGACAAATACGGGGCGGGGGTATATAATAAGCATACCCTAAGGGGGTATGAAGATCACAGGATGGAGAAAACAATGGCAGACTGCTGCAATACGGAAGAGAAGAGGACGGTAAGGAGCGAAGAGGACAAGAGGGCCATTATTTCGCGGCTCAACCGCATCATCGGGCAGCTCCAGGGCGTGGGGCGCATGGTGGACGAGGACAGATACTGCGATGATATCCTCGTGCAGCTCTCGGCGGCGGACAAGGCGGTGAAGAGCCTTGCGGCATTCGTTCTCGATAATCACGTCCACACATGCCTCATCCGCGACATCCGCGAGGGTAAGGTGGAAGTTGTGGATGAGCTGGTGGAGCTATTTCGCAAATTTTCATAGGTTCACGCAAATCTTTTCGCGAAGGCGAAAATCTTTGCCGTGAGGTTGAGGAAAAACACCGCCGCGACAAGACTGCGGCTCGTTTTTCCTCTGCGGGCGCACCATAAGGGCTCCCTCATTTATTGCGCCCGCATTCACCTTTTCCCCCAAAAGCGCAGGTATGCGCAAATTGGGTCCTGCTGCGCAAAAGCGTGGTTTTGCTTGCAGAGTAATTTATAATTCCCGCCCGCCCACCCCTAAAGGGGGTTCGCGAAAATCTTTTACTTCGTAAAATCTTTCCGCGAAGAAGTTCACGAACTTTTTTCGTTTTGTATGGGCTTGGTTTTGCTCGCGGCAGTTCATTGAGGAAGCAAGGGGAGGGCAACCCTGCTTGCGGCAGTTATTTGGGAAGCAAGCGCAGGGCAACCATGCTTGCGGCAGTTATTTAGGAAGCAAAGGCCGTCGGAAACCCTGCTTGCGGCAGTTATTTTGGAAAGCGACGGACGGGGAACCCTCCTCGAAGCATGATTGGAAGCAGGCGGCGGCAGATAAAAGGAGCGAAATATGAAAAAGAAGTATTCTGTGACGGGCATGACGTGTACGGCGTGTTCGTCGGGCATCGAACGGACGGTCTCCAAGCTCAAGGGTGTGGAGGCGTGTTCGGTCTCCCTCATGGGGGAGAGCATGGACGTCACCTTCGACGAAACCGCCCTCTCGGACGGCGACATCCGCGCGGCGGTCACGTTGCTCGGGTACGGCGCGTATGACTACGGCAAGGCGCCTCAGAAGAAGAAAAAGGGGCTCATGCTGAAACTTCGGTTCTGGCTCTCCCTCGTCCTTCTCATTCCCGAGATGTACCTTGCGATGGGGCACATGATCGGGCTTCCGGTGCCCGAGGGCTGGCTCAACTACGGCCTTCAGATCGGCCTCACCCTCGCCGTTCTCATCATCAACTACCGCTTCTTCACGAGCGGCGTGATGGCGGCTATCAAACTCGTTCCCAACATGGATACCCTCGTGACGCTCGGCGCGGCGGCGTCCTTTCTCTACAGCCTCGTCGTCGCCATCGTTTCCCCGGGCGGGCACCTCTTCTTTGAGTCGGCGGCGATGATCGTCACGCTCGTCACGCTCGGCAAGTGGCTCGAAGACCGCAGCAAGGCGCGCACGGGCAGGGAAGTGGAGAAACTGCTCTCCCTCGCGCCCGACACCGTCACCGTCTTAAAGGACGGCAAGGAGACGCGCGTTCCCATCGGGGAAGTGAAAACGGGCGATCTTATCGTCGTCAAGCAGGGGGGCTCGGTTGCTGTGGACGGCACCATCGTGGAAGGCCACGCCTTTGTCGACCAGGCCGCCATCACGGGCGAGAGCCTGCCCGTCGAGCTCTCCGAAGGGGGCAGGGCGGTGAGCGCTTCCCTCGTCACGAGCGGGTACCTCGTCATCCGTGCCGAACAGGTGGGGGAGGATACGCTGCTTTCGGGCGTCATCCGCATGGTGCGCGAGGCGGGCGCCTCTAAAGCGCCCATCCAAAAGCTCGCCGACAAGGTCGCGGCGGTGTTCGTGCCCGTCGTCGTCACCCTCGCCCTCATCACCTTCGCGGTGTGGCTCATCGTGACGCACGACGTCTCGCGCGCCGTCAACTTCGGCGTGAGCGTGCTCGTCATCTCCTGCCCTTGCGCCTTGGGGCTTGCGACGCCTGTCGCCATCATGGCGGCAACGGGAAGGGGCGCGTCGATGGGCGTGCTCTATAAAAACGCCGAGGCCCTCCAGCGCGCCGCCGATGTGAAGACCGTGCTGCTCGACAAGACGGCGACCATCACCGAAGGGAAACCCAAAGTCGTCGCCTTTGAGGGCGCGGAGGAAAGTAACCGCATTGCGTATGCGCTCGAAGTCAAGCTCGATCACCCGCTCTCCCGCTGCATCGCCGACTACTGCGGCGAGGGGGAGAACGCCGAGGACGTGGAATACCTCACGGGCCTCGGCGCGCACGGGTATGTGAATGGCAAGGAGTACTTCCTCGGCAACGACCGCCTCGTCAAAGACAAGGGCTTTGAGAAGTGGCAAGAGAAGTTCGAAACGCTCTCCCGTGAGGGGCGCACGGTGCTCTTCCTTGCGGACAGCGAGCAAATTTTAGCGCTCTTCGCCCTCGCAGATACCCTAAAAGAGGGGAGCAGAGAGGCGGTTGCGGGGCTCAAGGAGCTGGGGTGTACCGTTAAGATGCTCACGGGCGACAACGCCGCCGTCGCAAAACACATCGCGGAAGAGGCGGGCATCGACCCCGCGGACGTGTATGCCCAGGTGCTGCCCGAGGATAAGCTCAAGGCGGTGGAAAGCTGCCGGAAGGAGAACGCGGCGCTTCCAAAGCGCGCCAAGAAGGGCGTTGCGATGGTGGGCGACGGCATCAACGATTCCCCCGCGCTCAAGGCGGCGGACGTCGGCTTTGCGATGGGCGGCGGCACGGATATCGCCATCGAGAGTGCGGATGTGGTGCTCGTCGGAAGCGATTTGCGGGCGGCGGTCAAGGCGCTCTCCCTCTCCAGAAAGACGATGCGCATCGTGAAAGAGAACCTCTTTTGGGCGTTCTTTTATAACTGCATCGGAATTCCTTTGGCGGCGGGCGTGTTCGCCTTTGCGGGCGTCACATTAAACCCCATGATCGCGTCGGCGGCGATGAGCCTTTCCTCGCTCTTTGTCGTCTCCAACGCGCTGCGGCTCGTCCGGTTCAAGAAAAAAACGGGCAAAACGCCCGATCAAGGAGAAACCAATATGACCAAGAAATTTAAGGTGGAAGGCATGATGTGTCAGCACTGCGTGGCGCATGTGAAGACGGCGCTCGAGGGCGTCGAGGGTGTTGCAAAGGCCGATGTGGACCTCAAGAAGAAGTCCGCCGTCGTTACGCTCGATAAGGACGTGCCCGCAGAAACGCTGATCGCCGCCGTTGTGGAGGCGGGTTATACGGCCAAAGAAGCGTAAAACTCCACAGACCAATGAAAAAGGGCCCCCGAAACTCGGAGACCCTTTTCCAATAATATCACAAAAGGAGGTTCGTATAAGCGTAAAAGCAATAGGGAGTGAGGGGGCCTCACCGCAGCAACTTCCCGAAAAGATTTGCGGGAAATTTACATCAATACTGCCAAAGCAATTGCAAGCCCTGCCTGCCATATAAGGCCCAAAATGTTGACGAGCCAGAAGTACCAATGCTTGGTCTTGTGGCGGAAGAGAAGCATCCCCAAAATGCCGCCGACGGCGCCGCCCAAAAAGGAACAGCCTAAAAGCACCTTCTCGGGGATGCGCCAAGCGCTTGCCTTTGCCTTCGCCTTGTCCGCGCCGTATAAGATGAGCGCGAGGACGCTCAGAGCGGCATAGGCGATGAGGGCATAGAGTACGGGCTTCATACTACTATTTTACACCCATTTTGCAGATTGTCAAGAGGGAACATAAAACTTTCACAAAAAGAAGGGCAAAGAGGGCGCAATTTCGACAAGGAAGCCCCGTTTTGTCATGTGTGCAGGCGTTATCATGAGAGGGCAAAGACTCTTTATAAGGGGGCAGCTATGCAGACATTGCTCTTAGACCGCCGCACGAGCGGCATCGTGGAAGGGGGCGTGCCCAAGGGGGAGACGCTCTACGGCCTCGTGCGCTTTTTCTCCGTCTTTTCCGACGAGACGCGCGTAAAGATCCTCTCCGCGCTCGCCATCTCCGAGATGTGCGTCACCGACCTTTCTCGCGTACTTAAGCTCAATCAGACGACGGTCTCCCATCAGCTCCGCTACTTAAAGGACAGCGGGCTCGTGAAGTGCGAGCGGCACGGGAAAGTTATCTTTTATTCGCTGCTTGACCCCATCGTCAACGAGATCATGCTCAAAGGCGTGGAATTTTTGGGGTATTAGGGGCGGGAGCGGGCGCTTTTTGCGAAAATAAGGGGAAAAATGCCGTAACCCCTTGAAAAATGGGCGCAAGGCGTGTATAATAGACTTGGATGAGTGTCATACAGGAAAAACTCAAACTTCTGCCCGATTCCCCGGGCGTCTATCTCATGATGGACAAGGACGGGGTGATCATCTATGTGGGCAAGGCGCGGGTCCTCAAAAACCGCGTGCGGCAGTACTTTCATTCCTCCCCCAAGCCCGCCAAGGTGCAAGCGATGGTGGAGAACATCGCCGACTTTTCCTACGTCGTCACCCCCAGCGAGGTGGACGCGCTCTCCCTCGAGAATACCTTCATCAAGAAGTATAAGCCCAAGTACAACATCCTCTTAAAGGACGACAAGACGTATCCCTACATCAAGCTGCACACGCGGGAGCAATTCCCGCACATCAGCATCACCCGCCGCATCGCAAAGGACGGAAGATACTTCGGGCCCTTTATGGGCGGCATCAGCTGCAAGGATATCGTGGACATCGCCGCGCGCGTCTACGGTGTGCGCACCTGCAAGAATGCGCTCGGCAAAAAGCCGCTGCGGCCCTGCCTCAACTATCATTTGGGGCGCTGCCCCGCCCCCTGCGCGGGCTATGTTTCCGAGGAAGAGTACGCTTCCCGCGTTCAGGGCGCGGCGTCCTTCCTTGCGGGCAACTACGAGGAAGCGGAGGAGCTCCTTCGCGAAAAGATGCAGCGCTTTGCCGAGAACGAGGAATTCGAGCTCGCCATGGAATACCGCGACCGCATCGAGATGCTCTCGCGGCTCAAGCTCCGCCGCATCACTGCCATGCCAAAGGATGTGGAGGCGGACATCTGGGCGCGGGCCACAAACGGGCTGTACGGCGCGATCTGCGTGCTCGTCACCCGCCGCGGCATCATGCAGGGCAGCCGCACCTTTCCCCTTGAAGAGGGCGCGGGCGAAGGGGGAGAGAGCTTTTTGAGCTTCCTCACGCAGTACTACTCTTCGCACGAGCTGCCGCACGAGATCGTCACGGACGAAGTGATGGACGACGAGCTCTTTATGGAATATTCGCGCGCCAAGGCGGGCAGAAAGACGGAGATCGTGCGCCCCAAGCAGGGCGTCAAGCGCGACCTTTTGGATATGGCCGTGCGCAATGCGCGGGAATACCTTGAAAAGTCCATCTCGCAAATCGAACACAAGAACGACATGACGGTGAACGCCTGCAAGCGCTTGCAGGAAGTACTCGCGCTCTCTCACTACCCAAAGCGCATGGAGTGCTACGATATCTCCAACATTTCGGGCGTGGATAAAGTGGGCAGCATGGTCGTCTTTACGGACGGCGAGGCGGATAAGAACGCCTACCGCCGCTTTAAAATCAAGACGGTGGAGGGGGCGGACGACTTTGCCTCCTTAAAGGAAGTGCTTTTGCGCCGCCTTTCCAAGCTCGGTACGGACGAGGAGGAGCGCTTCCCCCGCCCGCAGCTTGTCGTCATCGACGGCGGCAGAGGCCAGCTTTCGGCGGTCAAGCAAATTTTTGACGAGCTCCACATCGAGGACATCGACCTTGTCACCCTTGCCAAGCAGGAGGAGGAAATTTACACGCTCGCTTCCCCCGAGCCCGTGCGGCTTTCGAGAAGAGATTACGCCCTCCGCACGCTGCAGCGCATCCGCGACGAGGCGCACCGCTTCGCCATCACCTACTTTCGAAACTTACACAGCAAGCGCAATCTTTCCTCCGTCCTCGATGAAATTGAGGGCGTGGGCAAGGAGAAGCGCACGGCGCTCATGCAAAAATTCGGCACCATCGATAAGATCATGCGCGCGAGCGAAAAAGAACTTTCCGAGACCCCGGGCATCGGGCCCAAACTTGCACATACCATTCACGACTATTTCAAGAAGTTATAATGATGAATTACGATCTGTTTGTATCCGATTTCGACGGCACGCTCGTCAAGAGCGACGGCACCATTTCCGCGCATACCAAGGCGGTCATTCAAGAATACAGGAGAAGGGGCGGCATCTTCACCGTCTGCACGGGGCGCATGGTCCCTTCCGTTCTGCCGCGGGCGGAGGAACTCGAGATAAAAGAGGGGCCCGTCATCGCCTTTCAGGGCTCCGTCGTCTACGATATGGGGAAGAGGGAAGTCGTCTCGGCGGGGTATTTCCCGCTCCAAGAGGCGCTGCCGCTCATCCGATTATTGGAAGATGAGGGGCATCATATCCACATCTATACGGTGTGGCACCTCTACACCAACCGCCGCGACGAGATGCTTGAAGCTTATGAGCGCGTGTGCGGGGTGAAGGGGGAGCTTGTCGAGGGGAAACTTTCGGGTTTTGCGGAAGAGAGCAAGCTCGATATCGTCAAGGTGCTCGTCATGGTGGAGCCCGAAAAGCGGGAGCCCCTCCGCGAGCGCCTCACCGCCCTCTTGGGGAAGAAGTACTATGTGACGAGCTCTTCCGATTGGCTCGTCGAAGTGATGCCCGCGGGGCAGAACAAGGGGCGCGCCGTTGCATTTCTTTCGGAGTACTATCAGATCCCCAAGGAGCGCATTGCGGCGGCGGGCGATCAGCTCAACGATCTGCCCATGCTCCAAGCCGCGGGCGGGAAGTTCACCGTTTCAAACGGCGTTGCGGCATTAAAGCGCGTTGCTGAGGTCATTCCTTCCAACGAGGAGGACGGCGTTGCATACGCGCTCGAACACTATGTGATGAAGGGGGACGCGGGAGCGTCCGAAGGAGGACAGGATGAGTGAGAACTTTTTTCCGAGCGTCACGGTGATGCTCGACAAGTTCGCGGGCGATATGGGCGTGGAAATGCTGTATGCGGGGCGGGGCATCGTCAAGCTCACGAGCATCAGCGTCGATAGGCCGGGTCTGCGCCTTGCGGGCTTTTTCAGCTACTTCGATACCCAGCGCGTCCTCGTCATCGGGCTCACCGAGCACGAGTATCTCCGCTCCTTCTCGCCCGAGGAGAGAAAGGAAAAGATCCAAAAGCTCTTTGACTGCGGCGAAATTCCCTGCGTCATCTTCACGCGGGACCTTCCCGTGCTGCCCGAATTTATGGAGTGCGCGCGTGCTTCGGGTACGCCCATCTTCCGTTCGAGCAGGCTCACCACCATCGTGATGGCAGACCTCGTCGCCTATCTTGCGCGCATCCTCGCCCCCACGACGACGGTGCACGGGGTCCTCATGGACGTGTTCGGCGTCGGCATCCTCATCACGGGGTCGTCGGGCGTCGGCAAGAGCGAGACCGCCATGGAGCTCATCAAGCGCGGACACCGCCTCGTCGCGGACGACTCTGTGCTCATCAAGCGCGTCTCGAGCGGGCTCGTCGGCACCGCGCCCGAGCGCATCCGCTACTTCATGGAGCTTCGCGGCATCGGCATCATCAATGTGAAGAATATGTACGGTTCGGGCTCCATTCTCGACGAAAAGCAGGTCGAGGTCATCATGGAACTTGAGCATTGGCAGCGCGATAAACAGTACGACCGCATCGGCGGCGAAAAGCTCACCGACGAAATTCTCGGGGTGAAAGTGCCCAAGCTCGTCGTGCCCGTCAGCCCGGGGCGCAACCTTTCCATCCTCATCGAAGTTGCCGCCCGCAACCAGCGCTTGAAATCGATGGGCTACGACGCGGCGCAGGAACTCATTCAGCGTACCATCGGCAGATGAAACCCGAACTTTTAGCCCCCGCAGGGGACAAACAATGCGCGCGTGCCGCCATCATGGCGGGCGCGGACGCCATCTATTTGGGACTTCCCGCATTTTCCGCACGCGCGGGTGCGGGAAATTTTGCGCTGTCCGAATTTTCCGAGACGGTGCGCCTCGCTCACCTCTTCGACGCGAAGGTGTATGTCTGTTTGAACACCCTAATTAAGGACGGCGAGCTTGAAGCGTTCTTTGAAAGCGCGCTCTCGGCTTGGAATTTGGGTGCGGATGCGCTTTTAATTCAAGATATCTTTTTGGGGAAGGAGTTAAAGCGGCGGTATCCCGAGATGGTGCTGCACCTTTCCACGCAGGCGGGCTGCTGCAACTGTTACGGGGCTTTTCTTGCGAAGGAGTACGGCTTTTCGCGCGTCGTGCTGGCGCGGGAGACGCCGCTCGAGGACATTGCCGCCATCTCCGAGATCATCGAGACGGAGGCATTCGTGCAGGGGGCGCTGTGTTCCTCGGTTTCGGGGCAGTGCTACTTTTCCTCGTTCGCGGGCAACAACAGCGGCAACCGCGGGCGGTGCAAACAGCCGTGCAGAAAGCTGTACTCCATCGACCGCACGGGCTTTGAGAGCCCCGCCTATGCACTAAGCCTTTCCGACCTTTCCGTCGGCCCGCGCGTGAAGGAGCTCATCGAGGCGGGCGTCACGTCCTTAAAAATTGAAGGGAGAATGCGGCGGGAGGAGTACGTCTCCGCGGCCGTCCACTACTACTGCGCCATTCTGAGCGGCCTGAAGGGCGAGATCCCCGCGTGGAAGTCCGCGCTTGCCCGCACCTTCGGGCGTGGCGGCTACACCGAGGGCCTCGCGTTCGGGCAGGACAATCTTCTCTCCCGCAAGGTGCAGGGGCACATCGGCGAAAGAATTGGCGTTTTAGAGCTCAAAAAGGGCAAGTATTACTGCAAAGGGGTCGCGCATAAGGGCGACGGCTTTAAAATTTTACGCAGCGGCGAGGAAGTGGGCGGTGCCGTCTGCACGGCAGAAGGGGAAGGTGGGGTCTATCTCTCGTCCGAGAGTAAACTTCGGGCGGGCGACGAGGTGCGCATCACCACGGACACGACGCTTTCGGAAAAATTCCGCAGCAGGGAGCTGCGGCGGGGGGTCATGCTCTCTTTGCGCTTTGTTGCGGGAGAGAGACCCGTCATCTCCTGCGAGGAATATACGCTGACGGGCGCGGAGCCTCTCGAGAGGGCAGAGCGTGCGCCGCTCACCGAGAATGAGCTCATCACTTGCTTTCAAAAGACGGGCGGCGTGCCCCTTGCGCCGATGCCGATGGATGTTAAGACGGAGAATGCCTTTCTCCCCAAATCGCAGCTCAACGCCCTGCGACGCGCCTTTTACGAGGGGCTCTTGGAGCGGCTTGCGCCCACACGCGAACAGCTTGCGCCTCAAACGGGGGAGTGCGAGATAGCGGTTGTGCCCTCGCAAAGGACCGCCGTCATCGCGGAGAATTTCGAGGGCTTGAAGGCGGATGTGCTGATTTATAAGCCCCGCGACTATGCGCGCATCACGCCCGAGGACGTACAAAAGGGCGAGGGGGAGAAGTATCTCTATCTTCCGCCCCTTCTGACGGCGGCGGATGAGAAAGTGGTTGCGCCCATTCTGCCCCTCTTTGACGGCGTCTTTGCGGAGGGCAGCTGGGGTGTGAAATTTGCGGAGAAATATCAAAAGCCGCTGTTTGCGGGGGCGGGGTTCAACCTCACCAATTCGTTTGCGGTGACCAATTTGAAGGCGTCGGGGGTGAAGTACTTCGTCCTCTCCAAGGAGCTCTCGGCGGGGGAGCAGAGAAAGCTCATCGCCGAGGGGGCGTTTGTGCTGACCTTGGGGAGCGTCAAGCTGATGGATTTAGCCTATTGCCCCTTCGGGCGCACCTGCAAGAGCTGCGATAAGCGCGGGGAGTACCGCCTCACCGACGAGCAGGGCCGCGCGTTCCCGCTGCGCAGATACCGCCTTTCGGGGAAATATTGCCGCTTTGAAGTTTATAACTGCGTGCCGCTTGCAGGATACGATGCGGGCGCGGGGGCGCTTGTGGATGCGTCCTGCCGAAGCGACGGGGCGTATCTTGTAAAGCGGGCACACTCGCCCGAGGGCGCGCTCGCGGGGGCGACCAAGGGGCACGCGGAAAGGAGCATGCTATGAAGGACAGTAAACTGAGTTTGGAACTCGATAAAATATTGGGCGCGGCGGCCTCTTACGCCGTGCTCGAGGGGGGCAGGGAGCTGCTCTCCGCCTTTTCGCCCGTCTCGGACATTGCGGAGGCGCGGAAACTTTTGGACTTTACCGAAGAGGCCGACCTTCTCTTAATGACATTGGGCGCGGGGCGCGTCCTCTACTTCCCTCCGCAGGGGGATGCTTTGGAGCGCGCCGCAAAGGGCTCCACGCTCTCCTGCACCGAACTTTTAGCGGCGGCAGCCCTGCTTCGCTCCGCGCGCGTCTTGGAGAGCAGCGTACGCTCGTTTGCCGATGAGCGCATCGTGCGCATGCGGGAGCTTACGGAGTACCTCATCTTCGATAAGCACCTCGAGGACGACATTTCGGAGAAGATCATCGGCGAGAACGAGCTTGCAGACCACGCCAGCGATAAACTGTATGCCATTCGCCGCGAAATTCGCCTCTTGAACGAACGCATCCGCGCGCGGCTGCAGGAATACCTTGCGGGGAGCGAGAAGAAGTATCTGCAGGAAGAGCTCGTCACGATGCGGAACGACCGCTATGTGCTGCCCGTCAAGGCGGAGTATAAGCGGGCGGTGCGTGGGTTCATTCACGACCGCTCGCAGAGCGGGCAGACGGTGTTTATCGAGCCCGAGGAAGTGCTCGAGATGAACAACGAGCTCATGACGCTGCACCTCGACGAAGAACAGGAGATCGCGCGCATTCTTTTAGAGCTCTCCCGTAGAGTCGGGGCGCTCAAAGAGGCCTTGGAGCGGGATATGGGTATTCTTGCCGAGGCGGACAGCTTCTACGCCCGCGCCGAGTACGGGCATAAGCTCAGGTGCGTGCGGCCCGTCCTCAACGCGAAGGGGATACTCAAGATCGTAAAGGGACGGCACCCGCTGTTGGGCGCGCGCGCCGTGCCCGTCTCCGTGGAGGTGGGCGAAAAGTACCGCTTCCTTCTCATCAGCGGCGCGAACACGGGCGGCAAGACGGTCACGCTCAAAATGTGCGGCCTCTTCTGCCTGATGGCGGCGTGCGGCCTCTTCGTGCCCGCCGCGGAGGGGACGTCGCTCCCCGTCTTTGACGAAGTGTTCTGCGACGTGGGCGACAGCCAGTCCATCGAAGAGAACCTCTCTACGTTTTCCTCGCATGTCGTCAGCTTAAAGTACATTTTGGAGCACGCGGGGGAGAGGAGCTTTGTACTCATCGACGAGCCGGGCGGCGGCACCGACCCCGAGGAAGGGCAGGCGCTCGCGCGGGCGGTCTTGAAGAGCCTCATCGAACGGGGCGCGCGCGGCATCGTGACGACGCACTATTCGGCGCTCAAGGAGTATGCCTTTTCGACGGAGGGCGTCGAGAACGGCTGCATGGAGTTCGACAGCGAGAGTTTGAAGCCTTTATACCGCCTCAAGATCGGCATGCCGGGCGCGTCCAACGCCCTCTTCATCTGTTCCAAATTGGGGCTTCCCGAGGACGTTGTAAGCGAGGCTCGGCGGCACCTCTCGGCGGGCGCGCAGGCGTTCGACCACACCGTGCGGGCTGCCGAAGAGAGCCGCATCAAGGCGGACGCGGCGCGCGAAGAGGCGGAAGCCATCCGAAGAGAATGGCAGGAGAAGCTCACCGCGCTTGAAAAGGAAGAGGCGGCCTTTAAGAAGGAGCGCGAGAAATTCCTCTTAACGTCGCGTGCCGAGGCAAGGCGGGTGATCATGAGCCGCACGGCGGAGGCGGAGGAGCTTGTCGAAAAGATCGAAGAAATTTTCAAAAAGGAACAGCTTTCGGAGAGCGACCTCATCCGCGCGCGGACGCTCCGCAATCAGATGGAGAGCGCCGTTCCCGCCGAAGAGGAAGACAAGGTGCGCCTCACCCCCGCCGACGTGAATACGCTCAAGGCGGGCGACACCGTCTTTTTAAAGAGCCTGCAGGCGGAGGGCACCGTGCTGTCCGTCAATAAAAATAAGGGCGAGGCAGAGGTGCAGAGCGGCATGATGCACGTCCGCTGTAAAATCAAGGACCTCTTTCTTGCGCGCAAGCGCGAGGAAAAGAAAGAGCGCGTCGAAGTTGTGAGAAATTTGCAGGAGCGGCCCGTTGTGCCGCGCGAGGTCAACCTCATCGGCATGACGGCTTCGGAGGCCCTCCAAGAGCTGGATAACTTTTTGGACAGCGCAGTCCTCAATAACTTCGAGGAAGTGCGCATCGTCCACGGTATGGGCACGGGGAAACTGCGCACCGCCGTGCAGAACTTCTTAAGAAAGGACAGGCGCATCGGCGAATTCCGCCTCGGCAAGTACGGCGAGGGGGAGAGCGGCGTCACCATCGCAAAGCTCAAATAAGGCCCCCTATGGGCGGGGAGCGGGCGCGCATAGCGGGCGGCAGGGCGGCATATAGTAGAGCGTGAAGCTCTCTTCCCGCGCCGTCATGGCGCTTTCAAACTGCGCCCTTGCCCTCATCGTCCTCATCATCGGCGCCGTCTGCTTTCTGCCGGGCGCCATCGCTGCCTCCGTTCCCGCGGGAGAAGTCTACCGCAGGGGCAGGGGGGAGGGGGTCTCCCTCATGGTCAACGTCTATGAGGGCGAGGAAGTCGTTGCGGGCATGCTCGATCTCTTTCGGGAAAGGGGCGTTTTTGTCACCTTCTTTGTGGGCGGGTGCTGGGCGGATGACCACGTTCCGCTCGTTCGCCGCATGGCGGCGGAGGGGCACGAGGTGGGCTCGCACGGGTACTTTCACCGCGACCACGAGGCGCTCTCTTTGAAAGAGAATTTGGAGGAAATTTCGGCAAGCGTGGAATTTTTGTCGCTCGTCACGGGGCAGGAGATATCGCTCTTTGCACCCCCTTCGGGCGCGTACGGGAGCGATACCTTGCGCGCCGCCGAGAGTTTGGGCCTTAAAACAATTCTTTGGAGCAAGGACACCATCGACTGGCGCGATCATGACGTCGCCCTCTGCTATACCCGCGCGACGGAGAACGTTTCGGCGGGGGAGCTCATTTTGATGCACCCGAAGGAGCATACCTTAAAGGCGATGCCGAAAATTTTGGACGCTTACGCGGAGCGCGGCATTTCCGTCATCCCCGTGGGCGAAAACATCGCATAACACCGCCTCTAAGGCGGGATAAATACACATTTTAAGAAGGATACTTAGGATATGGTAACGACAAGAAAACTTTCAAACGGCGTGCGCGTCATCGTCAAGCGCATGGAGGGCTTACTTTCCGTCACGATGGGCGTGCTCGTGGGCACGGGCGCGGCGTTCGAGCGCGACGACGAGGACGGCATCTCCCACTTCATCGAGCACATGCAGTTCAAGGGCACGGAGAAGTATTCCTCCTTCGCCCTCTCGGACGCCTTCGACGCCATCGGCGCGCAGGTCAACGCCTTCACGGGCAAGGACCTCACCTGCTACTACGCAAAGTCGACGAGCGACCACACGAAGGAGGCGTTCGCGCTGCTTGCGGAGCTCTTTCTGCGCTCCACCTTCCCCGAGGAGGAGATGGAACGCGAGAAGGGCGTCGTCATTGAAGAGATCGGCATGGACGAGGACACGCCCGAGGATCTGTGTTTAGACCTTTTAGCGCGTGCCGCGTTCGGGAATGACAACTACGGGAGAAACATCTTGGGCCCTGCGGAGAACGTAAAGGGCTTCACGCGCGAGCAGCTCTTTGCCTATAAGAAGGAGCGCTACTGCCCCGAGAACATCGTCATCTCCTTTGCGGGCAACATCGAGCCCCAAGAGGCAGAAGCGCTTGCAGAGCGCGAATTCGGCGGGATGTCGGGGGAGAAGTTCACGGAGCGCGAAAAGCACATCGTGCGCCGCACGGACACGCTGTTCAAAGAGAAGCCCATCGAGCAGGCGCACTTCGCCGTTGCCTTTCCCACCGTTCCGCGCGACAGCGCCGATTTTGCCGCCCTGCAGGTGTTGAATATGGTTCTGGGCGGCGGCATGAGCTCCCGCCTCTTCAAGCGCGTGAGGGAAGAGCTCGGCCTTGCCTACTCCGTCTATTCCTATACCTCCCATTATGCGGAGACTGGTCTTTTCACCGTGTATGCGGGCGTCAACCCCAAGAAGGCGGAGGCTGCGGCGGACGCCATCCGCACCGTGCTTGAAGGGCTCAAGCGTGACGGCATCACCGAGGAAGAGTTCTTGCGCGCCCGCGAGACGATGAAGGCGGGCAACATCTTCGCGCAGGAGAACACGTCCTCGCAGATGCTCGTCTACGGCAAGCAGATGCTGTATAAGAACGAGGTTTACGACTTCGAAAAGCGCATGGCGGAGATCTCCGCCCTCACCCGTGACGACGTGATGCGCGTCCTTTCGGGGAGCTTCGACTTTGCCTCGTCCGCCTCCGCGACGGTCGGGAACTTAAAGGCGCCCCTCTCCCTGTGAGCGCGCCTTTAGAGGGCTTTCAGCCCGTCTTTGACGAGAAAAGCCGCGTGCTCATCTTGGGGAGCTTCCCTTCGGTGATGAGCCGCGCCGTCAACTTCTACTACGGCAACCCCCGAAACCGCTTCTGGGGCATGCTGGGCGCGTTCTTCGGCGAGGAAGTGCCTGAAAGCGCCGAGGGGCGGCGAAGTTTCGTCCTCTCGCACCAAATCGCCCTCTGGGATGTGGTGATGAGGTGCGAGATCGTCGGCTCTTCCGATGCGTCCATCAAAAACGAGGTGACGGCGGATGTAGGCTCGCTCGTTGCGGGCAGCAAAATTTCGCGCATCTTATGCAACGGCACCAAGGCGTATGCGCTGCTTTCGGAGCGCTTCCCCGAACTTGTGCCCATGGCAAGCAAGCTCCCCTCGACATCGCCCGCCAACCCGCGCTATTCGTATGCGGCGTGGGAAAAGGCACTTTCGGAGGTCTTTCCGACGTCAAGAGGTGATCTATGACATATGAAGAAGTGCTTGAGCGCCTCTTTTCGGAGCAGGACGAGGGATACCGCGAATTTCAATCGGCGCTCATCAAGAATGACAGCATCCACCTCATCGGGGTGCGCATGCCTATTTTGCGCCGCCTTGCGAGGGAGTGGAGAGGAGAGTTGGACGTTTTTCTCGCCTTCCCCGACGAGTGGTACGAAGTCACCTTTTTAAAGTTCTCCCTCTACGCCCTTCTGCCGTTCGACATGTTCACGGCGAACATCTGCGAGATGGTCGGCCTTCTCGACAACTGGGCGACGACGGACGGCTTCCACGCGAAGTGCATCGCAAAGCACAGAGAGGAATTTCTGCCCTATATCCGCGCCTTTTCCTGCGACGGGCGGGAGTTCGTGGAGCGGTATGCGCTCGTCTCCCTGCTTCACGACTATGTGGAGGAGCAGTACCTGCCCGAAATTTTCGCGGCTTTGGAGCGCGCCGACGGCACCAAGTACTACACGGGCATGGCGGCGGCGTGGCTGATGGCCGAAGTGCTCGTAAAATACTACGATGAAGGCAGGGAATACTTAAAGAAGGGGCGCCTTTCTCCCTTCGTGCACAACGCCGCCATCCGCAAGGCACGGGAGAGCTTCCGCCTCACCAAAGCGCAGAAGGAAGAGCTCAAATCGTTCAAAAAAGCAACAAAGGGCGGCAATTTTTAAGAAAAGGGGTTGACAAGACGGCGTTCTTGTTGTATGATAGTCACACAGAAATATGACAGGCCGCTTTGCTTGGCGGCAGTTACGGAGGATATGATTATGTTTGAGAAAGTTTGCAATATGCTCGGCGAGCAGCTGGGGATCCCCGCAGAGAGCATCCGCCCCGAGCAGGAGGTCGTAAAAGACCTTGGCGCCGATTCCCTCGACGTCGTGGAGCTCATGATGGCGCTCGAAGATGAGTACGGCATCACCCTTCCCGAGACGGATGTGGAGAACATCAAGACGGTGCAGGACATCGTCGACATGATGAACAAACTTCAGAAGTAAGGACGTGCAAAGAGAGCGGGCGCAGTTATGCGCCCGTTTTTGCTTGTATCCCTCCTTAAATTTCGCCCCGCCCGAAGAAATTTCACGGCGGGGCTTTTCTTTTGCCGTAAGATATGGTATAATGAAGGAAATACGCAGGATAAGGGAGGAATACGCGCATGAAGATCGAAAAGACGATAGACGGCACCGCGGCGATGCTCTCGCTCTCGGGCAGCCTCGACGCCATGACGGCGGGGGAGCTCTCCAAGGCAGTTGCGGAGCTCGGGGACGGCATCACCGACCTCGTCCTCGATTTAGAAAAGCTCGAGTACGTCTCCTCAGCGGGGTTAAGGCAGTTCGCGCTTGCCCAAAAGCGCATGGCGGGCAAGGGGAGCTTCTCCCTCGTGCGCGTGCCGCCCTTTATAAGGGACGTCTTAACGATGACGGGCCTCATCAACCACATGGAGGTGCTGGGATGAAGAAGAAGCTCACCTATCCCGTCCTTCTCACCCTCTTCTTTGCGGGGCTCTTGCTGGCGCTTCTCATCTATGCCCTCGTCCGCTATTTTACCATCTCGGGCGACGATGCGCTCTCCATGATGCTTTGGGAGGCCATCCCCGCACTCATCGTCCTCGTCGTCCTCTACGGCGCGGCGATGGTGCTGTACCTTGTCCGCATCCGCGCCTCCATCAAGGGGGCGGCAAAGGCCATCGAGGGGGCAGTCACCGAGCGCAGGGAGACGGGCCTCGGCGGAGAATGGGCCGTCCTCGACAGCGCCGTTCAAAAGTTCAACGCCTCGGCGGAGGAGAGCCTGAAAAGCCGCGAGGGGAGCATTGCCCTCGATGCACGGCGGCGCACCGAGGCGGGCATCGCGCGCGACATGGTCAAGACCTTTTCCGAGACCACCCTTCCCTGCGTGGAGCTC
The DNA here is from genome assembly GCA_944376335.1 of uncultured Clostridia bacterium. GTDB lineage: Bacteria > Bacillota > Clostridia > Christensenellales > Borkfalkiaceae > Gallimonas. The sequence goes on from CALWCH010000001.1 coordinate 50,982, forward strand.
GACTTCAGCGGCGCGGGCGGGGCTGAGCGCTCCTCCGTCATCGCCGCAGACCTTTACGACGGCTTTTGTCTCGGCAGAAGGACGCTCTGCTTTATGACGGCGGACATCTGGGGCACGGGCTTTGCGGCAGCCCGTTTTGCCTCCCGCGTCAAGGAGCTCTTCCGCGATTTCGCTCACAGCTCGGAGAGCTTGGGCGAAGCCGTATTGCGCCTCAATCAGGCGCTCATAGAGAACAACCCCGACGAACTTGCCTTAACGGGCTTTTTCGCCGTCTTCTCTCCCGCGACGGGGGAGCTGAGATACGTGAACGCGGGGGCGAACCCGCCCGTCATCGTCGGCAAGGAGCGCGCCTTCCTGCGCGTGCAGCCGGGCTGCCCGCTCGGGCTGTATAGGGAGCCCGACCTCACCGAGGAATACCTCATCTTCAAACCGGGGCGCTGCCTTGTCACCTACACCAACGGCGCGGTGGAGGCGAGGAACGCCGCGGGCGAGCCGTTCGGTTACGACCGTCTCTTCGACGCCGTCAAGGACGGCTTTGAGCGCTCTTTGGGCGCCGAGCGCATTGTCACGTCCGTCACCGAGGCTGTCAGGGCGTTTGGGGGCGGGGCTTTGAAGGACGACGCCGCCCTCTATGCCCTTTACTACCCCAAGGGCATCCAGACCGAGCTCAGCCCCAAGACGAGCGAACTTGAACGCCTGCGCGACACCATCCTCGACTGGCTCAAGGACGATCCCCGCAAGAACAAGATCTTTTTGGCGTGCGAGGAGATCTTCACCAACATCGTCAACCACTCGGGTGCGACGACCATCCACCTCAGCTGCCAGGCGGAGGGCAACAGCTTTGTCGTGCGGTTTACCGACGACGGCGAGCCCTTCAACCCGCTGCAGATGCGCCCCGAGGGCGGGTACTACTCCAATAACTACGGCGAGGGCGGTATGGGCATGGCGATCATCCGCCAGATCGCGGGCGAGATCTTCTACCGCACGCAGGAGAACAGGAATGTTCTCACCATCCGCTTCCCCGTCATCAAAGGAAACGCAAGTTGATATCCTGTTTTTATGCAAAGACCGCTCTCCTGCCCGATCCCGCGCGGGAGAGCGCGTTTTATCGGGAACTTCCCAAGGAGCGCCTTAAAAGAGCGCTGCGCCTTCCCTCGCCCGAAAAGCGCAAGGAGAGCGTGGGGGCGGGGCTCTTGATGGCGCGTATTTTGCCCCGCTTCGGCGCAAGCGCGGAGGAAGTCTTTTGCGATGAACGCGGAAAGCCGCTGCACCCGAGGCTCTCGCTCAGCCTTGCGCACGGCGGCGGCATGGCCGTGCTCGCGGTGGGAAAAAGTGCCGTGGGCTGCGACGTGGAGCGCATCTCCGCAGTCCGCGAGGGCGTTCTCACCCGCTTTACGGAGCGGGAGCGGGCGTTTGTCGAGGGCTATAAGGACGGCCGCGCGCGGGCGTTTTTCCGCATCTGGACGGGCAAGGAGAGCTATCTGAAATTGACGGGCGAGGGCGTCGCCCATATGAAGGAAGCGGAGATCGATGGCGAGGGACGCGTTCTTCGGAAAGGGGAAGTGCAGCCCTGCGGCGTCCGTTGGAAGGAGGCGGGGGAGCATATCATCGCCGTCTGCGGCGAGGGAGAGGCGGTGTTCGAGGAGATCTTCCTGTAAGGAAAATATTTCTTTCGGGAAAATTTGTTCAAGAGGGTTGCAATGCGCGGCGAGTTTTGCTATAATGAAGATGACACCTGCGGTGTTCGGATACCGGTAAATGCGTGATCCACATTAAATTTTCGGGAGCGCTTGTCGGCGCGGCTATGCAAGGTCTGTTGATACGGAAAGTCAGATGCCGTACCGCCGCGCACCCACCTGCGAGAAGCGGGTCTACCTTCATCGGTATGCGGCACAGGCGGATGTCATTTTATTTTCGGAAAAAATTTTTGCAAAAACGCATGCAAAATCGGTTGCAAGAACGAGAATTATATGCTATAATCACCAAGTAATCGCGGCTGAGGTGCAACACGGCCGCCAAATACAAGATAAGGCCTTGTGGTCAAGCGGTTAAGACGGCGCCCTCTCACGGCGCAATCCCGGGTTCGATTCCCGGCAAGGTCACCACTAAAAAGCGCACAGTTTATTGAACTGTGCGCTTTTTTGTGCCCTTGCCGGGTGCGAGAAAGCGGGTCGGGTTCGTCCGCCGCCGAAGGCGACGCACGAGCGTACCGATTAGGCGCGGTGAAAACGCTCCCGTCCATTACGCGAAGTATTCCCGGCAGTTGGATGGCGCTTTTTTGTGCCCTTGCCGGATAGAGTCGAACCCCGCGGTTCGCCCGTCGTCGGTGCAAACGCCGCATTTCATGCAACGGTGCAAGCGCCGTTGCAAGTTTAGCTTTGTTGCACCTCCTCTTCCCAAAACTCTTTGCGTTGCAAATCTTTTTGGGAGCCCTTTTAGGCGACGCACGAGGGTTGTTCACGCGAAGATTTTTGCAAAGGACGAGCAAGGGCATTCTTAAAACAGCACGGTGTGCTGTTTTCCCCTTGGGACATGTTCACGCGAATCTTTTTGCAAAAGCAAAAATCTTTGCCGTGAGGTTTAGGAAAACACCGCCGCGACAAGACTGCGGCTCGTTTTCTCTCTTTGCGCGAGTCTTAGGGGCCTACAATTTAGCTCGCGCAAATTCACACTTTCCCCCGTAAGCACAAGTATGTGCAAATGCAGACGGGGCCTGCGGGGAGTTCAAGAGGACCGGCTCCCTTTCATGTCTCCCTGCCGGAAGGCGCGGTTTTCGTCGATTGCAATTGCGCCTGTGATGAGCCCCTTGTATCTTATGCCTGCCAAGGAGGACGGAAAAAGCCCGACGCTTGTAATCGTCGGGCAAAAAGTCGATCTGCTTTAAGAAAATCTCATAAAATCTGCTTGACGCCATCGTGCCGCCGTGCTATCCTGTAAACGACCTCGCAAGAGGATAATGCGGCAAGGCTTTCGGCCAAGCACCCCCGGACTTATGAGTGCCGGGGATTTTTTATTGCCCCTCCTTCGGGCTTTCGGAGACCGTCTCTGCCGTCTGTGCGGCGGCCTCGGGCACGGTTTTCTCGGTTTTTCTGCCCTCTCTCGCGCGTCTCGGGCGGCGCTCTAAATCGAAGATATGCGCCCGCGAAGGCTGCTTCCAAAAGAGGACAAAGGCGGGCACGAGGAACACGACGGTGCCCACAAGGTTGCAGATAAGGTCTGCCATCGTGTCCTTAAGTCCCGTGCCGACGGGGTCGGTGACTTCATAATTGCCGTTGGGGAGCTCGCCCACAACGCCGTTCTGCCAGCGCTGGTTGTTGTAGCCGCCCGGCATCAGGCGGTCGACGGCAAACTCAAACACCTCCCAAAGATACCCCACGGCGAGCGAGAAGAGGAGCGCGAACAAGACGACGGCGAGAATTTTTCCTTTCCCCTCGGGCATCTCTTTGAGGAGCAGCCCAGCAAAGCACAGCCCCACGATGGAGAAGAGCGGGCCGCTCAGGGTGTGCAGGATCTTATCCCAGAAGGGCACATAGCCGTAGAGGCCGTACAAATTCCCGCCGATAAGGCACGCCGCCGCAAAGCCGATGAGGGAGAGCTCCAAGGCGAGCGGGAAGCGTATGCGGAAGAGAAATTCCACCAAAAAGATGGCACCGCACATCAAAATAAAGAGCAGGGCGTAGCGGAGACGCCGCCAAAGTTCGCTCACGCCGTATGCGCCGTTGTAGTAGTTGAGAACGGTATAAGTGATGCCGCCGATGAGGATGACCGCGGCTGCGAGAAAGGTGATGAGAAGGGCGAGCTTTCTCGCTTGCGTGGGTGTGCGGGTTGCCAAAGTGCGCTCCCTCCTTCAAAAGATGCTTAACCATTATACCACGCCGGAAGGGAGTGCGTCAACGGCGGGGGCGTGTAAATTCGTGGGCGAGAGGTGAAAATTTCCTCAAAGCAGTTTACATTTTCGCGAAAATGCAGTAAAATGGGGGTATTCTCGGGGAACTCTGCCCCAAAAAAAGGAGCAATATGGGGTTATTTTCCCGTCTCAGACAACTGTTCCGCCCTTCTCCCCCGCAAGTCAAGCTCGGCATTGCGCTCGGCAGCGGCGGGGCAAAGGGCATGGCGCACCTCGGGGCATTAAAGGCGTTCGAGGAAGCGGGCATCACCTTTTCCTATGTTTCGGGCACGTCCATCGGCGCAGTCGTGGGCGCGCTGCTTGCAAAGGGCTACTCTTCGGAGGATATGCGCCGCATCGTCGAGGCGGTCAACCGCAGGGAGTTTTCGCGCAATCTGCGCCCGTATGCCGACCTTTCCTTTGCGGAGCAATTTTTGGAAAACTATTTAGAGGGCGACTTTACCTCGCTCCGTCTCCCGTTTGCCTGCTGCGCAACGGATAGTAAGGACAACGGCCTCGTCGTCCTTCAAAAGGGCAAACTTTCGCGCGCCGTCACGGCGTCCTCCGCCATCCCGCCCCTCTTCAAGGGCGTGAGTTTCGAGGGCAGGGAGCTCTACGACGGCGCCTTCACCGACGCCATCCCCGCAGACGTGTGCAAATACCTCGGCGCGGAGTTCGTCATCGGCATCGACCTAGCGGCGTTCTCCAAGCCGGAAGAGGAGAAGGGGCGCTTTTCCCGCCTCTTGGGGAGCGCGCTCACCTACATCCAGCCCGTTCACTATACCAAGGACCAGCGCTCGCGCGGGTACCAAAGCGCCGATTATATGCTGCGTCCGCCCTTAGGGGCATTCCGCTCCACCGACATCTCGGAGGCGGCGATGGGGGAGATGTACACGCTCGGCTATGAGGAGGCAAAGCGATGTTTAGGCGACATCAGGATCTCGATCTCAAACTTCTCGAAGGCGAGGAACTCGAAAAGGCGTTAAAAAAGCGGGAGCGGCTCCGCAAAATAAAGGGCGCGCTGCCCGTTCTCATCTCGGTCTTGGCGACGGCCGTCATTGCGCTCGTCTATGCCTTTGTGCCGCTCTCGCTGCTGCTTGCGCCATACGATCTGCCGCCCCGCGAAGAGGGGGAGCTGCGCGTGCACTTTTTGAGCATAGGGCAGGGAGATTGTACCCTCGTCGAATTTCCCGCGGGGGAGCTTCTCATCATCGATGCGGGCGACGGCGGCTTTTCCTACCGCAATCACCTCATCCGCTATGTAAAGGGGCTTGCGCCCGAATATATCACGCTCATTCTGACCCATGCCGACAGCGACCACTACGGCGGCATGCGCGCCCTTTTAAAGGCGTTCGACGTGGAAAACGTCTATCTCCCCGAATATGAAGAGGATACGCCCGAATACAGGGGCCTTCTCTCCGTCGTGGAGCGAAGCGGCGCCTCTATCGATACCCTCACCCGCTACGACGTGCTTTCCGACCCCTCGGGCGCGTTCCTTGCCTGCATTGCGCCGAGAAGCCTCGGCGAGACGAAGGTGGACCCCTCCGCCGTGTTCTATCTCGAATTCAAGGGCGTCGGCGTCATGCTCTCGGGGGATATCGATGCCGCCGAAGAGCGCCGCCTTGCAAGCGAATATGCCCTTTTAGAGGGCATCTTCGACTGCGGGGAGCATAGGGTTCGGCTCGAGGAGACGGACATCCTCAAAATTTCCCACCACGGCTCGGGGTATTCGAGCAGCGAGGAATGGCTCTCGCTGCTTTCGCCCGAGGCTGCCGTCGTCTCCACGGGGCGGGGCAACGGCTACGATCACCCCTCCTACGAGGCGCTCTCCCGCGTTGCCTCGGCAGGGGCGGAAATTTATCGCACCGACGAGCTCGGCGACATCGTCATCACCATCGACGAGGGCGGCTATGCCCTCTCATACGGAGAAGAAATATGAAACTCACTACATCAGGAGAATCGCACGGCAAAGGGCTCTTTGCCATTTTAGAGGGCGTGCCCGCGGGGCTCAAGCTCGACCTTACACGCATCGACGGCGCGCTCGTCCTTCGGCAGGGCGGCTACGGCAGGGGAGGGCGGCAGAAGATCGAAAAGGACCATGCCGAAGTTTTGACGGGCGTTCGCAACTGCGTCACGCTGGGAAGCCCCATAACGCTCGCCGTCTTCAACCGAGACTATGAAAATTGGAAGCCCTATATGGCGCCCGAGGGGTGCGATGTCTCTCAGCGCCGCTTAACAAGGGTGCGCCCGGGGCATGCAGACCTTACGGGCATGCTCAAATTTGATACAGACGACGCGCGCAACGTCTTGGAGCGCGCCTCCGCCCGCGAGACGGCCGCCCGCGTTGCGGCAGGTGCCGTGTGCGTGCAGCTTTTAGAGGCGCTCGGCATCCAAATTCGCCACTATGTGCGCGCCGTGGGGAGCGTCTCTGACGAAAACAGCTATCCCTTCGAAGCGCTCGAAGACAAGTCTCCCGTCCTCGGCATGATGGACGCGGAAGCGGAACAGCGGGCTGTCGCGCTCATCGACAAGGCGAAGGCGGAGGGGGATACCCTCGGCGGTAAAATCGAGCTGCGCGTCAAGGGATTAAAGCGCGGGTTCGGCAGCTGCATGACCTACCGCGAAAAGCTGGACGCCCGCCTCGTCGCCGCCCTCATGAGCGTACAGGCCATCAAGGGCGCGGAAGTGGGCGAAGGGTTTGCGCTCGCCGCCCTTCCGGGCAGCCTTGCCCACGACGAAATTTTTTATGACGAAGCGCGCGGGTACTGCCATAAGACCAACCGCGCGGGGGGCATCGAGGGCGGCATGTCCAACGGCGAGGAGCTCGTCCTCCGCGCCGCGATGAAGCCCATTCCCACGCTCATGCGCGGCCTTCAGACGGTGGATACGGACGGAAATAAACCCGCCCGCGCCGCGGCGGAGCGCAGCGACGTGTGCGCCATTGCGGCGTGCGGCGTGGTGCTGGAAAGCGCCCTCGCCTTCGAGCTTGCCTCCGTCGTCTTAGAACAGCTCGGCGGCAGCAATCTTAAAGAAATTTCCGCCCGCTACAGGGAGATGCCATGAGAGAGATCGTACTAAAGGAAGAGGCGCAGCCCTCCGAAAGCGTCATTTATTGCGGCGAGGGGGCTTTTGAAGAGAAGCTCCCCGCGGCTGTGGAAAAGTACCCGCAGAAATTTATCTTCACCGATACCACCGTGTGGAATTTGTGGGGGGAGCGCATCAAAGAAGTGCTGGGCGATATTCCCGTCTTTGCCATGCCCGCGGGCGAGGAACACAAGACGGAGGAGACGCTCTTTGCCCTCTTAAAAGCCATGGCGGCGGCACAGCTGCACCGCACGAGCTGCCTTATCATGATCGGCGGCGGCGTGGTGGGGGATGTGGGCGGCCTCGCGGCGGCGCTCTACATGCGCGGCATCGCCTGTTTTCAGGTGCCCACAACCCTTCTTGCCCAGGTCGATTCCTCCGTCGGCGGCAAGACCGCCATCGATTTTTACGGCGTCAAAAATTTGGTCGGCGCGTTCAACCAGCCGAGGGCCGTCTTTGCAGACCCCTGCTTCTTTGAAACGCTCCCCCCGCGCGAGGTGCGCTGCGGCATCGGCGAGATGGTCAAGCACGGCGCGCTTTCTGCCGATTTATTTGAAAAACTCACGGCGCGAAGCAGCGAACTTGCCGCTTTAAGCGTGCCCGTTGATTTGATTGCAGACAACATCGCGTTTAAGGCCTCTGTCGTCGCGCAGGACGCCAAAGAGAGCGGCCTTAGGAAATCCCTCAACCTCGGGCATACGACGGCGCACGCGCTCGAATTGGCGCTTAAAACGAAGTCCCACGGAGAATGCGTCCTGCTCGGCACCATCTTCGAAGCGGAGATGGCAAAGTGCGAGGCGGACTGCGATAGAGAATACCTCAACGAGCTCATTGCGCTCTGCAAGGAAGTGCTGGGGGGCATCCCCGCCCTGCCGAATGCAAGCGAGTGGACAAAGCTCGCCCTTTTGGACAAGAAAAACACGGCAAAGGATGCGGTCGTCATCACCGCGCCCCTGCGCCGCGGAACATACCGCCTCATTTCGCTTCCCTTTGAGGACTATGCGAAAAGGGCAGAGGAGATCGAAAATAAATTATGTTAAAGTTAGCTGTTGTCGGAAAGGATGTCTCTCAGTCGCAGAGCCCCGAGATGCACACCTTCATCCTGCGTGCTCTGGGCGAGGACTGCACCTATGACGCGGTGAGCATTCCCCCCGAGGAATTTGCCTCCCGCGCCGAGGGGCTGTTTGAGGCGTACGATGCGTTCAATGTGACTATCCCCTTCAAGACGGACATTATGCCCTACTTGAAAGAGCTGAAGGGGGATGCTAAGACGTTCGGCGCCGTCAATGTGGTGCTCTCTGAGCCCCGTATTGGCTTTAACACCGACGGCATGGGCTTTTTGCTCATGCTCGAGAACGCGGGCGTCGATGTTGCGGGCAAGGACGTGCTCGTCCTCGGCGCGGGCGGCGCGGGCAGAAGCTGCATCAAAAAGCTCCACGAGGCGGGCGCGAATGTGTTTGCCTATGAACGGGATCGAGAGCGCCTCCAAAAGGTTTACGATGAGTTCGGCTGCTTCACCCCCCTCGAGGAAGTGGAGCCCCGCCCGTACGATGTCATCTTCAACTGCACGGGCATCGGCATGCACAAGACGGTGGGCATGACCCCCTCCGTGCGGACGAAGGGGGGCGAAAGACCCGTCGGCGAGGAACTTCTCTCCCTTGCAGACATCGCCGTCGACCTCATCTATGTGCCCAAGGAATCGGAATTTTTGCGCATTGCAAGAACGCTCGGCAAGAAGACGGTGGAGGGCGGCCCCATGCTCTTCTATCAGGCGTACTTTGGCGACTGCATCCTCGTGGGGCGGGAGCCCGAAGCGGAGGAAGCAAAGCGCCTCTATGAGCAGTATCTGGAGGCAAAACAATGAAGTTTTTGGTATTGAACGGCGTCAACCTCGGCCGCACCGGCATGCGCGAGAAGGGCGTGTACGGCACGGATACCTTGGAGAGCATCAACCGTGAACTTTCGGAATTTGTGAAGGCCCACGGGCATGACGCGGACTTCTTTCAGAGCGACATCGAGGGGGAGCTGTGCACCGCCATCGGGAATGCAGAGGGCGTCTACGACGGCATCGTGCTGAATGCGGGCGCGTTCACGCACTATTCGTATGCGATAAGAGACGCCATTGCGGGCGTCAAAGTGCCCGTCGTCGAGGTGCATATGTCCAACGTGCACGCGCGGGAGGAATTTCGGCACAAGTCCGTCCTCACCGAAGTGTGCAAGGGGGAGATCCTCGGCTTCGGGAAGAAGAGCTATTATCTTGCATTGGAGAGTTTTTGGTTATGAATATCGTACTTTGCGGCATGATGGGCGTGGGCAAATCGACGGTCGGCATCCGTCTTGCAGAGCTCACGGGGCGCAGGTGGATCGATACGGATATCGTCATCACTGACCGTTACGGCAGAATTTCCGACCTCTTTGAGTACTACGGCGAGGCGCACTTCCGCTCGCTGGAGACGAAAGTCGTCAGAGAGCTTGCAAGTCAGGACGGGCTCGTCATCTCCACGGGCGGCGGGCTCGTTTTAAACCCCGAAAACAACGAGATGTTAAAGCGCAACGGGAGTATTTTCTTCCTTCGGGCGAGCTTTGAAACGCTGCTTGCGCGCGTGCGCGCCGACGAGACGCGCCCGCTTCTGAAGGACACGGGCAAGACGGCGGAAAAGCTCGGGGAGCTCTTGTCCGAGCGCACGCCCGTCTATGAGCACGTCGCCGACTATATCATCGATACGGACGGCAGGACGGCGGAGGACGTCGCGCAGGATGTCTTGAAGATCTTCCTCACGGCGCAGGAGGGCGGCACGCCCGAGGCGTGAGGGAAGCCGCGGCATGTCGCCGCGGCAAAGGCTGGCACTATGAATGAAAAGAAAGTTGCGCTCGTCACGGGCGGCACGCGCGGCATCGGTTTTGCGGCCTGCAAACTCCTTGAGGAGAGGGGATACCGCGTGACGGCGACATACTCCCACGAAGGGGAGGATGCGGAGCGTGCGCGGGAGAGACTCAAGGGCGTCCGCTTTGTGCGGGCGGATGTGACGGATGAGGCGGCAATAAGGGCGCTCATCGAGAGGATGGAGCGGCTTGACCTTCTCGTCTGCAACGCGGGGGTCGCCTCGTTTGCGCAGGTGCAGGACATCGCGCTCTCCGAATGGGAGCGCGTGATGCGCGTGAATGCAGGCGGCGTGTTCCTCTGCTGCAAACATGCAGTAAAGAAGATGCTCTCCGTGGGGGAGGGCGGTGCGATCGTCAACGTGTCCTCCATCTGGGGGGAGACGGGCGGCAGCTGCGAGAGTGCGTACTCCGCCAGCAAGGGCGCGGTCATTGCGTTCACCAAGGCGCTTGCAAAGGAGCTTGCCCCCTCGCACATCACCGTCAACTGCGTCACGCCGGGCGTCATCAATACTGCGATGAACGCGCGCTTCACAACTGAGGAGCTCAATGCGATGGCTGAGGACATCCCCGTGGGCAGATTTGGCGATCCCGCCGAGGTCGCCCGCGCCATCTTGTTTTTAGGCAGCGAGCCCTACATCACGGGGCAGATCCTGGGCGTGAATGGGGGAGCGCACATCTGAATTTAAATCGATTTGGGCGAAAGGAAGCCCACCGAAATGCGGCTGCGCAAAATAAAAGCGCGGTCGCATTTTTTGTACTTTTGCATAGTACTATGTCTGACATAATACCATGTATTTACGTCTGACATAGTACCTATTATGTCTGACATAGCATTGTTTTACTCAATATCTAATACTATGTCACGCATAATAGCAATACTATGTCTGGCATAGTATTCGAAATTTCCCCCATTTTGCTAAAATTTTCCGCAAAAAAGAGGACTTTTGCCCCGTTTTGTCGTAATAATATACGGAAAACGGCAATGAAAGAGAAAACGTACGAAAAAGAGGCTCTGTTTCTCTCGCCCTATGCGCAAAAGTCCGATTCAACGAAGGGAAGGCTTAAAGACGAGCCTCCCTGCCCGATGCGCACCGACTTCCAGCGGGACAGAGACAGGATCATCTATTCCAAGGCATTCCTGCGGCTCAAGAATAAGACGCAGGTCTTTTACGCGCCCGACGGAGACCACTATATGTCCCGTCTTACGCACACGCTCGACGTCTCGCAGATCGCCCGCTCCGCCGCCCGCTGCCTTGCGCTCAATGAAGACTTGGCGGAGGCCATCGCCCTCGGCCACGATTTGGGGCATACCCCTTTCGGACATGTGGGGGAGCGCGTTTTGAACAGGCTCTCGGGGGGCGGCTTCCGTCACAGTGAGCAGTCTCTCCGCGTCGTCGACGTTCTCGAAAAGGACGGCAAGGGTCTCAATCTCACCTATGAAGTGCGCGACGGCATCTTAAACCACACCAAGAGCGGCAACCCGCACACCCTCGAGGGCAAAGTCGTCTCGCTTGCCGACCGCATCGCCTACATCAATCACGACATCGAGGACTCCGTCCGCGCCGGCTTTTTAAATCTCGATGAGCTCCCCAAGGAGCCCTCGCGCATCTTCGGGAGAGACACCTCCGCGCGCATCAACACCGCCATTTCCGATATCTACGAAGAGTCCTACGGCAAGCCCTATGTGCGCATGAGCGAGGAAAAGGCGGAGGCCCTCGACGAGCTGAGGACGTTTATGTTCGAGCATGTCTACGAACGCGCCAACAAGCTCATCCAGGAGAGTGCCGAGCGCATGCTCACCGCCCTCTTTGAATACTTCGTTTCCCACTATAGCGAGATGCCGAGGGTGTACGTCTCCATCGCAGAGACGGACGGCGCCGAGCGTGCCGTGTGCGATTATCTCTCATCGATGACCGACCGCTTTGCCATCAACACCTTCAAGCGGCTGTTCGTGCCGCGGGAGGGGAGCGTATGAAGTCCGTCTTTCCCCCCGAATTTATGGAGGAGCTCAAGGCGAAGAACGACATCGTCGACGTCATCGGCTCCTACATCAAGCTCGAACGGCGGGGCTACACCTATTGGGCTTGCTGCCCCTTTCACCACGAAAAGACGCCCTCCTTCGCCGTCAACGCCGCCGACCGGTACTATCACTGCTTCGGCTGCGGGGAGTCGGGCGACGTCATCGGGTTTATCAAAAATTACGAGAACGTCGACTTTCGGCAGGCGGTGGAGATCCTCGCCGCCCGCGCGGGGCTGCAAGTTCCCGCCGTCGACGACAAGGCCTCCGAAGAGGCTGCCTGCCGCAAGAAGAAGCTCGACAGGCTCCGCCTTCTCATGCGGGAGACGGCGCGGTTTTACCTTTCTAATCTCTATTCGGGGAGGGCGGACAGGCACCTCGAATATACCGCCAAGCGCGGGCTCTCGCCCACCATCATGAAGAAGTTCGGCCTCGGCGCTTCCCTCGACTTTGATTCTCTCCCCGAATTCCTTATGGACAGGGGCTACACGCGCGAGGAATGTCTCGAGAGCGGCGCCTGCTCGGAGACCAACGGGCGCATGTACGACGCGCTTGCGGGCAGGCTCATCGTTCCCATCATCGACCAGATGGACGAGGTCATCGCCTTCGGCGGGCGGCTCCTTGAAAAGTCCGATAGGGCCAAATACAAGAACACGCGCGAGACGGTGCTCTTCAACAAGAGCCGCACCCTCTTCAATCTCAATCAGGTCAAAAAGCTGCGGCGCGCGGGCGGGCTCAACTCCCTCATCATGGTCGAGGGCTACATGGACGCCATCTCCCTCGCCCAAGGGGGGTTCCCCAACGTCGTCGCGAGCATGGGCACTTCGCTCACCAAGGACCAGGCGCGGCTGTGCAAGCGGTACGCGGACGACGTCTTTATCAGCTACGACGGCGACTTTGCGGGGCAGAAAGCAAATCTTCGCGGGCTCGATATCTTAAAGCAGGAGGGGCTTAGAGTGCGCGTCGTGCCCCTTCCCGAGGGGTTCGACCCCGACGACGTCATCCAAAAGCAGGGGCCCGAGGCGTACCAAAGCTGTCTCAACAGCGCAATGCCCCTCATCGACTTCCGCATCCATGCCTTAAAGCAGAAGTACGACCTTTCCCGCACGGACGGGCGCAGAGAGTTCGTCAAGGACGCGCTCAACATCGTGCGCGAGGCGGAGAGCGCCACCGAGCGCGAACAGCTCCTTCATCGTATCTCCAAGGACGCGGACGTGAGCATCGGCGCACTGCAGCGCGATTTAGACATGGCGCCCCAACGTTCTGCGCCCGAAAAAAATGAGCCGCAGCGCAAAGAGGACAACGCTTCGGGAGACAGGAAGGCAGAGCGCTTCGTGCTCGCCGCCTGCCTCTTTCAAAAGCCGTATGCGGAGGGCTGCGACCTTGCGGGCATCCGCTTTTCGACGGACGAGCTCCGTACGATCGCCGACTATATCGAGCGCGGAAGGGCGGAGGGGCACTTGCGCCCCGCGGGGCTCTTCGACGAGATGAGTGCGGAGGGGGAACTCTCCGAAGTGCTCGATTTGGACCTCGGCGACAATTTGGAGGGCGAGCGCGCCGCCCGCTACTTTGCGGACAGTTACCGCCTCTTAAAGGAGCGGGGCATCCGAGAGGAGATCGCTGCCTACCGCTCGCGCTTCGAGGCGACGGACGATGCGGAAGAGAAGCGGGAAATTCTCGCCCGCCTCAATCAGCTGACCAAAAAACTCGGCTTGCTGCGCTGACGCGGCGGCCGTAACCCTAAATATATTATTTTAGACAATGCAAAGAGAGCCCCGCGGGGAGTGACCGACGGGGCAACGGAGGAGAATTCATGGCAGAAACGCATGAAGTAAAGGAAGGGGCGCAGGAACTGACGCCCGAGCAGAAGGCAGAACAGCGGGTGAATGAGCTCATCGAGGGCCTCATCTCCGCCTACAAGATGAAGGGGAGCGTCTCGACGAACGCCCTTTTGGACCACCTCGAAAAGTACGACTTGGGCCCTTCGCAGATCGAGCAGATCTACAAGGCGCTCCCCGAGGCGGGCATTCAGATCTTCGACGAGGACGAGCGGGACAAGGAGCTCTTCGAGCAGGCTCTCTCCGACATCGGCCTCGACGACCCCGTCAAGATGTATTTAAAGGACATCGGCAGGGTGCCGCTTCTTTCGGGCGATGAAGAGATCGAGCTCGCCCGCAGGATGCAGGAGGGCGACGAAGCCGCGAAAAAGCGCCTCTCCGAGGCAAACCTTCGCCTTGTCGTCTCCATCGCCAAGCGCTATGTGGGGCGCGGCATGCTCTTTCTGGACCTCATTCAGGAGGGCAACCTCGGCCTCATGAAGGCCGTCGAAAAGTTCGACTATCAGAAGGGCTTCAAATTTTCAACGTACGCAACGTGGTGGATCAGGCAGTCCATCACCCGCGCCATTGCCGACCAGGCGCGCACCATCCGCATCCCCGTGCACATGGTGGAGACCATCAACAAGCTCATCCGCGTCTCCCGCATTTTGCTGCAGGAGAACGGCCGCGAGCCCACCCCCGAGGAGATCGCCGAGGCGATGGAGGTGGACGTTGCCCGCGTCCGCGAGATCCAGAAGATCGCGCAGGACCCCGTCTCTTTGGAGACCCCCATCGGCGAGGAGGAGGATTCGCACCTCGGGGACTTCATCGAGGACGACAAGACGCAGACCCCCAGCGATTCCGTCTCCTTTATCATGCTCAAAGAGCAGCTTTTAAGCGTGCTCGACACCCTCACCCCCCGCGAGGAAAAGGTGCTGCGCCTTCGCTACGGCATCGACGACGGCAAGCCGCGCACCCTCGAGGAAGTGGGCAAGGAGTTCAACGTCACGAGGGAGCGCATCCGCCAGATCGAGGCAAAGGCGCTTCGTAAGCTCCGTCACCCCAGCCGCAGCCGCAAGCTCAAGGACTTCTTGGAGTAAATGGGCAGGATCGACATCATCTGCTCGCATCTTCCCAAGGCGGACGTGTTTGCCGACGTCGGCTGCGACCACGGCTACTGCACGCAGTACATGCTGCAGAATGACCTGTGCCGCACGGCGTACATCTCCGACATCAGCGCGGAGAGCTTAAAGAAGGCGGAGCGGCTGCTCTTCAAAGAAGTCGCAGAGGGGCGGTGTATTCCCGTCGTCTGCGACGGGCTCAAAGGCATCAAAAGCTGCGATGTCGTCCTCATCGCCGGCATGGGCGGGGAGGAGATCGTGCATATCTTAAGCGAGAGCTATCTCCCCAAAAAGTTCGTTCTGCAGCCCATGAAGAACACCGAAAAGGTGCGGCGCTTTCTTTTGGAGCGGGGCGCGCGCATCATCAAGGACTTCACCTTCGAGGACGGGAAATTTTACGACCTCATCGCAGGCGAAGTCTCGGAGGAAGGCGACAGCTACACCGATTGGGAATATAAGTTCGGGCGGGACAATCTGCGCTCGCCCTCGCCCGCCTTTTTAAGGTGGGTGAAGGCCGAGAAGGCAAAGCTGGATATGCGCCTTCTCGCCCCCGCCATGAAGCGGGAGAGCCGCGAAGAACTCAGGCAAAAGCGTTACGAATTGGAGGTGATCCTCGATGCGACCGAAGGAGATGTATGAACTTGTCGACAGCTTTGCGCCCTTCGCTTTGAGCAGGGCGTACTGCGAGAAGATACAGGGCTACGACAACAGCGGCCTTTTGTTGGACTGCGGGAAGGACGCGGAGTGTATCCTCTTCTCCCTCGATTTGTCGAAAGCCGCCGTCGAAGAGGCAAAGCGCATCGGCGCGGGGCTCATCGTCACGCACCACCCCGCCATCTATGCGCCCCTCAAAAACCTGACGCCCGACGGTGCGGGGGCAAGCATTTTAATGGCGGCAGGGGCGGGCATCTCCGTCCTCTCGGCGCACCTCAATTTGGACATCGCGGAGGGCGGCATCGACGAAAGTTTGATGTTCGGCCTCGGCGGAAAGAAAGCCGACGCTTTCTACGAGAGGGTGGAAGGGGGCGCGTATGGGCGCGTGTATGACGTCGAAGAGACGCCGCTCGCGGAGTATGCTGCACGCGTGAAAGAGACCTTCCAAACGGGGCGGCTCGTCGTCTACGGCGAAAAGCCCGTCAAGCGCGTTGCAAGTTTCTGCGGCGCGGGCATGGACGAGGGAAGCATCCTCTTCGCCCTCCAAAACGGGGCGGATACCTTCGTCTCGTCCGACCAAAAACATCACCTCGTCGCCATGGCAGTCGAGAGCGGCATGAACGTGCTGCTCCTCACCCACTATGCGGCGGAACACTACGGCTTTACCCGCTTTTATGAGCGCGTGAAGGCGAAAACATGCGAGAAATGCGTGTTCTTTACGGACGCGCGCCTATTATAAATCGCCGAAAGGCGGGGAAAGGAGTTAAAGTATGGCAGTATCAAAGGAATTACTCGAATACCAGAAGGTGGATGCGGAGCTCCGCAAGATCGAACAGGAGATCTCTCAGAGTGAAGAGCGCAGGAAGTACATTCAGGCCAAGAAGTTCATGGAGACGGCGGCGGAAAAGCTCGAGGGCATGGACGCCCGCGCCCGCGAACTCAAGGAGATGGCGATGCGCCTCACCTACAACTATCAGGAGCTCAACAAGGCGATCTCCGAATACGCCGAGATCGACGAGATGGTCGAAGCGGGCGGCGACGTCTCCTTCTATAAGAAGAAGGTGCAGGGGCTTACCGACCAACTCCGCTCGCTCAAGAATGAGCTCAATAAGCTCGTTTCCGAGATCGAGAACGCCTCGGAGGAATACCAGCGCATGAAGAAGCAGACCATCTCCATGCAGAAGCAGTATAAGGAATATAACGAGAAGTTCAAGGAAGTCAAAAATTCGCGCGCGGCGGAAGTCAAGGCCATCAACGAAAAGCTCGAGAAAATCGGCAAGAATATCCCTTCGGATATCCTCACCCGCTACAAGGCCAAGCGTCGGGACCGCATCTTCCCCGTCATCGTGCCCCTCACCAACGGGCGGTGCATCTGCGGCATGGACTTCGCCATCGCCCAGCAGAGCGCGCTCGAGGGCGGCAACATCATCGAATGTGAGCACTGCCGCCGCTTTATCTACAAGGAATAAGCGGGCATCTTTGCTCAAACGCACCGCCGCAGGGAATCCCTGCGGCATTGCTTTGTGCTCTTGCATACGATGGGGTATGCAGCATGTTTTAGCCCGCATCTCCCTTTCGCGTATCAGAGAAAACGCCCGCCTCTTGAAAAAGCGGGCAAATACTGCCCTCTTTGCCGTCGTCAAGGACGAGGCTTACGGCCACGGCGGGGCGGAAGCTGCCCACGCGCTTATTGGCATTGCAGAGGCATTCTGCGTCGCCACCGTAAAGGAAGGCGCGGCGCTCCGCATTGCGGGCATTCGGGAGCCCGTCCTCGTCTTTTGCCCGCCGCTTGAAAAAGAGGACGCATTCCGCATGCGGGCATATGACCTCACCGCCACCCTTTCCTCGCCCCGCTCGCTCGAACTCATCGCCGAGGCGGGGCTTAATGCGCACCTTGCCGTCAACACGGGCATGAACCGCTATGGCGTGCCCCCCTCGCGGGCAGAATATGCGGCGCGGCGGGCGAAAATGCGCGGCATTAAGCTCACGGGCGTCTATTCCCACCTCTGGGCGGCGCAGATAAAAACCGTGCGCGAAGAGCAGCTCGCCCTCTTCTTGCAGGCCGCCGAGGGCGTTCTATTACACTTTCCTAAGGCCAAACGCCACCTTGCGGCAACGGGCGGCATTCTGGCGGGAAGCGCGTTCTGCCTGGACGGTGTGCGCCCCGGCATCGGGCTGTACGGCTATCTTCCGCAAGGGTTTGAGGGCGCGCTTGCAGTCAAACCCGCAGCAAGGCTATATGCGCCCGTCTCGCATACGACGAAGCGCGTCGGGAACGGCATGGGCTACCGCGCGGCGGGGGAGGGGAAACATTTCTATACCCTCCGCATGGGCTACGGCGACGGGTTTTTCCGCGCAAACGGCGCTCTCTGCATGGACGCCTGCGTGAAGGAGGGCTCGGCGCGCATCGGAACTTACAGGCGCATTTTGCAGGATATCCCCGCCTATGCGCGGGAAAACAATACGACGGAATACGAAGTCCTCCTGCGCGTTCTGCAGGGGGCGGAGAAACACTATGACCGATAAACAGCTTTTAAGAAAGCGTATGAAGGAAGTGCGAGCAATGCTCAAGTCCGCCGAAAGGGACGAGGCGATCATGCGGCATGTCCTCTCTGCGTTCGGCGAAAAAGACAGCTTCTTTTGCTACCTCTCCTTCGGCACGGAGGCGGGCACGGAAGGGCTCGCGTGTGCCCTTCTAAAACGCGGAAAGACCGTCTGCGTGCCCCGCATCGAGGGGGGAGAGATGCGCGCCGTTCCCTACAAAGAGCCCTTTGAGCGGGGAAACTACGGCATCTTGCAGCCCAAGGGGGGAGAGGACACGCCCTGCGCGGTCGCCCTCGCGCCCCTTTTGGCGTTCGATAGAGAGGGCTTTCGCCTCGGCTACGGGGGCGGATATTACGACCGCTGGTTCGCTTCTCATCCCGACGTTCTCCGCGTGGGACTTGCCTATTCGGGGCAGGAAGTACAATTTCTCCCCCGCGAAGAGACGGATGAAAAACTTCACGCCGTCGTCACCGAACAAGGCATATTGCGCTTTTCGTGAATGCTTGACAGCGCGCCTTTCTTTGCGCTATAATATTTGAGGCCGCCCGAAGCGCGCGGCAGTTACGGAGGGACCCATGCTCAAAGAGGCACCCAAGAAAAAAAAGAAACAAGTTGATTACTACCATCCTTCGCCCTGGCAGTACTTCTGGCGGCTGCAGAAGGAGGGCTGGCGCCGCGCCATCACCCCGGGGCTCATGTACTTCTTCATGAGCCTCATCATGCTTGCCCTGCAGGCCATTACCATCGTCTGGCTGCAGATCGCGCTCGGCATTGTCTGCATTGCGGGCGGCATCTTTTTCAACGCCCACCTCGTCTTTCATTTCGGCTCGGCGCACTACGATTTCTTCCTCACGGGCGAAGTCTACCGCAGGCGCGAAAAAGAGGAGGGCTATGTCAACGCTCCCGATCATCATCTCGAAAAGGAATACCGTCCCTGGAAGGGCTTCTTCATCGGGTTCTTGATGAGCATTCCCGTCATCATTCTGAGCATTCTCGCAGGCACGTTCGACGGAAAGGCGGGTGAAGGCGACGTCCTCTGGGTGTACGCCATGCTCGCGGGCTGCGCCGTTGTGCCCATCACCTGGCTGAGGAACTATGTGCCCTCGATGGCAAATCTCTCCTACTATTGGACGGCTCTCACCATCCTCGTGCCCATCGTCGTGAGCGGCGTATTCTATATTCTCGGCGCATGGCACAACCGCCGCAAGCGGGCAGAGAAGGAGGAGCGCGAGCGGGCAGTCAAGGCGGCTGCCGAGGCGGCGCGTGAGGCGCGGCTGCATCACGAACAGACGGAGGCGCAGCGCTTAAAGACGCTGCAGTCGAAAAAGAAGAAATGAGAGTGATTGCGGGGAAATACCGCGGCAGGGTATTAAAGGAGTTCAAGGGGATGGACATCCGCCCCACGTCCGACCGCGTCAAGGAGTCCGTCTTTCAAATTTTAACGCCCTACTTTGCGGGGGCGCGCGTTTTGGACCTCTTTGCAGGGAGCGGGGCGCTCGGCATTGAGAGCCTCTCGCGGGGCGCGGAGGAGGCCGTCTTCAACGACCTTGCAAAGGGCAGCCTTCTCGTCCTTCAGGCCAACTTAAAGCTGCTGGGCGTGCACGCCAAGACTTATAACCTCGACTTTAAGAGCTGCTTAAAATCGCTTACGGGCAAGTTCCGCCTCATCTTTTTGGACCCCCCATACCGCATGGACGTGCTCCATGAGTGCCTCTCCCTCATCAAGGAGCGCGCTCTTTTAGAAGAGGGCGGCATTGCTGTTTACGAATGCGAGCGGGAAGTCCTGCCGCCCGAAGGCTGGGAGAGGGCAGATTTCCGCAGCTACGGCCGCACGAAGGTGTATTTTTTCAAGCAACGGGAGGAAGGCGTATGACAAGGCGCTGCGTGTTTGCGGGGACGTTCGACCCCTTCACGATCGGGCATTTCGACACGGTGAAAAAGTGCCTCGCCCTCTTCGACGAGGTGCTCGTCTGCATTGCGGAAAACAAGCGCAAGCAGTGCATGTTTACGCTCGAAGAGCGCCTTCAAATGGTGAAAGAGACCTATAAAGACGAGCCCCGCGTGCGCGTTTTATCGTGGGACGGCGTCATCGTCGATTTATTAAAAAAGGAGAACACCCCCTTCTATGTGCGCGGCCTGAGAAACACCGTCGACTTTGAATACGAAAACGCCGACTTCTATGCAAGCCGCGATTTAGATAAGGATATGGTAACGCTCTATCTCCCCTCTGAGAAGGAGCACCTGCATGTGAGCTCCACGTTAGTCAAAAACTGCATTGCCTTCGGGAAGCCTTTCAAGCAATATGTTCCCGCGGCGGTGTATACCTATATTACCAAAAGAGGATAAACTATGTTTGTAAAGCAGGCACACATTCCTTCGCCCGAACAGCTCGCGGAGGAACTCCCCCTAACCAAAGAGCTCGCCGCCGTCAAGAAGGAGCGCGACAAGCTCACGATGGACGTCATCGCAGGGCGCACCGACAAGCTCCTTCTCATCATCGGCCCCTGCTCCGCGCACGAGAGCGCACCCGTCCTCGAATATGTGAGAAGGCTGGGCAAGCTCAACGAGCGCGTCAAAGACAAGCTCGTGCTCGTTCCCCGCATCTACACCAACAAGCCGCGCACCAAGGGCGTGGGCTATAAGGGCATGTTCTCCCAGCCCGACCCCGAAAATAAGGAGGACATCGTCCGCGGCATCCGCACCATCCGCGAGCTGCACTTAAAGTCCATCGCAGAGTCGGGGCTCTCCGCCGCCGACGAGATGCTCTATCCCGAGAACTACCCCTTTTTCGAGGACCTCTTAACGTACATCGCCGTGGGGGCGCGCTCGAGCGAAAATCAGATGCACCGCTTAGTTTCGAGCGGCATTGACCTTCCTGTCGGCATCAAGAACCCGATGGGCGGCTCCATTCCCGTTCTGCTCAACTCCATCTTCGCGGCGCAGAGCCCGCAGATCTTCAAATACGGCAACTATCAGGTGGCAACGGGCGGCAACGAATACGCCCACGGCGTGCTCCGCGGCATGGTCGACTCCTACGGCAACGACATCCCCAACTTCCATTACGAGACGGTCATGCGCGTCTTCGAGGGCTATCAGCGCTCGCAGGGCGAGCTCAAAAACCCCGCCGTCGTCATCGACGCTAACCACTCCAATTCGGGCAAGCAGTTCCGTCAGCAGATCCGCATCGTCGAGGAAGTCATGCAGAACCGCCTCTACGACAGCGACTTCAAAAAGATCGTCAAGGGATTTATGATCGAGAGCTTCCTCGTCGAGGGCAATCAGAAGCACGACATCGTGTTCGGCCAGTCCATCACCGACCCCTGCCTCGGCTGGGAGGACACCGAGCGGCTCGTCCTCGACATCGCGGAGAAGGCATGAGCGCGCGGTATAGCTGTCTCGGCCCCAAGGGGAGCTATTCCGAGCTCGCCGCCCTGCGCTTTTCCAAGGGGGAGGGGGAAGTTGTCCTCTGCCCCGACTTTTATGCCGCCCTTGCGGCGCTCGAAGGGGGAGAAGTTGACTTCGCCGTCCTGCCCATCGAAAATTCCATTCAGGGCGGCGTGCTGAAGAATCTTGATTTGCTCGAAAAGCCCGGCGCGCCCTTTGCAGTCGAAGAGCTTGTCCTTTCCATCGACCACCGCCTCGCCACCCTCGAGGGCGTCGAATATTCCCAGATCGAGCGTATCTATTCGCACGAGCAGGCCATCGGCCAGTGCGCCGAGTACCTTCACGCGCATTTCCCCAAAGCCAAACTTCTATACACCCGTTCGACGGCAGAGAGTCTCGAAAAATTGAACGCTCATTCTGCGGGCATCGTCGGTGCGCACGTCAAAAAGGCGGGCGTTACATTGTCGGGTGAAAACATCGCCGACGAAAAGCGCAACTTCACCCGCTTTTTAAAGCTTGTAAGGAGAGACGAGGCGCATCCCGCAGAAAGCAAAAAAATTTTCTTCTGCGCCGTCTGCAAGCACCGCCCGGGGAGCCTTTACGACCTTTTGGGCGCGTTTGCAAGTTCGGGCATCAATCTCACCCGCATCGAGAGCCGCCCCATCCGCGACGTGTTCGGCGAATACCGCTTCTTCATTGAGATCGAGGGCGACATCCGCGAACCCGCCATTCAGGAGGCCGTGGGGGCAGCCAAGGCGCGCTGCAGCCAGTTTCAGGTCATCGGCGCGTACTAAAAGCGCTCTAAAACAGGGCATACGCAAGGGGCAGGCAAATGGCAAACGCCAGCGCCCCGTGCAGCAATTTTACGAAGAGAAAGGGGAGGGGCTTGACGCCCGCGCCCGTCAGAAAGGAGAGCTGCTGGGAATTGACGCACAGCCCGCCGAAGCTCACTTCCGCGCAAGAAATCGCAAGCGAAAGCGGCGTTCCCGCCTTCGAGAGGGCATTTACGCCCGCCGTCACCTCCAAGAGCCCCTGAAGCGTTCCCTCTAAAAGGGGCGGAAGGGGCGGGAGAAAGGAGAAGAGCATCTCCTTCAGGCAGAAAAAGAGCGCGATGAGCGCCCCGATCGAAAGCAGCGACTGCACGGTACCTGCAAGCAGCTCTAAAAAGGGCTGCCTGTCCTTGGAAGGGGGCAGGGCATTGCCGCGCGGGGCATATCCTTTCAGCCGCGGCAGAAGAAAGGAGACGGTTCCCACCGCCGCAAGGTGCGAAAGAAGGATGAGAAGCCCCGCCTTTGCGCTCCCGAACATCCCCGCCGCCGCGCCGAGGCAGAAGCTCGGCCCCGAGGTCGAGGCAAGGCAGGCCGCATAAAACGCCTCTTCCCGCCCCAGCTTTCCGCTTTTTGCAAGCTCAAAAACCGCTCTCGCCCCCGCAGGATAGCCCGAAAGGAGCGATAAAAGCAGGGCGCCCGCGCCCGCTCCCGAGACGCGATAGAGCGCCCCGAAAGGCTTTGAAAGCCTTCTTGCAAGCGCAGAAAAGGCGGGGGAGTTGATCAGCAGCGACAAAACAACAAAGAGCGGCAGAGCCGTCGGCACGATGCAAGAAAGCCACAGCATGAGGCCGCATAGTACGCTCTCCCCATAGCGGGCGGGCGCTGAGAGAAAGACCGCCGCAAAGCCCAAGAGCAATAAAAAGAGGGCGGCGGACGAGAGTTTTTTTGAGAGGGGCATACGCTACCCTACGCCCCGCAGGAGGAATTTATGCAAAAAACATTGGGGCTCGCCCTCGGTTCGGGCGGGGCGCGCGGCATCGCGCATATCGGATTTTTGCAGGCGCTCGAGGAAGCGGACATCCGCCCCGACTATGTTTCGGGCTGTTCGATGGGCTCCATCGTGGGCGCCTGCTACTGCGCGGGCGTTCCGCTTGCGACGCTCAAAGAGGTCGCGCTTTCTTTGAAGCTCTCTAAGATCGCCACGCTCAACATCAATCCCATCCGCTCCAACGGTCTCTTGCGCTTCGACAAAGCGCGGAAAATTCTCGAGGAATACCTCGGCGGCTTGACCTTTCAGGACCTCAAAATTCCCTTCTTGTGCATCGCCGTCGACCTCAAAGAGGGCAAGGTCATTGAACTTAAAGAGGGGAACGTCATCGATGCGATCCTTGCCTCCAGCACCATCCCGGGGGCATTCACGCCCTCCGTCATCGAGGGGCGGACGCTCGTCGACGGCGGCATTTTGGAGCGCGTGCCCACCAAGGAAGTCCGCGATATGGGCGCGGACGTCATCGTCGCCGTCGACGTCCTCGGAGACCTCATGCAGAAGGAGGCCGCGCCCAACCTCGTGGAGACACTTCTCCGCTGTATCGACATCATGGACACCCGCTTAACGCAGCGTAAGAAGCGCTCCCGCGCCCGCTATATCGATTTATGGTTAGAACCCGAGCTCGGCGCGATGGACCAATATCAGGTGAAGAACCTCGGCTTTGCGTGCGAGAAGGGCTACGAGCTGGGCTTAAAGCACCGCGATGAGATCAAGGCGCTCCTTTCGGGCGAGAAGGAGCAGCGCAAGCACGCCCTCGCCTCGCACGGAGAGGGGCAGGCATGACCGACCTCTTCGACTTCAACGACCACGAGGAAAAGGCAAAGCCGCTCGCAGAGCGCATGCGCCCTTCCACCTTCAAGGACTTTGTGGGGCAGGAGAAGCTGGTTGCAGAGGGCTCTCTTTTGCGCCGCGCCATCGTCTTAGACCGTTTGGGCAGCTGCATCTTCTGGGGGCCGCCCGGATGCGGCAAGACGACGCTCGCGAACGTCATCGCCGCGCAGATGAACGGGGAATTTGTGCGCCTCAACGCCGTCACGGCAGGCGTCGCCGATGTGCGGAACGCCGTCGACAGGGCCAAACAGACGCTGCGCGCCTTCGGCCGCCGCACCTATCTTTTGCTTGACGAGTGCCACCGCTTCAACAAGGCGCAGCTCGACAGTCTGCTTCCTTCCGTCGAGCAGGGGCTCATCACCTTCATCGGTTCGACGACGGAGAACCCGTATGCGTCCATGACGCCTGCCATCGTCTCCCGCTGCCGCGTCTTTGAATTCGAGCCCCTCCATGACGAGGACATTCTGAAAGCCCTCCGCCGCGCCCTCAAGGATCAGCGGAAGGGCCTCGGCAGCTATCTTGCCGAGGTGGACGAAGACGCTCTTTTGCACATGGCACGCACCGCTGCGGGCGATCTGCGCGCCGCCTACAACGCGCTCGAGCTCGCCGTCCTCACCACCCCGCAGGACGAAGAGGGGCACATTCACGTCACCCTTCAGGACGCCGAAAATTCCACGGGCAAGCGCTCCCTCGCCTTCAATGAGGACGAGTATTACGACATCATTTCCGCCTTCTGCAAGTCATTGAGGGGGAGCGATGCAAACGCCGCCGTCTACTATGCGATGCGCCTTGTCGAGGGTGGCTGCGACCCTCGTCTCATCCTGCGCCGCACGGTGGTGCACGCCGCCGAGGACGTGGGGATGGCCGACCCCAACGCCCTCACCGTCGCGGTGAGCGCACTCACGGCATTCGAAAAGCTCGGCGCGCCCGAAGGGCTCCTGCCCCTCACCGAGGCGGTCATCTACGTCGCGGAAGCGCCCAAGAGCCAGTCCGCAAAGGTCGCAATGTTTGCGGCGCAGAAGGACGTAAAGACCGCTCCCCTCGGCGCGGTGCCGCCCTATTTGCGCGATAATTCGTATGGCGATGCAAAGCGCAAGGCGGCGAGCAAAGATTACTTATATCCGCACGACTTCGGCGGTTGGGTCAGGCAGCAGTATTTGCCCGACCCCGTCAAGGACCGCGTCTACTATACGCCGACCGACAACGGCTATGAAAGGGAAGTCAAACGTATCCGCAAAGAAAAGGGAATGGAATAAAGTTTTTGGCGCGGCGGGCGCACCCCAAAAGGAGTGCGCCCGCCGCGCCGCTCTGCGCCTTATGTAGTTTCTGCGGGCACGAGTTCTCGCACGCCCAAGATGTGGATGCCCCGCACCTTCGCCGCATCATAGGAAGAGAGCGGGCGGTTGTAGGCGTCGTAGGAGTGCGCCGCCACGAGAATTTCGCCGTTCTTGAACCCAACGACGACGGGCGTATGATACCAATCTCCCGTCGCGCGGCCGAGCTGCACGAAATCGCCCCGCTCCAGCTTGTCGAGGGGCACTTCCTCGGCATACGGGCCCTCGCCCTCATTGTTTACGAGGAAGTTGTAAAAGAATTCCACGCCCGTCCACGAGGGCGTGCGGTCGTTTAAGGAGCGGTAGTACCACCCGAAGGTGGGGGTAAAGTTCATCACCCCCGCCCCCGCATAGAGGACTTGCGAGGCGTAGTTGGTGCAGTCTCCGCCGATGCGGGTAAAGTCGTAGTAGTCGGGGTTTCTGCCGAACGCCCAGCGGCGGGCGTATGCGACCGCCTTCTCGCGGTCATATTGCTTTTCTATAAGTTCCATGCTCCATTGTATGCAGAAGTTTGCGCGAACGTGCCGAACTTTGCCCGCATCTGCCGTACTATCCGCGCCCGCGCCCTCATACAATGGCGTGTGAAACGCTATCAGACTCCCCGCACCAAGTGGCGGCGGCGCATCGTTTGGGCGGTCATCCTTCTCGCGCCCCTCATTCTCATCCTGGTGCTCTTTTTCAGTGCGGCGGATATCCTTCGTTCGGTTTCCGAGGCATCGCTGAGAGCCGACGCCGCCTCTTCCCTGCACGAGGCGATCGAAGTCACCCTCTCCGAAGGGCTCGGGTATTCCGACCTCGTCACCGTGCATACGAACGCCGCGGGAGACATCACCGCGCTCACCGCCGACAGTCAGCGCATCAACGCCATCGCCCGCGACGCGGCCTACCTTGCCCAAATGGGCTTCATGCGGCGCGCGGAAGGGGGCGTCGAGGTGCCGCTCGGGGCTTTTTCGGGCATCGAGGCGCTCTCGGGCTTCGGCCCGCCCGTCACCTTCAAGCTGCTCCCCGTGGGCGCGGCGCGCGCTTCTTTCCGCTCCGAATTTTCCTCCGCGGGCATCAATCAGACCCGCCACGCCATCTATCTGGAGCTCACATTGAGCATCACCGTCGTGCTCCCCGCGGGCACGAGCGAATTTGAAGAGCGCGCCGAGGTGCTGCTCTCCGAGAGTGTGCTTTCGGGCAAAGTGCCCGAATTTCTGCTCTTTTCCGACCTCTTCGGCGGCATTTCGTAAAAGCTGGGGGCGGCCGCGGCGATTCGCCGCGGCCGCCCCGCTCCTATCGCAGCATCCCTTCGATCAGCGCCGCAATTTCCCCCGCGCCGTTCTTTATGGGGGAGGCGGCGAGCCTTTCCTTCAGCGCCTCATCTCTTTGGAGCGCAAAGAGCGCTTCGGGGAGGGCGGCAAGGTCACGTTCCGAAAGCACATGGGCAAGCCCCCGCCCTTGAAAATAGCGGGCGTTCTCTATTTGGTCGCCCCGCGTTGCCCGCTCGAGCGGCACGAAGAGGGTGGGCTTTTTTAAGGCGATCGCCTCAAACGCCGTTCCCGCCCCCGCGCGGCAGAGCACATAGTCCGCCGCCGCATAGGCGTCCTTCATCTCGGGCTCATATGCGCAAACGGCATACCCGCGCGCCCGCTGCACGCTTCCCGCATTGCCCCGCCCCACAAGATGTAAAATGTCAAACTTTTCCAACAGCACATCAAGCTGCGCTTTCACCGCCTCGTTGAGCGTGCGGCTGCCGCTCCCTCCGCCGAGGACGAGAAGGACGGGCTTCCCCCCAAAAAAGCCATATTTCTTCCGCGCCGAAGCGCGCTCTCCCGAAAACAGCTCGCCTCTTATGGGCGGGCCGACGAATTTTCCGTTTGCAAACCTTCCCGCCGTTTCTTCAAAGGAGGTGAGCACATATTTGCACTTGCTCCCTGCAAGCCGCGTCACGAGCCCGGGCGAGAGGTCGCTCTCGTGCGTGAGGGCGGGAATGTGCAGCCGCACCGCCGCGTAAAGATAGGGAAGGCTCGCATATCCGCCCTTGGAAAAGACGAGGCAGGGCTGTAATTTTTCAAGCAGGGCGCGCGCCTCCTTGTTTGCCCGTACCATGCGAAGGGGCAGCGTGAGGTTTTTGGGCGCAAACGAGCGCACGAGCTTGGGGCAGTCGATGCCGAAAAAGGGCACGCCGAATGTACGCACGAGCCCTTCCTCGATGCCCCCTCGGCTTCCCGCGTAAGTAAGTTCATACTTTCCTTTGAGTTCCTGCATGATGGCGAGGTTGGGAACGACGTGCCCCGCGCTCCCCCCGCCGCAAAAGAGGAGTTTCATCTTAAGAGTATATGCAGCCTGCGGCAGAGTTTGCGCCCGCCGCATTTTTTGCAGAAGAGCGGGGGCGCGCCGCGGCTTCAAGCCGCGGCGCGCCCCCGAAAAATCAGTTCCGATATACCTCCGCAAGGCGGAGCGCTTCCTCCCTCACCCGCTCTTTGAGGCTCTCGGGCGAGATCACCTTGAGCCCCGCGCCGAAGGAGAGGATCTTGCCGACGAGCGAGCTGTCATCGGGCAGTACGACGTCCGCCACATGCACGCCCTTCTCCGTTACGATGTTCTCCGCGCCCAGCCAGTCCTGCACAAAGGGGAGTGCCTCGGGCGAGATCTCAAACCGTGCCAGCACCGCGCTGTCCTCCGAGGGCCAGAAGCCGAGCGGGATGTCGTCGCGCAGGAAGAAGTGCCGTTCAAACGTCTTGCCCGTCCGCACGGCGGCACGGATGCGCCCGAGCTTGAAGAGGCGGAATTCCTTGCGCAGCATGCACCACGCAAACACATACCACACATTTTGTTTTAAGACGAGCAGATGCGGCTGGATGCGGCGGCGGGTGTACTCTCCCTCCCTGTTTACATAGTCGATGGCAAGCTCCGCGCGTTCGGAGATGGCATTTTCGAGAAGGGAGAGCTTGTCGGAAAAGTTGTGCCTGTCTCCCCAAGAGCCGCTGTCCACGAGGATATTGCCGAGGGTGAGCGGCTCATCGCAGTACTGCACCTCCAATTTTTTGGCGGCGGAAAGCAGTGCGGGGTCGCGCAATTGTTCGCACATCGCCTTGATCGCCTCCGAAAGCCGCAGCCCTTCCTCGCGCGTCAAGAGCCCGCGGGGGAGCTTGAAGGCGTCCGAAATGCAGATGCCCCCGTTTGCGCCCCGCACCACGTCGATGGGAATGCCCGCGCAGGTCAGCTCATCGATATAGCGGAAGATGCTCCGCTCCGAACAGCCGTACTTTTGGGCAAGTTCGCCCGCGCTCACCCGCTTTCTTTCGAGCAGCGTAAATAAAATGCCGACGAGAATGCGCGTCTTCATACCCTTCTCCCGTTTTTATAGAGAATAACACGTTTTTGATATTTTGTCAAGCGGGAGAGGTGCGGGGGAGATGCACGCAAATTTGTCAAAAGGGGGCGCTATCATTTGACAAACTTTTTTAAGATGTGTATAATGAGTGGCATGAAGCACGAAATGTCCCTCGCAATTTACGGCAAGTATCTTTACCGCGGCGAAGCGTCGGGGTGCTTTTGCGCGTAAATCGGGGCAAACGAGCTTTCAACTGTCAACCACGGTTTGCGCGAATTTCACGGGCGCAGACCGTTTTTTATTTGGGAAACAAGGAGTAAAGAACAATGTCACAAAATGTCATGGACACGCTGCGTGCGCGCGGCTTCATCAAACAGACGGTGTATGAGGACGAGCTGTACGAAAAACTCGGCAGCGAGAGCGTCCCCTTCTATATCGGGTTCGATCCCACGGCAGACAGCCTGCACGTCGGCCACTTCATGCAGCTCATCGCCATGAAGCACATGCAGGACGCGGGTCACAAGCCCATCATCCTCATCGGCGGCGGCACGGGCATGATCGGCGACCCCTCGGGCCGCACGGATATGCGCTCCATGATGACGCGCGAGACGGTCAAATACCACGTCGAATGTTTCAAAAAGCAGATGGCGCGCTTCATCCGCTTCGAGGGCGAGAACGGCGCCATCGTCGTCGACAACGCCGACTGGCTCATGGACCTCAACTACATCGACTTTCTGCGCGAGATCGGCGCGCACTTCTCCGTCAACAAGATGCTCACCGCGGAGTGCTACCGCTCCCGCATGGAGAAGGGCCTCACCTTCCTCGAATTCAACTATATGCTCATGCAGGCATATGACTTTTTGGTGCTCTTCAGAAAGTACGGCTGCCAATTAGAGCTGGGCGGCGACGACCAGTGGAGCAACATCCTCGCGGGCGCCGACCTCATCCGCCGCAAGGAGCAGAAGCCCGCATTTGCGATGACCTTCACCCTGCTCACCACGAGCGAGGGCAAGAAGATGGGCAAGACGCAGAAGGGGGCGGTTTGGCTGGACGAGAACAAGACTTCCCCTTACGAATTTTACCAGTATTGGCGCAACACGGCGGACGACGACGTCGAAAAGTGCTTCAAGCTGCTCACCTTCCTTCCCCTCGAGGAAATTTCCGAGCTCTGCGCCCACCGCGATGAGCGCATCAACGCCGCCAAGGAGCGGCTCGCCTTCGAGCTCACCAAGCTCGTCCACGGCGAGGAAAAGGCTGCGGAGGCGCAGTCTCAGGCGCGGGCTGCCTTCGGCGGCGAGGGCGACATGCCCGAAAAGGCCATTTCCAAAGAAGCTTCCACCGTCACGCAGGCGCTCGTGGAGGCGGGCCTTGCAAAGAGCAACGGCGAGGCAAGAAGGCTCGTCGAGCAGGGCGGCGTCTCTTTGAACGGCGAAAAGGTGACGGACGCCAACGCGCCCCTTCCCGAAGGGGAGTTCACCCTCTTCAAGGGCAAGAAGGTGCGCGTCAAGATCGTAAGGGCATAAATGGACTACTTGAGCGTCGCGGGCGAATATACGGCGGAGCGCACCATCGAAAAGTCGCGCTTCATCGCCTTTGTCGCCCATGCGGCGGGGGAAGAGGCGGCGCGGGCGTATCTTGTCTCCGTGCGAAAGCTGCACCCGCTCGCGACCCACGTCTGCTGGGCGTATATCTCCGACCAAATCGGCAACCTGCAGCGCTTTTCTGACGACGGCGAGCCGCAGGGCACGGCGGGCATGCCCATCTTGGGCGTGCTCAAGGCCAAGGAACTGCGCGAAACGGCAATTGCCGTCGTCCGCTACTTCGGCGGCATCAAGCTGGGGGCGGGCGGCCTCACGCGGGCGTATGCCTCGCTCGCGGCGCTGGGCGTCGAGGGGGCAGAGAAGGTGCTCTACACCACCTGTAGGGAACTTCTCATCGAGGCGGACTACCCCGAAGTCACCCCGCTCCTGCGCTATTTCGAGGGCAGGGGCACGCGCGTCCTTGCAAAGGAATTTGGCGCAAAGGCGCTCTTCACCGTCGCCGTCAAGGAAGGGGAGAAGGCCGCCTATCAGGCGGAGATCACCGAACTTTTAAACGGCAAGGCAGATATTTTGGAGGGGGAGAGCTACTTTTATCCCTTCCCCGTGCAGTAAATCTTGGGAACCAACCGCAGTCAGAGCGGAATTATAGAGGTAATCGTATGAAGATCATCAAACGGGAAACTTTGAAGCAGAAACCGTCGCCCGATACCGAGCTCGGGTTCGGGCACTATTTCACCGACTATATGTTCACGATGAAATACACGGCGGGCGAGGGCTGGCACGATGCCAAGATCGAGCCCAACGAGCCGCAGCGCTTCGACCTCGGCACGTCCATCTTCCACTACGCGCAGGGCATCTTCGAGGGCATGAAGGCATTCCTTCAGCCGGACGGCTCCATCGCCGTCTTCCGCCCCGAGGAAAACTGGGCGCGCATGAACCGCTCGGCGGTGAGAATGTGCATTCCCGAATTTCCCGCCGATGTCGTCGAAGAGGGCATGGAAGAGCTTTTAAAGCTCGAAAAGGACTGGATCCCCACAAAGCCCGGCACGGCGCTGTATATCCGCCCGACCATCGTCGCAACGCGCGTCATGCTCGGCGTGCACGCCTCCACCGAGTACCTCTTCTTCATCATCCTCTCGCCCGTCGGCAGCTACTACGCGCACGGGCTGGAGCCCACGAAACTCCTTGTAGAGGACTTCTACGTCCGCTCCGCGATCGGCGGCACGGGCGAGGCGAAGTGCCTCGGCAACTACGCTGCGTCCATGAAGGCGGGCGAGGAAGCGGAGGAGAAGGGCTTCGACCAGGTCCTCTGGCTGGACGCGAAGGAGAAGAAGTACGTCGAAGAAGTGGGCAGCATGAATATGTTCTTTGTAATAAACGGCGAAGTCGTCACGCCCGCCCTCGTCGGCTCTATTCTTCCCGGCATCACGCGGAAGAGCTGTCTGCAGATCCTGCGCGACAAGGGCTATCCCGTCAGCGAGCGCCGCATCTCCATCGACGAGGTCATCGAGGCCTCCGAGAACGGCACGCTCGACGAGGCGTTCGGCACGGGCACGGCGGCGGTCATCTCGCCCGTTGGCCTCATCCGCTATAAGGATAAGGACTACGTTATCAACGGCGGCAAGATGGGGGAGATCACCAAGATGCTGTACGATACCATCACGGGCATTCAGTACGGCAAGTTGGAGGATACCTACCATTGGAGAAAGATCGTTAAGTGAGCTTGCGCATAAACCGATGCGCCTGAAGAAACTTTACGCGCACTCGGCGCACCTCAAAAATTGAACTTTAAGCCGCGGCGGGCGGGGCATTTGCCCCGCCCGCCGCGGCGTATCTTTTAAGAGAAAAGAGCACAGCCATAAAGGCGATGCTCTATGAGATTGTCGGTATAAAGGAAAAAGAGGCGACTCAACTGAACAGGTCAAAGCCTGAGGGGGTGAGTCACCTCTTTCCACTAACAATATACCCCAAAAATGCCGATCTGTCAACCGTTCTGCGGCATTTTTTTCATCGGGCGTTCTCTCTCCAAAAAAAGTTGTAAAATTTCGCCCGTACCCCTTCCATTTTGGGCGAGAATATGGTATAGTAAAGAGCAGGCCTTTTTTCGGGGGCGCGCAGTTCCCGTTTGGAACCGCACCCCACGGAGGCCGAACTCATCGATCTATGAAACAGGAAACGCTCGAAAAGCTCAAACAAATGCTCGACCCCAAGCGGGACGCCGACAAGGCGTGGTATCTCGCCCTCCTCGACGAGGAAGGGCAGCTTTGCTATGAGAAAGAGCATCTCGACGCCGTCCTAAGAATGCTCCGCTTCGTCTACATCTCCCGTCTCAAGAAGCGTGTACAGGAGATCGACGCGGAGATGGAGCGCCTGCGCCGCGAGGAGGGCTATTCCGCGGGCGAGTACCGCGAACTCCTCGAAAAGCAGGCGGAAAAGGCGGAGACGCTCAAAAAGATCGACTCCTACAAGTGCTACTTTGTGGAGCCCTACTTCGCCCGCATCGACGTCGTCGACGACAAGGAGGGCTACAACAGCTACTATATCGGAAAGAAGGGGGACGTCAATTTAGAGATCGTCGACTGGCGCGCCCCGCTCGCCGTGCGCTACTATCAGAAGTCGCGCGTCAACTTCACGATCAACGAATACGACTACCGCACCGTGCTGCGCCGCGCGCTTGCCGTCAAGAACGGCCGCGTGCTCTCCTTCCGCAACGAGTACCTCTCCGTCCGCGACCACCTCACCCCCGAGGAGATCGGCGGCCGCGACGAGGAAATTCTCTTCGACCCCTACCTTCGCAGCATCTTGAAGGACCGCAAGGACGACTTCACCGTCCGCGACATCATCGAGACCATTCAGGAGAAGCAGTTCGAGATCATCACCCGCCCCGAGCGCGAGAGCTTCGTCTTGCAGGGCTGTGCGGGCAGCGGCAAGACGATGATCCTTCTCCATCGCCTCAGCTATCTCATGTACAACAACGAGAGCCTTCGCCCGCGCGACGTGCTCGTCATCACCCCGTCCGATTCCTTCAACGCCTTTATCGATGAGCTTTCGAAAGTTTTGGAACTGCAGAAGGTGCGCACCATCACCCTGCGCAACTACTATCTGCAGGCGCTCAAAAACGAGGGCATTGAACTAAAGTGCACGGGCGGCACCGAGAGCAAAGAGTATCTTTCCTGGCTGTATTCGGACGCCTTCCCCAAGGAGCTTACAAAGGATATCAATAAGCTCTACGGCGACATTTTGGGGCTCTTCACGGGGCGGGAGTGCCGCTCGGTCGCCGAGGAAGTGTATGACGCCTGCCGCCGCCGCCACGAGATCTATACCAAGGTGAAGAACGCCTCTGTGCGCATCCGCCGCGCCGTCTTAGGGGAGATGAAGGAGAATAAAGAGGGCGGCTTCTACTTCACCAAGCCCATGCGCGGGCTGATGAGCTCCCTCACCGAAGTGCAGGACTTCCTCTCGTTCGTCCTCACCGAGCGCGAGCGCACGCCCGACTACTTCTTCCGCCAATTCGCCGCCTTCTACCGCTGCGCCAAAGACTTCTCCGCGCACGCCAACGCCGTCTTCGACCACGCAAAGGCTGACCTTTCCGCCCTGCAGGAGACCATTCAACGGGAAATTTCCGACTTGAAGCGCTACCGCCAGAAGGGCCCCGACGGCGAGTACTACAGCTATGCCGACCGCATCGAGGCGCGCGAGCAGCTCTCTTCGGAGACGGGGCGCATTGCAGATATTCTTGGTGAAATGCAGGAGGGCGTCGACCTCTTCGGGGAGTTCTTCGCCGTCATCCGCCTCTTCGGGGCGTGTTCGGAGCTCGGCAAGTGCCAAAGCTCGCTCGACGTCTCCCGCTGGCTGTATCGCCACACCGTCAAGAAGTATAAGAGGAAGTTTGGCCTTTCGGGGGTGTACCCTTCGGATGCGTTCGCGCTCACCTGCGCCCTCTCCAAGGCGGGCAGAAGCTTGACGCCCCGCTACGGCCTCGTCTTTATCGACGAGGGGCAGGACATCGCCCGCTCCGAATACGCCCTCCTTCGCGCCATCCACACGGACGCCGCCTTCAACATCTTCGGCGATCTCAAACAGAACATCACCCCCTGGCGAGGGCTCAAACAATGGGAGACCTTCGATAGTTACTTCGAGCTCGACGTCAACTACCGCAACACCAACGAGATCGTGGGCTTCGTCTCCGAGAATTTAGGCGTGAAGATGCAGCCCATCGGGCTTGCGGGCTCGCCCGTCGAGTACATCTCCTTCAAGCGCGTCTCGGCGTGGTTTCGCGGCAGGCAGGGCAGCAAGGCCGTCATCGTGTGTGAGGAAGACCTCTCGCTCTTCGAAAAGCGCGGCTACTGCCGTCTCGCCGCCTCGGGCGCGTCCAAGACGCGCATCAATGTGATGACCGTCTTCGAGAGCAAGGGGCTGGAATTTTCCGCCGTCGCCGTCTTGGACAGAGGCATGAGCGATCACGAAAAGTACATCGCCTACACGCGCGCCCTCAGAGACCTCGCTATCATCGACGCGGAAGGAGCCGACAAATGAAGGACATCTTTTTACTGGACATCGACGAGACCCTCTTCGACTTTCCCCGCGAGGAACGAGAGGCGCTCTGCCGCGCCCTTCAAAAGCGGGGAATAGAGCCCACGGAAGCGATCACGAGCCGCTATCACGCCATCAACGAGCACTATTGGAAGAAGCTCGAGCGCGGCGAAGTCACCCGCCCCCGCCTCATCGTCGCGCGGTTCGAGGACCTCTTTCGTGAATTTGAAAAGGACGTCGACGCCGAGGCATTCTCCAAGGAATATTTCTCCGAGCTCGCCTCGGGCGGCAAATTTTACGAGGGCGCGGAGGACTTTGTAAAGGCGCTCTCTCAAATGGGGCGCATCTTCCTCGTCACCAACGGCGCGAAATATACCCAGACCCGCCGCATCGCCGCCTCCGGCCTCAAAAACTACGCCGAAGGGGCGTTCATCTCCGAGGAGATCGGGATCAACAAGCCCTCGGAAGGCTACGCTGCGTATGTGGAGGCACACATCGAAAACTATGAGCGCGCCCGCGCCGTGTGGGTGGGGGATAGCCTCACTTCGGACGCCCCCTGCGCCGCCTCGCGGAATATCGACTTTATCCTATACCGCCCCCAAGGCGCCCCCGAAGGCTACAAGGGCCTTGCCGCCAAGAGTTATATGGAAGTCCTCGCCCTCATCAGGGCCATGTAAAAGAGCAGACACGCCGCCGCGCAAGCGGCGTTTTTGTTTGCCCTGCGGCTGGTATTTTTCGGGAAAATTGTGGAAATCATTTGCAGAAAACAACAAGATATGGTATAATGCGTATGATAATATTGAGGTATTGCACCCTTTCGGGTGCTGAGAGGAACATATGAGCGAGCATTACGACGCGGGGGACATCACCGTCCTCGAAGGGCTGGAAGCGGTGCGCCTGCGCCCGGGCATGTATATCGGCACCACGAGCTCCAAGGGGCTCCATCACATCTTATGGGAGATCGTCGATAACGCCATCGACGAGGCCGCCAACGGCTATTGCGACCGCATCGACGTCACCCTGCATAAGGACGGCTCCGCCTCCGTGCGCGACAACGGCCGCGGCATCCCGACGGACATCCACCCCAAGACCAAGGTCTCGGGCGTGCAGGTCGTCTTTACGCAGCTGCACGCGGGCGGCAAGTTCGATGAGCACAACTATTCCTTCTCGGGCGGCCTGCACGGCGTGGGCGCCTCTGTTACCAACGCGCTCTCCAAATGGCTGAATGTGGAAGTGTGCCGCGACGGCTACGTCTGGCGCATGCAGTTCCATTCCTTCTACGACGCAAAGAAGAAGCGCTGGGAGTCGGGCATTCCCATAGCCCCCCTCGAAAAGACCAAGGAACGCACCAAAAAGCACGGCACCTTCGTGCACTTCCTGCCCGACGAGAACGTCTTTCCCGACCCCGCCTTCCAGCTCTCCGTCGTGCAGAATCGCTTGAGCGAGCTCGCCTTCCTCAACAAGGGGCTTTTGATCACCCTCACCGACGAGCGCGTGACGATGGCGGAGATGAAGGAGGGGGATGAGCCCGAACAGCTCGACTTGGCCGACGCGACGCAGCCCTATCACATCGAATACAAGTACGAAGGGGGCATCTCCGACTTCGTAAAGTCCCTCAACGAGGGCAAATCGGCGCTTTATTCAAAGCCCCTCTACTACAAGACGGAGGCGGACGGCGTCCTCGTGGAGTTCTCCATCCAGCACACGGGGGAGTTCACCGAGAATTTATTCTCCTTTGTCAACAATATCCCTACGCCCGAGGGCGGCACGCATGAATCGGGCTTTCGAAGCGGCCTCACGCGCATGCTCAACGACTACGCGCGCGAAAATAAGCTCATCAAGGAGAAGGACGCCAACTTCCAGGGCGACGACTTCCGCGAGGGGCTCGCCGCCGTGCTCTCCGTCAAGCTCAAGAACGTCCAGTTCGAGGGCCAGACCAAGACGAAGCTCGGCAATTCCGAAGTGCGGCCCATCGTCGAGGCGGCCGTCGTCGAGGGCATGCGCTCTCTCGCGGCGCAGAGCGGCAACAAGAAGGCTTTTGAAGAGATCATCAAAAAGGCGCAGGGGGCGGCGCGCGTCCGCCTTGCGGCGCGCCAGGCAAAGGACACCGCCCGCGCCAAGAACAGCATCGATTCTCTGATGCTCGTCGGCAAGCTCGCCGCCTGCTCGGGCAGAAAGGCCGAGCAGAACGAGCTCTTCATCGTCGAGGGCGACTCGGCAGGGGGCACGGCAAAACAGGCGCGCGTGCGGCAATTCCAGTCCATTCTGCCCCTCCGCGGCAAGCCCCTCAACGTCGAAAAGAAGCGGCTCGACCAGGTGCTTCAAAACGAAGAAATTCGCACGCTCATCTCCGCGCTCGGCGCGGGCGTGGGGAACGACTTCAACCTCGACAAGGCCAACTACCACAAGGTCATCATCCTCTCCGATGCCGACCAGGACGGCTTCCACATCCGCTGCATCCTTCTCACCTTCTTCTTCCGCTATATGCGCCCGCTCGTCAACGCGGGGTACGTCTACATCGGCATGCCGCCCCTCTATAAGGTGTATAAGCAGAACGGCTCCTTCGAGGAATACGCCTACGACGATAAAGAACTTCAAGAGAAGATCGAAAAGGCGGGCAAGGGGTACCTTATCCAGCGCTACAAGGGCCTCGGCGAGATGAGCGCCGAGCAGCTCTGGCAGACGACGATGGACCCTATGCGCCGCAATTTGACGCAGGTGACCATCGAGGACGCCGTCGCCGCCGAAAACATGGTCACAACGCTCATGGGCGACCGCGTGGAGGGCAGAAAGCAGTTTTTGGCGCGCTACGCAAACTTCAACAAGGTAGATACCTTTATGGATAAAGTCAAGCTCAAGAAGGAGGGCGGCAATGCGGAAGAATGAGAAAAAGCAGGAAGAGCCCAAGGGCAGCTTATTTATTACGCCGCTCGAGGAAGTCTTGCCCTCCGCCATGCTCCCGTATGCGGAGTTCGTCATCATGGACAGAGCCCTCCCCCGCGTGGAGGACGGCTTAAAGCCCGTCCAGCGGCGCATCTTATACACGATGTTCGAGATGGGGCTTCTCCCCGATAAGCCGCACAAGAAGTCTGCCCGCATCGTCGGCGACTGCATGGGCAAGTACCACCCGCACGGCGACAGCTCGGTCTACGATGCGATGGTGCGCATGGCACAGGACTTCAACATGGGGCGCACGCTCGTCAACGGCCACGGCAACTTCGGCTCGGTGGACGGCGACCCCGCCGCCGCCATGCGCTATACGGAAGCCCGCCTCGAGCCCATCGCCCTCGAACTTTTAAGAGATTTATATAAGGACACCGTTCCCTTCTCGCTCAACTTCGACGACTCCCTAAAGGAGCCCGACATGCTCCCCGGGCGCTTTCCCAATCTGCTTGTCAACGGCGCGTCGGGCATCGCCGTGGGGCTCGCCACCAACATCCCCCCGCACAACTTGGGGGAGTGCATCGACGCCGTCGTCGCGTATATCGATAAGCCGACGATCAAGCTCGAAGAGCTCATGAAAAAGCTCCCCGCGCCCGACTTCCCCACGGGCGGCTTCATCATCAAGGGGGAGCTCGAACAGGCATATAGGACGGGCAAGGGCAAAATTACCCTCCGCGCCAAGACGCGCATGGAGCCCGGCGAAGGGGACAGGAAGCTTCTCGTCATCAGCGAACTTCCCTATCAGGTGAATAAGGCGAATCTTCTTCGCCGCATCGCAGAGCTCAGAGAGGAAAAGAAGGAGGAATTTGCCTTCGTCACGGGCGTTCGCGACGAGAGCGACCGCGTGGGCATGCGCGCCGTTGTCGAGCTCAAGGGCGACTGCGATGTGGAAGCCGCCATGAAGAAGCTCTTCAAATACACCGACCTCGAGACGACCTTCGGCATCAACATGGTCGCGATCGCGGGCGGCAAGCCCATGCTCATGGGGCTATTGGAGATCGTCCGCTACTACGTCGAATACCAGCGCGAAGTCGTCCTCCGCCGCACCAAATTCGATTTAAACCAGGCGAAGGAGCGCTGCCACATCTTGGAGGGCCTCATCATCGCCGTGCGCAACATCGACGAGGTGATCAAGATCATCAAGAACGCTGAATCGACCGCGGACGCACGCGATAAACTGAGAAAGCGCTTCGAGCTCTCCGAGCGTCAGGCACAGGCCATTCTCGACTTGCGCCTCGCCCGCCTCACCAAGCTCGAAGTCTTTAAGCTCGAGGAAGAGCTCAAGCAGCTCAAGGAGCTCATCAAAAAGCTCACCGCCATCGTGGGGAGCAAGCAAAAGCAGCTCGAAGTCGTCAAAGAGGAGATCCTTGAAATCAAGAAGGCGTATCCCTCGCCCCGCCGCTCCGTGCTCGTGGAGACGGCGGAGGACGCAGGCCCCGTCCGCGCCGACGTGCGCGCGCCCGGCGTCGAGAGCTTCCTCTGCATCTCGTACGACGGCATGCTCAAGTGCGTCACCGAGAAGAACTTCTCCGCGTCCAATAAGGACTTATCGCCAAAGACCAAGCCCAACAACATCATCAAGGAGAAGCTCTCCATCATGTCCGACTGCGATGTCTGGGTGTTCTCCGACCGCGGCAACTGCTACCGCCTGCGCCCCGAGCAGGCCGCCTGCCGCCTCACGGAGGGGGGCTATCCGCTTGCCGACCTCTTCGAGGACGCCGTCGAGGGCGAACTTCCCGTCGCGCTCTTCCCCGCCGACACGAGCGAGGGCGACGCGCTCTTCTACACGGTGCGCGGCATGATCAAGCGCACGGCGTGGAGCGAGTACAACGTCGGCAAGCCTGT
The DNA here is from genome assembly GCA_944376335.1 of uncultured Clostridia bacterium. Taxonomy (GTDB): domain Bacteria; phylum Bacillota; class Clostridia; order Christensenellales; family Borkfalkiaceae; genus Gallimonas. The sequence goes on from CALWCH010000001.1 coordinate 90,536, forward strand.
CTTTCAGGCCATCCGCCTTGCGGAGGGGGATAAGGTGCTCTCCGTCGAGACGGATACGGGGGATAAGGAGGAGACCATCTTCTTTGTCACCAAAAAGGGCATGTGCCTGAACGCCAAAAAGGACGATATCCCTTCGCAGGGGCGCATCGCGGGCGGCGTCAAGGGCATCAACCTCAACGAGGGCGACGAAGTTATCTTCGCCTCTCAGATCGACGGCGAGGGCGAAGTCGTCGTCGCCATCACGGGCGGGCGCATCAAGCGCATCATCGTCGCTCAAGTCGACCCGCTCCCCCGCTACCGCAAGGGCATCCAAATCGCCGTCTTAAAGGAGGGCGAAGAGGTGCTGTTCGCAAGCTACGTCACCATTCCCTATATGCTGGGGCTCGTGCTCGAGGACGGCATCACTTCCATTTCCACCGAGGATGTGCCCATCGACGCCACGGGCACACGCGGCCGCGTCAACAAGGCGTACGCCTCGCTCTCCGCCGTCTATGCAGCGAAGTATCTGAAAGGGGAATGATCGTTTTGAATAACGAAGAAGCCGCGCGGCGCGCCGAATGGCGCGCCGCGCGGCTAAAATTTTAGGCCGCCGTGCAAGTCGCACGGCGGCCTTCCGCTTGAAAAAAGTTACTTTTCAATGAGGCTCTTGCCCGTCATCTCGGCGGGGATGGGCATGCCCATCACTTCCAAAAGGGTGGGGGCAAGGTCTGCAAGGATGCCGTCCTTTCTCAGCGTCGCGCCCTTGTACTTCTCGGAGACGAGAATGACGGGCACGGGGTTGGTCGTGTGCGCCGTAAAGGGCGAACCGTCGGCATCCAGCATCTTGTCGGCATTGCCGTGGTCTGCCGTCACGAGCGCGCTGCCGCCCATCGAGAGGATCTTGTCGCAGATCTTCTTCACGCACTCATCCACCGTATGCACGGCCTTGACCGCCGCGGGGATGACGCCCGTGTGCCCGACCATATCGCAGTTGGCGAAGTTCAAGATCATCACGTCGAACTCGCCCGAATCGAGCTCCTTGAGCGCGCGCGCCGTCACTTCGGGCGCCGACATCTCGGGCTGCAAGTCATACGTCGCGACCTTGGGGGAGTTGATGAGCACGCGCACTTCGTCCTTGTTGGGCTCTTCCACGCCGCCGTTGAAGAAGAAGGTGACGTGCGCGTACTTCTCCGTCTCGGCGATGCGCAGCTGCTTCTTGCCCATCTTGGCAAGATACTCGCCCAGCGTGTTGTGGAGGCTCTGCTTGGGGAAGGCGATCTCCACGTTCTTGTATTCCGCGTCATACACGGTGAAGCACACATATTCGGGGTGCAAAAAGCCCGTCTTGCGCTCAAACACGTTGCCCTTGGGCACGACGAAGGGATCCTGCGAGAAGGCGCGGGTGATCTCGCGCGCTCTGTCGGGGCGGAAGTTGAAGAAGATGATGGAATCGCCCTCCTTTACAAGCGCCACGGGCTTGCCGTTCTCCACGATGTTGGTGGGGAGCACGAACTCATCCGTCACGCCGCCCGCATAGGAAGCACGCAGCGCATTCGCCGCATTCTCTGCCTGAATGCCGTTGCCGATCGTGAGCATATCATACGCCTTCTCGATGCGGTCCCAGTTGTTGTCACGGTCCATTGCATAGTATCTGCCGCAGACAGAAGCGATCTTGCCGTAGCCCAGCTTATCCATCTCCGCCTGCAGTTCCTCCGCAAAGCCTGCGCCCGAGGTGGGGGAGACGTCTCTGCCGTCCATAAAGCAGTGCACATAGGTGTTGGGCACGCCGCGCCGCTTTGCCATCTCGAGAAGGGCAAAGAGGTGGGTGATGTGGCTGTGCACGCCGCCGTCCGACAAGAGGCCCCACAGGTGCAGCTGCTTGCCATTATTCTTGGCGCTGTCCATCGCCTTGATGAGGGCGGGGTTTTCAAAGAATTCGCCGTCCTCGATCTCCTTGGTGATCTTGGTGAGATCCTGATAGACGATGCGCCCCGCGCCCATGTTGAGGTGGCCGACTTCCGAGTTGCCCATCTGTCCGTCGGGCAGGCCGACCGAGCGCCCGCTCGCACCCAGCGTCGCGGAGGGGTAAGTTTTTTCTAATTCGTTTACGTTCTTGCTGCCGTCCATCGCAATGGCGTTGCCGTTTTGGTCGGGGTTGAGCCCGTACCCGTCCATAATGATGATGGCATAGGGGATCTTTTTCATAGCTGCTCCTAAAAACTTACTTGTCGAAGTTGACGATGGCGGCAAAGTCGTTGGGCTTTAAGGAAGCGCCGCCGATGAGCCCGCCGTCGATCTCGGGCATCGCCATGAGTTCCTTGCAGTTGCCTGCGTTCATCGAGCCGCCGTACTGAATGCGCACCTTCTCCGCGCACTTGGGGCAGAACTTCTCTGCAAGCTGCTTGCGGATATAGCCGATCGTCTCGTTGGCCTGCTCGGCGGTCGCCGTCCTGCCCGTGCCGATCGCCCAGACGGGCTCATACGCGATGACGATCTTGGTGAGGTCCTCAATGTCCTTAAGGCCGTTCTCGATCTGGCGCGCAAGCACTGCTTCGGTCTTGCCCGTCTCGCGCTCCTCGAGCGTCTCGCCGATGCACACGATGGGGGTGAGTCCCGCTTCGATGGCTGCAAGCGTGCGCTTGTTCACCGTCTCATCCGTCTCGCCGAAGTACTGCCGTCTCTCGCTGTGCCCGATGATGACGTAGGTGACGCCGTATTCCTTGAGCATGTCGGCAGAAATTTCGCCCGTATAGGCGCCCTTCTTGGCAAAGTGGACGTTCTGCGCGCCGAGGGCGATGTTGCTGCCCTTGAGCGCCTCGGCTGCCGCGGGGATGTCGATGGCGGGCACGCATACGGCAACGTCGCAGTTTGCATCCTGAACGAGCGGCTTCAATGCCTCGATGAGAGCGACGCCCTCGCTTGCGGTGTTGTTCATCTTCCAGTTGCCTGCAATAATGGGTCTGCGCATAAATATAACTCCTTTCCTATGATTTTTTCAAAAAAATCTGCGGGACGCACCGCCCCGCAGGTTGCTTTCTGTTACTGCTTGTCGTTGAGGCAGGCGATGCCGGGGAGGACTTTGCCTTCGAAGAGCTCGAGGGAAGCGCCGCCGCCCGTGGAGATGTGCGTGATCTTATCGGCAAAGCCGAGCTGCGTGCACGCTGCAGCCGAGTCGCCGCCGCCGACGATGGTCGTCGCACCCTTGGCATCTGCAAGTGCCTGCGCAACGGCGATCGTGCCTTTCGCGAGGGTGGGGTTCTCGAACACGCCCATGGGGCCGTTCCAGATGACCGTCTTGGCGCTCTTCACCTTCTCCGCAAAGAGCTCGCGCGTCTTTTCGCCGATGTCAAGCCCCATCATGTCCGCGGGGATCTCGGTGGAAGGCACCGTCCTGACTTCGATGGGCGCGTCGATGGGGTCGGGGAATTCCTTCGCGATGACGGTATCCACGGGAAGCAGCAGCTCCTTGCCCATCTCCTTTGCCTTCTTGAGCATGTCGCGGCAGTAGTCGAGCTTCTCGTCGTCGACGAGCGAGGTGCCCACCGAGCCGCCCTTTGCCTTTAAGAAGGTGTATGCCATGCCGCCGCCGATGATGAGCGTGTCGCACTTTTCAAGCAGGTTGTTGATGACGTTGAGCTTGTCCGCAACCTTTGCGCCGCCCAAGATCGCCACGAAGGGGCGGACGGGGTGCTCGAGAGAATCTGCCATCACGGTGAGCTCCTTCTCGATGAGGAAGCCGCAGACGGCGGTCTTCACGAGGCCGTACTCGACGATGGCTGCCGTGGAGGCGTGCGAGCGGTGCGCCGTACCGAAGGCGTCGTTCACATAGATATCGCAGAAGGAGGCGAGCTTCTTGCAGAACTCGAGGTCCTTCTTCTCCTCCTCCCAGTGGAAGCGGAGGTTTTCGAGAAGAACGCATTCGCCGTCCTTGCAGGCAGCGACCTTCGCCTGTGCGTCGGGGCCGACGACGTCGTGCGCAAACGTCACCTTGTTATCGAGGAGCTCGTTGAGGCGCTTTGCGACGGGCTCAAGCGTCAGCTTCTTCAAATCGTCCTTCTTCGCCTTTTCGATGATGGCGGCCTTCGCAGCGGCCTGCTCCTCGGCGGGAAGGGCCTCGACCTTTGCCTTGTCCTTCTTGTTGAGCTTGACTTCATCCGAGAAGATGGAGTGCGGCTTGCCCATGTGCGAGCAGAGGACGACTTTCGCGCCCTGTTCCATCAGGTATTTGATGGTGGGAAGTGCGCCGATGATACGGTTTTCGTCGGTGATCACGCCGTCCTTCATGGGGACGTTGAAGTCGCAGCGGACGAGCACGCGCTTGCCCTTCCAGTCTTTGACGTCTTTGACGGTCATTTTGTTCATAGAAAAATCGCTCCTTATCTTGGTATGGTTTTATTCACCTTGTTTATAATAGAACTTTTTTTTGCGTTTGTCAAGGGCATAGAGCCGACTTGTTTGAAAATATGCGAAAAAAGGGCGTCAAGCGGGGAAAATCTTATCAAATTCCCCCGCAAACGTTTGACAAAGGGGAAATTGTCTGTTAAAATGACGGTTGCCCGCCAGAGTTTGGCGCTCTTTTTGCGTGCAGACGAAAGCGGCACCCTTCGTTTTCTTCGGGCATTGCTCCGCACGGGGCTGTCCGCGAGGAATATTCCGAAATACTTAAAAAGGAGGTAAACCCATGCCCACGATCAATCAGCTCATCAAGAAGGGGAGAGAGAGCGAGGCGCATAAGTCTAAGTGCCCCATTCTCGACAAGTGCCCTCAGAAGCGCGGCGTCTGCCTTTCGGTCACGACGACTTCCCCCAAGAAGCCCAACTCGGCACTGAGAAAGATCGCAAGAGTGAGACTCACCAACAAGCAGGAAGGTACCGTGTACATTCCCGGTGAGGGCCACAACCTGCAGGAGCACAGCTCCGTGCTCATCCGCGGCGGAAGAGTCAAGGATCTTCCCGGCGTCCGCTATCACATCGTGCGCGGTGCGCTCGATACGGCAGGCGTTGCGAAGCGCAAGCAGTCGCGCAGCAAGTACGGCGCTAAGCGCCCCAAGTAAGCTTTTTCAAGCACCAAGTTCACCTACTTATTTCGGAATATTTGCCCGATCAAGTAGGCAGTATTCCCCATCGGGGGAGAAGGATCGCTACCGCAATGCGGCAAGCGACAGCCTAACAAAAGGGCGGCAGGAAATGCCCCCGCGGAACACCGCATCAACATTCAAAAGGAGGATAAAACAATGCCCAGAAGAGGGAGAGTTCCCAAAAGAGATATTCTTCCCGATCCCGTGTACGGCAGCAAGGTCGTCGCGAAGCTCATCAATCAGGTGATGCTCGACGGCGAGAAGAGCGTTGCCCAGAGGATCGTCTATGACGCATTCTCGTTCATGGGTGAGAAGCTGAACATGGATCCCATGGAGATCTTCAAGCAGGCGCTTGCAAACTGCACCCCCGTCGTGGAGGTCAAGGCAAGAAGAGTGGGCGGCGCCAACTATCAGGTCCCCGTCGAGATCAGACCCGAACGCCGTCAGACGCTCGCGATCCGCTGGATCGTCCTCAACACGAGGAAGAGAAGCGAGCGCGAGATGAGCAAGAAGCTCGCAGCAGAGCTCATGGACGCCTACAACAACACGGGCGGTTCGGTGAAGAAGAAGGAAGAAATGCACAGGATGGCGGAAGCCAACAAGGCATTTGCTCACTTCAGATTCTAAGGAGTTACCATGCCGAGAGAATACGACTTACAGCATACGAGAAACTTCGGTATCATGGCGCACATCGACGCCGGCAAGACCACCACGACCGAGCGTATCCTGTTCTACACGGGCAAGACGCACAAGCTCGGCGAGGTGCATGAAGGCGCTGCGACCATGGACTGGATGGTCCAGGAGCAGGAGCGCGGCATCACCATCACGTCCGCCGCGACGACCTGTATCTGGAAGGGCCACCGCTTCAACATCATCGATACCCCCGGCCACGTCGACTTCACCGTCGAAGTCGAGCGTTCGCTGCGCGTCCTGGACGGCGCCGTCGCGACGTTCTGCGCAAAGGGCGGCGTCGAGCCCCAGTCCGAGACGGTGTGGCGCCAGGCGGACAAGTATCACGTCCCCCGCATCGCATACGTCAACAAGATGGACATCAACGGCGCAGACTTCTTCCGCGTCGAGAGGATGCTCCGCGAGCGCCTCGGCGCAAACCCCGTGCCCGTGGAACTTCCCATCGGCAAGGAGGATACCTTCCGCGGCATCATCGACCTCATCCGCATGCAGGCGGAGATCTATTATGACGACCTCGGCAAGGACTTCCGCAAGGAGCCCATCCCCGAAGACATGATGGACATCGCCAACGAGTACCGCGCAAAGCTCGTCGAAGAGGCGGCATCCGCCAATGATGAGCTCATGGAGAAGTTCTTCGAGGCGGGCGATCTCACGGAAGAGGAGATCATCGCGGGCCTCCGCGAGCGCTGCCTCAAGACGGAAGCCATCCCCATGCTCTGCGGTTCGTCCTACAAGAACAAGGGCGTGCAGTTCCTGCTCGACTCCGTCGTCGCCTTCCTTCCCAGCCCTCTCGACGTCGACCACGTCAAGGGCGTCAACCCCGACACGGGCGAAGAGGAGGAGAGAAGGACTTCGGATGACGAGCCTTTCGCAGGCCTTGCGTTCAAGATCGCGACCGACCCCTTCGTCGGTTCCCTCGCATACTTCCGCGCTTACTCCGGCGTGCTCGAAGCGGGTTCGTACTGCTACAACTCCACCAAGGGCAAGAAGGAGCGCGTCGGGCGTCTCGTCCAGATGCACGCGAACGAGAGAAAGGATATCGACTGCATCTATTCGGGCGATATCTGCGCCATCGTCGGCCTCAAGAACACGACGACGGGCGATACGCTCTGCGATGAGAAGCACCCCATCATCCTCGAGAAGATGGAATTCCCCGAGCCCGTCATCCAGCTCTCCCTCGAGCCCAAGACCAAGGCAGGCCAGGAGAAGATGACGCTCGCGCTCATCAAGCTCGCGGAAGAGGATCCCACCTTCAAGACCTACACCGATCACGAGACGGGCCAGACCATCATCGCCGGCATGGGCGAGCTGCACCTCGACATCATCGTCGACAGACTTCTGCGCGAGTTCCACGTCGAGTGCAACGTCGGTGCGCCTCAGGTCGCTTACCGCGAGACCATCAAAAGAGCTGTGGATGCCGAAGGCATGTACAAGCGTCAGTCGGGCGGTAAGGGCCAGTACGGTCACTGCAAGATCCACCTCATCCCTCAGGAACCCGGCAAGGGTTACGAGTTCGAAGACCTCACCGTGGGCGGCTCCATTCCCAAGGAGTACATCCCCGCGATCGACAAGGGCATCCAGGAGGCAGCCAAGAACGGCTTCCTTGCGGGATACGAAGTCGTCGATTTCAAAGTGCAGGTCTATGACGGCAGCTACCACGAAGTCGACTCGTCCGAAATGGCGTTCAAGATCGCAGGTTCGATGGCGTTCAAGGACGGTATGGAGAAGGCGGGCGCAGTGCTCCTCGAGCCCATCATGAAGGTGGAGATCGTCACGCCCGAAGATTACTTCGGTGACCTCATGGGCAACGTCTCTTCCCGCCGCGGTACCATCATCGGCACCGACGACAGGAACGGCGCGAAGATCATCGACGCGGAAGTCCCGCTTGCCGAGATGTTCGGTTATGCGACGGAGCTTCGTTCGCGCACTCAGGGCAGAGGCCAGTTCACCATGCAGTTCGACCACTACAACGAAGTGCCGAAGAGCATTTCGGAGAAGATCATCACCTCCCGCGCGAAGAAAGCGGAGTAAGAGGGGAGATTTTCACCGCGAAAGCCTGAATTTGAGGAAAATTTGCGAAAATTCTTGGGTAAAGTAATTGCATATTTCCTCGTTTTGGGTTATAATAGTAGGCGGTAAGCCGAGATCAGCTTATATCATATTGTTTGATAGATAGCTGCGATTCCGGTGGATACCGGAAAAAGTTATCAAAATTATAAAAAAATCGGAGGAATTTCAAAATGGCTAAAGCTAAGTTCGACAGAAGTAAGCCCCACGTCAACATCGGTACGATCGGACACGTTGACCACGGCAAGACCACTTTGACCGCAGCTATCACCATGGTTATGGCAGCGAAGGGTCAGGCAGCGAAGATGCGCTATGATGAGATCGATAAGGCGCCCGAGGAAAAGGCTCGTGGTATCACGATCAACACCGCGCACGTTGAGTACGAGACCGACAAGCGCCACTATGCGCACGTCGACTGCCCCGGCCACGCAGACTACGTCAAGAACATGATCACGGGTGCTGCTCAGATGGACGGCGCGATCCTCGTCGTCGCAGCGACCGATGGTCCCATGCCCCAGACCCGTGAGCACATCCTGCTCGCTCGTCAGGTCGGCGTGCCTTATATCGTCGTCTTCCTCAACAAGTGCGACCAGATGGACGATCCCGAGCTTCTTGAGCTCGTCGAGATGGAGATCCGCGAGCTTCTCAGCTCCTACGACTTCCCCGGCGACGACATCCCGATCGTCAAGGGTTCCGCCCTCAAGGCTCTCGAGAAGGCTACGAGCGGCTGCTCCAACGAGGAGGTCCTTGCAGCTCCCGAGTGCCAGTGCATCCTCGAGCTCATGGACACCATCGACAGCTACATTCCCACGCCCGAGCGTGACGACAACAAGCCCTTCCTTCTTCCCGTCGAGGACGTCTTCACGATCTCCGGCCGCGGTACCGTTGCTACGGGCCGTGTCGAGAGAGGTGTCGCTCACGTCGGCGATCCCGCAGAGATCGTCGGCCTCATCGAGAAGCCCCGCACGACGACCATCACCGGTCTCGAGATGTTCCACAAGTCCCTCGACGAAGCTATGGCAGGCGATAACGTCGGTGCGCTGCTCCGCGGTATCAACCGTACGGATGTCGAGAAGGGCCAGGTCATCGCAAAGCCCGGCACCGTTCCCACCGCTATGAAGTTTGAGGCGCAGGTCTACGTCCTCACCAAGGACGAGGGCGGCCGTCACACCGCATTCTTCAACCACTATCGTCCTCAGTTCTTCATCAGAACGACGGACGTTACGGGTTCCATCGAGCTTCCCGCAGGCGTTGAGATGGTCATGCCCGGCGACCACGTCACCCTTACCGTCGACCTCATCAAGCCCGTCGCGATCGAGGAAGGCCTCCGCTTCGCTATCCGCGAGGGCGGCAGAACGGTCGGTTCCGGCGTCGTCTCCAAGATCCTCTAATTTCGGGTCTTAACTGAAAATCAAAGAGCACGGTCTTCCGTGCTCTTTTTTCATGCCGTTTTTTTGGGGCATAGAGGCGGCCGCCGCGCAGAGAGCGCGGCGGCCGCAGCCGTATCAAATATTCAAATTCCAATCGATGGGCGAAATGCCGTTCTTTGCGAGATACGCATTCGTCTTGGAAAAGTGCCTGCATCCGAAGAACCCGTTGTACGCCGAGAGGGGGGAGGGGTGCGCACACTCTAATATAAGATGTTTCTTGCTATCGATGAGCGCCCTCTTTCTCCGCGCGTTGCCGCCCCAAAGGAGAAAGACGAGGTGTTCTTTCCTCTCGCTCAAAATGGAGATGACGCTGTCCGTAAACCAGCTCCACCCGCAGGCCGCGTGCGAGTTCGCCTGATGCTCCCTTACGGTCAGCGCCGTGTTCATCAGGAGAACGCCCTCCTTCGCCCATTTCGTGAGGTCTCCGCTCTTGGGCGGCTCATACCCTAAATCACTCTTGAGCTCCTTGAAGATATTCTCCAGCGACGGCGGCTTCTTCACGCCCTCCTTCACCGAAAAGCACAGCCCGTGCGCCTGCCCCGGCTCGTGGTAGGGGTCCTGGCCGAGAAGCACCGCCTTCACGTTTGCAAACGGCGTGAAGCGGAAGCAGTTGTAAAGGTCATACATATCGGGATAGACCACATAATGGGAATATTCGTACTTCAAGAATTCCCGAATTTTTTTGTACCGCTCATCCGCAAAGAGAGGGGAGAGCGGCTCCTTCCAATCGCCGAGGTCGATCATCCCTCCGCCTCCGCCGCTTCCAAAATTTTAAGGTACGAGGCAAGCTCGCCCTTCGCCCCTTCTAAGTCGTGCTCCAAATAGTTCCCGCACTCTTCTCGCTTGCTCCCCGGCACTTCATCGAGCGCCATCGCCTCGGGGATGCACTCTTTCAGAAGCGCCAGCACTTCCTCATACGAGAGGCGGAGCGTCAGCAGATAGAATCCCGTGCGGCATCCCATCGGCCCGAAGTACACGATGTCGTCCTTCTTCTCGCTGTTTCTTAGGACGGTCGCGAGTAAATGCTCGATCGTGTGCAGCGCCTTGGGCGTAATATAGTCGCCTGCGTTCGGCCGCTTAAAGCGCAAATCGAACGTCGTAATGCCGTTCTTGTCCGTCTGTGCATACAGCCCGGGCTGCAATTTGTCGTGATTTTTCAAAAAAGAGGGGATCTTTTCCACAAAAAGCTCCTTATTTCGACGACTTTCTAAATAAGTCGCGCCATGTATTTCGACGAAAATCGAAATACCATCTCCCGCCGACGCTCACTCCAGCGCCTCAAAGATCTCGCCCATGAATGACTTCAAGTTGAGCATCGCGCGCGAAAGGTTTTTCTTGTACTGCTCCGTGGTGCTGCCCGAGCCGTACACATCGGAGATCGCCTTCACCTCCACGCACGGCGCGCCTGCATACTTGCACACCTGCGCAATTGCGGCGCCCTCCATGTCGCGGATGTTCGCGCCTAACTTTATTAACAGGTCGTGGTCGGCAGCCGAATCGTTAAAGCGGTCGCCCGAGCCCAGCGCCCGCCTCGGGTAGTCGAGTTCCTTGGGCGCATACAGGGGCAAAAAGTTCTCTTCCTCGCCGTCCAGCGTTCCCACCTCGCCGCCGTTGAGTTGGGTGAGGTCGAAGTCATACTGCACCGCCTTTGTGATGAGGTACACTTCGGTGAGCTCCGTGCTCTCGTCAAGCCCTCCCGCCACGCCGAAATTCAACACGACGTCCGCGCCGAAGTGCAGCACCGCGCACGCGCCCGCCGCCGCATTCACCTTGCCCACGCCGCATACGCACAGCATCACGTCCTTTCCGAATGCCTTGCCGATATGCACCGTCTTTCCGTAGATGGTGCGGATATCCTCCACTTCCATTTGGTCGAGGAGGGCTTCCGCCTCCGAGTCCATCGCAATGACCGCTCCGATCATAAACGTCTCCTTTTTGCAGGGCGCTTTCGAGCTGATCCCCGCCGATAGCATTTTTGTTCAGTATAACATTTTTTCCCGAAAATTGCAAGAGGTGGTATGCTTTTTCGCGCCGATGCAAACAATCGGTTTGATGGCGGGCGTCCAAAATACCCGCGCCCGCAAAATAAGGAGCAGACTCATGGACCCTTTTTCACTCAAACCGCAAAAGATGGATAAAATTTTCACCTCCTGGAACAAGGTGATGCTCAAGCCCTACGACAAGAACGAAGTCGACCCCTACACCCGCCTTCGCATCATCCTGATGTCGGGCACGGAGTTCGAATCGGTGCGCCTCCAGCACGCCTTCTCGCGCGCGTGCGCCAATAACGACGTGCGCCGCCGCCTCGCCCTCATGCGAAGAGGGGAGCAATTGCAGCAAAAGCGCGTCGCAGGCCTCAAGCCCGCCGACGAGGGCATCTTGGAGCACACCATCGGCTATGAACAGCTCGCCGTCGACCTCACCGCCAACCTCGCCATGGGGGAGAGCAACTCCTATATAAAGAAGCAGCTCGATTTCGCCCTTCTCGAAGACTTCGACCACCTCTACCGCTATTCGGACCTCATGGAGCTCGAGAAGTGCGGCGACCCCGCCCGCCTCGTCGGCGACTATACCGAGATCATGCCCGGCCGCCCCACCGTCGCCGAGTACCGCCACCCCTTCGACGACGTCAAGTTCTACCTCAACGGCTACCTTTCGGACATCAAGACCAAGCTCGCCGTCAACATCATCACCGCGGCAGAGCAGCAGACGATGAACTTCTATATGAATGTCGCCAATCTCTATACGACGCCTTTGGGGAGAAAGCTCTTCACCGAGATCGCCATGATCGAGGAACAGCACGTCACGGGCTACGGCTGCCTCAAGGACCCCTGTATGACCCCCTTCGAAAACCTTCTCATGAACGAGTACACCGAGTGCTACCTCTACTATTCCTGTTTCGAGGACGAGAAGGACGAGCGCATCAAGGCGGTTTGGGAGATGCACTTCGAAGAGGAAGTCGCGCACCTCCACGAGGCCGCCGAGCTTCTCCGCACCTACGAGGGCAAGGTCTGGCAGCAAATTTTCCCCGCGGGCGGGGAATTCCCCGACCTTCTGAAGTTCCGCTCGCAGAAGGCGTATATCCGCGAAGTTCTAAAGAGCGTGCGCCTCACCGCCGTCGAGGAGGGCTGGGAGGAAGTCGAAAAACTGCCCGATACCTTCCGCTTCTTCGCCTACAACGCGCGCATCCACGGCAATAAGCCCGAGACGGCGGGCACGCACGAAGTCATCGAACGCGCCATCCGCGCGTGGGGCACCGATTGGCGCCTCGTCGACAAGGACCACCCCGTCAAGGAACTCAACGACCGCACAAAGGACAATCTCAACATCGCCCGCATCAAATAAGCCCGTGCCCGCCCGCCGCTTCTCGCCCGCTCCCGCTCAAGCCCCCGCACCCGTGCCCGCCTGTCGATTTTGCGCAGAGCGCAAAACAATTGCCGCGCGCCCGCGCCGCCACCGCACATTGATAATGCAGCGATTATAAGGATAAGCATCACAGCCGCCGCGCCGCGCGGGCAAATGCCCGCGCGGCGCGGCTTCCCATTTCGCGGCTTCCCATTTCGCGGCTTCCCATTTCGTGGCTTGCCTTTTGCGCCCGACTTTTCCGCCCCCGCACATTTCCGCATATTTCCCCATGCAAAGCGATTGACATACCCCGTCGCATTTGTTACAATCTCTTTATGAACGGCATGCAGATCGCGTGGTACGGCACGGCGACGTTGATGCTCAAATGCGGCGCCACGCGCATCCTCATCGACCCGTACCTTCGACAATACGACAAATCTCGCCCCGCCCCGCCCGTCGAAGCCCTCTCTTCGGCCGACGCCGCCCTCATCACCCATCCGCACCTCGACCACTTCGCCGACATCGCCGCATTTCTCGAAAAGGGCCTCCCCAAGGTGTACGTCTCCGAGAACGGCATCGCGCACGCAAGGGCGCAGGGCATCTCCACCGAAAAGATGCTCCCCCTCCACGCAGGCGACGTTTTCACGGTGGGGGAGTTTACCGTCCGCACCTTTCAGAGCCGCCATTGCAAGTTCGACGCCGCCACCGTGCTCTCCGTCGCCCTCTCGCCGCGCACCTACCTTCACGCGGCCGATGCCGTTGCGCTCCTCAAGGAGACCAAGCATTGGAAGATTTCGGGCGACATCTTCGCCCTCGAACTTTCGGGCGGCGGCAAAACGGTGATGCTCCTCGGCTCTGCGGGCATGGACGAGGGCACCGAATACCCCACGGGCGCCGATCTCTTCGTCTTTCCCTATCAGGGCAGGGCGGGCATGCACCGCTATATGCGGCCCTTTTTGGAGCGCTTCCGCCCGCGCGCCGTCATGGCTGACCACTTCGACGACGCTTTCCCGCCCCTCACGCACACCATTTCCATGAAGAAGTTCGCGCCCGCAGTACGCGCGTTCGACCCCTCGGTGCGCGCCTTCGTGCCCGTCTTGGGCGAGTGGTACGACGTATAAACAATTCGCCGCCTCTATTTTGCGGCAGGGAGAAAAGTATGTCTCAACGTGCAGAACAAGCAAAACAGAACTTTTTGAGCGGGCTCAACTGCGCGCAGTCGGTCGCAATGGCGTTTGCAGACATTTTGCCCGTCGAAAAGGAACAGCTTTTAGCTGCTTCCCGTCCTTTGGGCGGCGGCATCGGGCGGCTTCGGGAGATGTGCGGCACCGTCGCGGCGGCGGCAGTCGTCCTTGGCCTCGTTTTCCCCGACGTCTCCAAAAACGAGCTCTACGCCCTCGTGCAGGAACATGCCAAGAAGTTCCGTGAGAAGAACAAGACCTACCTCTGCGGCGAACTCTTAACGAACGCCGGCCTTCCCGCCGAGACGGAGCCCGTCGCCGAGCCCCGCACGCCCGAATACTATCAAAAGCGCCCCTGCCCCAACCTCGCCTACGACGCGGCACTCATTTTGGAAGACATGCTGAAGGAGCGCGGCGTGCTGTAAAAATAAAACCCCATTCGGTGCGGAAACGCGCCGAATTTTTTTGCCAAACCTCTTTACAAGTTGGGCTTTTCATGATAAAATCAAGATGCGTCATAGGAACATATGACAAGAGGACATCATGAAGATCGCACTCATCTACTTTACGGGCACCTACAACACGCGCTTCCTCACCGACAAGGCGGAGGCGGAGTTCGTGCGCCGCGGGCACGACGTCGACCGTGTGGAAATCAATTGCGATACCCCCGTCCTCGATGCTGCAAAGTACGATCTTTTGGGCTTCGGCTATCCCATCTACGGCTTCAATTCGCCGCTGCCCTTCAACCGCTATGTAAAGAGGCTGCGCCTTCGCGCGGGGCAGAAGTACTTCATCTATAAGAACAGCGGCGAGACGCTCGCGCTCAACAACGCCTCCAGCCGCATCCTTCTCCGCCGCATGGCGGTGATGGGCGGGGAGCTTGTGGGGGAGTACCACTTCGTCATGCCCTACAACATCCACTTCCCCTTCGAGAAGGACTTCGTGCGCGAAATTCTCAGTTACGACCAAAAACTTTTGCGCATCATGGCTTATAATCTCGAGCACGGCATCATTCAGACGCTCGAGAGCAACGTTCTTTACGACCTCGCCTCTGCCGCCGTCTCCATCCAGAAGCTGGGCGGGCCTATCAATTCCTTCTTCTACCGCGTGGACGAGGATAAGTGCATCTCCTGCGGCCTGTGCGCAAAAAGCTGCCCCGAGAAGAACATCCGCTTCGAGGACGGCAAGCTAAAGTTCGGCCACAGCTGCGCCATGTGCATGCGCTGTTCCTTCCACTGCCCCAAGGATGCCATCCGCATCGGCTTTTTGGACGGCTGGCGCGTCAACGGCGACTACGGCCTCGCCCGCCTCGAGGCGGAGGGCCCTCCCGAACAGCCCTACATCACCGAGGAGAGCCAAGGCTTCTATAAGTGCTACATCAAGTACTTCCAAAAGATCGACGAGGACTACGAGCGCCTGTTCGGGCTCTCGCAAAAGCCCGCTGAATACCCCGAGGAATGGGCAGAGGGGAGCCTTATTAAAACATAAAAACTTTAAATAGGGAAGGGCCGCCGACGCATTCGCGTCGGCGGCCCTTCCAATATCAGCCGATATAGATCTTCGTGCAGGGAACTTCGCCCGCCAAAACGGCATGAATGGTATATTTCGCACTCGCGATATACACCGTCGTGCCCTGAGCGGCGGCCTCCTTCACATACTCAAGCTTTGCCTTCGCCCCGTTCGCGCCCGCGCGCGATGCACCCGCGCAGTACCGCTTGCACTCTTCAATGTGCTCGGTAAGCTCATAGGCGTCCTTGCCGCAAATTTTTTGAATGAGCGTCGTCGGGTCCTCGGGGTCGGAATAGATGCCTTCCGTGCTCGTAAACACCACAAGATGCTTGGCGTGTACGAGGCAGGCGATGCGCGATGCCGTCTCGTCGTTATCCACGCCCTCAAACACATGCCCGCCGCCCTTTCTGAGCGCCGCGATCTCCATGCGTCGGTTCTCCTCGCTGGAGACGGGGTCGTTGTAGTTTACAATGGGAATGGCGTTCTGTTCGCGGCATCTGAGCAGCAGCGACTTTAGGTGCTCGCTCTTCTTCTCGTCGTTGAAGTGCCCGTGCTCGACGAGCACCTGCCGCACCGAATAGCCGGGGTCGATGAACTGCCGGTACGTCTGCATCAAAATGGCCTGCCCCTGCGCCGCATAGTCCGTCTTGGCGCTCTCGCCAATGAGCTCCTTCCCGCCGCGCGCAAGGTGGTCGAGGCGGCCGATTTCCGTCGCCCCGCTCGAAACCCAGATGTAGCCGGGCCGCAGCTCGCGCGAGAGCCGCGCCACCCTTGTATAGTCGATGATGCCGTCCTCGCGGTCGATGAGCGCCATCGAACCGATTTTTCCGACAAGCTCCGTATCGAACGTCATACCTTGCTCCTTCCCGCCCCGAGCGGGGCGCCTCACATTCCCCAACATCATAACATGGAACGGAAAAAATTGCAAATACTTTTCTCATGCGAAAATGGTTCCTGTACGCGGCGCTTGTCTGCTGCCTCCTCTCTACGGGCTGCGATGCGGGCGAACTCTCGTCGCTCCAAGAAATTTCCATGCCCTATGCGGGCGAGTACCAATGTCAAAGGCTCACCTTGGGCGAAAAGGATGTTCTCCCCCTCTTCGAAAAGCTCACTCTCACCCTCGAACGGGGCGGCACCTTCACTTTAACTTATCAAAAAAAGCATGGGGGAGCGGGCGGGCTTTCGGGCACCTATTCCCTCGACTGCGAACAAAATACCATCGCCTTCACCCCCGATGGGGGAGAGACGCGCGTCTTTCCCTATCAAGACGGCTCCATTTTCTTCGAAGTGCCCATCTTGGGCAGCCTGCTCTTTGCACAATTTTCGCCAAACGCATAAAAAATCTCCAAAACAATAGAACATACGTTTGTAATTTCTCGTGCGGTGTGCTATAATAGAGCCATGCAAGCGTTGGAGTCCATCCGCCTCACCAAGGACCAGGAGGCGGCGGCCGCTCTCATCGAGGAGTGGTTTCTGCATCTGAATAACCAAATCTTCGTCCTCTGCGGCTACGCAGGCACGGGGAAGACGTACCTCGTCGACCACGTCGTGCGCGCCCTGGGGCTGAAGGCGGGGGAGAGCGCCGTGTTCGTCACGCCGACGGGCAAGGCGGCCTCCGTCCTTTTGCGCGCAGGCACCCCTGCGGGCACGCTGCACAGCCTCATCTACACCCTCGAGGAGGAGATCGACGTCAATGAAGACGGCGAAGTCGTCTCCGAGCGCTTTTTGCGCTTTGTGCGGCGGGAGAAGATCGACCCCGACATCAAGCTCATCGTCGTCGACGAGACGTCCATGGTCTCCGACGAGATGCTGCGCGATCTTCTCTCTTACGGCGTCAAGTGCCTCTTCTGCGGCGACCCCGCCCAGCTGCCGCCCGTCGGGGGGAGCAACACCCTGCTCACCATGCCCTGCTATACCTTAAAGGAGATCGTCCGCCAGGAGGAAAACGACCCCATCGTGCGCCTTGCCGAAATGGCGCGGGCGGGCGAGCATATCCCCATCGGCGAATACGGCCCCCGCGCCGTCGTCATCTCTTCGCGCGATTTCGGCGAGAAGGAGCGCATGCACTTCTTCCCCAAGGCCGACCAGATCATTGCGGGCAGCAACCGCCTGCGCGCCCGCCTCAACAGTGACTGCAGAAGGTATTTGGGCATCTCCCCCGGCTGCAAGCTCCCCATCGACGGCGAAAAGCTCATCTGCACCCTCAACAATTGGAGCAAGGCGCTCGATAAAGACAAGACCTTCCACCTCGTCAACGGCATCATCGGCCGCTGCTACAACGTGCGGGAGCAGCAGGACGGCCTCTTTCAGCTCGACTTTCAGGCAGATTTCCTGCCCGACGTCTGCCGCGACCTTCCCGCCGATGCGGGCATCTTCACGGCGGGCAGATACCTGCACGGCTACGGCGACAGGGCATGCCTTCTCGAAAACGGCACCCTCGTCCACGAAAAGAACTTCGAACTGCTCCGCCGCTGTAAAGTTCGGCGGGAGGACACCATCGACCGCTTCGAATTTGCCTATGCCGTCACCTGCCACAAGGCGCAGGGCTCGGAGTACGACTTCGTCATCGTGTTCGACGAATCCCGCCTCTTCGAAGACAGTTCCCGCTGGCTGTACACCGCCATCACGCGGGCGAAGAAAAAGCTCATCATCGTACGTTAAACGGGAGGCATCCGCCTCCCGCACTTTTATGTTTATGGAGTTTGCGGCGGCTCCGAAGCCGTCTGCGCCGTATCTTGTTCGGGCGGGGCATTTTTTAACATCTTTTTAAGGGTGAAGATCATCGTCAAAAAGCTCGCCAGCCCGCCGATGAGGTTCGAGATGGGCTCCGCGATGAACACGCCGTTCACGCCCAACCCCAAGCGGGGCAATAGAATGGTCAGCGGCACCACGATGATGATCTTTCGAAACAGCGAAAAGAACACCGCCTGTTTGGCCTTGCCGAGCCCCACAAACGTGCTCTGCCCCGTAAATTGAAACGCCATAAAGAAGAACCCGAAGAAGTAGAGGTGCATGGCGGGCACGCCCAAATCGAGAAGCTCTGCGTCCTCCACGAAGATGGAGAGGAGCGGCCTCGGGAACAAAAAGAGGATGAGCCACACGACTGCCATATAAGAGACGCCGATGATCGCCGTAAACGCCATCGCCTGCCAGATGCGCTTATACTTCCCCGCGCCCAGATTATAGCCGATCACGGGCTGCGAGGCGTTCGTCAGCCCCTGTATGGGCAGCGAGACGACGTCTCTCAGCGAATTTAACGCCGTCATGATGCCGATGTACATATCCGCGAGCATCACGCCGCTCACGCTCTTCAATGTCGCATTGCAGGCGATCTGCACCGCCCCGTTGGAGGCGTTCATCACGAATCCCGTCGTGCCGAGCGCCAAAATGCTCTTCAAAATGCGCCCGTCGGGCTTCAAATTCTTTGTCCGCAGTTTGAGCGTCGTCCTTTTCCCCGTAAGGAATAACAGCACCCACGCGCAGGAGACGGCCTGCGAAAGCACCGTCGCAATGGCAGCGCCCTGCACCCCCAAGCCGAACACGAAGATGAAGAGGGGGTCGAGCGCAATGTTGACGACCGCCCCCGCCGCCACCGTCACCATGCCGTACTTCGTATATCCCTGCACGTTGATAAAGCCGTTCATGCCCGTCGAGAGCATCACGAGCGGCGTGCCGACAAGATAGATGTTGAGGTACTCCGCGGCATACGGATAGGTCGCATCGCTCGCCCCGAATAAGTAGAGGATGGGCTTCATCAGCGGATAGCACAGCGCCATCACGAGCAGGGAGCAGGCAAGCAGCGCCGTAAACGTGTTGCCCAATATCCTCTCGGCGTGCTCCGTCTCGTGTTTGCCGCGGTCGATGGAGCACAGCGGCGCCCCGCCCGTGCCGAAGAGGTTGGTAAAGGCGAGCACCAGGGTCACGATGGGGAATGTGAGCCCCAGCCCCGTAAAGGCATTTGCGGAGTCCTCGGGCAGGTGCCCGATGTAGATGCGGTCTACAAGGTTATAGAGCATCTGCACGAGCATGGCGATCGTCATCGGCACGGCAAGCCGCGCGATGTGGCGCCGTACGCTCCCCTGCGAGAAGTCATTCTTTATTTCGTCGGAAATCTGAACTTTCATTCTATCACAAAACGGCAGCCGCCGTCACTTCTTATATGCTCCCCGCGCGTGGAGGATCCAAAGGGAGCGGTCGAGGGGGTCGACGCCCACGCGCTCACGGCTCTCTCCCACGCCCTCGGGGCAGGGGCGGTAACACTTCAGGGTGAGAAGGACGGCCGCCCGTCCGCCCGAGAGGGAGGCTAAAAGCTCGTTGAGCCCGAACGTCTCGCCCGCAGGAATTTCCGCTTCAAGCATAAAGTTCCCGCCCTCTGCAAGGGGGGTGCCGAGGACGGCGCGCCGCTCCTTGAGCGCCGAAAGAATTTTCCCCATCGCCTTCTCGGGCGCGGAGAGGGAGAGCGATAAGATGGGCTCTAAAAGCACGCTCCCCGCATTTCTTAAGCCGTCGTGGATGCCCATCGGCGTCGCCACAAAGAAGTCCAAGGGGTGCGTGTGCTGCGGGTGGTCCTCGCCGTCCACAAGCGTCACCTTGAGGTCGGTCACCTGCCACCCCAGCCGCCCCTGCTCCAGCGCCCGCGGTACGCTCACGCGCACATGCTCCTGATAGCGGTAGGCGATGCTCTTCTCCGAGCACACGCTCTCATACACGAGCCCGCTGCCCTCGGGAAGGGGCTCAAGATAAAACTTGACGACCGCCCAGCACGGCTTGGGCATCGTATAGCATTCAAAGCCCCACGCGGGGCGGGCGATCGTCTCACGGTAGACAACGGCGGGCGCGCCCGTCTCGGCCTGAATATGATAGCGCTCTAAAAGGGTATCCTTCAGCACTTCCGCCTGCACGCCGCCCGCAATGGCGACGCTCAAAGTCCGCTTCTCGGGCACCCATTCGAGGGCGAGCGACGGCCATTCATCCGAAAGTTCTTCAAGCGCCCTCTTGAGCGCGGGCAAGTCGTCGCTTGTCACCTTCACGCGGAAATAGGGCGAAGGCGGCGTATAGGGCACGGGGGGCATAACGCCCAAAAAGTCGCCCGCGCGCACGTCGGCAAGGCCGGAAACTGCCCCCGTCTCGCCGTCCGAAAGTGTCTCCGCGTCCTCGTACTTCCCCCCGCGGATGCGCTTTAATTGCCCCGCCTTGAGGGTACTTCCCGTGCGCACATTCTTCACTTCTTCCCGCACCGAGAGCGTTCCCCCGAACAGCCGTATGTGCGCCAATTTCCCGAGTCCCGCCCTGTGCTCCACCTGATAGACGAATGCCGAGAAGGGCGCGTCCTCGTGCCGCCCGAAGGAAAAATAGCGGGTGAGCGTTAAGAGCAATTCCTTCACCCCCGCGCCCGTCCGCGCGCTGCCGTAAAGGAGCGGTGCAATGCTCCCTTCGGAACAAGCTTTTTGCAGCGCCGCCGCAAGTTCCTCTTCGGAGAGCGTACCTTCCAAATATTTTTCAAGCAGCCCCTCGTCGCCCAGCGCCGTCACCGCCTCTTCCGTAAAATCAATGGGGCCGTTCGGCGCGTTGAGGGGCAGAATTTCCCTCTTTAAGCGGCGGCGAAGGGGCTCTAAAACGTTTGGCGAGGGCTCCAAATCGCACTTATTGACAAAGAGGAGAAGGGGGAGCCCCCTCTTTTCGATGAGGGATAATAAAAGCTCGGTCTGCGCCTCCACGCCGTCCCGCGCGGAGACGACAAGCACGGCAGCATCCACCGCCGCCAAGGCTAATTCGGTCTCCTCGGAAAAATCGGCGTGCCCGGGGGTGTCGATGAGGTCAAACTTCACCCCGTCATATGCAAATGTCACGGTCGCATCGCGCACGGAGATGCCGCGTGCACGCTCCACGGAGAGGAAGTCCAAAGCAGACGTTCCCTCGTCCACGCTCCCCCTTTGGCGGAGCGCCCCACTCTCAAACAGGAGCCGCTCCGAAAGCGTCGTCTTGCCCGCGTCGATGTGCGCAAAGATGCCGATATTCAGCGTTCTCATGGGGATTATTGTAGCACTTCAGGGGGAAAATGTCAATGCACCCCGCGCGCAGGGCGGGCGCGAGGGCAGGAAATTTGCGAAAAACTCTTTACACGCGCCCGATTTTGGTATATAATAGGAAAGAGTGAATTTTAAAAAGGAGGTGCGGAATGAGGATCGTCTACGACCACTGGGTGTATATCTTCAAAAACATCTGGTTCATTCTGCCCTTTGCGGTCATTCCCGCGCTCTTTCTCTCCCTCTCGATGGACTTTGCCGCCATCGAGGCCTTTTGGCGCGGTCTCTTTACGGGTGACTTCGTCACCGACTGGTTCGAGATCTTCTCCTGCTTCAGCCTCTTCGGCTTCGGCACGACGCTCGACATCGTCTACGCCGTCTGCGGCGTCATCTGCGTGCTCGTCTTTATGTCCTTTACGCTCGCCTTTGTCGAAAAGCACATGCGCATCGGGAAGAGGACGCTCGCAAGCCTTTTCTCGCAGTTCCGCGGCGTGTTTCTCCCCGTCGCGGGCATGATGCTCTTTATCTTCCTTCTCTACGAAGTCTGGGCACTTGTCCTCGCCGCCATGCTCTATTCTATTCTCTCCATCGCCTCCAAGGCGGCGGTCATCGCGCTCTCTCTCGCCGTCATCGTGCTCTTCTTTGCGGCGCTTTTGTATCTCATCACGCTCATCTATCTCTGCCTTCCGTGCATGCACATGACGGGCCTCGGCCCTCTTCAGTCGCTGCTCTACTCCTACCGCTTGATGGTGGGGGTAAGGGGAAGATTGCTTCTCTCTCTCCTCATGTCCTTTGTGCCCGCCGGGCTCATCGTGTGGGGGGCTTCCTTCCTGCCCGAGGCCGCCTCCGTCGTCATCTGCCTCGTGCTCTTCACCTTCCTCTTCATGAGCTACTGCGTCCGCATGGAGACCTTCTACTTCATGGCGGATAAGCTCGACAGGGAAGACCTTCTTCAAAGTTACAGGGAGCTTTAATATGGCTATCAAACGCGCGCTTCGGCTTCTCACCGACAACTTCACCAACACCTTCAAACTGCTTCTATACCGCCTCGTGATGGGCGCACTCTTTGTGGGGCTCTCCTACTTCATCCTCGATCTGGGGCTTAGAAGCCTTCTCGAAGGCCCCGAAATGCAAAACGTCATCGAGATGATCGGAGAATTCTTCGAAGCGCTCGTCTCGGGCAGAACGGGGTATCTCGAGACCTTCCGCGAGAACTTCACTGCGGCATTGACTGAACTTTTAACGGCGTTTACGGCAGATTTGAGCTCCATCATCGGCTCGTTCGCGGGCGTCGTCGTCCTCTATCTTGTGTTCCGTTTCTTAAACGGCATGGCAACGTTCGCCATGATGAGCATCAATTTCGACAGGATGTCCACCTTCGGCAAGACGAGCTTCTCCGCCGCCTTCTTCGAAAATTTGGGCCCTGCGGTGCGCTATCACCTTCTCTATGTGCCGCTCTCCTTCGTGTACGACGTGCTCGCCCTCGCCCTCTGCTGGTTTTTCTTCTTCTACGCCCCTTCGCTCATGGGGGAGACGACCGTCCTCACCGTTCTTGTCGGCATTTCGCTCACCATCGCGCTCTATATCGTTCTGCAGGCGTTCAAAATGACCTTCATCTCCTCGTGGATGCCCTACGCCGTCGAGCACAAAAAGGTCATCGCAGGCCTTCAAGACAGCTTTACCCTAAAGGGCAAATTTTTGCGCCGCTTCGTGAGCTTCCTTGTGGCGATCTACCTCATGGTCGTCATCAACGTCGTGTGCGCGTTCTGCACGTTGGGGAGCCTGCTGCTCATCTCGCTTCCCGCAAGCGCCATCTATTTCCTCTGGCTGCAGCTCGTTTTATACTATCACGAGAACGGCAGAAAGTACTATCTCCACGCCCGCAAGGTGGTGGGGGATGCCGAGACGATGCCCGTCGAGAGTGAGATCGACGCCGATTTAGAGAGCTGATTTTTGGAAACAACGGCGCGGGCTTTCGCGCCGAGAAGGAGTAGTTATATGAATTATCGGGAAAATTATCAGACTTGGCTCAACGACCCCCGCCTCGCCGAGGCGGACAAACAGGAGCTCCTTGCCATCAAGGACGATGAAAAGGCCGTCGAGTACCGCTTCGGCGGTGAGCTCGAATTCGGCACGGCGGGCATGCGCGGCATCATCGGCTGCGGCATGAACATGATGAACGTCTACACCGTCATGCGCGCCACGCAGGGGCTTTCGATGTACATCAAAACGCTCCCCGAAGAGGACCGGGCGCGCGGCGTCGTCATCTCCTACGACACCCGCCGCAACAGCCGCCTCTTTGCCGAAAAGGCGGCCTCCGTGCTCGCCAAGAACGGCATCAAGGCGTACCTCTTCGACGACGTCCACCCCGTCCCCATGCTCTCGTATGCGGTCAGGTACTTAAAGACCATCGCGGGCATCATGATCACCGCCTCCCACAACCCCAAGGAATACAACGGCTATAAGGTGTACGGCGAGGACGGCGCGCAGATGTCCCCCGAGGCGACCGCCATCGTCGTCAAGTACATCGAGGAGATCAAGGACTACCTCTCCGTCACGGGCGAGGAAAATAGCCCCCTCATCCTTCCCGTTCCCAAGGAAGTGGACGACACCTACATCGAGGCGCTTTCAAAGCTCACCCTCTCCAAGGAAGCCGTCGAAAAGTGCGGGAAAGACTTAAAGCTCGTCTACACCCCCGTCCACGGCAGCGGCTATGTGCCCGTCATGCGTATCTTAAAGACGCTCGGCATCAACGTCACCGTCGTCGAGGAACAGACGGTCAAGGATACCGAATTCTCCACCGTCAAAGTGCCCAATCCCGAGTTTAAAGAGACGCTCTCGATGGGCATCGACCTTGCGAATAAGATCAACGCCGACGTCGTCTTCGGCACCGACCCCGACAGTGACCGCCTCGGCGTTGCCGTCAAGGACGACAAGGGCGAGTTCATCGCGCTCTCGGGCAACCAGGTGGGCATTCTGCTTCTCGACTACATTCTCACCCGCTTAAAGGAAGAGAACGCCCTTCCCGCAAACGCCGCCGTCGTCAAGTCCTTCGTCTCCACGGGCATGGCAAAGGCCATCTGCGATGACTTCGGCGTCGCGCTGTTCGAGACCCCCGTCGGCTTCAAGTTCATCGGCGAGAAGATCAAGGAGTGGGAGAAGGACGGCTCGCACACCTATGTGTTCGGCTTCGAGGAATCGTGCGGGTATCTCCGCGGCACGCACGCGCGCGACAAGGACGCCGTCGTCGCCTCCATGCTCTGCGCCGAGATGGTCTGCTACTACACCTACATCGGCAAGACGGTCTGGGGCAGGCTGCAGGAGATCTACGCAAAGTACGGCTTCGTGCTCGATAAAAACATCTCCATCCAGTACTCCGGCCTCAACGCCATGAAGGAGATGAACGCCGTTGTCGACGCCTTAAAGACCGCCAAGGTCGCCTCCTTCGGCACCCTCGAGGTAGAGGCGGTGCGCGACTATTCCGCATCCGTCCGCCGCGACAAGGCGGGGAACGAATCGCATATCGATATCCCCAAGTGCAACTGCGTCTACTACGAACTTGCAGGCGGCTCCTTCGTCTGCGTCCGCCCCTCGGGCACCGAGCCCAAGCTCAAGATCTACTACTCCATCCGCGCCAAGGACGAGGCAGCGGCAGAGGAAGAGCTTGCAAAGTGCAAAACTTCCGCCGAGGAACTTCTCGCAAGCGTCAAAAAGTAATGCGAATTTGTGTGCGCCGCGCGCGGCAGTCTGCCGCGCGCGGCGCCTATTTTCCGCCCCGCCGCGCAATTTCCGCACGGCGGGGCTCCAATTTATTTTAGGCAAAGCTAAAATGTTATTCATTCTCTTGACAAATCTCCCCGGTTGCGCTATCATTTGATATGATCAACATATGCGGCAGGGCACATTCTGCGGCAGGGGAGCGGCATGATCTACTTAAAGGACTTCAAGCAGGGAAAACTTCTTTACGAGGCGCTCGATTCGGACATTCGCCTCGGCATATTAGACGAGCTTTTAGAGAAGGGCGAGCTCAACCTCGCTCACTTCGCCCAACATTTCCACGTCTCCAACGGGGCGATCACCGCGCACGTCAAAAAGCTCTACGAGGCGGGGCTCATCGAGATCACCACGTCCTCGGGCAAGCGCGGCACGCAGAAAATTTGCAGCCTCGCCGCCGACAAGATCGTCATCGACTTTCTAAAGGGCGAACAGCCCGAGGGCAGGGTGGAGAGCGCCCTCATCGACATCGGCCACTACGTCAGCTACGACATTCACCCCACCTGCGGCATCGCCACGTTTGAAAAGACGATCGGCCGCTTCGACGACCCTTCCTGCTTCTCCTATCCCGAGCGCATCAAGGCGGGCATCCTCTGGTTCGCGTGGGGGCATGTGGAGTACCTCATCCCCAACTACCTCACGCCCGAGAGTGAACTTTTAGAACTCCAATTTTCCATGGAGCTTGCGAGCGAGGCGCCCGGCTACGCCGCCTACTACCCCAGCGACATCCACTTTTCCGTCAACGGGCACACCCTCGGCTACTTCAAGAGCCGCGGCGAGTACAACGACCGCACGGGCAACTGCAACCCCGCCTGGTGGAGCGGCAACCTCGGCCAATACGGCAAAAAGGTGCTCGTCGTCGTCAACCGCCAGGGCAGCTACGTCTGCGGCATGAAGGTCTCGGATACGACGCTGCAGGACTTAAAGTTGCGGGCGGGCGATCAGATCCGCTTCCGCATCTCCGTTCCCGAGGACGCCGTGCACCGCGGCGGCGTCACCCTCTTCGGCCGCGGCTTTGGGGATTACGATGAGGGCATCGTCTGCAATTTCGTCACCAAATGAGGTTCGAGGTTCGAGCAAACATCTGCGGCGCGATCCATTGTCGGGCTTCGCTTTCCCTCGGTCATTTACTCTGTTCGAGCAAAAATCTGCGGCGCAATACTTTGTCGGGCTTCGCTTTCCCTCGGTCATTTACTCTGTTCGAGCAAAAATCTGCGGCGCAATACTTTGTCGGGCTTGCGTTTTGCCTCGGTCATTTGCCTCTAAGCAAACTCCCGTCGGCAAAGCCGCGCCCTTCTCGTCTTGATTGCATCTCTTTGCTCTCACTTCGCTTAAAAGGACGGTGACGCGAAGACCCCGTCGGCAAAGCCGCGCCCTTCTCGTCTTGCTTGCATCTCTTTGCTCTCACTTCGGGAGCCCCAACTTTACCACGATACGCACATTTATCCCTAACAGGTGAACATATGGATATTTCTGCACTTTCCAAGCGCTTTCACATCAATGCGGAGCGCGTCGAAGGCGGGCACTTCCCCGTCTTTGAAGCGAGCGTCAAAACGCAGCGCGTCCTGCTCGTCTCGGACGAGGTGACGCGGCAATTCGCCGAGCCTCTCTTAAATTCTTTGCAGGAGCGCGGCATTGCAGCCTCCCTCTTCACGATTCCCGAAAGGGAGCCCGTCGCTGACGAGGCGACCGTCGCGCGCGTCATGGCGGCGGCAGAAAATTTCGACTACCTTCTCGCCGTCGGTTCGGGCACTCTCAACGACCTTTGCAAGCGCGCGGGCTTTCTTCTCAACAAAAAGAGCGGCGTATATGCGACCGCCCCTTCCATGGACGGCTACACGTCGGGCGTCACCCCCCTCATCGAGAAGGGCTTTAAAATTACGCGCGACGCGCAGACGGCGTCCGACGTCTTAATGGACTTCTCCGTTTTAAAGGCCGCCCCGTCCATCATGATCGGCGCGGGCGTGGGGGACATTCTCGCCAAGTACTGCTGCCTCACCGACTGGCGCATCTCGCGCGATCTCAAGGGCGAAAACTACAACGACGAGGCTGCTTCCCTCATGTATAACGCCGTGCGCGCGTGCGAAAAGAGCCTTCCTTCTCTCTTTGCAGGCAAGGACGAGGGCGTCGAAAAGCTGATGGAAGCGCTGCTCATCTCGGGCTATGCGATGGTCATTGCGGGCAGTTCCCGCCCCGCCTCGGGCGCGGAACACCACATGAGCCACTTCCTCGAAATGGACTTTCTAAAGCGCGGCGAGCACATCCCCCTGCACGGCGTCAAAGTGGGGCTGGGCACCGCCGTCTCCCTCTACCTCTATCATACCTTGGGCGGCCGCCGCGATTTTGCGGGCAAAGAGACCGTCTTAAAGGAGGCGGAGGGGCTCCCTTCGAGCGGCTTCGTCCTCTCCACCCTTGAAAAACTTCAATGCCCCACGCGCTTTTCTCAGCTCGGCGTCTCGCCCGAGACGGTGCGCACCATGTTCTTCGAAGCGTATAAGATAAGAGACCGCTTCACCATCCTCACCCTCTACAACGAGGAAGGGCTGATGAAAGGCACCGCCGACGAACTCATGGAGAAGTTCTACTGATGCAGGCGGGCATCTCCACGGCGACGCTCTTTAACCGCCGCAACAACGAGGACGCGCTCGCCCTCTTCAAAGAATGGGGTATCCCCGTTGCGGAAGTATTCTTAACGTCCTTCTCGGAGTACGACCCCGCCTTTGCGCGCCTCTGCGCCGAGCGAAAGGGGAGCGTACACATTCACTCCGTGCACGTCCTCAACACGCAGTTCGAGCCCCAGCTCTATAATTCTCACCCCCGCGTCAAGGGGGATGCCTTCGCCCTTTTAGAGCGCACCATGCAGTGCGCCAACATTCTGGGGGCAACACACTATACCTTTCACGGCGTCGCGAGGCTCAAGCGCACCTTCCGCGAAAATCTGCCCAAATCGGGGGAGCAGACGAAAGAGATCGCCGACGTGTGCGAAAGCTACGGCGTGCAGCTGTGCTATGAGAACGTCGAATGGGCGCTCTACAACCGCCCGGGCGTGTTTTCGGCGCTCAAAGAGCATTGCCCCGCACTCAAGGGCGTTCTCGACTTAAAGCAGGCGCGCATCTCGGGGTACGACTATTTCGACTACTTAAAGGAGATGGGCACTTCGCTCACCCACGTCCATGTGAGCGACATTTCGGCAGAGGGCAAGCTGTGCCTTCCCGGGCGCGGCGTCTTCGACTTCCCGCTCCTTATTCGGCGATTGCGGGAGATCGGCTTTACGGGCCCGCTTCTCATCGAAAACTATTCGGGCGACTACGGGGGCGAGGACGAGCTCCGCGCTTCCTTCGAATGGCTTTCCAATCTCATCGAACACAACCAATAACAGCCAATACCAACCAATAACGGCACAAACAGGGGGGAACCGTGCTTCAAATCAGAAATCTTACCAAGCGCTATTCGACCAAGGGGGAGACCGTCGAAGCGCTCCATCACGTCTCCCTCGACTTTCCCGAGACGGGCATGGTGTTCCTTCTCGGGAAATCGGGCAGCGGCAAATCGACGCTCTTGAATCTTGCGGGCGGGCTGGATTCTCCCGACGAGGGGGAGATCATCGTCAAAGGCAAGTCCTCCAAGGACTTTTCGGAGAGCGACTTCGACTCCTACCGCAACACCTACGTCGGCTTCATCTTCCAGGAATACAACATCCTGAACGAGCTCACCGTGGGTGAAAACGTTGCCCTCGCCTTAGAGCTCCAGGGCAAGCCCAAGGACAGCGCGCACATCTCCGAGCTTCTCGAAATGGTCGACCTTCAGGGCTATGCCGACCGCAAGCCCAACACCCTCTCGGGCGGGCAGAAGCAGCGCGTCGCCATCGCGCGGGCGCTCGTCAAGGAGCCCGAGATCATCATGGCGGACGAGCCCACGGGCGCGCTCGACTCGCAGACGGGCGCGCAGGTGTTCGATACCTTAAAGAAGCTCTCCCGCGAGAAGCTCGTCGTCATCGTCTCGCACGACAGGGACTTTGCCGAGACGTATGCCGACCGCATCATCGAACTTCGCGACGGCTCCATCATCTCTGACGTCACCCGCTCGGGCGATGGGGGAGAGAAAAAGAACGTCATCGAGGCGGGCCCCAAAAAGCTCACCGTCGTAAACGGCGCCGCCCTCACGCAGGAGGACGAGACGCGCATTCTGCAATTCCTCCGTTCCAATAAGGGGAGCGTCGTCCTCTCTGCCGAGAAGGAGGAACTTCCCGCCGCAGCAGCCGCGGGCACCTTTGCGCCCACCGACACGACCCCCGCCCCGCGCGAGGAAAACACGGCGTCCTTCATTCCTTCCCGCTTCCCCGCCCGCTATGCCTTCAAAATGGGCGCGGCGAGCCTCCGCTTCAAGCCCCTCCGCCTCGTCGTCACCGTCCTTCTCGCCGCCATCGCCTTCATCGTGTTCGGCGTGTTCTCGACGATGATCACCTATTCGCCCGCCGACATGGGCATCTCGGGGCTCGTGGGCTCCTCCTACGGCGCGGCAGTGCTCGAAAAGCAGCTCATCATGCACGGCACAGACGCCAACGGCAACGAATATACCCGCCGCCTGCAGCTGTCCGGCGCCCCCAATTTCGTCCAAGAGGAAGTGGAAACCATCCGCGAAGACTCGGGGCTCAACTTCCTTCCCGTGTTCACCTTCGGCGAAACCTATCTGAGCTTTCTTCCCTCCTTTGCGCCGTCCGACAGCGAGATCTACCGCGAGAGCGAATTTTATTACGCCCTGCGGGACTTTTCGGGGTTTGCCGAGGCGTCCTATATTCTCGAGGACCCCGCCTTTACCCTCGCCGCAGGCAGCTTCCCCACGGCGAAGAACGAGGGCATGATCTCCACGCACGTCGCCGATGCCTTCCTCTCCTTCGGCTATCGGTCGGACAACGGCGAGATCGAGGCGATCTCCTCCTACGAGGACCTCATCGGCAAGCAGCTCCATCTCAGCGTCGGGCTCAAGGACAACGCGTTCTATGTCACCGTCACGGGCATCTTCGATGCGGGCGAGGACCTCTCCGCCTTCGATGCGCTCAAGTCGAACGACCTTTTGGTGAGCGAGCAGGAGCAACTTGCCGAGGAATTATCCGAAGTATTCCTCAACAGCATGTCCTCCGTCTGCTTTGTCGGGGAGGGGTTCTATGAGGAGTATGCCTATTTCGACGTCGCCGAGCGCAACTGCCGCACGCTCTTGAGCCAGGTGGAGCGGGACTACGGCGGCACCACGGCATACACCGAAGAGTCCGCATCCGCCCGCCGCTACCAGCGGCTCATGGCGCCGCTCTCTTCCGACCGCGAAGGCTGCGCCGCGGCGCTCTTTGCCTACTACGGGAGAGAGGAAAGAGAGCTCGACTTAAGCTACAACATCCCCTACGCCTTCCTCGACAGCGTCGATGAAGGGCAGGAGATCTACACGCTCATCTTCCCCATCATCGGGGCGGCGGCGGGCGTACTTGCCCTCTTTGCGGCGCTATTGCTCTTTAGCTTCATCTCCCAGAGCATCAACGGCAAGAAGAAGGAGATCGGCATCCTCCGCGCCGTGGGGGCGAGGGGCATCGACGTCTTTAAGATCTTCATCGTCGAGGGCATCGCCGTCACGCTCATCTGCCTTGCCCTCGGCATCTTGGGGAGCATCGCCGCCTGCGCCCTCACCAACAGTATCCTCATTTCCGAGGGCGTGCTCGCCTACGACTTCTTCCTCTTCACCTGGAAGAACGCGCTCATCCTCTTCGGCATCGCTGCGGTCACCTCGCTCGTTGCAACGGGCATCCCCGTCGCGGTATTCTCCAAAAAGAAGCCTGTCGAAACCATCCGCTCCATCTGAAAAACCGTGCAAAAAACTCTTCTTCCCCGCCCCGAAAGCATTTGACAACGCAGGCAAAGTCTGCTATAATGGGCAGGCAACTTGAAAAAAGGGCAAATAAGTGCTGCGGCGAAGGAGGGTTGAATAGGATGTCCACCATCAGAGTCGGCGAAAACGAAAATCTCGAAAACGCGCTGCGCCGTTTCAAGAGAAAGTGCTCCCGCGACGGCATCATCGGCGATCTCCGCAAGAAGGAGTTCTACGAAAAGCCTTCCGTCAAGAAGAGAAAGAAGGCGGAAGCAGCCAGAAAGAGAAGCAGAAACTAAAGATGAGAACCGTAACGAGCCGTTACGGTTTTTTTCTTGCAAATTTTGTCGAAATCACGCTGAAAATGGAGTAAAATGGCATGGAGCGGACGTTGAAATCGCTTGCAAAAGAGGCCAAGGCGCGCATGAAGAAGGGGTTTTGGAGGCAATGCGAGGAAGAACTCGACGAGCACTTAAAGGAAGCGCGCGAGCAGGGGATCAGCGAAAGCAGAATGGAGCGGTACTTCAAGGGCAAAGTCACCGGCCGCATCAAGGGGGAAGCGCCCGACGAATTCTATCTCAAGGTCAAAAAGCTTCTTTTGGAGGAAGGGGAGGTCTCCGACGCCATCGGCCGCCTCACCGATAAAGAGTATTACAGCACCCTCTCCTATGAGGAAAAACAGCGCTATACGCTGGAACTCTCGGAAAAGTACTTGAAAGCCCTCGAGCGCTTCAAGCGGGAAGTCGAGTTCGAGCGCAGAAAGCCGCAGGGCTGAAAGGGGTAAGAAAGGGTAAGAAAAGGGCAAGAAAGGGGCAAAAAGGGGAGGGGCGTACTTTGCTCCTTGCCCGCAATGCGCGGGGCAAACGCTTGTCGAATCGGGGCGGATATGCTATAATGTTTTCATGAACGATACAAAGCTCAACGAAGAACAGCGGCTGCCCGTCGAGACGACGGAGGGGGCAGTGCTCGTGCTCGCAGGCGCGGGCAGCGGCAAGACGCGGGTCTTAACTGCCCGCATCGCCCACCTCGTGGAGATGGGCGTCCCGCCCGAGAATATTCTCGCCATCACCTTCACCAACAAGGCGGCGAACGAGATGAAGGAGCGCCTCTCCCTCATCGCCGATACGCGTAGGATGTGGGTGAGCACCATCCACTCGATGTGCGTGCGCATCTTAAGGATGTATGCGGAAAGGCGGGGGCTCACGCCCAATTTTTCCATCTATTCCGAACAGGAGCGCACTGCCGTCATCAAACAGGCATTCAAGGAGTGCGATTTCGAAGAGGACAGCTTACTCAAGAGCATCAAATGGCACATCTCCAACGCCAAGATGCTCGGCCTCTCCCCGCGCGATTATGCCCTCCGTTACCGCACCGAGCGCAACGTCGAAGAGGCAGTCAAGGTGTACGAAAAGTACGACAACCACCTAAAGCGCAACAACGCGCTCGACTTTGATGACCTTCTCACCGAGGCGCGCGCCCTGCTCTCTTCCGACAAGGAAGCGCGGGAGTACCTTGCGGGCAAGTTCCGCTACATCCACGTCGACGAGTTTCAGGACACCAACGCCGTGCAGTTCGACATCGTCAAATTGCTCGCGAGCGTGCACGGCAACCTCTTTGTCGTGGGCGACGACGACCAGTCCATCTACGGCTGGCGGGGCGCGCAGATCGAGAACATTCTCCACTTCGAGCGCACCTATCCCACCGCCAAGACCTTCAAACTGCAGCAGAACTACCGCTCCACGAAGGCCATTCTCTCGCTTGCGAACGCGTCCATTGCGCACAATCTCAACCGCAAGGGCAAGAAATTGTGGACGCAGAACGCCGCGGGCGATAAGCCCGTCTGGCACGAAGCGGACGAGGAAGCGGGCGAGGCATTATACGCCGCCCGTCTCATCACCGAGCTCAAGCGGCAGGGCTATAAGCCCTCCGACTTCGCCGTGCTCCTGCGCATCAACGCGCTCACCCGCTCCTTCGAGCAGGAATTCACGAAGTACGGCATCGCCTACAAGGTGTTCGGCGGCTTCCGCTTCTACGAAAGAAAGGAGATCAAGGATATCCTCGCCTATCTCCGCCTCATCTCCAACCCGTTCGACAGCGAGGCGGTCTCCCGCATCATCAACGTGCCCCGTCGCGGCATCGGCGAAAAGACGATGGAGACCCTCCGCGCCTATGCAGAGAGAGAGGAACTCTCCCTCTACGACGCCGTTTTGGACTGCGACCTTCTCCCCCTCACCGAGGGCGTCAAGGCAAAACTGCGCGCCTTCGGGAGCTTCATCAAGGAGTTCGTCATCCTCGCGCAGGAAGCGCCCGTCAACGAGCTCGTCACCGAGCTTTTAACGCGTTCGGGCATGCGGGAGATGTATTTAGACGGCACGGACGAGGGTGCCGCCAAACTTGCCAACTTGGATGAATTCGTCAATTCCGTCGAGGAATTCGTGCGCATGAACCCCGAGGCGACGCTTTCCGACTATTTGCAGCAGATCACGCTGTATTCGGATACCGACGAGATGAACGAGAGCGACTACGTCACGATCGCCACCATCCACGCCGTCAAGGGCCTCGAATTCCGCTGCGTCTTTTTGTGCGGGCTGGAGGAAAACATCATGCCCACCTCGCGCGCCAAGGACTCGCCCGACGGCATCGAAGAGGAACGGCGGCTCATGTACGTCGCCATCACCCGCGCGCGGGAAAAGCTCTGGCTCACGCGCAGCCGCTCGCGCTATCTCTACGGGCGGCGGGAGCCCACCATCCGCTCGGAATTTATCGACGAGCTCAAGGACGAGCTCGGCATCGAGGACACGAAGGCACGCTACAGCGGCGACTTCGGCGACGAGGACGAGGGCGGCTACGGCTATGGCTACGGCGGCCGCTCCTACGGGCGCTCGTCCTACGGAGCTTACGGCGGCTACGGCGGCTATCAAAGTTCTGCCCCGAGAAGGGTGGGGAGAGCGTCCGAAGAGGACGGCTTCCGCACCTTCGGCAGCGGCAGACCGACCCAAAAGAGCCCCGCGCAAAAGCCGCCCGAAAAGAAAGCGCCCGTCCGCTTCGGCAATGTGGGAAGAATCGCACAGCCCGCCCCCGCGCAGAAGGGCGGAAAGGACGTCTCAAAATTTCAAGAGGGCGTCAAAGTGCGCCATCCCCGCTTCGGCGAGGGCGTCATCACGGGCGTGAGAGGGGCGGGCAATAACGTCATCGTCACCGTCCGCTTTGCCTCTGCGGGAAATAAAGACCTCGCCGCCGCACTCGCACCCTTGGAGATCATCTGAAAGGAGAGGCTATGAACCAACGCATGAAGGAGCTCGTCGGCATCCTCAACCGATGGGCATATGAATACTACGTCTTAGACGCACCCACCGTCTCCGACCGCGAATACGACAAGCTCTACGACGAGCTTCGCGAACTCGAGAAAGAGACGGGCACCGTGCTGCCCGATTCACCCACCCGCCGCGTGGGGGGCGAGCCCGTCAAGGGCTTCGAGCGGCACAAACACATTTCCCGCCTCTACAGCCTCGACAAGGCGGTCACGGAAGAGGAACTTGCCGCCTTCTTCACCCGCGTCGAAAAGGCGGCGGATATTTCTCCCACCTACACCGTCGAATATAAGTTCGACGGCCTCACGATGTGCTTAACTTACGAAAACGGCCTCTTCGTGCGCGCCGCAACGCGCGGCAACGGCGTCGAGGGGGAGGACGTCACCGCCCAGGCGCTCACCCTGCACAGCTTCCCGCTCTCCATTTCCTATAAGGGCACTTTGGAAGTGCGCGGCGAGGCGATCATCCGCCTCTCCGTCCTCGAAAAGTACAACCGCGAGCACCCCGATTCCGAGCTCAAAAACGCCCGCAACGCGGCAGCGGGGGCCATCCGCAACCTCGACCCCAAGCAGACGGCGCTCCGCCGCCCCGAAATTATCTTCTACGACGTCAACTTTCGCTCGACCGGCATGCCCGCCTCGCAGGAGGACGCCGTCGCCTTCTTAAAAGAGGAGGGCTTCCAGACCTATCCCTTCTTCAAAGTCTGTAAAAGTTACGACGAAGTGCAGGCCGCCATCGACGAGATCGAGGTGGAGCGCAAGCACATCGACGTTCTCACGGACGGCGCCGTCGTCAAGGTCAACGAGCAGCGCGTCAGGGAAGAGCTCGGCTATACCGACAAATTCCCGCGCTGGGCGGTCGCCTATAAGTTCGAGGCGGAGGAAGCCGAAACGACTGTCCTCAACGTCTTCTGGCAGGTGGGGCGGACGGGCAAACTCACCCCCCTCGCCGAGGTGGAGCCCGTCGACCTCGCAGGTGCGACCGTGCGCCGCGCAACGCTGAATAATTACGGCGACCTCATGCGCAAGGACGTCAAAGTGGGCTCCCGCGTGCTCATCCGCCGCTCCAACGAGGTCATCCCCGAAATTCTGGGCGCCGTCTCCCACACCGAGGGCAGCGTGCCCGTGCAAAAGCCGACCGTCTGCCCCTACTGCGGCAGCCCCGTGCGCGAAGTGGGCGCCAACCTCTTCTGCTCCAACGAGGGCTGCCCGCCCCGCGTCGTGCAGAAGCTCACCCACTTCTGCTCCAAGAACGCGATGGACATCGAGGGCCTCTCCGAGCAAACTCTCCAGCTCCTTCTCGAAAAGCGGAACGTCAAAAACTTCTCCGACCTCTACGGCCTCACCGCGGCGAGCTTCGAAGGCCTCGAGGGCTTCCGCGAGAAGAAGATCGGCAACCTTCTCTCTGCCGTCGACAGAAGCCGCCACATTCCGCTCGAGCGCTTTCTCTATGCCCTCGGCATCGACGGCATCGGCCGCGTCGCCGCGCGAGACCTTGCCGCCTACGGCTCGGTGGAGGCCGTCGCCGCCCTGACGCGGGAAGAACTTCTCTCCCTCGAAAACGTGGGCGAAGTCACGGCAAACGCCGTTTTAAGCTACTTTGCAAATGAGGAAAACCGCGCGGAGCTAGCCCGCCTCAAGGCGGCGGGCGTTGCCCCTTACGTCGAACAGCGGGCAACCGAAGGAGCCTTTGCGGGCGAGAGCGTCGTTTTGACTGGCACCCTCTCCTCGATGGGCAGGAGCGAGGCACAGCAGCGCATCGAGGCGCTCGGCGGCACCTGCCAAACGAGCGTCACTTCGAAGACCACCCTCGTCATTGCGGGCGAGAAGGCGGGCAGCAAGTTAGAGAAAGCCAAAAAGCTCAACATTCCCGTCATCAGCGAGGAAGAATTTTTAAAGAGGATCGGCTGAGCGCACCCCGCGCCGCACAGAGAAGGCCGCGAAAATATCCCCGCCCCCGCCGCGTGTTCCCGCGCGGCGGGGGCGTTTTTCTCCAAATTCCGCATTCTCTTTCTCAAAAGCACTTGAAAAACGGCGCTAAATGTGCTATAATGAGCTATCGCAGAAAATCGGCGCACTGTCGCCGCGGAGGAAGAAAACGAGATGTACAGCATGACAGGCTTCGGCAAAGGGGAATACCGTGAGGGAGGACTCACCGTCACCGTCGAGTTGAAGTCGGTCAACAATCGCTTTTTGGACCTTTCCGTCAAGTGCCCGCACGCGCTTTCGGCTTACGAAGAGGACGTCCGCGCCCTGCTTCGCTCCCGCTTTGCCCGCGGCCGCATCGACGCGTTCGTCTCGCTGAGTGACCTTCGCGAAAAGCCCAAAACGCCCCGCATCGACTTCTCCCTCTTGGAGGGCTACATGAATGCCGCGGGCGAGCTCAAAGAGCGCTTTCCCGCAGCGGAGAACGACATTTCGCTCTCCTTCCTTCTGCGCCTTCCCGACGTCGTCAAATTCGAAGAGGAAGCGGGGGAAGACGGTGCCTTAAAGCCCGCCCTGCTCTCTGCGTGCGAAAAGGCGGCCGACGCGCTCGGAAGCATGCGCCTTTCGGAGGGGGAACGATTAAAGCAGGACCTCATCGCCCACGGAAAGGAGATCGCCTCTTTGCGCGACCAGATGCAAGCGCGCGCCCCGCTCGTTGCCGAGGAATATAGGAAAAAGCTCACCGAGCGCATTCAGGAATACCTGCAGGGCAAGGCAGACGAGACGCGCATCCTAACGGAAGCCGCCGTCTTTGCCGATAAGTGCAGCATCGACGAGGAACTCACCCGCTTAAAGTCTCACATTCAGGAGCTCTACCGCATTATCGAGGAAGAGACGGTAGGCAGAAAGCTCGACTTCCTCATTCAGGAATTCAACCGCGAGTGCAACACCGTGTGCAGCAAGAGCAACGATGCCCTTCTCACCTCGCTCGCGCTCAAGATGAAGAACGAGATCGAAAAGGTACGCGAACAGATCCAGAACCTCGAATAAGAAAAAGACTATGAAGCACAGGCTGTTTATCATCTCCGGCCCCTCGGGGGTCGGCAAGGGAACGCTCGTCAAACTTCTTTTAAAGGAGAACGAACATCTCGCGCTCTCCATCTCCTGCACGACGAGAAAGCCCCGCGAAGGGGAAAAGGACGGCGTCGACTACTTCTTTTTATCGCGCGACGAATTTTTGCGGCGCGTCGAAGAGGACGGCTTCCTCGAATACGACGAGCACTTCGGCAACTACTACGGCACGCCCAAGAGCTTCGTGCGCGAGCAGATGAAGGAGAAATCGGTCATTTTGGAGATCGACGTCGTGGGCGCGCTCAACGTGAAGAACCGCTGCGGGGAGGAATTTTCCCCCGTGCTCATCCTCGTCATCCCTCCCGACGAAGAGACGCTCATCAAGCGCCTCCAAGGGCGGGCGTCCGAGGACGAAAACGCTCTTCGCGAACGCCTCGCGCGCGCCAAGTACGAGCTTTCGCTCAAAGACCAATATGACTATGTCGTCGTCAACGACGATCTCGAAGCGACCAAACAGCGCCTTCTGAAGATCATCCTGGCGGAGAATGAAAAATAAAGGAGAACGGCTATGATCAATGAACCTTCGGTAGATGCACTCGTCAGAAAACTCGGCTCGGAAGAAAATCCCGTCAGCCGCTACGAACTTTGCGTGGTCGTTGCCAAGCGCACGCGCCAGATCATCGAACAGATGCAGGCAACGGGCGTCACGGAGCTGCCCGGCAAGCAGAAGGAGATCGTCCTCGCCTGCCAGGAGATCATGAACGGCAAAGTACACATTGCAAGGGACTAATCTCCCCACTCGCCCCGTTTTGAAGCGGG
Source organism: uncultured Clostridia bacterium (assembly GCA_944376335.1). Lineage (GTDB taxonomy): Bacteria > Bacillota > Clostridia > Christensenellales > Borkfalkiaceae > Gallimonas. Next base: position 128,593 of record CALWCH010000001.1, read on the forward strand.
GCAATTTACTATTCGGAAAAACGAGGAAGGGCGCATGATCGCAGAAGTCATCGTAGACATCGCTCACAGCGAGGTAGACAGGATATTCGATTACGCCTCAGAGGAAGGCGTTGCGGCGGGCATGCGCGTCACCGTTCCCTTCGGCAGGAGCGTCACCACGGGCTTTGTCATGCGGGTGAAGGAGCAAAGTTCCCTTCCCCCCGAAAAGCTCAAAAAAGTTTACCGCGTCTTAGACGACGTCCCCGCCCTCAATCCCGAATGTCTCTCCCTTGCCGAAAAGCTCACCCGCCGCTACCGCTGCCCCAAGGCACTCGTTCTGCGCCTCTTTCTCCCTTCGGAGATGCGCACGGGCAAGGTCTCCGAGCGCTATAAAACAGTTGTCTCGTTTATCGGCGACATCGCCTTCATCCCCCCGCGTGCACGAAGGCAAAGGGAGCTCGCCGAATATCTCTTGGAGCACGGCGAGGCGGACTCCGGCCCTCTTCGGGAGGCGTTCGGAAGTGCTTTAAAGGCGCTCGAAGAGCGCGGCATGCTGCGCCTCGAAAAGCGCCGCGTCTTCCGCGACCCTTACGAAAGTTTAGGGGGGAGCGCCCCTCTCCGCCCGCTCACACCCGCGCAGGAAGGGGCGGTCAAAACCATCCAAAACACGCAAAAAACCGTCACCCTCATCCACGGCGTCACGGGGAGCGGCAAAACGGAAATTTACCTCACCCTCATCGCCCGCGCCTTGGAGAAGGGCAGGAGCGCCATCTTCTTGGTGCCCGAAATTTCCTTAACGCCCCAGATGTTCTCTCAGCTTAGAGCCCGCTTCGGCACGAGCTGCGCCATCCTGCACAGCGGCCTCTCGGCGGGCGAGCGCTTTGACGAATGGGAGCGCCTGCGCATGGGCGACGCCAAGATCGCCATCGGCGCGCGTTCCGCCGTCTTTGCCCCCTTGGAAAATGTCGGCGTCATCGTCATCGACGAGGAACACGACGGCAGCTACAGCTCGGAGAGCACCCCGCGCTACAACACCTTCGACGTTGCTTTCTTGCGCGCCAAACACAACGGCTGCAAACTCGTCTTGGGCAGCGCGACGCCCTCCGTCGAGACCTACCGCCGCGCCAAGATGGGGGAGTTCGAACTCATCACCCTTTCGGAGCGCATCAACCGCCGCCCCATGCCCGAAGTGCGCCTCGTCGATATGCGGCGGGAAGTGAAAAGGGGCAACCCCTCGCCCTTCTCGTCCGTCCTTCGGGATCAGATAGAGGAATGTCTCCAAAAGGGCGACCAGGCCATCCTATTCCTCAACCGAAGGGGGTATTCGCAGACGGTCATCTGCCGCGACTGCGGGTACGTCGCCAAGTGCGAGCACTGCGACGTCTCCCTCACCTATCACAGCGAGGAAAACTGCCTCAAATGCCACTACTGCGGCACGAAATATCACATGCTCCCCGCCTGCCCGCAGTGCGGCGGCGTGCACATCAACTACGTCGGCACGGGCACCCAGCGCATCGAGCGCGACCTCAAAAAGCTCTATCCTTCAGCCCGCATTTTGCGCATGGATAACGACACGACGAGCGGCAAGGAAGGCCACCTCAAAATTCTGCAGCGCTTCTCCCGTCGCGAGGCGGACATCCTCGTCGGCACGCAGATGGTCGCAAAGGGCCACGACTTCCCGTCCGTCACCCTCGTTGGCATCTTGGATGCCGATATGAGCCTGCACTTCCCCGACTATCGCAGCGGCGAGCGCACCTTTCAGCTCGTCACGCAGGTCGCGGGCAGGAGCGGGCGCGCGGAAAATAGGGGCGAAGTCGTCCTGCAGACGTACGACCCCGAAAACTACATCCTCCGCTATGCGGCCGCCTACGACTACGAGGGCTTCTACGCCCACGAGATCGGCATGCGCGAGGCGATGGCATTCCCGCCCTTTGCGCGCATCGTGCGCGTGATGGTCACGTCGGCGGACGACAAACTCGCCCTCGCGGCATTAAAAGAAGTCTATACGAGCTTGCAGCGCGTCTATTCGGAGCAGGCGGAAAAATTCCTCTTCTTCAATAAGATGCACGCGCCCGTCAAACGCATCCAGAATAAATTCCGCTATCAGGTGCTCATGCGCCTCACGGACGGAGAGCCGCTCCCCGCCATCTACGAAATTGCGGCGGGGGCGAACAGCAAAGATGTCTTAGTCTATGTCGAGGAAAACCCCGGCAATTTGAGTTAAGGAGGCAAATATGATCCGTACCATCGTGCAGATCGGAGACAAAGTTTTGCGCGAGAAGTGCAAACCCGTCGAGAAGTTCGACTCCGAACTTTTTACCCTTCTCGACGATATGAAGGAGACCTTAAAGGACGCGCAGGGCGCAGGCCTTGCCGCTCCCCAGGTGGGCGTTCCCATCCGCGCCGTCATCGTCGACGTCGAGGAGGGCTTCTTCGAATTTATCAACCCCGTCTTTGTCTGGCAGAAGGGGGAGCAGACGGGCCCCGAAGGCTGCCTCTCCGTCAGGGGTAAAGAGGGCGTCGTTACCCGCCCCAACAAGGTCAAGATCGTCTATAAGGACAGGAACGGCAACCGCTGCTCGCTCGTCGCGCACGACTTCTTCGCCCGCGCCGTCTGCCACGAGCTTGACCACTTGGACGGCATCATCTATACCGACAAGGCCGTCCGCGTCTACGACGAGGAGGACTGATGAAACTCATTTTTGCGGGCACGCCCGCCTTCGCGGTGGAGCCCCTCCAAAAACTGCATTCCGCGTTCGGCGTCTCCGCCGTCTTAACGCGGCCCGACCGCCCGCAGGGCAGAAAGGGCATCTTAACGCCGCCCCCCGTCAAACAGGCTGCCCTCGAGCTCGGCATTCCCGTCCTTCAGCCCGAGAGCTTAAAGCGCGACCCCTCCGTCCTTTTGCAGGCGGGCGGAGCGCTGCTCGTCACCTGCGCATATGGGCAAATTTTAACGCAGGAAGTGCTCGACATGTACCCCTTGGGCGTGTGGAACGTCCACGCGAGCCTGCTGCCCGCCTACCGCGGCGCGGCGCCCATTCCCCGCGTCATCATGGACGGCTGTAGGGAGACGGGCATCACCATCATGAAGACGAATATCGGGCTCGACACGGGCGACATCTTTCTGCAGGAAAAGTGCCCCGTCTACGACGAGGACACGCAGGAATCGCTCTCATCCCGCCTCTCGTCACTCGGCGCCGAGCTCATCGTAAAAGCCGTCCGCCGCATTTTAGAGCACGACGTCACCCTCACCCCGCAGGGGGAGGGCGGCTTCACCTGCAAAAAAGTGGTGCGCACGCAGGTGGACTTTGCAAAGAGCGCGCGCGAAGTCTCCTGTCTCATCCGCGGCCTTTCGCCCGCCCCGCTTGCGTTCGGCATCTGCCACAATCATACGCTCAACTTCTACTTTGCGCACGAGGAAAAAACGGAGAGCTCCGCTCCCTTCGGCACCGTGCTCTCGGCATCTCCCAAGGGCGGGCTCGTCATCAAGTGCGGCGAGGGAGCCGTCCGCGTCGTCGAGGTCCAGCCCTCGGGCGGCAAGCGCATGTCGGTGCGAGACTTCCTCAACGGCAATAAACTAAGAGAGGGCATGCGCTTTGACCAACCCGTTCTATGACCCGTACCGCGTCCTTCTAAAGGTCTACGGCGAGGGCGCGCGCCTCAAACTCGCCCTTTCCAATACCGACCTCGAAGAACTCAACCGCGCCCGCACGGTGAGGACGGTGTACGGCGTCTTGGAGCATGACGCTTACCTTACCCGCTGCATCGCCGCGTTCGCCCAAAAGACGCCCAAACAGAGCGTGCGCATCCTTCTAAAGATCGCCCTCTATACCCTCATCTATCTCGAAAAGCCGCGCTACTACGTCGCCGATACGGCGGTGGAGCTCGTAAAAAAGCTCGGCAAGGGCGGCATGGCGGGCTTCGTCAACGCCTTTTTACGCAAGTTCGACGAAGCAAAAGTCACCCTCCCCGCAGGCGCAGAGGGTCTTTCGATTCGCTCCAACTATCCCTTATTCGCCGTCGAGCGCATCTTAACGCAGTACGGCGCTCGCGCGGAGAGCATCTTATTTGCAAAGAGCCACGGTGTCACCGTCCGTTTCGAGCGCGGGGAAGAGGCTTACCTCTCCCGCCCGCACGAAAAAACGCCGTTTGCGCATATGTATATCTTCCCGCACTTTGTGCGCGACGAGGGCTTTTCCCGCGGCGACTACACCTTCCAATCGGTGGGCTCCGCCGCCATCTGTTCGGTCGTCGAGCCGTGCGAAAACCTGCTCGACGCCTGCGCCGCCCCGGGCGGCAAGAGCGTGCTGCTCGCAAAAAAGTGCAAACAAGTGACCGCCTGCGAGCTGCACCCGCACCGCACCGCGCTCATCGAAAGCTACGCTTCCCGTATGGGCACGGAGAACGTCCGCGCCGAGACGTGCGACTCCACCGTCTTCCGCCCCGATTGGGAAGGGAAATTTCAAGGCGTTCTCTGCGATGTTCCCTGCTCCGGCCTCGGCACACTTTCGGAAAACCCCGACCTCGCCCTCAACAAGCAGGAAGAGGACTTAAACGGCCTCAACGAAGCGCAGTCTGCCATTCTTTCCAACTGCGCCCGCTACGTCGCCCCGCAGGGGCATCTCTACTATTCGACGTGCTCCCTCCTTCGCGAGGAAAACGACGCGATCGTCTCCGCCTTCTTGCAATCTCACCCCGACTTTGAAGTGTGCGCAGCCGACTGCCCGCTCGCGCATGAAAAAACGGAGTTCGGTCTCCAATTTCTGCCCGACACCGCCTTCGGCGCGGGCTTTTATGTGAGCAAACTCAGGAGGAAGGCATGAAGCGCATTCTGCAAGATCTCTCCCTCCCCGAATTAGAGGCGCTCGTCCTATCTTTGGGCGAAAAGAAATTCCGCGCCGCGCAAATTTTCCAGGGGCTCATGCACGGGAAGAAGATCAGTGAGCTCCCCGTGCCCGCCGCGCTCCGCGCCCGCCTTTTGGAGGAGTATGAGGACGAACCCGTGCGGCTCCAAGAGGTGTTCACCTCACAAGACGGCACGAAGAAATACCTCTTCGCCCTTGCGGACGGCAACCTCATCGAGGGCGTTTTAATGCAGTATAAATATGGCGCCACGCAGTGCATCTCCACGCAGGTGGGCTGCCGCATGGGCTGCAAGTTCTGCGCCTCTACCTTAGGCGGCCTTATCCGCAACCTCACGGCGGGGGAAATTCTCTCGGAGATCCTCGTCGTCAACCGCGCGGAAGGGGGCACTTTGAAGGAGCGCGCCGTGCACAACGTCGTGCTCATGGGCAGCGGCGAACCCTTCGACAACTACGACAACGTCGTGAAGTTCCTGCGCCTATTAACTTCAGAGGGCGGCATCCACATCAGCGCGCGCAATATAAGCCTCTCGACCTGCGGTCTCGTGCCCAAGATGCGCGCCTTCGCAAAGGAGGGCATCCCGCTCAACCTCACCGTCTCCTTGCACGCCTCTTCGGACGAGGAACGCGCCCGCACCATGCCCGTCGCCAACGCCTACAAAATTGCCGATATCTTAAAGGCGTGCGACGAATACTTCCGCGCCACGGGCAGACGGTACATCTTCGAGTACAGCCTCATCGGCGGCGAAAACTGCGACGAAGCCCACGCCCATGCCCTTGCCTCTCTCCTAAAGGGCAGACCCTGCCACGTCAATCTCATCCGCCTCAACGAAGTCAAGGAGCGTTCTTTAAAGTCTGTCTCCGAAAAGGAAGCCTACCGCTTCTTGGGGTATCTCGAAAAGGACGGCATCTCCGCCACCCTCCGCCGCAGCATGGGCAGCGACATCGGCGGCGCGTGCGGCCAATTAAGGGCGTCTTACTTGGAAAAAACGAATAACGCTCCGCCGATGTCATAGGGCGGCGGCAAAACGATAAGGAAATCATCGGCAATTCTGCCGAATAAGATAAGCGGCGAAAAGCTGCAAAAAAATTTGGGGGAAAATTATGTTACAAGTCAAAGTTGCGCCGTCCATTCTGGCGGGGGATTTCGCCCGCATGGGTGAGACGGTCAAAACGCTCGAAGAGTGCGGCGCGGACTACATCCACTGCGACGTGATGGACGGCAATTTCGTGCCCACCATCACCTTCGGCGATCAGATGATCCGCCACATCCGCCCCTATACCACCCTTCCGCTCGACTGCCATCTCATGGTGCTGCGTCCCGAGACGCGGCTCGAGGGCTTCGCACGCGCGGGGGCGAACATGGTCACGGTGCATGTGGAGGAATGCCGCGAGAACACGGTGCAGATGCTCCGCCTCATCAAGAACTACGGCATGCGCGCCTCGGCGGTCATCAATCCCAATACGCCCGTCGAGAGCATCTTCGACGCGGTGGGGGAGGCAGACATGCTGCTCCTTATGAGCGTGCATCCCGGCTGGGGCGGCCAGCGCTTTATTCCCGAGACGCTCGAAAAGATCCAACGCCTCCGCACCTTCTGCATCTGCGCGGGCAAGCCCGAGCTCGACATCGAGGTAGACGGCGGTATCACCGAGGAAAACGTCAAGGACGTCATCTCCGCGGGCGCAAACGTCATCGTCGCGGGCAGCACGGTGTTCCGCTCGAGCGACATGAAGGCGACGATTTCCAAATTGAGGGGAGCATGAAAGCGGTCATTTTACTCAACGGAGAGCCCTACTTGGGGCACATCGACGAGGACGCGCACATCTACTGCTGCGACGGCGCCTACAAGTGGGCAAAGGGCAAGGTGCGCATCGACGAAAACTTGGGGGACTACGACTCGCTCCCCATCATTCCGATGCCCGCCCCGAAGGAGATTTACCCTTCCGAAAAGAACCAGACGGACGGGGAGATCGCCCTTCACCGCGCCATCGCGGCGGGGGCGGAGAGCATCGTCATCTACGGCGGCGGAGGGGCGCGCGAGGACCACTTCCTCGGAAACTTGCACCTTCTCTACGCCGCCCACAAGCGGGGCGTGAAAGCCGAAATGGTCACCAACTATTCCCGCATCTTCGTGGGCGAGGGGCTCATCACCGTTGCGGGATACAGGGGCAAGACGGTCTCCATCTTGCCCTTCGGGGGAGACGCCCTCATCAAGACGAGCGGCGGCTTCAAATACCCCTTAGAGGCGCTTTGGCTTCGTTACGGCTCGACGCGCGGCATCTCCAACATCGCCCAAGACGACGATGCCTATCTGCTCGCCGAGGGCTCCGTACTCATCATGATCGATAAGGAGGCGGTATGAGATACCGATACTGCGACATGCACTGCGACACGCTGACCGCCGAGGGCAACCTGCAGGCGACCTACGAGCGCCATAAACAGGGCGGCTGTTATTTGCAGTGCTTCGCCGCCTTCCTCTTCCGCCCCGACGGCTCGCTCTACCGCCGCGCCCTCTCCCTCTTCGATAAATTCGACGGCTGGTGCCGTGACTTTGGCCTCAACCATGTAAAAAGGGCTTCCGACCTCAAGGAGAACACCGTCAACGCCGTGCTCACCGTGGAGGAAGGCGGCGCCATCGACGGCGATTTAAACAAGCTCGACGAATTCTACGCGCGCGGCGTGCGCATGATGACGCTGACGTGGAACTTCCCCAACCGCCTCGGCTATCCCAACCTTTCCGACTACACGGGGCGGCCCGCGGGCTCGCGGGAGACAAAGAACGGCCTCACCGACTTCGGCAGGAGCGTCGTTTCCCGCATGAAGGAGCTCGGGATGATCGTCGACGTCTCCCACGGCAGCGACAAGCTCGTCTCCGACGTCAAAGAGGTGATGGGAGATACCCCCTTCGTCGCAAGCCACTCCAATGCGGCGAGTGTGCTCCCGCACCCCCGCAACCTCACGGGCGAGCAAATTCGCCTCATCGCAGACAGCGGCGGCGTCGTGGGCCTCAGCTTCAGCGCAGAGCACCTCTCGCAGGACAGGACAAGGGAGAGTCTCCGCGCGGCTGCGCTTGCCCATGCCAAGGCCATTTTGAACGCGGGCGGGGAGGACGTGCTCGCCCTCGGCAGCGACTTCGACGGCATCCCCGAGAACGCCTTTTTGCGCTCTCCCGCCGACGTGCCGCAGCTGCTTTCCGATTTTGAAAAGGCGTTCGGCTCGCGTATCACCCAAAAGATCGCAAAGGACAATTTCCTGCGCGTCTTTCAGGCAGTGTGCGGCTGAGCCTCAAAGATCTATGTGGTGCGGCGGCGCGCCGGGAGGGCGCGCCGCCGCAAAATAAAAGCGCCCGCCGCGGCAAAATGCCGCGGCGGGCGCTTCCCTGTATCGTTACTTTTTGGGCGCATGCGCCCTCTTCCACGCCTTGATCTCTTCGAGCCGCTCCTTAAACGCCCCCTCGCGCCCCTCGTCGGTGGGGCGGTAGTATTCTTTCCCGACGAGCGAATCGGGCAGGCATTGCATATTTGAGAGCTTGTCCTCGGTGTCGTGCGCGTAGATATACCCCTTGCCGTAGTCAAGCTCCTTCATGAGCTTTGTCGGCGCGTTTCGAATGACGAGCGGCACGGGCTCGGCAAGCATGGTAAGTGCGTCCTTTTTGGCGCTCTCATACGCCATGTAGAGCGCATTCGACTTCGGCGCGAGCGACATATAGACGACCGCCTCCGTGAGGTGTACGGAGCATTCGGGCATGCCGATGAGCCTGCACGCCTCAAATGCCGCAATGGAGAGCCGGAGCGCCTGCGGGTCGGCAAGGCCGATATCCTCCGAGGCAAACCGCGTCACCCGCCGCGCGATATAGATGGGGTCCTCGCCCGCCTCCAGCATGCGCGCCAGCCAGTAGACGGCGGCGTCGGGGTCGGAGTTGCGCATGGACTTGTGGAGCGCCGAAATGAGGTTATAGTGCTCCTCGCCCGTCTTGTCATAGAGGAGCGATTTTTTCGAGGTGCACTGTTCGATGGTCTCCTTTGTCACGGTCACGTCGCCGTTCTCGTCCATTTCGCCGTTCAAAACGGCCATCTCCAGGGTAGAGAGCGCACTCCGCGCATCCCCGTTCGCAAACGCGGCAATGAGCTTTAAGCTGTCCTCGGAGATCGTCACCTTCTGCCCGCCGAACCCGCGCTCGTCCTTGAGCGCATGCAAGAGCAGTTTTACAAGGTCCTCCTCTTTGAGCGCCTGCAATACGAACACCTTGCAGCGAGAAAGGAGCGCCCCGTTGACTTCAAAAGAGGGGTTCTCCGTCGTCGCGCCGATGAGGATAATGCTTCCCTTCTCCACATAGGGCAAAAAGGCGTCCTGCTGTGCCTTGTTGAAGCGGTGAATTTCGTCGACAAAGAGGATGGTCTTTTCCCCGAATCTTCTGCCGTTCTCCGCCTCGCTCATCACCTGCTTTATCTCCTTGATGCCGCTCGTCACGGCGGAAAAGTCGATAAACTTCGCCTTCGTCCTTCGGGCGATGATGCGTGCGAGCGTCGTCTTGCCGACGCCGGGCGGCCCCCAGAAGATCATCGAGCCCACCGCATCGTTCTCAATCAGGCGGCGCAGCACCTTTCCCTTGCCTAAAAGATGCTCCTGCCCGTAAAACTCATCTAAATCTCTCGGGCGCAGGCGGGCTGCCAGCGGCTCCGAGAGCGGCTTTTCAAACAGGGTGGGTTGATAGCTCATTTTGCCCTCCTTCGTGCAGAGCAACAGCACTTTTTTATAGTTTACAGCGAAAATGCCCCGCTGTCAAGGGGTAAAAAGAGTGCGCGAAAAAACGGTCTCCCGAAAGGAAGACCGCACTTTTTCGTGTTCAAAGCAACTAAAGGCTTATACGCGCTCTACTTTGTTGCTCTTGAGGCATCTTGCGCAGACGTAGCCGTTTACGACCTTGCCGTCCTTCACAAAGGAAACCTTCTGCACGTTCGCCTGGAACGTTCTGCGGGTCTTACGGTTGGAGTGGCTGACGTTGTTGCCCGACGTCTGGCCCTTCCCGCACACACTGCATACTCTCGACATGATCTCCACCTCCGATGGGTCTATTCCACAAATTTTGAACGCGGAAAGCCTCCGCGTAATCATCAATGGCAATATGATAGCATTTCCGCACAAAAAAAGCAATCAAAAAGGATAAGCAAAGGGCAAATTTTTTGGCGAATGTGTGAAAAATTTTTCAATAACGCTTGCAAAATTCTGTTTTATGGGGTAGAATATACCTGTTAAGTTTAGGAGAGCACTATGTCTGTATCAACGAGCAATGCCTATGGTAAAATTTCCATCTCCGATCTTGCGATCGCCAAGGTCGCCTCTCGTGCTGCCGTCGAAAGCTACGGGATCGTGGATACCGTTGCGCATCGTTTTTCCGATACGCTCGCCGAACTGCTCGGGAAGGATGCAGGAGGCAAGGGCGTCCGCGTGGCGACCTCGGGCAACCGCATCTACATCGACGTCTACGTCCTCATCAAGTACGGCGTCTCCATCGAGGCGGTCGCAGAATCGCTCAAGGAGGCGATCAAGTACAAGGTGGAAAAGTTCACGGGAATGATCGTGGACACGGTCAACGTCAACGTCATGGGCCTTAAAATCTAGTTTCCGCCGCATTTTCGGCGGCGTTTGCGCAGAGGGGGCTTCTCTGCGCACCTTCTGCGTTTGCAGTATTTTTCGCGGGAACGGGTGAAAAGTGACGCCCTGCCCCGCATCCACAGCGGAAGTGTAAGGAGCAATCTATGCAAAAAACGATCAACTGCGCGACGTTCAGGAAGATGGTCCTGGTCGGCGCAAAAATGTTGGAAAATAATCGGGCGAAGGTCGATTCCCTCAACGTCTTCCCCGTTCCCGACGGCGACACGGGCACGAATATGTCGCTCACCATGCAGTCTGCGGTCAAGGAACTTTCCATGACCTCGTCCAATACCTTTATGGAGGTGTGCGACTGCGTCTCCAAGGGCGCTTTGAGGGGCGCGCGCGGCAACTCGGGCGTCATCCTCTCGCAGATCTTCCGCGGCATCTGCACGGTGCTGCGTGTGAGCAAACCCGAAGTGGATACCCGCACCTTCGCGAAAGCCATGGAGCAGGGCACCAAGGTCGCCTACAACGCTGTCTCTATCCCGAAAGAAGGCACCATCCTTACCGTCGTCCGCTATATGAGCGAATTTGCAATGAAGAACGCGGGCAAGTATAAGGACTTCGAAGCCTTCCTCCCCGCCGTCATCGCAGAAGGCGACAGGGCGCTTGCGATGACCCCCGAACTTCTCCCCGTCTTAAAGAAAGCGGGCGTTGTCGACTCGGGCGGCGTCGGCCTTATGACCATCATGCGCGGCTTCCAGGCCGCCATCATGGGCGAGGAAGTCACTTCCGACATCCAGACGGAGGCCGTTCAGCAGGCGGCAGAGGCCGAGTTTGGTGACAATTCCGATATCATCAGCATGGACCTCGGCGACATTCAGTTCGCCTACTGCACGGAGTTTTTCGTCATCAACTTAAAGAAGAGCACCACCCTTGCCGATATCGACAAGCTGCGCGAAAACCTCATGGGCATCGGCGACAGCGTCATCTGCATCGGCGATCTCGAAATGATCAAGGTGCACGTCCACACCAACAGCCCGGGCGTCGCGCTCACCTATGCTTTGGAGCTCGGCGAATTAGACCGCCCCAAGATCGAGAACATGCTCGAGCAGAACAGGGCTCTAAAGGCCAAGATCGAGGCAGAGAAGAAGGACCAGGGCATGCTCGCCATCTGTGCGGGCGAGGGCATCCGCGACATCTTCAAGGACCTCTTTGTAGACAGAGTCATCGAAGGCGGCCAGACGATGAACCCCTCCGCATCCGACATCGCAACGGCGGTGCAGAAAATCAACGCGGAGAACGTGTTCGTCTTCCCCAACAACAAGAACATCATTTTGGCGGCGGAGCAGGCCAAGGCGCTTGTCGACAACCGCACCATCCACGTCATTCCCACCAAGAACGTGCCGCAGGGCTTTGCGGCGGCGCTCTCCTTCAGCCCCGAGGCGAGCCTCGAGGAGAACAAGACCAACATGATCCACGCGCTCGACAACGTCAAGGCAGGGCAGGTGACGCACGCCGTGAGGACGACCAACGTCAACGGCTTCTCCATCACCGAGGGCGACATCATCGGCCTCGACGACAAGAAGATCCTGGCAAAGAGCGACTCCATCGACGAGACCGTCATGGCGCTTCTCGAAAAGCTCAAGGAGGACAGCCACGAGGTCATCACCCTCTACTACGGCGAGGGCGTCACGGAGGACGATGCCAAGGCGCTCTCCGAAAAGGTCGCTGAAAAGTTCCCCGACTGCGACGTCGACTACCACTACGGCGGCCAGCCCGTCTACTACTATCTCCTCTCTCTGGAGTGAGCGGCGGGAGCAATTTTCTAAATCAAATCTTCTCAAATTTCGAAATGTTCCCCGCGGTGAAAGTCTTGCCGCGGGGTTTGTGTTAAAGCGGGGGAGCGCGGCCTCATTTGAGGCGCTGTGCGGCCCTAAAAGGAGGCGAAGATGCAGCTCACCGAAGTCAAAGGCATCGCGGAAAAGCGCGCAAAGGAGCTTGAAAAGCTCGGCGTATATACTGCGGAGGACCTCGTCAGATACTATCCGCGCACCTATCTCGACATGACCAGCCGCGTCTCCGTGCGCGAGGTCTTGAACAACGACACGGCACTCATCGCGGCGCGCATCAACTACATCGAGCCCGTCCGCTACACGGGGCGCGTGCGCTTTCTGCGGGCACACCTTTCGGAGGGCGACGACACCTTCACCGCCGTTTGGTTCAACATGCCCTACCTTGCAAAGACGCTCAAAGAGGGCGAATACCTCTTCTACGGCCGTGTCCAGAACAAATACGGGCAGATCTCCCTCGTCAATCCCACGTTCGAGCCCCTCGAACGCAACAACCGCTTAAAGGGCCTCGTGCCCGTCTATCCGCTCCGCTCCACGCTCACCCAGCGGGCGGTGCGCACGGCGGTACAGGCGGCTTTAAAGTGCGTCTCGCCGCCCTCCGTCATTCCCGAGGAACTCATCGCAAAGTACGCGCTCGCCTCCCTTGCCTGGGCATATAGGGTCATCCACGCCCCTGAAACGCAAGACGAGCGCATGCGCGCGAGCGAGCGCATCGCCTTGGAGGAATACTTCACCCTCGTCTCGGCGTTCAAGCTCATCAAGGGCGACAAAAACGAGGCGCGCCACACCCGCTACACCGTCTCAGAGGCGGAAGTCGCTCAATTCATGCGCCGCTTCTCCTTTGAATTTACAAAAGGTCAAAAATCGGCCGTCCGCGCCGTGTATAACGACGTCACCGGCCCCACGCGCATGAATCGGCTTCTTCAGGGGGATGTCGGCAGCGGCAAGACGGCTGTGGCGCTCACGGGCATCTTCATGGCGGTGAGGAGCGGGCATCAGGCGGTGTATCTTTCCCCGACGGAAGTTTTGGCGGAGCAGAACAGGGCGCTTCTTCAGAAGATGTTCCCCGAATACCGCGTGGGCTACCTTGCAGGTTCCAGCCCTGCCGCCGAAAAGCGCGCGGTCAAGGCGGCACTCAAAGCGGGGGAAATCGACATCCTCTGCGGCACCCACGCCGTTCTGCAGGGCGATGTGCATTTTGCCGATTTGGCGTTCTGCGTCTGCGATGAGCAGCACCGCTTCGGCGTGGCGCAGCGCAATGCCCTCACCGAAAAGGGGGTGAGCCCGGATGTGCTCGTCATGTCGGCAACGCCCATTCCCCGCACGCTCTCGCTCATCGTCTACGGCGATCTCGACGTCACGACCATTCCCGATAAGCCCAAGGAGCGGCAGCCCATCAAGACGGCGCTCGTGCCCCTCCGCAAGTACAACGATATGCTCGAATATGTGCGCGGAGAAGTGAAGCGCGGCAAGCAGGCATACTTCGTCTGCGCGAAGATCGAGGACGACGAGGGGCAGGTGACGTCCGTCACCGAGCTCTTCGAAGAGCTGCGCGCCCGCATGCCGGACGTTCGGTTCGGCCTTCTTCACGGCAAGATGAAGGAGAAGGACAAGACGGCAGTGATGACCGCCTTCAAGCGGGGGGAGACGGACTGCCTCGTCTCCACGACGGTCATCGAGGTGGGCGTCGACGTTCCCAATGCGACCATCATGGCGATTTTAAATGCCGAACGGTTCGGGCTCTCCCAATTGCATCAGCTGCGCGGCCGCGTGGGGAGGGGAAAGGATCAGAGCTGGTGCTTCCTTCTCGTCGGCTCCGAGAGCGAGACGGCGATGGAGCGCCTGCAGCTCCTAAAAGAGACGAACGACGGCTTTAAGCTCGCCGAGAAGGACTTGGAACTGCGCGGGAGCGGCGACTTCTTCGGAACGCGCCAATCGGGCAAGTTTTTAAGTGAAATAAAGCACCTCAAGTACTCATCCGATACCATCTTCCTTGCAAAAAAACTCTCCGACGAAGCGTTCGAGCGCCATCTCAACTACGAGGAAATTCGCCGCGTCGCCATCGAGAAGTACGAGAGCTTGAAGGACGTCGTCTTAAACTAAAATTGAAAATTCGCAAAAAAAGCCGCTCCTTCCATAGGGGAGAGCGGTTTTTTCATACCAAAAACGCAAAAAATGCCATTTTGCATAGTACTATGCCACACATAATCGTCAAAATTAAATACTATGCGTGACATAAATCCAATACTATGCCAGACATAGTAATGCAATTTCCTATAAAAATCGCCAAAAAAATCCCGCCCTCTCGGGGCGGGAAAGTCTTTTTAGAAGAGCAGCGCCATCCATACGATGTAAGAGATGATAGACATCAGGATGGCAAAGAGCGCGCTTGCGAGCGAGATGAGGTTATACAGCTTATCGTTGGCATTCTTCTCGCTCTTCTGATACCCGAAGAGGGAGAGGATGAATGCCGCAATGCCCGCATAGAGCAGGATGTCGGCAAGTACCGTCGGGTTTTGCCGTGCCATAAATACAATGTTAAAGATGGATAGAATTGCGATAACGCCTGAAATGAGCAGTGCCGTCAGCGTGCAGGGGTGCGTCTTTTCGAGGAAGTTCTCCTTTTTCTCGGGCGCAGGCTGCTTGACCTCCGCCCCGCAGTCGGGGCACTTCTCGCTCCCGTCGGGGATCTCTTTTCCGCAATGGCTGCAAAACATAGTTTTCTCCTTTTTTCTCTTAGTTTAGCATGCAAAGGGGGCATTGTCAAGAGCTTTGTAAAAATTCCCTAAAAATCTTCGCCCGCCTTACCTTTCAAAGCGTTTGACTTTTTTGCTCCCGTGGTATAATATAGGTAGAAAATTCCTGCATTTGGGCCTGTATTGGATTCGATTGCAAGCGGAATTTGTCGGATGCACGCCGGAGGCTCGGCTCCGTAAAAACGGGAATTTTTTAAATGCTGATAAGAAAAGCAGAAGATCTGTCGCTGCTCGTGCAACTCGCCGCGTAGCGCTTGCGGCCTGACTTTTCAGGCTCCGTCTCCCTCATGCTGCCCACGGCTTGAGATGAGGCGTCACAAAGTGGGGAACTCCTCTTATGGGCTGACTTCCCCCCATAAGAGGTGATTTTCGGAAGCATGCTCAAAGAAAGGTCGTCGGTGAACTTTTTTTGGGCGAGATAAATCGCCGACTAAGCGTGTAGTATCCGCGGAGGAACCTTGTAAGACCGCAGTTCGATTCTGCGCAGGTCCACCAAAAAATGAGTCCCGCTCTTGCTGGGCTCTTTTTTTGCGGCCCGCCTGAGAGAGCTGCCGCAGTTCGCCCCTCGTCGGCACAAACGCCGCTTTTCCGATCCCGCGAATTATATCAAAAATCATTTGACTTTTTCGTGATGAAGGCGTTTAATGCCCATATAGTTCGCTATTGCGAACTATATAAAGAGGACTTCATGACGGCTGCGGAACTGAGGTATCTGATGGCGGCAAGCGCTCTCCGCACGGAGGGCGGCCGCATCAAAGTGTGTGACCTTGCCGACAAGCTCGGGGTATCCAAGGTGAGCGCATACAAGATGTGCGAACGCCTCGAGGCGCACGGCTTCCTGCATGCCGTGGAGGGCGGCGTCTGCATCTCTCCGCACGGCGAGGCAATGCTCTCGGAATACACCCGCTGCGCCGCATTTGTGCAGGACATGCTCGAACGCTGCTGCGGCACGCCGCGCAATGTCGCCCGCCGCGAGGCGGCAGACATCGTCTGTGCGGTGGGGGAGGGCAGCCGCGCCGCTTTTTTGCGCTATCTCGACGAAAATAACGCTTCAAACGATGCAGACGGCGGTCAGGCTTCGGGCACTCCCCGAGGGCAGTAAACCAAGGTTAAACGATTGACAGGGCGCAATTCCGCGCATATAATTTGGGCAAAGAGGAGCAAAAAGGCGCTCCTTCTCTTTAAGACATTGCGTTCGCATACGCGAACAAAGGAGCATTATGAAAAAAAGTACTTGCAGTTTCCCTGCTAGCGGCGGGGAGTATGGCGCTCTTTGGCGGCTGTGCCGAGGCGCTCGGGACCTATGATGTGGACGCAGAGCTTAGCTGCTGCGTTGCCGCAATGGGCGGCATCGAATTCGGCAAACCGCTCATGACGGACACCGAGTACACCCTCGAAGAGGACGGCAGCGAGACGCTCACCCTCTATTTCACCAAGAGCAGTGTCACCATCTATTCGATCACCTGCTATACCTTCATCGACCCTGCGCCCGCGGGCGCTGGCGAGCCCGAGGAGGGGCAGCCCGAAAACGGAACGATCGGCTACTATGACGGCGACACGATCGTCACGGAGGGCGTCACCTACACGGTGAGCGAGGACACCGCGCCCAACAATCTTCAGGAGGAGGTGCACTACGTCGATAGCATCACCTTCCCCATCACCGAAAAGACGGATACATATTCGCTCACGCTGTATATCAACTCCAACGTCATGGCGTTCAGTTCACCAAGGATACCTATCAGGCGACGCTCACCGTCGATTGGGACAGCATGACGGCAAAGGAGGGGGCATGAACAAGCTCACTTTCGGCGTCGTTGCGCTCTCGGGCATGATGGTGCTGTCCATGAGCGGCTGCACTCTGAGCGGGGAGCGCGGCGAGCCGTACGGCATCGCCACCACTTCGATGGCGGTCTGCCAGATCCTCGACCGTCTGGAGATCGATGAAGTTGTCGGCATCCCCAATGCGGCGGAGGACATCGACCTTCCCGCGCGCTACGAGGGCGTGCGCACCATCGGCAACGCCATGACCCCCGACATGGAGATCTTGAGCCAGATCAACCCCGAATTCGTCATCGTGCCCCGCACGCTCGAGGCGGGGCTTTCGGAGCAGTTCGACAACGCAGGCATCGATGCGATGTACTTCGACCTCTCGAGCGTCGAGGGGATGTATAACGACATCGACGCGCTCGGCGAGCGGTACGGCCGCGAGGAACAGGCCGCTCAGCTCCGCGAGGAGTACGAGAGCTACGTCGAGGAGAACAGCATCAAGACGGACGATCCCGAGACCGTGCTCATCTTAATGGCATATCCCGGCAGGTTTTACCTCATCGTGACGGCGGACTCCTATGTGGGCAACCTCATCGGCCTTGCGGGCGGCGAGGTCGTCTACGACGAAAACTACGTCTCCGACGGCTCGGGCGTCGCGGCGGTCAATCCCGAGCACATGGTGCAGACCGACCCCGACAAGATCGTCATCTTCGCCCACTACGACGAGGAAAACGCCTTTGCCTACATGCGCGAGGAAATGGAGACGGGGGAGATCTGGAAGAGCTTCCGCGCCGTGCAGGAGGGGGAGGTGTACTATCTCTCTTCGGAGGACGGCTTCGGCATGAGCTGCAACCTTGGCTGGTACGAATCTTTCGATTTCCTCACCGACGTCGTATTTGCCGACAGCACCGGCGAGGAAGCCTGATCTATGGCGAAGAGGAAGTTTCCCGAAGCGCTCAAAGTGACGCTCGCCTTCGTCATCACTGCGGTGCTGCTCGTCGTGTTTATGCTGCTCGCGGCAAACATCGGCGGCATCAAAGTGACGTTCTCTCAGATGTTCCGCGGGCTGTTTATCGAATACGACGAGGACGTCGCCATCATCGTGCAGCTGCGCTTCCCGCGCATCTTCGTCGCCATCCTCGGCGGCATGGCGATGGCCGCGGCGGGCGTCATCACGCAGGCGGTCATGAAGAGCCCGCTCGCCGACCCCGGCATCATCGGCATCAGCGCCGGTTCGCAGTTCGTCGCCGTGCTCGTCACGGCGATCGCCGACAGCGAGACGATGATGAGCGTCGTCCTGCGGTCGGGCGTGTTCATGGGCCACACCGAGATCGAGCGCGTCGTGCTCGGCGAAAACATCGATCATATCGGCGTCGGCGCCTTTGCGGACTGCTCTGCGCTCACGTCCGTCGAGGGGCTCGAGAATGCCTCCTTCGGCGCATTCGCCTTCCGCGGCTGCGCGCTCACGGGCGAGATCACGGTCGCAAGCACAATGACCGAGATCCCCACCTATGCCTTCCAGAACTGCGCATCGCTCACCAAAGTTGATCTGCCCGCCGCACTCACCTCCATCGGCGCGAGTGCCTTCTCGGGCGCGGGGCTCACCGAAGTCACCATCCCTTCCTCCGTGACGGCCATCGGCGCGAGCGCATTCTTTGAAACGGCGCTCACCGCCGTCACCATTCCCGCATCCGTCACTTCTCTGGCGGAGAACAGCTTCTCGGGCTGCACGCAGCTCACCTCGGCGTCCATTCTCGCAAACATCACCGCGCTGCCCAATTCTACCTTCTCGGGCTGCACGTCGCTTACGACGGTCAACAGCACACAAGAGGGCACGGCAGACCTTTCCGCCTACACCGAAGTCGGCAATTCCGTCCTCATGAATACGGCGGTGGAGACGCTCAAGCTCTCCTCCTCCCTCACCGAAACGGGCAGCAGCGCGTTCTCGAACTGCGAGCAGCTTGTAAGCGTCGACTTCAACGGCTGTACGGGCGTGGACTTCGGCAACCAGACGTTTATGGACAGCACCGCACTCACCTCGGTCGCCGTTCCTGCAAATTCCGAGCTCGGCTCGTCCATGTTCAGCGGCTGCTCCACGCTGCAGACCGTCACCCTCGGCGAAGGCATCACCGAGATCTCCGGCAACTGCTTCCAGGACTGCGTCTCGCTCGAGAGCATCGTCATTCCCGCCTCCGTGACGACGATGGGCACGAACTCCTTCAACGGCTGCTCGAGCCTCACCTCCGTCACCCTCGAAGAGGGCGTTGAAAAGCTCAACAACTACGTATTCCGCGACTGCACGTCGCTCACCGCCCTCATCCTTCCCGTCTCCCTCACCGAGACGACCTCGACCGCATTCTCCTACTCGGAGATCGAGGTGTACTACTATGCAGGCACCGCCGAGCAGCTCGCGGCGTCCTCCATCGCAAGTACCGCAAAGAACAGCGCCTATACCTATCTGGAAGAGGCGCCCATCAACGACGGCAGCTTCTGGCACTATGTCGAAGGCGTGCCCACCATTTGGCCGATGGTCTGACGGTAAAAGAACAGGCACACGCTGCGCATTCCCGCGTGGATCCGCGCAGGCGTGCGCCCCGAAAGAGAGTAAGGCGCGGCATCAAAGCCGCGTCTTTTCTCATCTCCCGCCCTCTGCCGCCCCGCCGCCTGTCAAAAAATTTCAGATGTTGCAATTTCTTTAAAAAATTCCTCGGAAAAAGTTACATTTTTTCAAATTGAGTGACATAAAGACAAATATTCTGATATCATTCCGCGCGAGATATGATATAATTGTGCTGTAACAATGTAAAATTGGGAGGATTTTCAATGAAAGTCATCACCTTGGGGGAGATCATGCTTCGTCTCTGCCCCGTGGAGCGTGAGCGCTTCGTGCAGGCAGACCGCTTCACGGCGGTCTACGGCGGGGGAGAGGCAAACGTCGCTGTCAGCCTTGCAACGCTGGGCGAGGAGAGCGTGTTCGTCACAAAAGTGCCAAATAACGAACTCGGGCAGGCGGCGGTCAACAGCCTGCGCCGCTACGGCGTGGATACCCGCCGCATCGTCAGGGGCGAGGGGCGGCTCGGCATCTACTTTTTGGAGCGCGGCGCCTCTCAGCGGCCGGATAAAGTGCTATACGACCGCGCAAACTCCGCCTTTTCGCTCTCCGATGAACATGAATACGATTGGGATGCCATCTTCGACGGGGCAGACTGGCTGCACTTCACGGGCATCACGCCCGCCCTCGGCGAGAGGGCGCGCGCCCTCACCGAGCGCGCCTTAAAGGAGGCGAAAAAGCGCGGCGTCACTGTCTCGTGCGACGTCAACTACCGCAAGAAACTTTGGACGCTCGAAGAAGCCCGCCCCGTCCTCGAGCACTTCATGCAGTACGTCGACGTCTGCATCACCAACGGCTCTCAGGCGGAGGAAGTGTTCGGCATCACGCCCGCGCAGGAAGGGCAAGAGGGGGATATCGAGATCGCCCGCACCGTCTTGGAGCGCTTTCACCTGCAGACGGTCGCGCTCACCTTCCGCCGCTCCATCAACGCCGATATCAACCGCATCGCGGGCATGCTCTATCAGAATGGCACGGCAGCCTTTTCGCGCTGGTACGAGATCGACATCGTCGACCGCATCGGCGGGGGAGACGCCTTCGGCGCGGCGCTCATCTATGCGCTTCTCCATGGGTTTTCCCCGCAGGAGACCATCGGCTTCGCCGTTGCCGCCAATTGCTTAAAGCACACCGTCGAGGGCGACTACAACCTCTCGACTGCCGAAGAAATTTGTGCCCTTGCCCACGGCGACGGCACGGGGAGGGTAGACAGATGAAGCTCTTTTTAAACGACGGCTGGCTGTTTGCAAAGCCGAATGAAGCCCCTGTGCCCGTTACGCTCCCGCACACCTGGAACGCCGAGGACGGCGCAGACGGCAAAAACGACTACTTCCGCGGTGCCTGCACCTACACGCGCACCCTGCCCGCCCTCGATTTTCATGAGGACGAGCGCGTCCTTCTCACCTTCTACGCGGTCAATCAGACGGCCGCCGTCTATGTGGGCGATACTCTCGTCGGCACCCACGAGGGCGGCTATTCCGCCTTCGAGCTCGACATCACGCCCTATCTGCAGCGGGGCAAAGAGGCGCAGCTCAAAGTGATCGCCGACAATTCGGTGAGCGACCGCGTCTATCCCCAGTCCGCCGACTTCACCTTCTTCGGCGGCATCTACCGCGACGTCGTCCTCTCCGTCAAAAACGCCTCCCGCTTCGACTTCTCGTCCGTCGGCCGCGGCGTCAAAATAACGCCCTATCAAGAGGACGGCTATAAGGTCTCCTGCCTTCCGTCCGTTTTAAACCCCGACGGCTGCACCATTTTGTGGGAAATAACCGACGGCGAGGGGAACGTCGTCGCCTCCAAGGAGACGGCGGTGGGGGAGCAGACCTTTGAAATCGCATCCCCGCACCTTTGGAACGGCATCTCCGATCCCTACCTCTATACTCTCACGGCAACGCTTATAAAGCGGGGAAACCCCGTCGATACCTTCTCCCACGCCTTCGGCCTCCGCTCCATCGCCTTCGACCCCGACAAGGGCTTCCTCTTGAACGGGCGCGTCTATCCCTTGCGCGGCGTCTCCCGCCATCAGGACAGGGCAGGCAAGGGCTATGCCATCGGAAAAAAGGAGCACGAAGAGGACCTCGCCCTCATTCTGGAGCTCGGCGCCAACTCCGTCCGCCTTGCCCACTATCAGCACGACGACTACTTCTATGAACTCTGTGATAAGCACGGCCTCGTCGTTTGGGCGGAAGTTCCCTACATCACCGAGAGCATGCCGAAGGGCAGCGAGAACATCCTCTCGCAGCTTCGGGAGCTCATCTCCCAAAACTACAACCACACGAGCATCGTCTGCTGGTCTCTCTCCAACGAGATCACTCTGCGCGGCGTGACGGACGAGATCGTCTCCACCCACCAAAAGCTCAAGGAGCTTGCCGCATCGCTCGACAGCGCCCGCCCCGCGGTCATGGCGCACATCTCCATGCTCCCGCCCGACGATCCCTTCGTCGAGACGACGAACATCTGCGCTTACAACTTCTATTTCGGGTGGTATGAGGGCGACGTCTCGGAGTATCTCCCTTGGTTTGAAAAATTCCACCGTACGCACCCCGACGTTTGCATCGGCCTTTCCGAATACGGCGCAGACGCCCTTCCCCGCTATCAGTCAGCCAAACCCGAAGTGGGGGATTTCACCGAGAGCTATCAGGAATACTACCACGAGCAGCTCTGCAAGCAGATCGAGAAGATGCCCTATCTCTGGTGCACCTACGTCTGGAACATGTTCGACTTTGCGTCGGACGCCCGCGAAGAGGGCGGCGAGAGCGGCGTCAACCACAAGGGGCTCATGACTTACGACCGCTCTCTCAAAAAGGACGCCTTCTACGTCTACAAGGCGCGCTGGTCCAAACAGCCCTTCGTCCATCTCGCGGGGCGGCGCTATCAAAAACGAAACGAGAAGACGACGCAAATTCGCGTCTATTCCAATCTTCCCCATATCAAGCTGTATGTGGACGGCAGGCTTGCCGCAGAGCAGGAGGGGAAATACCTCTTCCCCTTCCAAATTCCCCTCACAGGTACGCACACCGTGCGCGCGGAGGCGGAGGGCGTCTCCGACGAGATGACGCTCGAATACGTCTCGGAGCCCTGCAAGGACTACATCTGCGGCGGCGCAGACGGCGTTGCCAACTGGTTCTCGGAAGAGTTTTATACCTTCCGCGACAAAGTGGGCACCATCGCCCAGAGCCCCGAGGGGCACGCCTTTTTAGAGGACCTCCTCACCGCCCTCATCTCCCGCCGCAAGGCGATGGGCGCGCCCGTCACCGAGGGCGAGGACGTCATCCGCAACATGAAGAACTACACCATCGAAAAAATTCTCAACATGACGGGAAGCCTTCTCGGCGAAGAGGAGATCGCCGCATTCCGGGAGCGCCTTTCCGCCATCCGGCGCATATAGACGCATATAAAGGAGAGCAATATGAAACAGCAGGCATTCAATCCCTATCTCCCCGCGCGCGAATACATCCCCGACGGCGAGCCCTACCTCGTCGACGGCAGGGTGTATGTGTTCGGCTCGCACGACCTCTTTAACGGCAGCTGCTTCTGCCTCGGCGACTACGTCGCCTATTCCGCCCCCGAGGACGACCTCTCCGATTGGCGGTGCGAGGGCGTCATCTACCGCAAGACGCAGGACCCCCGCCTCAACGAAAAGGACAACGTGATGTTCGCGCCCGACGTCGTACAGGGCAAGGACGGCAAGTGGTATCTCTACTATACACTCGCCTCAAACGGCGTCATGTCCGTCGCCGTCTCGGATACCATCGCGGGCAAATACGAATACCTCGGCGTCGTCCGAACGCCGAACGGCCATGTCATCGGAACGAGCGAGGGCGACGTCTTTCACTTCGACCCCGGCGTCCTCCGCGACGACGACGGCAGAATCTACCTCTACACGGGCTTTTCCCCCCGTCCCGGCGAGGGCTGCGACGCCCTCATGCAGGGAAGAAGGTGGGAGGGCTCCTATTGCTTCGAGCTCGAGGACGATATGCGCACGGTGAGAGGCGAGCCCACCCTCGTCGCCCCCGGCATCGTCTCGGCCAAGGGCACGTCCTTCGAAAAGCACCCCTTCTTCGAGGCGAGCTCCATCCGTAAGATCGGCAAGAAGTACTACTTCGCCTATTCCTCCGTCTACTGCCACGAGCTGTGCTATGCCGTGAGCGACCGCCCCAACGGTGCCTTCAAGTGCATGGGCGTGCTCGTCTCCAACGGAGACGTGGGCCTCAAGGGCAGAAAATATCTGGATGCCGTCTCCTACATGGGCAACAACCACGGCGGGCTCGTCTCAGTCAAGGGGCAGTGGTACATCTTCTATCACCGCCACACCAACAGGAGCAGCTACTCCCGCCAGGCGTGCGCCGAGAAAATTACCTTCAAAAACGGCAAGTTCGAGCAGGCAGAGCTCACGAGCTGCGGCCTCAACGAAGGCCCTCTTTTGGGCAAGGGGCGCTATCCTGCCTACATCGCCTGCAACCTCATCTCGGCGGAGGGCGCCAAGTTCTCCGAAAAGGCAACCGAGGAAGAGCCCTGCATCACGCAGGACGGCGAAGGGTACGATGGCCCCGATCCCTACATCACGGGCATGCGCAGCGGCTCCCGCGCGGGCTTTAAGTACTTCGACCTCACCGAGACCCACCTCATCTCCGTCTTAACGCGCGGTGCAGAGGGCATCCTCACCGTCACGGACGGCAAAAAGCCGCTCGCCGTCCTCGTCCTGTCCGCCTCCGAAGATTGGGCGCCCGCCAAGGCCCCGCTGCTCGGCGGCAACCCCTCAAGCCCGCTCTACTTCACCTTCGAGGGCGACGGCGCCATCGACTTCAAGGAATTTACCCTCATCTAAAAGCAGGTTATCTCATGATGCATACGCTGCAGCCAAACGCCGCAAAGGGGGCGCAGTGCATTCCGCCGCGCCCCTGCATCACGCCTGCGTTCGGGAGGCTGCGCTGCAGGACGTCCCTGCCATCATCCGCCCTTCATTCCCCCTGCTGCACCGCCACCATTCTGACCTATACCTCCTTGCCTGTGTGCTATAGCCATCTGCCCTTCTAAGGAGTTGAAATTTCTTTGAGGAGCACTTATGAAACGAGAACAAGTATTAAATAGGCTTGGCTTTCGCGTGCCCGACATCAAGAAGAACCGCATCATCGTCCATTAGGACATCGCGGCGGAGGCGGACGACCCCTATGCCGTCGTGCATCACCTCTTAACGCCGAGCGAGGACGACCGCCCCCTCTATGTGGCGCTCCAGGCAGGGCTCACGGACCTTGCCGTCGCCTATCTGAAGGAGCCTCGTATCGCAGAGCGGCTCACCGCCATTTGGATCGGCGGCGGGGCATATCCGAACGGCGGGCGACGCGCTTGCCGTCCTTAAAGAGCAGTCCTTTGCAAATTTGCAAGGGACGTGAACGTTTTCTCGGGAGGAGAGTTAACTTTTTGCAAAAAAATGATATAAAACGGATTATTATGATATCATTTTGCCGAAAAGGGTGCTATACTATGCCCGATATCGCAAGGATGGGGGAGTCAGCCGAGCGCGGCTGCCCTCCGTCTCTACCCAAAAATAAGGAGGAAACTATGAAACTACCCTTTCAAGTGAACTTAACCAAAAAAGTCGTCGCCGTCACGGGTGCGGGCGGGGTGCTTATGAGCGAATTTGCGCGCGCCCTCGCTGCCTGCGGCGCAAAAGTCGCCCTTCTCGACATCAACTTCGATGCCGCCAAAGCGGTCGCCGACGACATCGGCGAGAACGCCATCGCCGTGAGATGCAACTGCCTCGAAAAAGAGAGCATCCAAGCCGCAAAAGAGGCCGTCAACGAGGCATTCGGCCCCGTCAACTTCCTCATCAACGGCGCGGGCGGCAACAACCCGCG
The DNA here is from genome assembly GCA_944376335.1 of uncultured Clostridia bacterium. Classification (GTDB taxonomy): domain Bacteria; phylum Bacillota; class Clostridia; order Christensenellales; family Borkfalkiaceae; genus Gallimonas. The sequence goes on from CALWCH010000001.1 coordinate 153,869, forward strand.
CGCCACCACGGACAACGAGACGGCCGCCGAGGAAGCCCAAAAGGACTTCTTTGCCCTCGACGAGAGCGGCATCAAGTTCGTCTTTGATTTGAATATTACGACGGCGTTCCTCGTCACGCAGGTGTTTGCCTCGGACATGCTCGAAACGGGCGGCAATATCATCAATATCAGCTCGATGAACGCATACCGCCCCCTCACCAAGATCCCCGCATACTCCGCGGCAAAGGCGGGTATTTCCAACTTCACCCAGTGGCTCGCCGTGCACTTTGCGAGCAAGAACATCCGCTGCAACGCGATCGCCCCCGGCTTCTTCGTCACCAATCAAAACCGCGCGCTTCTCTTCAACGAGGACGGCACCCCGACCGCCCGCACGGGCAAAATTTTGGCGGCGACCCCCATGAAGAAGTTCGGCGAGGTGGACGATCTTTTGGGTGCGCTCTTGTGGCTTGCCGATGACGGGGCAAGCGGCTTTGTAACGGGAATTACCGTTCCCGTCGACGGCGGCTTCTCGGCATACAGCGGGGTTTGAGGTTGCATTCATCGCGCCATACGGGGTAACACTATGACCTTCTTTAACGATAATCTGCTGCTCTACACCGACGCAGCGCGGGAAATCTATTCCGAAGTCCGCAATCTTCCCATCATCGACTATCACTGTCATCTCGACCAAAACAAAATTCGCGATGACGCCCGTTTTGCAAACATCGGCGAATTGTGGCTTTCGGGCGATCACTACAAGTGGCGCGCGATGCGCCTATGTGGGGTGGGGGAGGACCTCATCACGGGAAATGCAAGCTGGCATGACAAGTTTGTTGCCTATGCAAGCATCGTTCCCCAACTTGCGGGCAACCCACTCTATTATTGGACGCACATGGAGCTAAATCAAGTGTTCGGAATCGACGAACCCTTGAACGGGGAGAGCGCCGAGCGCATCTATGAAGCCGCCAACGAGAAACTGAAAAACATCTCCGTTTCCACTCTTTTGAAGCAGTATAAAGTGGAATTTGTCGCAACGACGGACGACCCGTTGGACGACTTAAATGCCCACGGCAAATACGGCGGAACGATCATTGCTCCCACCTTCCGCCCCGACAAATTGTTGTCTTTGGATGAAGAATATCTCACCCGCCTTTCTGAGCTGACGGGGGAGGATACAGGCACATTGGACGGTCTCTTAAAAGCCGCCGAAAAGCGCCTTGAATACTTCGTATCTCGCGGATGCCGCATTTCCGATCACGGATTTTGCCGTTTTGCACAGTATTATGTCACGCATAGTACTGCCGAAACGCTCTACAAATCGAGGAAATCTTTGAGCGCCGAGCAAAGAGAACAGCTCTTCGGCTATCTCATTGTCGAGCTTGCAAAGCTCTACAAGAAGCACGATATCATCATGCAGCTGCACTTTGCGGTCACCCGCAACGTCAACCCCGCGATGTTCCAAAAGTGCGGCGCAGATGCGGGCTTCGACGTCATCGCCACCGCCTCTCCCATCGAGAATGTGATCGCATTCTTTGGGCAGCTCTCCGACGACGAACGCCCCGAAACCGTGCTCTATACTTTGAATGACAGCGAGCTCCCCGCCCTTGCCTGCATCACGGGTGCATTCCGCCATGTCCGCCTCGGCGCGGCGTGGTGGTTCAATGATACCGTGCAGGGCATTCGCAAAAATCTCTCGACCATCGCCGAATATTCAGCCCTCGGCACCAACTTCGGCATGCTCACGGACAGCCGCTCCTTCTCAAGCTACGCCCGCTTCGACTTCTTCCGACGTATTCTTTCCGATTACCTCGGCAATCTTGTCGAAAAGGGCGAATACGACCTCTCGGCTGCCAAACAGCTTGCCAAAAACGTCTCATACTACAACATCAAGGAGGCACTTAACGTATGAAAATGACCTTCCGCTGGTATGGGGAGAGCGACAGCATTCCCCTTGAATACATCAAGCAAATTCCCAATATGAGCGGCGTCGTCACGGCCGTCTACGATATCCCCGTCGGCGAAGTCTGGCCAGAAGAAAAGATCGCCCGCCTCAAGTCTCTTTGCGATAATGCGGACCTCGAAATGGAAGTCATCGAGTCCGTGCCCGTGCACGAGGACATCAAGCTCGGCAAACCGACGCGCGATCAGCTCATCGCCAACTACGCGCAAACGATTCGCAACCTCGGCAAATTCGGCGTCAAGTGCATCTGCTACAACTTCATGCCCGTGTTCGATTGGTTCCGCACCGACCTTCATTTCGTCCAAAAAAACGGCAGCGTCTGCCTTGCCTACAAGCATGCTGACTTCGAAAAGCTCGATAAGCACAACCTGCGCCTCCCCGGCTGGGATGAAAGCTACACCCCCGCCGAGCTCAACGGCCTTTTAGAAGAGTATAAAAACGCCACGCACGAGCAGCTCTTTTCCAACCTCGTCTACTTTTTGAACGGCATCATGCCGGCGTGCGACGAGACGGGCATCAACATGGCGATCCACCCCGACGACCCCCCGTGGGATATCTTCGGCCTTCCCCGCATCGTCACGGGCGAGGGCAGCTACGAGAAGATGATCTCCGCCGTTCCCAACATTCACAACGGCTTCACTTTCTGCACGGGGAGCCTCGGTGCAGGGCGCTTTAATGACCTTCCCGCAATGGCTGCCAAGTACGCGCAAAGAATTTACTTTGCCCATCTCCGCCAGCTCAAATTCGTCAACGAGACCGACTTCTACGAAAACGGCCACCAGACGCAGGACGGCAACGTCGACATCTACCATATTGTAAAAGCGCTTGTGGAAAACGGCTTTACGGGCTATGTCCGCCCCGACCACGGCCGCAACATCTGGGGCGAGGAAGGCAAACCCGGCTACGGCCTTTACGACCGCGCCCTCGGCGCCACCTACTTAAGCGGTCTCTTCGAGGCAGTCCAAAAGGAGCAAACCAATGGCTGACATCTTCGAACAATTCAAAAAGTTCAAACTCATTCCCGTTGTCACCATTCCCAAATTAGAGGACGCAGAGCCCATGCTCTCCGGCCTTGTGGAAGGGGGGCTTCCCGTCGCGGAGATCTGCTTCCGCACCGACTGCGCGGAGGACGCCATCAAACTTGCCGTAAACAAGTACCCCGATATGCTTGTGGGAGCGGGCACGGTCATCAGCGCCGAGCAGTGCATCCGCGCCATCCATGCGGGGGCAAAGTTTATCGTCTCGCCCGGGCTCTCCGAAGAGGTCGCACTCGTCTGCCTGCAAAAGGAAATTCCCTACCTTCCCGGCGTCGTCACGCCCACGGAGATCATCAAGGCGATCGCCCTCGGGCTCACCGCCGTCAAATTCTTCCCCGCGGAGAGCTTCGGGGGCCTCAAAACCATCAAGGCGCTCTCTGCGGCCTTCCCGCAGCTTACGTTCCTTCCGACGGGCGGCATCAACGAGAACAACATCTTAGATTACCTCGCCTTCCCCAAAATCGTCGCCTGCGGCGGCAGTTGGATCATGAAGGGGGATATCGCCGCAAACTGCCGCGCCGTGCTTTCCAAGCTCAACGCATCCTGACGGCACAACGCATCCTGACGGCACAACGCATCCTGACGGCACAACGCATCCTGACGGCACAACGCCCTGCGGCACCCTAACGCCGCAAACGCAAAAACAGCCTATCCTCCCATCCTCTTAAAAAACCGCTCCCGACGAAGGCCAACTCAGCCCACCGAGAGCGGTTTTTACGCAAAAACAAAAGTCTACTTTGCATTGTCGTCATTTTTCAGGTAGGCAAGCACCAGATCGGCAAGGCGGTTTAGTAGCTCGTCCGAGAACATCATCGCCTTCCCCTCATCGGAGAGCGTCTCCGAATACGTCGTATAGCCCGCCAAAATGTGCGTCACGGCGGTCGTCAGCTCCTCGAGCGGCTTGTCCGTGCGGAAGAGCCCGCTCTCCTGCCCCGCCCGAATCTGCTTTTCAAAGAGCATAATGCGCCCCTGCGCTTCTCCCCTCGCGTGCGGATTGGTGGCGCGGTACACCCCGTGGAGGGAGAGGAACAGCAGGTCCTCGTGCGCCTCTTCCGAGAGCCGCGAAAACGCGAGGATGGAGTATCGGATGACGCCGTCGGGGGAGTCCGCCTCGGGCGCATCCGCAATGCGCGCAAGATAGGAGCGTTCAATGACGCCCTCCATGATGCCGTCCAGCACCTCGTCCACATTGCTGTAGTAGGCATATAGCCGCTGACGGGAGATGCCCGCCTTTACGGCAAGCTCGCTCATCAGCCCGTCATAGATGCCGTGGGAGAGTATGAGCTTCTTCGCCTCGGTCAAGATCTTTTGGTTGCGCTCGGCGCGCTGCTGCTCGAATTTGTTCATACGCAAAGTTTATCACAATTTTTTGTTTTCCGCAAGCGATTTCACCAAAAATTATTTACAACCTGTCAACTTTTTCCCGAAAACTGTTGACAAACTGTAAAGTCTATGATGGAATAAGGTCAAGAACGATAAGGAGCGGCAGTTATGTTCAGATTGTTTAAGTATTTGAGGGGAACGGAGATCGCCATGTTCGTGGGGCTTCTTCTCTTCCTCGTAGCGCAGATCTTCTGCGACGTCACGCTTCCCACCTACACGGCGGAGATCGTTTCCAAGATGCAGGCGGGCGCAGCGCCTTCATCCATTTTGGAGACGGGCCTTATCATGCTCGCCTTCGCGGCGGGCAGCGTGCTCGCGACCATCACCGAGACCTTCCTCTCCGCACAAATTTCGACGCGCCTCGGGCGGCGGCTGAGAGGGGAGGTGTTCTCCCACATCGTGTACTTTTCCGACCGCGACGCGATGAGCTTCTCGCAGGGTTCGCTCTTAACGCGCACCACCAACGACGTCCAGCAGGTGGTAACTGCCATGGTCTTAGGCCTCCGCCTCGGCGTGGGCGCGCCCCTCATGGCGGTCATGGCGATCGTGAAAATTGCCCAATCGAGCGGAGAGCTCACCCTCGCCACGGGCGTTGCAGTCTTTCTCCTGCTTGCGGGCATCATGGCGATCCTCATGATCGTCCTTCCCCGCTTCAAGCTCATCCAAAAGCTCACCGACAGGCTCAACGGCACCATGCGCGATACCTTAACGGGCATCCGCGTCGTCCGCGCCTACAACGCCGAGGACTTTGAGAAGCGGCGCTTCGACGAGGCAAGCGAAGCCTTCGCCAAGAACAACCTCTTTGCAAGCAGGGTGACGGCACTCATGTCGCCTCTCATGCTGCTCGCCTACAACGGCCTCTCGCTTGCCATCTATTGGCTGGGCTGCTTCATCATCGTGCGCGACAACAACGCCGCCTTCTTCCCCACGATGTTCTCCTTCACCCAGCTCGCCTCGCAGGTCATTACGGCGTTCATGGTGCTCGTCATGCTCTTCAACCTCCTGCCCCGCGCGCAGGTCTCCGCCAAGCGTATTTTAGAGGTCTTGGATAAAAAGTCCTGCATCCTCGACCCTGAGACCCCTCAGGCGTACACCTCGGACGGCAGCATCGAGTTTGACAACGTCTCCGTCGGCTACGGCGGCAACCCCGTCCTCTCGGGCCTTTCCTTCCGCGTGGAGAAGGGGCAGACGCTCGCCGTCGTGGGCGGCACGGGTTCGGGCAAGACGACGGTCCTCAAGCTCATGCTTCGCTTTTTGGATGCCGAAGAGGGCACCGTCAAGATGGGCGGCGTGCCCGTCAAGGAGCTCACGCAGGCGCAGCTGCGCGGAAGCCTCGGCTACGCCCCGCAAAAGAGCGTACTTCTCTCGGGCACCATCGGCGGCAATCTCGCCTTCACCGACCCGTCTCTTCCCGAAGCTTCCCTCGAAAGCGCCGCCAAAATTGCCTGTGCCGACGAGTTCATCGCCGAGAAAGGGGGTTTTTCCGCCCGCGTCGAGCAGGGCGGGCGCAACTTCTCGGGCGGCCAAAGGCAGCGCCTTTCCATCGCCCGCGCCGTCGCCAAGCGGCCGCAAATTCTCCTGTTTGACGACAGCTTCTCCGCGCTCGACTTCGCAACGGATGCCAAGGTGCGCGGCAATCTCAAAAGCGAACTTCCCGATGCCACCAAGGTCATCGTCGCCCAGCGCATCTCCACGGTGCGCGATGCCGACGTCATCGTCGTGCTTGCAGAGGGCAAAATGGCGGGCGCGGGCACGCACGAAGAACTCATGCAAACCTGCCCCGTCTACCGCGAAATCGCCACATCCCAGCTCTCCGAGGAGGAACTTGCCGTATGAAAAACTCGCTTTTAAAACTTGCGCGCTATTGCAAGCGCCACCTCTTTGCCCTCATCGTCGTACTTTTGTTGAGCGTCGCGGGCGTCTTTCTCACCGTGTATGCAACGACGTTTTTGAGCGAACTCACCGACTATATCGACGAAGCCTCCCGCCTCGCAGCTTCTGGCCGCACGATGGCGGAAGTGCTCGACATGGGCAACGTCGTCCGCCTCTGCGTCATTCTCCTTTGCATGTACGTTGGCTCCGCCGTCTGCACCTACTTCCAGGCGTTCCTGATGGCGGGCGTCAACCAAAAAATCGCTTTAAGGCTCCGTTCAGATATCTCGGCGAAGGTCAGCCTTCTCCCCATGCGCTACTTCGATACGCACGCCGTGGGCGATACGCTCTCCCGCGTCACCAACGACGTCGATACCGTCGCCCAGTCCATGAACGCCTCCGTCGCCACGGCAGTCACCGCCGCCGTGCAGCTCATTATCGTCATCGTCATGATGTTTGCGACCAATTGGCAGATGACGCTCACCGCCTTTGCCACCGTGCCCTTATCCCTTCTCGTCCTCCTCCTCGTCGTGCGCGTCTCGCAGAAGCACTTCCGCGCCCAGCAGAAGGAACTCGGCACCCTCAACGGCAATGCAGAGGAATATTACTCCGCCCTCGAAATTCTGCGTGCCTCCAACGCGGAGGATCGCGCCATTCAGGACTTCGAATCGCAGAACGCAAAACTGCAGGGGGCGATGTACAAGGCCAACGTGTTCTCGGCGATCTCCCACCCCTTAACGACGTTCATCTCCAAGCTCGGCTACGTCGCCATCTGCGTCGTCGGGGGTGTGCTCATGGCGAGCGACGGCACGTCGCTCGGCGAACTCGCCGCCTTCCTCATCTACATCAACCTCTTCCAGTCGCCGCTCTCTCAGCTCGGCCAGGTCGCAGGGCAATTCCAGATGGCAGCCGCCGCCGCAGGCCGCGTGTTCGAATTTTTGGAAGAGGAAGAGGAACCCCGCGAAACGCCCACTGCCGTCATTTCGCCCGAGAACGTGCAAGGGAACGTCACCTTCCAACACATCGGCTTCGGCTACGACCCCGAAAAGCCCGTCATCCACGACTTCTCGGCAACCGTCAAGGCGGGGCAGAAGGTCGCCATCGTCGGCCCCACGGGCGCAGGCAAGACGACGCTCGTCAACCTTTTAATGCGCTTCTACGAATGCAGCGGCGATATCCAAATCGACGGCGTCTCCACCAAGGAGATGACCCGCCAAAACGTCCGCGACCTCTTCTCCATGGTGCTCCAAGACGCATGGGTGTTCGAGGGCACGCTCAATGAGAACATCCTCTACTGCAAGCAGGATATCACGGAAGAGGAGATCGTCAAAGCCGTCAGAGCCTCGGGCATCTGGCACCTCGTCCGCACGCTTCCCGATGGGGGAGACACCCTCTTGAAGGACGGCATGCTCTCGGGTGGGCAGAAGCAGCTCATCACCATCGCCCGCGCCATGGTGGACGGCGCCCCCATGCTCATCTTGGACGAGGCGACGAGCAACGTCGATACCCGCACCGAGCAGATGATCCAGAGCGCGATGGACGCCCTCACCGCGAACAAGACGAGCTTCGTCATCGCCCACCGCCTCTCGACGATCAAGAATGCCGACCTCATTCTCGTCCTCGACCACGGCGACATCGTCGAGCAGGGCACCCACGAGGAACTTCTTCGCCGCGGCGGCTTCTACACCAAGCTCTACAACGCCCAGTTCGCCTCGTAAGGGAAGGGGAAGATTCCCGCTTCTTCCGAATTTGCACCGCCCCCGCCCGCTCCTGTAACGCGGGTGAAAGAGGGGAGTGCCCCCTTCTTCCCGCTTCTCTCCCCGCGCGCAGGTACGTTCCGCCCGCGGAGATATTTCAAACAAAAAAGCAAATTCAAGCAAAAAACGCTTGCCAACGACGCACTCTATCGGGTATAATACTCTTACCGATGGGGTTATAGCGCAGTTGGTAGCGCGTTTGAATGGCATTCAAAAGGTCAGGGGTTCGAATCCCCTTAGCTCCACCAGAAGCCCGCGGGGGTGCATTGGCACCCCCGCGGGCTTTTCTGTGTGGGCTAAGGGGATTCGAACCCCTTGGTTCGTGTGAGGGCGCAGCCCGAAACTCAGCCGAGGGGACCCCTTCAGGGGTGTCGGCTGAATCCCCGCGGCGCCTTTTTGTGGGCTAAGGTGTAACTTCGAACCCCTCGGGTCGTGCGTCCGACGCGCGCAAGGAATGCCCGCTTGCGCGAATAGAGTATTCATAATTTGAGCCTCGTGAGAAATTGATAAAGAATTATAGTTCTTGTAAGACTTGAAAAAAAGCAGACGTTATGTTATAATAGTCTCACTAACAAATGTAGGTATGTGAATGTATAAATCGATAGAGTTATTCGCAGGCGCCGGCGGTTTAGCGCTTGGATTAGAGCAAGCAGGTTTTGAGCACATAGGTCTTGTAGAGTTCAATCATAGTGCGGCAAACACGCTTATGCTCAACAGACCACAATGGAATGTCCTTTGCGAAGATATAGCGATTACATCTCAAAGAGACTTGGAGAATGAATTCCATATAAAAAAAGGTGAGCTTGATTTATTATCGGGAGGCGCACCCTGTCAGTCATTTAGTTATGCCGGGAAACGTTTGGGATTGCAGGACGTTCGCGGAACAATGTTTTATCATTATGCAACTTTCCTCCATAAACTGCAACCAAAGATGTTTTTATTTGAAAATGTCCGGGGGCTCCTTTCGCATGATAAAGGACAAACCTACAAGACGATTTGTGACATCTTTGAAGATGAAGGATATGTGATTCAATATGCGGTTTTAAATGCGTGGGATTACGGAGTGCCTCAAAAAAGAGAAAGATTGATCACGATCGGAATACGAAATGATTTGGCAGAACTATGTCGATTTACTTTTCCGAAAAAATATTCATATAGACCGGTGATGCGCGATGTTAAACTCGACACCGAGCCTTCTAAAGAGGAATGTGTCAGATATTCCGACTACAAAGAGAAGATTTTTTCCCTTGTTCCTCCTGGAGGATATTGGAGAGATATACCGCCTGAAATTGCCAAGGAATATATGAAAACGTGTTGGGACATGGGCGGTGGAAGAACGGGAATTTTACGCCGGATCGGATTGGATGAGCCGTCTTTGACGGTTTTAACAAATCCTGGCATGAAACAAACCGATCGTTGTCATCCTATCGAAGTCCGTCCGTTTTCTTATCGTGAGAATGCGCGGATACAGACATTCCCCGATGCTTGGGGCTTTTTCGGAACGTTGGCGGAAAAGTACAAGCAAGTTGGAAATGCGGTGCCTGTCAATTTAGCCAAAGAAATAGGTTTATCCATTAAAAAAACATTGGAGCAGTTATCATGTGGGAATTAAGCTTTATTGAAGAAGATGATCTCCTTGAGCACGTCAAGCACACCATACAAAAATATGGCGATAAGTTAAAGTCTTTTGACTTAAAACGATTCAATAAAAACATTGTAGACCCTATTAAGCTCATATTTGACAAAACAGTTTATCAAGCCTCATGGGAAGAGACCATCAGCAATGAAATCTTCCGTCAGCGCGACAAATCGAACAACAATGATATAGGTTATTTTCATCAGAGAATATTTAACTATATCGCGAATTGCCATGTGCCCGATAATGGTCAAGAGGGGGGATGGGATGTCATTTACCGCCATCCCGACGGCATTGCACTTCCGGACGGCAGTGTTGTGCATACCATCTATGTGGAAATGAAGAACAAGCACAATACGATGAACTCATCCGCTGCGGGGAAGACGTTTATCAAAATGCAAAATCAGCTTTTGAAAGATGACGATTGCGCTTGTTTTCTCGTAGAGGCGATTGCTAAAAAGTCTCAAAATATAAAATGGGAAACAACAGTTGACAAGACCTCGGTCAGTCATAAACTTATCCGTCGCGTCAGTATAGACGCATTCTATGCACTTGTTACAGGAGATGACACTGCATTCTATAAACTTTGCATGGTATTACCTTCTGTCATTCAAAGAGTGGTAAATACAGAAGGAAACTCTCTGATCCCGCACGACACCGTATTTGAAGAGCTGCAACAAAAGGCGCGTGAGATGGGTATGGGCTCAGACGACCTTGCAATCGCAATGTCGATCTATATGCTGGGATTTAGTTCATATAAAGGATTTGCATCCTAACTCCCCATGCTCACAAACATTCTTTTCGACCTCGACGGCACCCTCACCAACCCCTTCGAAGGTATCACCAATTCCGTCCTCTACGCGCTCCAAAAGTGCGGCATTCGGGAAAAAGACCGCCGCAAACTCTCCGCCTTCATCGGCCCGCCCCTTCTCACGTCCTTTCAGGAATTTTACAAGATGACCCCCGAGGAAGCCCGCACCGCCGTCACATACTACCGCGAATATTATTCGGAGCAGGGCATCTTCGAAAACGCCGTCATCGACGGCATTCCCGCCCTTTTAAAGGCGCTCAAAGAGCGCGGCGCCCGCCTCTTTGTCGCAACGTCCAAGCCCGAACTCTTCGCCGAGCGCATCATCTCGCACTATTCTCTCGACAAGTTTATCACCCGCGTGTTCGGGGCGAGCCTCGACGAGACCCGCATCGAAAAATCGGCAGTCATCGCCTACGCCTTAAAAGAGGGCAGCATCCCGCCCGTAACCGCCCTCATGGTGGGGGACAGAAAGCACGACATTGCGGGCGCAAAGGCAAACGACATCGCCTCTTTGGGTGTCCTCTTCGGCTTCGGCAGCAGAGAGGAACTCGAGCGGGCGGGCGCGGACGCCATCGCCCGCACCCCCGAAGAGGTCCTTTCTCTCATCGAAACTTCGGCGGCACTCGGCCGCCTCGGCTCATAAACGGGGCAGCAATCTGCCGCCCCAAAAAAATAACGGCAACCCGCCGCAAAAAGGAGAACATCATGTTTGGTTGGGCATTTTTAGGCACCGGGAACATTGCAGAGCAGGTCGCGGACGAACTCCTTCTCGAAGAAGGGCTTCATCTCGTCTCCTGCTGGAACCGTACGGGGGAGCGCGCGGAGAAGTTCGCAAAAAAGTACGGCTGCCGCGCCTACGCGACTCCCGAAGAGGCGCTAAATGCCGAGGGCGTCCACGCCGCCTACATCGCCGTCACGGCGGATAAGCACCTCGACTATATCCGCCTCTGCCTGAACGCCGGCATCCCCGTCCTCTGCGAAAAGCCCTTCACCGTCAACTCGAAGGAGGCAGAGGAAGCCTTCGCGCTCGCCAAGGAGAAGGGCGTCTACCTCGTCGAGGCGATGTGGACGTGGTTCAATGCCCCCGCCCTCACCGTCAAGAGTTGGCTTGAACAGCTCGGTAAGATCAAAAAGGTCACGGCAAAGTACTGCGTGCCTATCTCTTCCAACCCCCGCCTTGTCGACCCCGTCCGTCTCGGCGGCGCGCTCGTCGACATCGGCGTCTATCCCATCCGCTATTCTTACGAGCTCTTCGGTGCGCCCAACTCCATCGTCTGCCAAGGCACCATTGAAGGGGGCGTTGACCACAAGGAGCATATCACCCTCGGCTACGACGGCTTCACGGCCGAACTCTCCGTCAACATGGACGAATGGCTGGGCGAAGAGTTCTGTATCGAGGGCGAAAAGGGGAGCATCCGCGTGCCCTTCTTCCACTGCGCCGAGGAAGCCTTCTTCTCGGGCGAAGGGGAGCAGCACTTCGAGGACAAATCGAAAAAATACGGTGTAGAGCTCCGCCGCGTGAGCGAGGAGATCGCGGCAGGCAAACAGGAGAGTGCCTTCATTTCGCCAAAGAGCACGCTCGACGTCATGCGCATCCTCGACGAATGTCGCCGCCAGATGGGCCTCGTCTACCCGAGCGAGCAGTAACCGCCCGCCGCTTCCCGCGCATCTCCTCGGGCGAGCACAAACCCCGTTCCTCACCTCGGGTGCACCCGAAAAACAGCAAAAAACCACGGCCGAAGGGGGCAAAGACCCGCCAATTCGGCCGTTTTTTGTTCAGTCATATTTGGGTCATAGCGCTGTCACAATAAGTCGTGACGCCGCCCCCGTTGCGCTTTTCGGGAAGTGTGGTATAATAATATTGTATAGGAGGTGACCTTCTTGAAGACATATATCATCACGGGCGCCAACGGCTTTTTAGGCAACAACATCGTCCGCGCCCTGCAGACGGAGAACTGCAATATCCGCGCCCTCGTCTTGCCGGGCGACAAACTTCACTCCCTCGACGGCCTTCGCTGTACCCTCTTCGAAGGCGACGTCACCAAAAAGGAGACCCTCGGCGACATTTTCACCGTCGAGGACGGCTCGGAAGTTGTCGTCATCCACTGCGCCGCCATCGTCACCATCAAATCGAAATTCAACCAAAAGGTGTACGACGTCAACGTAAACGGCGCCCTCAACGTCGCCGAAAAGGCGCTCTCCATCGGCGCACGCCTCATCTATGTGAGCAGCGTCCACGCCATTCCCGAGCGCGGTCAAACGCTCATCGGCGAAACCAAGGAATTCGATCCCGCCCTCGTCGCCGGCCAATACGCCAAGACCAAGGCGGAGACGGCGAACGCCCTTTTAAAGATGTACCGCGAGCGCGGGCTCGATGTCGTCATCGTGCATCCCTCGGGCATGCTCGGCCCGCACGACTTCGGAAATTCCCACCTAACGCAGCTCGTCCTCGACTACTGCAACGGAAGATTAGGTGCCTGCGTCAAGGGCGGGTACGACTTTGTCGACGTGCGCGACGTCGCTGCGGGCATTATAAGCGCCGCAGAGAGGGGAAGGGCGGGGGAGTGCTACATCCTCTCCAACCGCAATGCGGCGATCCGCGAGATCTTAGATACCGTCAGCGAAGTGCGCGGCACCAAGAAGATAAAGCTCATGCTCCCCATGTGGCTCGCCAAGGCGACGGCGCCCCTCTCGGAGGCGTACTACGCGCTCCTGAAGCAGCCGCCCCTCTACACGCGCTATGCACTCTACACCATCACGACGCACGTTACGTTCACCCACGAAAAGGCGGCAAAGGAGCTCGGTTTTTCTCCTCGTTCCCTGCACCAGACGATCGCCGACACCGTCGCATGGCTTGAAGAGCAGGGCCGCATCAAGCCCCCCAAACGGTAATTTCACAAAAAAACGGAGCCCCGCGGCTCCGTTTTCTGTTATTCTACGATGAGGTCACTACCTTTCGCCCCATAGAACGCCGCAAGGCCCTTTAAAAGCTCCAAATAGTCCGCGTGGGCAAACGTCTCCACGGCGGAGTGCATCGCAAGCTGGGCAAGCCCGATATCCGCCATACGGAGAGGCACTTGCGCGACGGAAACGGGCCCCAGCGTGCCCCCGCTGCGCATATCCGAGCGGTTATAGAAGGTCTGATACTTCACCCCCGCGCGCGAGAAGATGCGCTTTACAACGGCGGCGGAGAGCGCGTCCGTGATGTACGCCCCGCCCGCATGGCTCTTCAGAATAATGCCCCCGCCCATCACGGCACGGTTGGTGGGGTCGCACTTTTCGGGATAGTTGGGATGCACCGAATGGGCATTGTCGAGGGAAAGCAAAAACGATTTAAGGAGCACCTGCTCCCGCTCGCCCTCGGGCATCCCTTCCAGAATGCGAGAGAGCACGCTTCTCAAAAAATCGCTGCCCGCGCCCTCCAACGTGCGGCTGCCCACCTCTTCATTGTTGAAGCACACCGCCATGGAAATGCCCTCCGCGTCCTCACATTCCGCAAGCGAAGCGAGCGACCCCGCCACGCTCGTCAGATTGTCGATGCGCGGCGAAGAGAGAAATTCCCCGTGCTTTCCGCTCACAAAGGGCTGCTCTGCGGGCGCGGCAAACAGGTCATAGGCAACCGCCCCCTCAAGCCCTTCCACGTCCTCCACGCCCAGCGAATAGAGGGGAGAGAGCGACTTCTGCGCGTCGGGCGAAAACTTCTCATTCACCGTCCGCTCCATGTGGAAGGCGAGCGAGGGGATCACGATATTCTGCTCGCTCACAAAGCTCTCGGCGTGCAGCTTGCCGTCCTTCTCCCTCACAATTCGCCCCGCGATCTTCAAGGGCCTGTCGAGGAAGGAATAAAAGATGCTCGCGCCGTAGGGCTCCACATTCAGCCGCGTGAAGGGGCCATCTGGCCACGCGGAATGTTCCTTCAATTTGAGGGAAGGGGAGTCTGTATGCGTCGCCACGATCTTAAAACAGCTTCTCTCGTTCATCAAAAAGGCGATGAGCGCGCCGCCCCTTGTCACAAAGTACTTCTTTCCCTGCTCGAGCCGCCAGTTTTCACATTCCAAGAGGCGCTCAAAGCCCTTGCCCGATAAAAACTCTGCGGCATGTTCCACCGCCTGATAGGCGGTATAGGAGCTCCCCAAAAAGCGGGCGAGCCCTTCGATGTCCTTTAACTCGTACATAGTCCATTCCTTTTTTGCAATCTTGCCCATTATAGCACATTTCCGTAAAAAAGCAAGCGCCTTTGCGGGTGCAAATAAAAGGTCATATCTTGACAAACCCCCTAAACCATGCTACAATAAAGCCATGTTTGAAAAATTTCTTCGCAGTCTGAGAAATCATGTCGTAAAACTCTACATCAAACTTACGGGAAGTTCGCTTGCCCAGGGCGAAAACATGGCGCCGGAAGGGGAGAGCGCCGCAACGCCCGGCATGGGCGGGCTCCTTTCCCGCGCCGCGGCAGAGGGCGCTGTCCTGCTCGAAAACGACGGCGTCCTGCCCCTGAAAGGCAAGTTCGCCCTCTTCGGCCGCACGCAAGTCGACAGCTTCTACACGGGCTACGGCTCGGGCGGCGACGTCGTCAAGCCCTACCGCGTCAGCATCTTAGACGGCATCTTAAAGGAGCCCGCCCTTTCGCCCGATGCGGAGCTTGTAAAGACCTATCAATCGTGGTCCAAGGCGCACCCCGTCGACCACGGCTTCTGGGGCAATTGGCCTTTAAACTACCCCGAAATGCCCCTCACCGAAGAGATGGTAAAGTCTGCCGCCGCGCGTGCAGAGACGGCGGTCATCGTCATCGGCCGCGCCTCGGGCGAGGACAGAGACAATCTTTTGGAAGAGGGGAGCTATTATTTAACGCAGGACGAGCGCCAAATGCTCACCCTTGCAAAGAAGTACTTCCAAAAGACGGCGGTCCTTTTAAACATCGGCAGCGTCATCGACTTTGCGTGGATAGACGACTATCGGCCCAACGCCGTGCTCATCCTCTGGCAGGGCGGCATGGAGGCGGGCACCGCCGCTGCGAAGCTGCTTTCGGGCGCAGTCAACCCCTCGGGCAAGCTCACCGTCTGTATCCCTAAAACGTACAAGGACTATCCCGCCCAAAACTTCGGCAGCGCCGCCTATACCGAATACACCGAGGACATCTTCGTCGGCTACCGCTATTTCGAAACGTTCGCAAAGGACAAGGTCCGCTATCCCTTCGGCTACGGCCTCTCCTACACCAAATTTTCCCTCGAGAGCGCCCTCACCTACACGCAGAGCGGCGCCGAGATCAAAGTCAAAGTCAAAAATATAGGCAGCTGCGCGGGCAAGTGCGTCGTGCAGGCGTATATGCAGAAGCCCTTCGGCAAGGGCGGCAATCCCAAGCGCGAGCTCGCTTGCTTCCAAAAGACCTCTCTCCTTCCCGCGGGCGGCGAGGAAGAGCTCACGCTCGCCTTTCCCATCTACCGCCTCACGACCTGGGACGACGAGACGTCCTCCGACGTCCTTCTGGGCGGCGAGTTCATCTTCTTTGTGGGCGAGGACGTCCGCTCCGCAAAGGAAGTGGGAAGGGTCAAAACGGAAGGGCGCGTTTTGCGCTACTTCGGCGAGCGCGGCGCTCCCCGCGTTCCCTTCAAGGTATTCCGCGCCGAAAAGAAGGGGGAGGACTACGCCCTCACGATGGCTCCCGTGCGCCTTGCAAAGGCCGACTTAAAGGCGGAGATGCTCTCCTCGATCCCGCCCGAAAACTTGTGGGAGATCCACGACAACCCCTGTACGTTCGAGGACGTCAAATCGGGCAAAGTGCCCCTCCGTGCCTTCGTCGCCCAGCTCTCCTTCGATGAGCTTGAGGCCATCTCCCGCGGCGACTACACGATGAACAGTCCCTTGGGCCCCGACGGCAACGCGGGCGCGTTCGGCGGCGTGCTCCCTTCCCTCAACCAAAAGGGCGTTCCCCCCGTCATCACGACGGACGGCCCCTCGGGCATCCGCTTAAAGGCGGCAAGCTCTCTGCTTCCCATCGGCACGCTGCTCGCCTCCACCTTCGACGAGGCGCTCGTCGAGGAAGTCTACGCCGCCGTCGGCAGGGAGATGAAGGCGCGCGGCACCGACGTCCTTCTCGCTCCCGGCATGAACATCCAGCAGAGCCCCCTCTGCGGGCGCAACTTCGAGTACTACTCCGAGGACCCCGTCGTCGCGGGCAAAATTGCGGCAGCCGCCGTCAAGGGGCTGCAGGGCGAGGGCGTCTCGGCGTGCCCCAAGCACTTTGCCTGCAACAATCAGGAATTTAACAGGAGCGGCCACGATGCCCGCGTCTCCGAGCGTGCCCTCCGCGAAATTTATCTCAAGGGCTTTGAGATCTGCGTGCGCGAGGCAAACCCGCACTGCCTCATGACGTCGTATAACAAGATCAACGGCGTATGGGGGCACTACCAATTCGATCTCGTCCGCGGCATTTTGCGCGGTGAGTGGGGCTTCGGCGGCTGCGTCATCACCGATTGGTGGATGAAGAGCGCCCGCTGCCCCGAAGACCGCCGCCTCCAAGACAACGCCTACCGCATCCGCGCGGGCGTCAACGTCCTCATGCCCGGGGGCGGGCACGTCGGCCCCAAAAAGCCGGACGGCACCGTCCTCAAGGCGTACAAAAAGGGCGCGCTCACGCTCGGGGAACTGCGCCGCAACGCCGAGGAAGTCCTCGCCTTCGTCCTGCACTCTTCGGCGATGGACAGGGAGGGCAAATGATCCTCCGTCTCACGGGCAGGGGCACGAGCTATCGCCCTGCCGACACCGCAGAACTTTCTCTCACCGTCGGCAGCGTCAACAAGACCTGCGCCCTCGCCTCTCAAGAGGCAAACGCCAAAGTCGCTCGGCTCGAGGAACGTCTCCAAGCGCACGGCTTTTCCCCCAAGGCGCTCAAGGCGCTCTCCTTCGACATCTCTCCCCATTATGAGGAGACCCCCGAACACCGCCGCACGCAAGACGGCTATGCCTGCCGCATCGCCCTCCGCTTCTCCCTCGATTTCACCCCCGATAAGCTCTCTTCCGCGGTCGAAGCCCTCTCCGAAGGCGCAGAGGAACTCTTCATTCACCTCTCTATAAAGGACACGGAAGGGGCGCGGCGGGAGGCAGTCCGCGCAGCGTGGAAGGACGCATTTTCTCAGGCAAACGCCCTCGCCGCGGCAAGCGGCCTCAAGGTGGGGGAGGCAAAAGAGGCGTCGCTCGACTTCGGCTCTCCCCGCACCATGAACGTGTTGGGCGCGGCGGCGCTCTCGGCGCGTTCTGCCCCGCTCTCCTTCACGCCCGACGACGTCCGTCTCGAGGCCACCCTCTCCGTCACATTCGAACTCACTTAAACAGCCTTTTGGGGCGGCGCGGCGTTCTCTCGAACGCCGCGCCGCCCCATTTCTCTCTGTTCCCACCTTATGCCCGCCCCGTTCTTCGCTCATTCTCGCGGCAGTTTTTTTGTTAAGCCCCTTGAAAAGCGCCCCAAACTATGCTATAATAGGCTTCAGACTTAAACACAGGAGACCCCCAAAATGTGGTTTGATGAAAGCATGTTCTACCAAATCTACCCGCTCGGGTTCTGCGGCGCAGAGCGCGAAAACGACTTCGGCGCCGTCCGCCACCGCCTCTCCCTCATCGAGGCGGAGATCTCGCGCCTTCAAGACCTCGGCGTGGGCGCCGTCCTCTTCAACCCCTTGTTCGAGAGCGAGCGCCACGGCTACGACACCGTCGATTTCTATAAGATCGACCGCCGCCTCGGCACCAACGAGGAATTCAAAGCCCTCGTCGAGAAATTCCATTCTGCCGGCATCCGCGTCGTTTTAGACGGCGTCTTCAACCACGTCGGCCGCGCCTTCCCGCCCTTCCAAGAAGTGCTCCAAAAGCGCGAGGAAACCGACTACCGCTTCTGGTTCAACATCGATTTCCACGGCAACTCTCCCTATAACGACGGCCTCGGCTACGAGAATTGGGAGGGTCATTCCGAGCTCGTCAAGCTCCGCCTCGAAAACGTCGACCTTCAAAACTATCTCATGGATGCCGTCCGCTTCTGGATCAGAGAATTCAACATCGACGGCCTCCGCCTCGACGTCTGCTATCTCCTCCCCCCGTGGTTTATGGAGCTCCTCCGCCGCACCGTCAATGCCGAAAAACCCGACTTCTTCCTCGTGGGCGAGGTGATCCACTGCAACAACTTCCAAAACAACATCTCCCCCGAGCGCCTCAACTCGATTACCAATTACGAGTGCTTCCGCGGCATGATCTCCGCGTTCAATTCAGAGAACCTCTTCGAGATCGAAGCCTCCCTCAACCGCCTCTTCTCTTCCGAGCCCTGGGCACTCTACACGGGCAAGCGCATGCTCAACTTCGTCGATAATCACGATGTCCTCCGCGCCTACACCGCCCTCAAGGAGAAGCGCAACCTGCTCAATCTCTATACGCTGCTCTTCACGATGCCCGGCATTCCGTGCGTCTACTACGGCTCGGAATTCGGCGCGGAGGGGGATAAGTCCGACCTCGATTACAAACTTCGCCCCTACATCGGCGACATCGACAAGACCGCCCATCCCGTGCTCGTCGAACGCATCAAGCTCCTCGCGAAAATCAGGAAGGGGAGCCGCGCCCTCTGCTACGGCACCTACAAAAAGGCGACCATCATGAATCGTAACTTCTCCTTCGTGCGCGAGTTCGAGGGCGAGCGCATCATCGTCGCCATCAACATCGAGGACCACGACTGCACCATCCGCGTCGAGGAAGCGGAGGGAACAGACCTTCTCACGGGGCAGGTCAGGAATCTCAACGACATCTACCTCCCGCCCTTCACCGCCTGCATCTATCGCAAAAACTGAAAAATCGAAATTCCAATATACTATAATTTACATTTGCACAGCCGAACACTTCCGTTCGGCTGCGCATTTTTATAAAAGAACTTAACAAAAGCAAATGCAATAAGGTCACTTTGTGAACAAACAGGCACAAAAACACTAAAATTTCTTAAATTACGGGGGGGGGGGGGTATATGTAGAGTATTTAAAATTGTAAAATTCTCCCGCATCATGTAAAATTTGTCAATAAAGCGAAAAATTTTCATCTTTCAAAAGCATATTTTTTTCTTAAAGGAATTGACAGCGCCTTTTCCTCGTGCTATAATAATTCCACGATGAAGCAATTCATCGGCATATTTTCATTTTCCGAAAGCTCTCCTGTCGGCGCATTTCCGCAAAGTGCGTCGGCGTGAGCGCATTAAAACGAACTGATGAAAGAGCCGGACCTCTGCCATACGGGCCGCCTTTCAGGGAGGAGAAATGGACTATAAGCCCGAGAGGGACACGCTCTCAGGATCGGAGGACCTGCAGCCCGCCGAGTCCTTTGCCGCACCGTCGGCAGAGGCGGTAGGGGAGCAGACTTCTTCGCCGTGTCCCGCACAGACGCCGCTCACCCAACTTCATGCACCCCAAGACGAGGCATACGCTCCCGTCGATGGTGCCGATCTCGCGCCCGAAGCCGCAGACTGCCCCGCCCCTCAAGACGGGGATTTCGGCGTGCCTTCCGAAGAGCCCCTCCCTTCCGCAGAAGGGGAGCCCGCCGCGCCCGTTGAGGAAACATCTCAGGGATCGCCCGAGGTTCAGGCTGCCGAGAGCGCGGGAGCGCCTGCCGCGGCTGGCGCGAAGCCCGTTCCCAAGCAGCACAGGGTGCGGGACGCCATCGTCATCACGGTGACGGTCATCCTCATCGTGCTGCTTTTGCCGCTGCTTTGCATCAACCTGACGCTCATCATCAAGTCGAGCATCAATCCCGATGTGCCGCCCGATATCTTCGGTACCGCATTTCTCGCCGTGGAAGTCGACAGCATGGAGGGCGACGCGGAGGACTGCTTCGGCACGGGCGACCTCATCTGCATCGACCTTCTCACGCCCGAAGAGATCCGGGAACTGGGGGAGGGCAGTATCGTCAGCTTCCGCTCTTCGGACGGCGTGTACGTGTCGCTGCGCATCGTCGAGGTCACGAAAAATCAGGCGGGGGAGACGACCGCCTTCGGCGTCATCGGCGACAACGACGTCATCGAGGGCGTCACCATTCCCTACACCATCTCCCCGGAGAGCGTCATCGGCGTCGTCACGAACAGCATCGACGGCCTCGGCGGCTTTGCGATGTTCCTGCAGACGCCCGTCGGCGTGCTCGTGTTCGTGGGCATTCCCGTCGTCCTGTATGTCATCTACGACATCATCCGCATCTCCATCGACAGCCGCAAGAAGCGTGCCGCCGAGGAGGCGAGACTGCGCGAAAAGGACGAGGAGATCGCCCGTCTCAAGGCGATGGTCTCCGTCCCGGGTGCGGGCGAAGTGCCCGCCGAAGTTCCCGCGGAGGCCGAAGTCCCTGCGGAAGTGCCCGAAGAGGTGACCGAGGAAGTGCCTGCGGAGGCAGCCGTGGAAGCGCCCGCCGATAGCGAAGTGCCCGCGGAAATGCCCGCAGGACTTCCCGAAGAGTTTGAAATGCCCGCCGAAGTGCCCGAAGGGGAGCTTGCTCCCGAAGAGGCGCCCGCGGAAGAAATTGCGGAAGAGATCCCCGCACCTGTGCTCGAGGCCGCGGAGCCTCCCGTGGAGGGGTAACGCCCTCCCGAAAGACCGATTGCGAAACCGACCTGCCGCCATACCGGGTCGGTTTGCAAATAAATTTTTAAAGGAGAATATAACATGGAAAGATCAGATAAGAAGCGCATCCTGACCAAGATCCTCGTCGTGATCGCCGCTCTGACGCTTCTGAGCTGCTGCTTCCTCGGCAGTACGTTTGCGAAATACGTGACGTCTGCAAGCGGTACCGGCAGTGTTCCCATCGCACTTTGGGATATCGATGTAACGAATAATGCCCAAACTTCGCTTACGTTTGATAAGCTTTCGCCTGCTGTTAGCGACAGTACGAATTCTACAGGCAGCAAAGATGTAATTATTATCACCAATAACAGTGATGTTGCGGCAACTGTTTCTTATACGGCTACCGTTAGTCCGAAGTGGAGAACGAGTGCGGAAAGCGATCCTCAGTTCGAATCGTACTCAGGACAATTCCAAAATGTCTTTTCTGTCACCGTTTCTAATAGTGCAGGGGATTTAGTTTTGGATGCCAAGAACGGAACTGCAGATTCCCTTACGCTTTCTGCTGTGGTAACCTGGACAACGCTTAATGACGATGTCGATACCTGGTACGGCATTTGGCTTGAAAGTGTCACCGTCACGTTCAACTTCACCGCAACGCAGTCTTCCGAACTTCCTACCGCCCAACCATAACCAAACCTAAAATCTCAAATCCATACATTTGAGGCAATTTTAAAGGGAGAGCCGCGCCGCTGGTATGGCGGCGGCGGGGCTGCCTCTTTTAAATTTCCTTGTCTTGAATTGCGTCCCGAAAATAAGCACTCTCTTTAGTCCATACCCGCAGGCAGATGTGCCCGTGCGGAAGGGGGGGAATATGACCGATTTTGAACATCTCGGCCCCGATGAGGGCGGGAACGTTTTGCCCGACGAGGGCGAACGCGACATCGCCTCGGCGCCCGCCGAGGAACAAGCGGCACCCGAAGTGTCCGCTGAAGAACAGGCAGCGCCCGAAGCAGCGCCTTCGGAAGCGCCCGAAGAACAAACTATTTCTTCCGAAAACAACGCGGAGGAGCCCGCGGAGGCTTCTCATGCGCAGAATATCCCCGAGGGGAAACTCCCGAGGCGCGGCAAGGCATTTGCAGGCGACGGCCGCCGCATGGGGAAAGTCAAAAAAAGTGTGTGGTACGATGAAGCCGGCAACCGCCTCGGCGAGTTCGTCAAAGAGGGCGCGCACGTCCTCTTCCGCGACGGCGAGAGGAAGCTCGGCTATGTCGATGCCGATCATAACGTCTTTACAAACGAGCATGAGCACCTTGCCATCATCCGTCCCTTCGAACGGATGTGGTTCTTGTTGCCGCTCGCTTTTTTGTTGCTCGTCACCATCATCACGGGCGTCGTCAGCTCCTTCTTCGTGCTGCGCTCGAATGCGGACGACATCCCCGTGTTCCGCATCACCGATACGGAGGGCACCGACTGGGAGTTCATCGAGAACCTTCCCATCTTTGAGAACGATTACTTCGACGTGGACGCCATCGTCCCCGGCATGAGCGGCTCCTACCGTTTCATTCTCGAAAACCTCAACGACTACTCCCTTGACTACGACCTCGTCTGCACCGAGGAGAACGACTTCGGCATCGACATCCGCTTCCGCCTCCTGCGCGACGGCCACTACCTCACCGCGGAGGAGGGCTACGACGACATCGAGAACATGGAGTACGACCTCACCATCATGGGCGGTTCGTCGCAGTACTTCGTGCTCGAATGGTACTGGGCGGACGACGACCCAGTCGACACCAACGCGGGTGAAAACGGCGCGGAGTACACCTTCACGCTCACCATCACGGCGGTCAAGCAAGAGGAAGGGGAGGCTGCATGAAGCGGGCGCTCTCCGTCCTGTCCATCGTCCTCCGCGTCGTCCTCATCGCCCTTGTCGGCATTTTGCTCATCTACAACATCTATGTGATGGTCGCAAAGCTCGCCTTCAAGCAGCAGATGCCCGTCTTTTTGGGCTTTGCGACGGCGGCGGTCCTCTCGGGCAGCATGGAACCCGCCATCAATACGGGCGACTACATCGTCACCCTCGCGAAGGACGGCTACGAAGTGGGCGATATCGTCATGTATGAAAACGACGGCAGCTACACCACCCACCGCATCGTGGAGGAGACCGAGGAGGGCTTCCGCACGATGGGGGACAACAACGGCGGGTCCGTCGACCCGTGGATCGTCCATGAAGAGGACATCGTGGGGGAAGTGGTGCTCGTCCTGCGCGGCTTCGGCAGCGTTGCCGCATTCTTTCAGACCCCCTTGGGGATGTTCATCATCGTCATCGCGGCGGCGCTCATCTGGGTGCTGTGTGACTTTTTGAGCCGCAGAAACAAAAAAGACAAAAAGGAGGAAAGCCATGAGGCGGAACCTTGACGCATCCGTTCCTTCGGGTGCGGAAAAAACGCAATATCCGCTGATGAAATATCTCAGCCTGCTTCTCGCCGTGACGCTTCTCTTCTCCGGCGTGACGTTCGCACGCTATTTCACCGGCGGCGCGGTCTATTCCTCCGTCGGCATCGCAGCCTTTGATGCGACCTATTCCATCGACCGCATCAATGCGACATCGTTCGGCAATCAGGCCTATTGGATCGAGACGGGCAATTCCGGTTACGTCCCGCAGGGCGAAAACACCGCCATCACCGTGGGCATCACCTTGAAGAACAACGGCGACACCGACGTGCATCCCACCCTCCACTTGGAGGGGCCCGCCGACTATTGGGACAACATCGCCCTGCAGTTCTCCACGTCCCGAAACATCGCCGTGGAGACCGTCCTCACCCCGCAGTTCGTCATCGCCGACCTCATGAAAGAGAGGAAAGTGATAGAAGAGGACGACCCCAACTACGGGAAGGAGCATTATATCGAGTACGGGGACTATAAAACGTGGGACAACGAGCCCTGGCTGACGGGGGAACCCTCCGAGGATACGGACGAAGGCTCCGAAGGTTCGGGCGAAGGCTCCGAAGGTTCGGGCGAAACTCCCGAGAATGAGATCGGTTACTCCGACGACTTCGACCCCTTGGGCGACGTGACCGCACAGCTCACCCTGAACGGCGGCCTTACGGAGAATGATGACGGTACCGTCGAAGGCTCCGTCACGGCAACTTGGGGCGAAAGCAACGAGAACACTTTGACCATCTCCGCGAAAGAGGAGACGCGCGACTATTCCGTCGGGTTCGTCCGCGAGGACGACAACGGCCTTCTCTCGCCCATCTACGTCGACTGCAAAAAGGAGATGACCATCTATTCCATCGACATCGACCTCGCCGCCCTCAAAGTAGCCGCAAAGCAGGGCGAGGGGGCGAGCACGCAGCCCATCGTCGTCTGGCTCACCTGGACGAACGCCGCCCCCAACAACTCCCAAGAAGCAAAAGAGGATTTTTGGACGCAGCTGGCGCAAGGGGAGTCGTTTAAGATCGAGAGCAACGGCGATGAGATAGACATCACGGGCTATCACTTCGACGTCTCGGGCATTCCCGTGACCGACGCGAGCGGCGAACCCGTGACCGATGAAAACGGCAGCCTGACCGGCGAAACGACCACCGTCCGCGTCAAGCAGACGTTCGTCGAAAATGCAGACGGAACGGCGGGGGAACTTCAGACCGAATACTTCCACGTCGAGACCCTCGAGGGCGATGACGGTGCCTACGCTCACCCGCTTATGAAGGTAGAGGGGCAAGAGAACATCTATAAATGCGATAACGCTGACCCCGTCTATGTCAGCCTCAAAGATATCGACGGCACCTTCGCCGGGAACGATGTCAACATGATCCGCTACGAGACCGATCAACAAGCGAATATCACCTACGCGCCCATCCAGCAGCGCGCATTCGGCGTGCGCTTTTCCGCGACGTTCGTGCAAAGCTCGGAGCGGCCCTGAGCATAAGGAGCAGCTATGAAAGAAAAGACAAGGAAAATTCTCATCATGGCCGTGATGGCGGCGCTCATCATCTCGCTGATGGCGGCGTCGCTTTGCTATACCTTTACCTACGGCCGCTACTCGGGCGGCAGGCTGGACGACAACAGCACCTACGACGACCTCATCGACTTCGTCGGCGCAACGGCGTTCGAAGTCAGAACGCCCGACGAGTTCGTCAACGCCGTCGAAAACGGCTACTCCTACATCAAGATCGCGGATAACGCCGAAAAGCCCTTCGTGATTAACAACGACATCGCCGATGTCTACACCAACCTCGTCCTCGACGTCAACGGTACGACCGTCATCCGCAACAGCCGCAACCCCGTCCTCGACGTCCGCCGCAGCATCTCCGTCGTCCTCGTCTACGACTCTTCGGAGGAGGGCTCGGGCGGCTTCTACAACCCCGTCGGCTCCGCTCTGCAGACGAGCGGCGGCTCTCTCACCGTCGGCTCGGGCGTCTACGAAAGCGGCCCCAAGAGCAGCGTAACCTCCACGCTCCCCACAGCAGGCTCCGCCTACCTCGTCACGCGAACAGACCGCAAGAGCACCTACGGCTCGGCAAGCCAAGTCACCGATTTGCCCCTTATTTCCGAGCCGGCGGAGAGAGCCATCGGCGACGTTTATCTGGAAACAACGCCAACCGGCTATAACTCCCTCATCACAGCCGACACCTACCTTCTCTACACCGAAGTCCAAAACGCCTTCGTGGGCAGCGGCCAAACTGCCGATGGCACCATCCCCGACTCCTCCGCCCCCGCCGACCCCGACAACCCCGTCGTCTTCCAGTCCGGTCAGCTCTACATCAACTGCGAGAAATTTACGGTGGAGGGAGACACTGAGACAACGACCTACTCTGCTGACGCCTTCAACCCCGTCTGCAACGTCGCCTCGTGCGATTTCTACTACTATTATCCCGTCGGAGCGGAGGGTACGAAGGAATCTCCTCAGACCTACGCCGTCGTCTACGGCTATAACGACGTCAACTCCCTCGCCAAAACCGAGGACACCGACCTCACCGAATACGAAGGCGGCACGCAGCTCGTCTGGCCCTATGCCGCCATCCGCTCGGTAAGAGACGGCACCGTCGGCGGCAACACGCACGCGCGCGGCGGCGCGTTCACGACCAACTTCGGCACCGACAACACCTACGGCATCCTCTCCGTCGGCGGCGAAATGACCGTCGGCACCGAAAGCGCCACCGCCCCGCCCACCTTCACGGCAGTGGGGGAGGGCACCTGCATCGGCATGTCCGCGCAGACCGGCGACACCCTCACCATCGCCAGCGGCACCTTCTCGTCCGAGGTGGGCGACACCATCCTCATGCGCGGCGGCGAAATGACCGTCACCGGCGGCACCTTCACAAAGAGCGGCAACAAAGCCCGCCCCTCGGGCGGCTTAGAAGATATCGAAGCCTCCCGCACCGCACTCATTCACATGCTCGGCGGCGAACTTACCATCGACGGCACCGTCACGGGTGACGAAACCAACCCCGTCTACTCCGTCAACATGACGGCAGAGAGCCCCAACAATACCCCGCTCACCAACGTCTTCGGCATCTACAGTGCAGAGGACGACACTTCCGGAAGGGCAGCGGCAGGCACCGTCTCCGTCTCCGGCTGCAGGATCGCCGTCCACGGCACCTATTCCGCGGGCGTCCTTTCCTCCGCAGGCACGGTCAACCTCGGCGGCACGGCGGCGGGCAAGGCCGAGACCAACATCACCGTCAATAACAGCATTTCAAACAACCTTCTCACTTCCTCCGCGGTGAGCTCCGAAGGCGGCACCATCAACCTCAATAACACCGTCAATATCACGTCCGACTCCCTCGGCATCACGGCGCGCGGCACGATCACCGTCAACGGCGGCACGACGAAGGTAAATACCCCTAACGCCACGGGCGTCTATGTCAACAGCGGCACGCTGACGGTCAAGAACAACGCAACGCTCACGGTAGACAGCGCGATTTCCAACGCTTCTTACAGTTGGGTCACGCCCCCGGGAACGAGCGAACCTACGAACGCTCCCAACATCTACAACGGTGTATATGTGCAGAACGGCTCGCTGAACTCCAACGGCACCCTCAACGTTACCTTCACGGGCGTGCAGAGCGATGATGTGGATATGGGGAATAATAGCGATTTGAGCTATGTTAGCCGTTGGATTGATGGTAGCCGGGTTCTCGTAAGCGATGACGTTTACCGCAATTTCCAGGTCAAGAGCTATGCCGTGCGCGTAGAGGGCAGCAATCAAGTTGACACGGAAGGGAATCCAATCGATAAAGTCACCATCGCGGCGGGAAGCATCACTAACTCGGTCGGCGGCGGCGTGCTCGTCAACGGCGGCACGGTGACGTTGGGTGCAGCGGTTACAGACAATGATGGGACTGTAACTCGCTCCGGCCCCACGGTCTCGGCAACAGGCCCAGGTTATTACAATGATACTCCCTATGCCCCTTCCGATTCTACTGCGCAAAACTGGCAGTATTATGTTCCGAGCTCAGGCGGCGAGGCGGTCAAGATTGTGGGCGGCACGCTTACGATTCACGGAGGCAATTATTCGGCAGAACAGGGCAACGGCATTTTGGTCAACGGCGGCACGAGCAATATTTACGGCGGCACCTTCATCGGGAACGATAAGTATCATACCGAAGGGGAGAATAACCCTCAGGCAGGCCCTGGAGCATCTTATGCCTTTAAGGTCCTCAATGGTACGGCGAACGTTTATGGCGGCAATTTCACCATAAAGGAAGGCGGTACTGGCAGCGGTGCATTTGTAACAGGTAGCCCTGCCTCCGGCTCAACGGCAGCGATCTATGCAGCGGCTAATATCTACGGCGGCAGCTTTGTGGTGAGTGAGGGCGTCGGCGGCGGCCAAGCTGGCTTTAGTGTGCTCAAATACGCGACTGTTACATTTGAGACTGACAATAACGCCGATATTCAGGTGGCGGGTGACGCAGCGGGCATGACCGTCGAGAAAACGAGCGGCAATTCCAACGCGACCATTAACATCAACGGCGGCACGTTTAAAAGTACTAACAATGAACGTGGAAACAGCGACGGCATTTGGTACGGCAACGGAACGACAAAGGTAAATATCACCGCGGGTCAATTTACGGGCGCCAATCGCTCAGGATTTTACTTTGACGCGAACTCGTGGAATGAAGGGGAAAACAAAGGCAATGTCCAAATCTACGGCGGTACGTTTATAGGGAATCCAGGTTCAAGAGGGGGAGGCTCTTATTATGTAAACGGTGCCATCGGTGCGGATTCGGAACGTGCTGGCAGCGGCCTAGGACACGAAATCCAAGTCTCCGACATTGTCGTCTACACCGGCAACACATATGCAACGCATATCTATTACTCCAATGATTCTCAAAACATTGGAACTACCGGAACAGCGTTTACAAAAATTGTGGACGATCTGGAAGAGGCAGACAGATGGGGTGAATTTGGTGCTGCAGACTTCCGCAATAATTATAAAATCAACCAAACCACTTGCTGCTATGTAAGAGTGGATATTGCATAATAAAAATTTTTCCGAGACGGGGCAAAATCGGTTGCTATTTTTGCCGTTTTCCTGTAAAATGTCTCATGCACCTGCAGAGATGGCGGAGCGGCTGAACGCGCACGATTCGAAATCGTGTTAGGCAGTGATGTCTACCAGGGTTCAAATCCCTGTCTCTGCGCCAAACATTTTGAAAAGGCCATGTTTCATACATGGTCTTTTTTCATGCTCGAAAAGCCTGAATCGGGGTGTAAACTGAACTTCGCGGCCTCTTTTCGCTTGTGTCGGTCTAAAACGTGCGTATAAATATTGAGCGTAATATTTGGCGTGGAATGCCCCACAAGCTGTTGGCAGACACTAACACTGATTTCGCTCTCCGCACATCGGGTCACGAACGTGTGCCGAAGCTCGTGAAAGTGGTGCGCAGGGCAATATTTTTTGAACACTTGGCTCACATAGGAGACATTATAGGGAAAAATGCGGCCGTCCTTGCACTCAAAGCGGGTGCCTCGGTCTCTTTTCTGCTGTTCCGCTTGCCGACGGAGCACTTCTTTGAGCTCTTCGGAGAGAGGAAAACAGCGGTAGCTGTCCTCGGTTTTGGTGCCGCGGATGACGATGAGCTCTTCCTTCCAATTCACGTCCGACCACTTCAAAGCGCAAATCTCGGCGCGGCGGGCTCCCGTGAGGGCGGCGAACCAAAAGAGTTGCTCCATGCGGTCACCTTTGATAGCCTCGAAAAAAGCGTCCTGTTCCTCGATGGTGAGTGCCTCGCTCTTTTTCTTGCGGTACTTCACGGGCTGGGCATTCTCCATTACGTTGCGCGAGAGGAGCTCGACCTGCACGGCCTTCTTGAACGCGCTGTGCCACACTTGGCGGGCGTACTTGCGTTGCCTCGGCGCCTTGACGGAAGAGAGGGCGCTGTCTGCCGTGAGCACGTTGACCTCATCGAGGGGAAGCTCTTTGAACCATGCGGGCGTATGCAGGCGCAGGATCTGCTCGATATTGCGCACGCTGTTTGCGGCAAGGTCTTGCTTATAGGTGATGAACCAAAAGTCGAGCCACTCGCCGACTGTTGGCATGGTGTTGAAGTCGAACATTGCATTATACCATAGGCATATAGGCTATTAGAGGGGAGCTTCTCTTCTGCTCGCGATTGAGGAGACGGGAAACACGGCTTGCACGGGTCTATGCGCGTCTTTTAGGCTGAATACAGGGGCTCGCCCCTGTACCCCGATGGGGGCTCTTGCGCCTTGCAGAGGGCTTCTCGGGGCGTCTCCTGCAAGTAATGCGGGTATAGGTGACAACGCCGTAGTATTCGCTTTCGTAAGAGGAAGTGAACACGTCCACGACGTCCTCGAGGGCGGCAAGTTCTTCCGCGATGGCCTCTTCATCGGTGAGCACTTCGGGGGCGTTGAGGCCGTGGCTCATGGAGTAGCACTTGCGGCCGATGAGGCGCTCGTCCATGTTCTCTTTGGTCATGTACTTGGAGACATAAGCGCCCACGTTTTGGGCGTTGTCGGTGCGGTTGAGCTTGATAAAGCCTTTGCCCCACACTTTGGCAAGGGCGTTGACGTCGACGAAGGGAAGGTCACAGACGAGATGGAAGTGAACGGCTCCGCGCGTTTGGAACTCGATGACGCAGACGTAGCGGATATGACCGAAGCGAAAGGAAAGGCGTTTCGTGAAGCGGTTGAAGTCAGCCCATGCGCGGTCTAAGTCGGTGACGTTCTCGGCGAAGGTGAGCGTGAGGAACTTATCCAAAGCGGGGTTGGCGTTGATGGTGCGGCAGACCTTTTGGCGGGCGCGGTTGGCAGTCTTGCGGCGGTTGTCCTGCTTGACTTCGGCAGAAGTCAGTAAGGCGGCGGCACGTCCTTTGCGGGCTCCTCCGCCTTTGAGCACGGGCTCCTCATAGTCATACACCTCGACGACATTCCCCGAGCGGATGAGCTTGCGCGAGAAGCACTTCCTCGGCGGGATATGCGGTTGTAGGTTGTTAAGCCTCTTCACAAATTCTCCAAATAAATACCTTAAATCAAGTTAAGCGGGCGCGGGGAGCCGCGCCCCCCGCTGACCCCCCACAGGGGAGCGTTCAGGCGGGGGGGAGCGGAAGCTCTCCCTCGCCCCGGGGTACCCTACCATTGCAAAGTGCAATACAAGCGGGACGAGATGTTTCTATAATATCAAGGGCAAAGGCAAAGCCTTTGCGGGGTAGATGCAAAGGCTTTACGGAGAATTTGTAGGCGGCGACCTACAATATGAAATTGGCGCTTTATCTACCCCATATCTCCTACAAATGTAGGATAATGAGATTATACTCCCATGATAGTAGGAAGTCAAGCATTTTTCCTACTTTTGTGGTATAATTTTTATCATGGAAGATATTATGATAAGAACAGGAAAAGGAAGAGGCGAATTTGTAGACGATATCCGTATTATGACGGCATTTGCCATGAGCTTAAGAAAGTTGCGGAAAGCAAGAGGGCTCTCCTTAGTGGCCTTAGGGAAAAACACAGGCATACCAAATCAAACACTCTCGACGTATGAAAACGGAAAGCGGATACCTTCTATCACACAGGCGTTCCGCATAGTAAACTATTTCGGATATACGATTGAGGACTTCATCATGAACGGGCTCGGCCTATTAGAGCCAGACCTCTTGGAACGAGATGAAATATCTCATCCCGATTATCCATGCTATGCACTGTCGGAGGACGAAGCGCGAGAAATGATAATATCAGATAATCTCGCAGAAATCATGGAGCGACGGAAGCGGAAAAATTAGTTTTCTAATATTTAAGCCGCAAATTATTCAGCATATTCGAAATCGTGTTAGGCAGTGATGTCTACCAGGGTTCAAATCCCTGTCTCTGCGCCACAAAAAACGGGATGGCATTCGCCATCCCGTTTTTTGTTACCCGACTATGACAGGGATTTGAGGGTGGAGGCGCGAACGAGAGTGAGCGGTTTGCGCGCGAATTGCAGGATAACAGATTGGCACGGCGCAAACTGAACAGCCCGGTGGGCTGTTCACCGGGGCGCGCCGCCAAAGGCGCAAATCCCTGTCTTTTTGGCTTACGCCAGCTCTTTTTTTTGGCTTGAGACAGGGATTTCTTTTTTTAATAGGGCTCCCGCAAAAGATTGCGAAGCAAGATTTTGTGGGAAGAGGAGCAGCACCCGCGCTAAACGGGCAGTTTGCGGCAGCAAACTGTCTAAGAGGCAAGGGTTGCTGCGACGAGTCTCTGCGCCACGAAAAGGGAGTTGGCTTACGCCAGCTCTTTTTTTGGCTTGAGACAGGGAGAGGGGGCGCGGCGGCCTTTCGGCCGCCGCGCCCCTCTAAACTCAAAGCTCTAAACTCTCAACTCTAAACTCTCAACAAGCTTCTCCACGAGCGCCTTTACAAGCTCGCCCACGCTCATGCGGGGGTAGCGCGCGCCCGCCTCGTCCATCGCCTGAATTTGTTTTGGCGTCGCCTCGGCATAGGGATACGCGCCGAGCAGGAAGGGGTACAGCGCAAACACAAAGCCCTCCGCCTCTTCCTCGTCCGCCCCCGTGTGCACCATGAGGCACCGCCTTACTGCGTCCATCGACGCCCCGTACGCCCGCTTAAACTCGACGAGCGCCTCAAAGCGGCTGCCCGCTTCCATGTCGAATAAGTTCATCGAAAGCAGCTTGAGCATGCACTTTCGCTTCTCCAAGAGCGCGGAAAACCTCTCCGCAAACCCCGCGCGGTCCTTGGGGCGCTCTGCAAGCGCATTCAGATCTTCCGTCCACGCAAGGTACTCCCGCTTGAGCAGCGCCAAAAAGATCTCTTCCTTCGAGGCAAAGTAGTTATAGATGGATGTGCGCGTAAACGAGGTATGCTGCGCAAGTTTCAAAATGGTGATATCCTTATAGGGCATCACCTCATAGAGTTCCGCGCACGCGTCCAAAATTTCCTCGTATCGGCTCATCGCATGCGCTTCGCTGGCCTTAGACATACGCCGCCTCTTACAGGCTCTCGCGGAAGATCTCTCTCATCTCTTCCTTCGAAAGGACCTTGTAGCCGCCCTCCATCACGAGCGTCGCCTTCACCAGCTCGTCGAGCATGCCCTCGTTCGCGCCGAGCTCCGTAATATTCATCACAAGCCCTAACTCCTTCATCCAAGCCTCCATTTTTGCAAGACCCTCGTTCGCGATTTCCTCATCCGTTTTCCCTTCGCCGTTCACATCCCAAACGTTCTTTGCAAACCGCACGAACTTTTCAAGGCCGTAGGGCATGATGTGGCGGTAGTAGGGGAGGGACACGGCGGCGAGCGTCATGCCGTGCGTCGCATCGGTGAGCGCGCCCACCGCTTGGCCCAGCATATGCACTTCCCAGTCGGTATCCTTGCCGCACGCAATGAGCGTGTTGAGCGCCCACGTCGCCGTCCACATGATGTTGGAGCGCGCCTCATAATTCTGCATATCTTTATTTGCAATGCGCGAGGAATGAATGAGCGAGCGCATCAGCCCCTCTGCAAGGTAGTCGCTCGTGTTGTCGTCCGTGCCCGAGAAGTACTGCTCGCAGATGTGGTTGAAGATGTCGTAGATGCCCGCGACCATCTGATAGTGGGGGAGCGTCAGCGTGTAGGTGGGGTCGAGCACCGAGAAGCGGGGCATCACGCTCTCATCCGCAAACACATGCCCGATCTTGAGCTTCTGTTCACGGTTGGTAATAACGGCGCCCGCGTTCATCTCCGAGCCCGTGCCCACCATCGTGAGGACGCACCCGAGGGGCACCACTTCACACGTCGGCTCATCGAAGCGGAGATAGTACTTCTCCCACGGGTCCTCGTCGCAGTGGACGGACACGGCGAGCGCCTTCGTGTAGTCGCACACCGACCCGCCGCCCACGGCAAGCAGAAAGTCCGCCTTATGCGCCCTTGCGATCTCCATGCCCTCGTAGAGTTTCTCGAGCGTGGGGTTGGGCATCACGCCCGCGATCTCCGCAACGTCCTTTCCGCACTCCTTCAGAATTTCGATGACCGCATCATAGATGCCGTTCTTCTTGATGGACCCGCCGCCATACACGAGCACCACGTTCTTTCCGTACTTTGCAAGTTCGCCTTTCAGGTACTTCAAAGAGCCTTCGCCGAAGTACAGTTTGGTGGGGTTGCAGTAGCTGAAATTACCAAGCATATTGAATTTCCTCCTAAAAAATCTGACAGTGTGTCATTTTTTATAGTATACTACTATTCTGACACAGTGTCAACGGTTTTTCGGATATTTTTGGCACAAAAAATGTCAAAAATCACCGTTCAAACGCTTGACTTTTTTCAGAAAAAGCGCTAAAATGAGCCCATAAACCGATGAGGTGAAGTAGTAGCGGGCACAATTTGAGCCTACAGAGAGCCTTCGTTTGCTGGAAGTAAGGCGGCTCAAAGCGCGTGAATGGATCACCGAGGGCGGCGGCAAAAGGGTCAAAATTGGCTCCAAGTAGTTGTCGACGGGGCTTTCCCGTTACAGAAAGAGGGCATCAACAGCGTGCCTAAAAAGAGGCGGCATTAGCCGTAAAATCGGGTGGCAACACGGAAAATCTTCGTCCCGAACGAACGATTTCCGTGTTTTTTGTTACAAATTTTATTATTTTATTAGGAGGAAACACTATGAACACCAACATCCCGTACAAGATCTATCTTTCCGAAGATGAGATGCCCAAGTTCTGGTATAATGTCAAAGCGCACATGAAAGGCGGCCACGAGCCCTTCCTCAACCCCGCCACGGGCGAGCCCTGCACGAAACAGGACCTTTCCGCCGTCTTCTGCGACGACTGCATCGACCAAGAGCTCAACGATAAGGACGAATTAATTGAAATTCCCGAAGAAATTCGCAATTTCTACAAAATGTATCGCCCCTCCCCCCTCGTCCGCGCTTATTGTCTTGAGCGTTTATTGGGTACTCCTGCCGAAATTTACTACAAATTCGAAGGGAATAATACGTCTGGTTCGCATAAATTGAACTCTGCGGCGGCGCAGGCGTATTATGCGAAGAAACAGGGGCTCACCTCTATTACGACGGAGACGGGCGCGGGCCAGTGGGGCACGGCGCTTGCGATGGCGGCCGCCTACTTCGGCCTCGACCTCGATGTCTACATGGTCAAGGTCTCCTACGAGCAGAAGCCCTTCCGCCGCGAAGTCATCCGCACCTACGGCGCCAACGTCGTCCCTTCGCCTTCGACAACGACCGCCGCGGGCAGAAAAATTTTGGAAGAACACCCCGGCACGGGCGGCTCCCTCGGCTGCGCCATCTCGGAGGCCGTCGAAAAGGCCACGCAGACCCCCAACTGCCGCTATGTGCTGGGCTCGGTCCTCGACCACGTCCTTCTCCATCAGTCCATCATCGGGCAGGAGTGCAAGATCGCCATGGATAAGTACGGCATCAAGCCCGACCTCATCATCGGCTGTGCGGGCGGCGGCTCCAACCTCGGCGGTCTCATCTCGCCCTTCATGGGGGAGAAGCTGGACGGCAAGAACAATATCGACATCCTCGCCGTGGAGCCTGCGAGCTGTCCTTCGCTCACGCGCGGCAAGTACGCCTACGACTTCTGTGACTCGGCGCGCACCACGCCTCTTGCCAAGATGTATACGCTGGGCTGCGGGTTCATGCCCTCGCCCAACCACGCTGGCGGCCTGCGCTATCACGGCATGAGCCCTGTCCTTTCCCGCCTTTATCACGACGGGTATATGCGTGCGACGAGTGTCGAGCAGACCAAGGTGTTCGAGGCGGCCGTCAAGTTCGCCCGCTGCGAGGGCATTCTTCCTGCTCCCGAAAGCGCACACGCCATCCGCGTTGCGATGGACGAGGCGCTGAAGTGCCGCGAGGAGGGCAAGAAGAAGGTCATTCTCTTCGGGCTCACGGGCACGGGTTACTTCGACATGACCGCCTACAAGAGCTACAACGACGGCGCGATGACGGACACCATTCCCACCGACGAGGACCTTAAAAAGGGCTTCGAGACCATCCCCAAGTGCAAAGCAAACGAGAATATCTGAAATTTCCCCCATAAGAGAGCCGCTGCGGAAATTCCGCAGCGGCTTTTCATAAAATTTTAGTTTCAGGGGTTGACAAGGGAGAGATTCTATGTTATTATAAAATTACAAACTATATCATAAGTAGAGAAGATATGAAGCGGTTGAAAACGGTACTCTGTGCAATGCTCGTTTTTGTTCTCGGGCTCGTATGCCTTGCGGCTTGCGGCGGCGCAAAGGAAGGGGTGTATAAGTTTTCGTATATGAGGATGACGGAAGGCGCGACGACGATCGAGATCAGGGCAGGCGAGAGTTACCTGGGCATCATTTTCAGCGAAGACGCCTTCGTCATCGAACTCAAAGAGGACGGAACGGCAACTGCGAGCATCGACATGTTCGGGCAGCAGGAAACAGTGAATGGCACTTGGGCGGTGAATGCTGAGGATAAGAAGAAGGTGGACATCACCTTTGACGGAGCGCCGGCAACCTTTGAATATGACGGCAAGACGCTTTACGGCTCAATGGACGGCACGGAGTTCGAACTTGTAAAACAATAACAAAGGGGAGCCGAGGCAGAGCGCCGCGGCTCTTTTTTTGCGCTCTTGAAGGGGTGTGGGCGCGAAATACTTGACGAAAGGGGGGAGATGTGCTATTCTTTTTGAGAAAAAAACAACAAAGGACATTGCCATGTTTTACAGAACTCATAACTGCGGCGAACTGCGCGATACCGACGCCGGCAAGCGCGTCAAACTTGCGGGCTGGCTCGACAGCAAGCGCGACAAGGGCGGCCTTCTCTTTGCCGTCCTCCGAGACTTCTACGGCACCACGCAGGTGGTCTGCTCCGAGGAGCCCTGCCTCTCCCAAATGCGCGACATTCCCACCGAATCGACGGTCAGCGTCGAGGGCACCGTCGTCCTGCGCTCTGCGCCCAACGATAAGCTCCCCACCGGCCTCATCGAAATTATTCCCGAGAAAATCGAAGTTTTGGGCCGCCGCTCCGTGCAGGCGCTGCCCTTCGAGGTCTCACACTCCACCGACGCGGGCGAGGACGCGCGCCTCAAGTACCGCTTCCTCGACCTTCGTAACCCCGCCGTGCGCGACAAGATCATTTTGCGCTCCAAGATTGTTGCAGATCTTCGCAAGCTCATGACCGAGCGCGGCTTTTACGAGATCAACACGCCCATCCTCACGAGTTCCTCGCCCGAGGGCGCGCGCGACTATATCGTTCCCAGCCGCATCTATCCCGGGGAGTTCTACGCGCTTCCGCAGGCGCCCCAGCAGTACAAGCAGCTTCTGATGTGCTCGGGGTTCGACAAGTACTTCCAGATCGCGCCCTGCTTCCGCGACGAGGACGCCCGCGCCGACCGCTCGCCCGGCGAGTTCTATCAGCTGGATATCGAGATGGCATTCGCGACGCAGGAGGACGTGTTTGAGGTGCTCGAAGGGGTGCTTCCGCCCGTGTTTGCCAAGTATTCGGGCTGGGATGCCGACAAGCCGCCCTTCCGCCGCGTGGCTTACAGAGATGCGCTCGAGACGTACGGTACGGACAAGCCCGACCTTCGCAACCCCCTCGTCGTCAAGGACATCACCGACCTTGTGGAGGGCTGCGGCTTCCAGGCGTTTGAAGGCAAGCGAGTGAAGGCGATCGCCGTCAACGGCGTCAACGTCGCCCGCAAGTGGATCGACAAGACCGCCGAGGAATTCAAAGTCAAGACGGAGGGCGGCGCCATGTTCTGGTTCAAGCTGGACGAGAACGGCGTGCCTTCGGGCGGCATTGCGAAGTTTGTTGCAGAGCGCATCGAAGCTCTCAAGGAGCGGCTTGCGCTCGAGAAGGGGGCGTTTGTCGCCGTCATCGCAGAGGAAAAGCTCGGCCTCGTCCAGAAGCGCGCGGGCGTGCTGCGCACCATGCTGGGCACGGGGCTCGATTTACTTGAAAAGAACGTCTACCGCTTCTGCTGGATCGTCGACTTCCCCATGTATGAGATCGGCGAGGAGAGCGGCGAGCTCGAATTCTGCCACAATCCTTTCTCCATGCCGCAGGGCGGGATGAAGGCGCTCGAGGAGCAGGACCCCTTGGAAGTGCTCGCCTACCAGTACGACATCGTATGCAACGGCGTGGAGCTTTCCTCGGGCGCGGTCCGTAACCACGACCCCGAGATCATGCTCAAGGCCTTCTCGCTCGTCGGGATGGGCAAGGAGGATGTCGTCAAGAAGTTCCCCGCCCTCTACAACGCTTTTGAGTACGGCGCGCCCCCGCACGCGGGCGTGGCGCCCGGCGTCGACCGCATGGTCATGCTCATCTCGGATACCGTCAACATCCGCGAAGTCATCGCCTTCCCCATGAATGCGAAAGCGCGCGACCTTTTGATGAATGCACCCTCGCCCGTGGAGCAGAAGCAGCTCGACGACGTGCACATCAAGATCGTCGAAAAGAAATAAATGCCATAAAGTTTTGCAAAACGGTGCCGAAGGGCGCCGTTTTTGATAAAAGAGAGATAGGACAACGCTTCCCCCTCATACCATAATAATGCCGCACCTGCGGCGGGGAGGGGAGATGTTCGCGTTTTTGTATGCAGTCCTTTGCAAGCTGTTCTTCTTTACGGGCGCCGTGGGGGAGGGGAGCTACCCGAGGCCGCTCTCTGCGGAAGAGGAAGAGAGGTGCTTAAAGCTCGCGCGGGCGGGGGATACGGCGGCGCGCGAGAAGCTCATCCGCCACAACATGCGGCTCGTCGTGCACATAGTCAAGAAGTACACAGGCGCGGCGGAGACGGACGACATGATCTCGGTGGGGAGCATCGGGCTCATCAAGGCCATCAATACCTTTGAGCCCGGCCGAGGCACCCGCCTTGCAACGTACACCGCCCGCTGCGTGGAGAATGAGATTTTGATGCTCATCCGCGCGGGGAAGAAGCACAAGAATACGCTGTCGCTCTCCGACCCCGTCGGCACCGACAAGGACGGCAATGAGCTCACCATCATGGACCTTCTCTATGAGAAGGAGGATGCGGTGTTTGAGAATGTGGAGCAGTCCTTCCTCAAAGGGAAGTTTCTCTCCGCCGTCAAGACGCTCTTGAATGAGCGGGAGCGGGAGATCGTGTGCCTTCGATACGGCCTGACGGGCGGCGCGCCGCTGCCGCAGCGGGAGGTCGCCAAAAAACTGAAGATTTCGCGCTCCTATGTTTCGCGCATCGAAAAGCGCGCCCTTCTAAAACTCAAGGAGGGGCTGAGACGGGAGGACTTTTTCGGGGAGTGAGGGGGAGTGGGGGGAAGCAAGGGGCGCCCGCTGCGGAAGCGGCGGCGCACTTCGGCGGGAGAGGCGGGGGAGAGCCGCACTCAAAAATCGCCCGCCAAAATCACTTTACAAAGAGGGCGTTTTGCTTTATAATTTTCGGTATGATAGCACTTGCCGACAACTGGAAGGACTATTCCGTCATTGCGACGGGCGACGGGTACAAGCTCGAGCGCTGGAAGGACGTCGTGCTGCTCCGCCCCGACCCGCAGGTCATCTGGAGCGCACAGCGCGACCTCTTTTCCTACCCCGATCTTTCCGCCGTCTATAAAAGGAATAAGGGGAACGGCGGGGGCGGCGGCTTCTGGGAGTATAAAAAGGAGCTGCCCGCGGAGTGGAACATCTCCTATCGCGACCTCACCTTTCGCGTCCATCCCATGAACTTTAAGCACACGGGGCTCTTCCCCGAGCAGGCGGTGCATTGGGATAAGACGTCCGCCCTCATCAAGGGGGCTGTCGGGAAGGGAAGGAAGATCAAAGTTTTGAATCTCTTCGCCTATACGGGCGGGGCGAGCGTGGCGATGGCCAAGGCGGGCGCGGAAGTCACGCATGTGGACGCCGCCAAGAACATGGTGGAGCGCGCGGGCGAGAATGCGCGGCTCTCGGGCATAATGAGCGGCATCCGCTATATCGTGGACGACTGCAAGAAGTTCGTCGCGCGGGAAATTCGAAGGGGCAACCGCTATGATGCGGTGGTCATGGACCCTCCCTCCTACGGGCGGGGGCCGGGGGGCGAGCTGTGGAAGATCGAGACGGAGCTCTATCCGCTTGTGATGCAGTGCGCGCAGCTCCTTTCCGAAGAGCCGCTCTTTTTTCTCATCAACAGCTATACGACGGGCCTGCAGCCTGCCGTTCTGAACAATATTTTAACGCTGTGCCTCAAGGGGCGGAAGGGGAGCATCGACTCCTACGAGGTGGGGCTGCCCACCGAAGAGGGCATCGCCCTTCCGTGCGGCGCGGGAGGAATGTACGTCAATGACTGACATCGAAAGAGAGGACGAGCTTACCATCCTCTATGAGGACAACCATCTCATCGTGGTGATGAAGCCGCAGAACCTTGCGTCCTGCCCCGACGAAAGCGGGGATAGTAACCTTCTCGACAAGGTGCGCGAATACATCAAGACGGCCTACAATAAGCCCGGGAATGTGTATGTCGGGCTTGTGCACCGCCTCGACCGCCCCACGGGCGGCGTGATGGTGTTCGCAAAGACGAGCAAGGCCGCGGGAAGGCTGGGCGAGCAGATGAAGACGGGCGACTTCGAGAAGAAGTACCTCGCCGTCCTCAACGGCTGCCCGCACAGCGAGCAGGGCACGCTTGTAAACTACCTCAAGAAGAACACCGTCAATAATATGGTATATCTCTGCACGCAGGGAACGGACGGGGCAAAGCTCGCCTCGCTCGACTACCACATCCTGGAGAAGAAGGACCCGCTCGCGCTCTGCGACATCACGCTGCACACGGGCAGGAGCCATCAGATCCGCGTGCAGATGGCGGGCATCGCGCATCCCGTTTTCGGCGATATGCGCTACGGCGGGGAGCGCGCGCAGAAGGGCAAGCTCGCCCTTTGGGCGTATTCTCTGAGCTTCACGCACCCCGTCACCAAGGAGCGGATGCGGTTCATGCTCGAGCCGCCCAAAAACGAGGCGCCGTGGAATAAGTTCGACATCGCAAGGGCGATGGCCGTTGAGTGAGCGCGGGCGTCCTCCGAGGGCGATTTCGGGCGGGGGAAGTTTGAAAATTTAATTTTCTTTTCTACACGGCTTGTTACCGCTTGACGGGCGCAAAAATTTTGTGTAAAATAGTTAGGTGAATGCGCTGTCGGCATCTGTATGGCGCAGGAAATTGGGGTCTCCCCAAGGCAAGAACACTTTGCGGACGCTGTTTGTCCGCACGGAGCAAGGTTACATGACTAAGAGTAAATTGAGAACGATCACCATCGCGGCGCTGAGCCTTTTGATTGCGCTGCTTTTGAGCTTGGCGGCTGGCCTCGTCATGCCCCGCTATGCCGCATCGGCCGAGGAGTACAGGCCCTCGAATATCTTCTCTTCGGGCACGA
The DNA here is from genome assembly GCA_944376335.1 of uncultured Clostridia bacterium. Lineage (GTDB taxonomy): Bacteria > Bacillota > Clostridia > Christensenellales > Borkfalkiaceae > Gallimonas. The sequence continues at coordinate 194,669 of CALWCH010000001.1, forward strand.
GCACGACCATCGGCCCTTCCGAAGAGGGGGAGACGGAGTATCTCGCCTTCTCGCATGCGGGAGACGGTGCGGCTGCATACTTCCGCCGCGACCTTGCCATCAAGTGGCATGCATCTCAGGAAGAGGCTAGTTATTTCTCCCTCACGCTCGCCTTCCCCGAGGTGAATTTCTCCGAGTACACCATCTCCTTTGAAAGCGAGGAGGAGAATATCTCCGAAGAGGAGCTTTCCAGTAATTCGCTCGTCTTTGTAAACGGCGAGGACGGGGCAACCGCCCACGTCGTCAATGCCGCGGGCGAGGACGGCGAAGCGGTCGAGGTCGACCTTTCGGGCGATGTGGAGATCACGTTCGATGAGGCAGATTGCACATACGGCGAATTCTCCGTCTATGTGAACGCTGCGAAAGTGGGTACGTTCACCAACATCGGCGGGTACTACATGGAGTACATCTCCTCGGCGTCCGACAACCCCAGAACGCCCATCACCTTTGAGGCGACGGAGCTTTCGGGCGACTCTCAGACGGTCCTCGTCAAGCAGCTCAACGGCCAGTCCTTCGAACTCAACGAGGGCGGCAATGTCGTCGACGATACGGCGCCCGTGCTCGTTTTGAACAGCGACGTCTATCCCTTCCGTCTCGGGCAGAAGTTCTCGCTTGACTATGAGGCGATCGACGTGTGCGATTCCTCTGTGACCGTCACCCGCGAGTACTATGTGGCGAAGGCGGGTGAGGACGGCGCATATGCGGCTCCCACCGATGACGACTACGATACGCTGACCACTTCCACCTGGTTCATGCCTTCTGCGGACAGCGAAGAGGAAGTACAGTACGTCTCCATCCGTTTCACGCTCGATGACGGGCGCGACAATGCCGATGAGACGGAAGAGCCCGTCTATCTCGTCTGGTATGCGGCAGAGGGGGCTTCCGTCACCCTCGGCACCGACGACAATGCGACCGACTACATCAAGGTCGACCGTGCGCAGGAGGGCCCCGTCTATAACGGCCTCACGGCGACGGCGACGACGGTGGACGGCCGTCCTTCGGGCGAGAACGTGAAGGATGCCGATACCGAGGACGCTGACGGCGACGGCGACACCGAGGAGGCGCTCCTCGACGTGCTCACGGCGCAGTATCAGGAGGCGGCCGACAGGGCCGCGGAGAACGCCAGTGCGGGCGAAGGGGCATACTTCTATCTTCCTTCCCTCCGCGGGCTCATCTCTTCGCCCTCGTGCGACTACCGCGATCTCACCTTCAACGTCTACTACTATTCGCAGAGTCAGACCGAGGACGATACGGCATCTTCCGCCGTCTCCCTCGACTACAATGAACTCCGCTTTGAGATCGACGAGCCCGGCCGCTATGTGTTCCGCGTGATCGCAAGCGACAACGCGAGCAACGGCATGAATTACTACTACGACGGCCAGCTCGTGAACGTTGCGTCGGGCAACGTGTGGGAGATCGAGGAAATTCCCGAATTCTCCTTCACCGTGGGTTACGACGGCGCGCGCATCACCGACCCCGAAGAGCAGGAGCTCGGCTACCGTGAGTCGGTGTATGAGCTCGAGGATTTCGAGATCATCGCCGTGCCCGGCTATGAGACGGAATATGAGCTCTTCCGCATCGACGAGGACAGCCTTCCCGGAGATTTGAGGAATACGTCCTACTCCTCCCTCGTTTCCAATGCAAAGGAATACTTCGACGGCGAGTGGGCGCAGTACCTCATTGCCATCCGTCCTTACAACAGCGACGTGACCGAGGACGATCCCCTCTGGGACCGCACGGATAACCGCTATGAGTGGGACAGCGAGGACCTCACCTTTGTTCCCAACGAGGCGGGCTACTATGTGGTCAAGCTCACCGTGACCGAGCCCTCCATCCCCGGCCGCACCGTGACCGCTTATCAGGTCATCGACGTGCGCAACCCCATCGACCCGCTCCCCGACGCCACCTACTGGCTGGAGAACAACGTCGCTGCAGTCGTGCTGTTCTGCATCTCGGGCGTGCTGCTCATCGTGCTTGTCGCACTCTTTGTTATCAAGCCCAAGAAGAGCGTCGATGAAGTGGATGTGAAGTCGCTCAAGGGCACGAAGAAAGATAAGAAGGACGACGAGAAGAAAGACTAAGTTTGAGGACTCATCAATTGTAAATAGAGAGGGAACGGAGTTTTGACTCCGTTCCCTCTCCGTTTGGGGCGGCGGCGCACAGTTTGTGCGCCGCCGCCCGCCCCTATTGCGGCAGCGTTCGGGAAGCGGCGGGCAGAGGCGGGACCGTCCGCGCATAAAAATGACGGGGCGGGGCAAACTGCATGGCAGGAGGTATCCGATGGTCATAGCAAATCTCATCTCTTATATTTTAGTGCTTGTCGGGGCGCTCAACTGGGGCATCTACGGGCTGTTCGACTTCAATTTGGTGTCGGCGGTCTTTCAGGGCCCCAGGACGGTGGGCTCCATCGTCGTCTATTCGCTCATCGCGGTGGCGGCGATCTGGCTCATCATCTCGCCCATCATCACGAACGGGATGCTCAAACTGCAGGGCGACCGTGTGGCGCGCGAACAGCATCACGCCTGAAAGGGCAGTTTACAAGCAAATATGCGGGGAGGAATAATTTGCGTTCCCCCCGCATTTTTTATTGCAAAACGCCCTTGCGGGCGGGGGAGGGGAGATGCGGCTTTCGGACGGTACGGCGGGCACAAGGGGGCGCGTGACGGCGCTTACGGGGGAAGAGGCGCTGCGTTCCCGTCTTGCGGCGCTCGGGGTGAGGACAGGGGAGCAGGTCGGGCTCTTGAAGGTCTCCCCCCTGAAGCGCACCTTTCTTGTAAGGACAAGGGAGAGCGTGTTTGCGCTCTCGCGGGAGGCGGCGGAGTGCATCGAGGTGGAAGGGTGAGACAATTGCTGCTTTTGGGCAATCCCAATGCGGGCAAGAGCACGCTTTTTAACGCGCTGACGGGCGGGCATGCGCGCGTCGGCAACTGGCACGGCGTGACGGTGACGGCGCTTGAGGGCGAGGCTTCGCTCGGGGGCAGGCGGGTGACGGTGTGCGATCTGCCCGGGGTGTATGCGGCAGAAGGCCTCAGTATGGAGGAGCGCGCCGCGTGTGCGTACATAGAGGGGCACCCCGAGGCGGTCGTCTGCCTCGTTGCGGAATGCGGGGCGCTTGAGAGGGCGCTGGCGCTCGGGGAGGCGCTTGCCGAGGGGAGAAGGGCGGTGCTCGTCCTCACCAAAAGGAGACAGTTTGAAAGACGGGGCGGGAGAGCGGATGCGGGCGGGCTTCAACGGCTGCTCGGCATTCCCGTGCTCGATGCGGAGGGGCTTTCGCCGCGCGCTCTCAAAGAGAGAATGGGGGAGGCGGTTGGCCGTTCTTCGCCCTTTCAAGCGCCGAAGGGGGCGCTTGCAGAGGCGGTCTATCGGCCCGCAGAGGCGAGACTGACAAAGCTCGACAGGGTGCTATTAAACCCGCTTGGGGCGGCGGTGACGTTTGTTCTGCTGCTGGCGGGGGCGTTCTTTCTCACCTTCTCGCCGTATGGCATTGGCGGGTATTTGAAGGGGCTTATCGAAGCGCTCTTTTCGGAAGAATTGTATGCGCTTTCGCAGCGCATCCCTTCGCCCGTTCTGCGCTCCTTCGTGGGGGATGCGATCTGTAAGAGCATCGGGGGCGTGCTGTGCTTTTTGCCGCAGATCGGGATGCTCTTTTTGTTCCTCACCCTGCTTGAAGAGAGCGGGCTTCTATCCCGCCTCGCCTTTTGGACGGACGGCACTCTGCAGAGGGTGGGGTTGAGCGGACGGGCGGTGTTTTCCCTCTTGATGGGTTTCGGGTGCACGGCGGCGGCCGTCCTCTCGACGCGCGGCCTCGAGGACAGGAAGATGCAGCGGCGGGTCATTCTCGCCCTTCCCTATCTCTCGTGCAGTGCAAAGCTGCCCGTCTACCTTACGCTGGCGGCCTCCTTCTTCGAGAATGCGTTTTTGGCTGCCGTCCTTCTGTATGGGCTCGGGGTGGGGCTGGCGTTTTTGGTGCTCGTGCTGTTGGGGGGAGAAAAGCCCGCGCCCTTTGTGCTCGAATTTGCGCCGCTGCAGCTGCCCGATGCGAAAACCACCCTGAAAGCCTTGTGTTTTCAGCTCAAACAGTTTATAATAAAGCTCGGGACGGTCATTCTCGCCTTCTTTGTCCTCTCGTGGCTGCTGTCGTCCTTCGACTTTTCGCTGCGGTTCTGCTCGGCGGAGGAGAGCATGCTGGCTTCCCTCTGCGGCGGCCTCAGTTGGCTGTTTGCGCCCATCGGCATGGGGGACTGGCGCATTGCGTATGCCGCGCTCTCGGGGCTTGTCGCCAAGGAGAATGTGGCGGGCGCGCTGGAGCTCTTTTTCCCCGCTTTTCCCTTTGGGGCAAGGAGCGCGTTTGCGCTCGCCGTGTTTGTGCTCACGTCTTCGCCCTGCGTCTCGGCGATCGCCGCCTCCTGCAGGGAGGTGGGGCTCGGGCGGGCTTTGGCTTACGCCGCCCTGCAGACGGGTTCGGCGCTCATATTAAGTTACTTCGTCTACTTTCTCACGGGCGAGGGGTGGGGCATCGCGCTGCCGCTCGTCTTGCTCGCTATTCTACTCTTGTGCTTTTGGAGGTCGCTCCGTGCGGGAATACACCGTTACCGAGGAAAGCTCGCTCAAAAATTTCACCGACGCGCATGACGCGCAGGCGTCCTTTGCCTTTCGCGCCCTCTTAAAGCGGCGGGATATCCGCGTCAACGGAAAAAAGACGGGGGAAGATGTGTCCCTGCGTGCGGGGGACAGGGTGCAGTACTTTCTTTCGCCCGCCGAGGAAGGGCGCACCGCCTTTACGATCCTCTATGAGGATGAGGACGTCGTCGTTGTTGACAAGGAGAGCGGCGTAAATTCCGAGGCCGTGTTCGAAGCGCTTTCAAAGGCGGGGGCGTGCTATTTCCTGCACCGGCTGGACAGGAACACCGAGGGTGTTATGATCTTTGCAAAGACGCGGGCGGCGGCGGATGAGCTCCTTCTCGCCTTCCGCGAGCGGAGAGCGGAGAAGCACTATCTCGCCCTCGTGAAGGGGCGTTTTGCGGAAAGGCACGCCGTCCTGCATGCCTATCTCAAAAAGGACGCTGCGGCCTCGCGCGTGCGCGTTTCGATGCGGAGAGAGGGGGAGCCCATCACGACGGAGTACCGCGTCTTAAAGGAAGGGGAGGGCGTGAGTTTACTTGACATCACCCTGCACACGGGCAAGACGCACCAGATCCGCGCGCACCTTGCCTATTTGGGGCACCCCGTCCTCGGGGATACCAAGTACGGCGAGAAAGCCCTGAACGAGAGGCTGCACCTCACGCGGCAGAGGCTGCTTGCAAAGCGCCTGTGCTTTACGGGGCTGAAGGGGCTCGCCCGCCTCAACGGGAAGGAGTTCTGCTCGCACAAGTCCATGGACCTTTGAAGGGCGCCGAAAGGCGCTCTCCTTTTGTAAAAAAGCGCGGAAAAGTGAGAAAATTTACATGTGTAAATGAGATTTTACAATTTTTTACGTTTTTGTTACAAATCCATGAAAAACAAGTGACAAGTGGGTGCTATAATTGCTATAATAAACATAATGGGAAAACGATCGACCCCTGAAAAATTTTACGTTACAGAGTACGAAGGAGAAGTACGGTGATCGAAATCATTGAAACCATTATGTTGCTCCTGGGCGGCCTCGGCGCCTTCCTTGCCGGCATGGAGATCATGTCGGACAGCATGTCCCGCCTCGCCCACGGAGAGCTGAGGCGCATGCTCAACAAGACGGCGGGCAACCGCTTTGCGGGCGTCGGCATCGGCGCAGCCGTCACGATGATCATTCAGAGCTCGTCGGCAACGACGGTCATGGTCGTCGGCCTCGTGAATGCGGGCATTCTGACGCTCTTCCAGGCGACTTCCATCATCATGGGCGCCAACATCGGTACCACCATCACGGCGTGGATCGCCTCGCTGGGCAGCCTCGACGTGTCGGTGTTCCTGCTCCTGTTTGCCGTCGTGGGCGTGTTCATGAACATGCTCTCGAAAAGGGAGAAGGTCAAGCTCATCGGCAACACCTTAACGGGTATCGGCCTCGTGTTTGTCGGCCTCAACGTCATGTCGACCGCGATGGACCCCGACCTTCATCCCGAACTCATGGGCGTCCTAGAAGAGGCGCTCGCCGTCGTTCAAAATCCCTTCCTGCTTCTGCTCATCGGCGCTGTGGCGACGGGCATCATCCAGTCCTCCTCGGCCGTCACGAGTATTGTCGTCGTGCTTGCAACGAGCGGCGTGCTCATCGGCGGCACGGGCGACGGCGTGTATTACGTCGTCATCGGTTCCAACATCGGCACCTGCGTGACGGCGCTCTTGTCCTCGATCGGCGCGCAGTCGAATGCAAGAAGGGCTGCCGTCATCCACCTTCTCTTCAACTGCTTCGGCGCCATCATCTTCACCACCTTCCTGCTCATATGGGGCGCGTTCGGCACGTCCTTCCAGGATACCGTCTTAAACGTCATCTTCCCCGAGAACTACCAGTTCCAGATCGCCTTCTTCCACACGCTCTTCAACGTGACGTGTACCATCCTGTTCCTGCCCTTCATCAAGTGCTTCGTGTGGCTTGCGAACCACATCGTGCCCGAGAAGAAGGGGGCGGGGAAAGCGGCGGAGGAGCTGCTCACCGAGCCCGACGAGCGTTTACTCCGCAATCCTTCCGTCGGTCTTGCGTATCTCTATCAGGAGACGGGCAAGCTCTTCGGCTACTCCAAGGCGACGCTGGATGAGGCGTTCAATGCCTTCTTAAAGAAGGATATGTCGGTGACGAAGGACGTCAACGACCGCAATGTGGAGATCGCGCAGATGAGCAAGCAGGAAGTTGCCTACCTTGTAAAACTCTCTGCAAACTCCCTCGTGATGGAGGAAGAAAAGACCATCTCTTCGCTCCATTACGTTTTAAACGACATCGTGCGTATCGGCGAACTTGCCGACAACGTCACCAAATATACCGGGCATTATGTGAACGACGGCCTGCACTTCTCTTCCGAATTCTTGGAGATGCTCAAAGGCATGTACGAGAAGATCGAAAAGCTCTACTCGCTCTCTTTAGAGGCGTTTACCAACAAGGACTTCTTGAAGCTCCGCGAAGTGGACGCCGTCGAGGATGAGATCGACAACGAACGCCGCCGCCTTGTCTCGACGCACATCCAGCGCCTCAACGAGGGCAGGTGCCAGCCGCAGAACTCGAGCATCTTCATCAACCTTGTCGGGAACCTCGAGCGTGCCGCCGACCACATCACATACATTGCCCATTCCATCGAACAAAATCAGTGACGCCCGTAGTTTAGGCGTCTTGGAGGGGTAACGTGACAAATAAAGTCTATCTTCTTGAAGACGACAGGAGCATCTGCGAGCTCGTCAAGTGCACCTTGGAGCTGAGCAGCATCGACTGTGAGTACTTTACGACCGTCAAGGAATTTAACGAGGCAATGGAGCGGAGAGTGCCCGAAGTGGCGCTTTTAGACATCATGCTCACGGACGGCGACGGGGTGGAGGTCTTGAAACAGGTCAAGGCAAGGCACCCCGAAGTGAGCGTCATCATGCTCTCGGCGCTCTCCAAGGAGACGGACAAGGTGCGGGGCCTCAACGCGGGCGCGGACGACTACATCGCCAAGCCCTTCGGCGTTTTGGAGCTCGTCGCGCGGGTGAATGCCGCCCTTCGCCGCACCTCCAAGTTCTCCGTCCTCAAGGTGGGGGAGCTTGAAATGAACTTCGACAACATGACCGTCGTCTACCGCGGGAAGCCCTTGACTCTCAACAACAAGGAGTTTCAGCTTTTGAAGTACTGCGCCGCCAACGAGGGGAAGGTGCTCACGCGCGACACCCTTCTCACCGAGGTGTGGGGGTACGACGACGGCGAGACGCGCACGCTCGACAATCACGTTGCCCGCCTGAGAAAGCTGGGGCTCAATTTCGAGACGGTGTTCGGCGTCGGATACCGCTTTATCGCGGGCTGAAAAGAGGAAAGACGATGAAAAAACGTATCCTTTGGACGGGAGTGCTGATCAGTGCGATCGCACTCATCGTCTTTTCTTTTATCTCTGCAGAGCTCTACTACAAGAGAAGCCTCCGCTATACCGAGGACGATCTCAAGATGTATATGGAGCGCTTCGACAGCTCGCTCACCGTTAACGGGCTGACGGAGGAATACGCCCGCGCGCTCTCCGACGAGCTGTTCGGGGCGCGCATCACCTTTCTGAACGAAAACGGCGATCTCATCTGTGATACAGTGGACGAGGACGCGGAGTCGCGTGCGGACCGCCCCGAGGTGCGGGAAGCCATGCGGGAAGGGGAGGGGTTTGATGCACGGCAGTCTTCGACGCTCCGCATCGACTACTCCTACTACTGCCGCCAATTTCAGGGCGGGGCGTATTATGTGCGCATCGCCATCCCCACGCAGTCGCTCATGGACGTGTATTTGAGCTCCTTTCCCGTCGTGTTCACCTTTCTTTTGTTAGATCTCGCGGGGTGCGTGCTCGTGACGTACCTCTTTACGAGCTTTATTCTAAAGCCCGTTGAGGTCCTCGTGATGGACGCGGCGCGGGGGAAGCGCATCAAGGCGGACTGCCCCGAGCTGGAGACGCTCGCAAACCTCATGAACCGCATGAACGACGACGCGAAATTGCAGATGGAGCGCATTGCGGAGGAGAAGGAGCTCGTCGTCAAGGCGCAGCAATCGAAAAACGACTTCATCGCCAACATCACGCACGAGATGAACACGCCGCTCACGTCAATCAAGGGGTTTGCAGAGCTTTTGGCGGCGGGGGCGCTCACGGGGGAGGCGGCGCAGCGCGCGGCGCAGACCGTGCTGCATCAGAGCGAGCGGCTCACCAACCTCGTCGCCTCCATCATCAACTACAACGAGATCGACAGCGACGATCTGCCCACCTACGAAGTCAATGCCTCCAAGGTCGCTTTGGAGCTTCTAGAGACGCTGGCGCCCGCCATACAGGAGCGGCACATCACCCTCTATACGCACATCGACGAGGACGTGCTCTTGGAGAGCCGTCAGGAGCGCGTGACGGAGATCTTCGGCAACCTGATAAGAAACGCCATCCGCTATAACCGCGACGGGGGCACGCTCACCGTGGCGCTCACGAGGACGGAGTTTTCCGTCGAGGACACGGGCATCGGCATTGCCAAGGAGAATTTGGAGCGCATCTTCGACAGGTTCTTCACCGTCGACAAGTCGCACAGCGGCAAGGGCGGCGGCTTCGGGCTGGGGCTGTCCGTCGTGAGAAAGCTGTGCAGGAAAGCGGGCTGGTGGATCAGCGTGGAGAGCGAAGTGGGCAAGGGCTCCAAGTTTACCGTCACCTTCACGCGATAAAAGCGTTCGAACAAACAAAAACTTCTTGCAATTCCCATCTTCAGATGGTATAATGAAGGCGGTACGGGGTTCCCGTGCCGCATTTTGATGCGCTCGAAAAGCAATGCGGGCGCAGGGAGTAAGAAGAGATGAAGATCACCATCCGCGAGGAAGGGAAGTACACCGCAGGCGGCGAGGGCGTTGGCGTCTTTTTTGAGGACCTCAACTACTGCCTCGACGGCGGCCTCTATGCCGAGATGCTGGAGAACAGAAACTTCGAGGCGAAGGACGTCCACGGCGAGTGGGATAAGTATATCGTCGACAACGACGGCAGCTACGGCTGGACGCCGACGGGCGCGGGCGTCGCGCTGAAGATCAAGTGGGATCGCCCGCTCTTTATCGAGAACCCGCACTATCTGCGCCTCACCGTCGAGAAGGCGGGCGAGGGCGTCAAGAACAAGGCATACGACGGCATCTATCTTCAAAAGGGGATGGGGTACACCGTCTCCTTCTATGCGCGCTCGTATGACTATAAGAAGAAGCTCATCGTCGGCGTGTTCGACGGGGGCAAGGCGGTCATCGCAAAGAAGGTGCGCCTCCGCCCCGACGGCAAGTGGCACCGCTATGAATTTCATTTGAAGAGCCGCGTCGACCTCGACAGGGGTTCCTTCGAGGTGCGCATGACGGACGCGGGCGCCATCCATGTGGACTGCTTCTCCATGATGCCCGACAACGCGGTGAAGGGCATCTTCCGCCGCGACCTTGCCGAGCTCGTGCGCGACTTGAAGCCCAAGTTCGTGCGCTTCCCCGGGGGGTGCGTCGTCGAGGGGAACAACCTTCAGAACAGGTATCTTTGGAAGCTTTCGGTGGGGCAGAAGGAGCGCCGCCGCCACAACTGGAACCGCTGGGCGGTGCACGGCGTGTGCGCGGAGAACAACTTCAAGACGCCCTTCTCGCACTACGGACAGACGCTGGGCGTGGGGTACTATGAGTACTTCCTTCTCTGCGAGTGCCTGGGTGCAAAGCCGCTGCCCGTCGTCAGCGTGGGCATCGCCTGCCAATATATGTCGACGGAGTATGTGCCGCTCGACGACCCCAAGCTCGAAGTGTATATCCAGGAGGCCTTGGACCTCGTGGAGTTTGCAAACGGCGGCGAGGATACCGTCTGGGGCAAGGTGCGCTGCGAGATGGGGCACCCCAAGCCCTTCGGCCTCGAATACCTCGGCGTGGGCAATGAGCAGTGGGAGGACAACGGCAACGAGTTCTACAAGCGCTTTGAGCTCTTCGAAAAGCGCATCCATGAGAAGTATCCCAAACTCAAGATCATCGGCACGGTCGGCCCGACGGTGGACACCCCCTCCCATAAGAGCGCGTGGGCGTGGACGAAGGAGAATCTTCAAAAAAATCCCGACTTCGTGTATGCCTCCGACGAGCACTTCTATGCCTCGCCCGAGTGGCTGTATGCGCACGCACATATGTATGACGACTATCCCCAAAACTGCCGCGTATATGCGGGCGAGTATGCCGCGCATGTGCCCGGCTCGGGCTGCGCGGGCTTCAATGCGCCGCAGGCCAACGTGTGGGAGGGCGCGCTCGCCGAAGCTGCCTTTATGACGGGCATGGAGCGCAATTCCGACGTCGTCGTCATGTCGTCGTACGCGCCGCTGTTTGCGCGCCTCGGCTATACGCAGTGGAGCCCCGACCTCATCTGGTTTGACGGCAAGCGCGCGTATAAGACGGTCAACTACTATGTGCAGCAGCTCTATAGCCTGTTTACGGGCAGCACCGTCTTGAACTGCGAGGCGGAAGAGGGGCTCTTTGCCTCGGCGACCGAGCTTGAGGGCCTTGTCTATGTCAAGGTGGTCAACCCCTCCGAAAACGAGGTCGAGGCGGAGTTTGAGGGCGACTTCGACTTCGGTGAGCTCACCCGCATCATCCGCATGGCGGGAGAGCTTTCGACGTACAACACCATCGACGAGCCCGAAAAGCTCGTGCCCGAGGACGTTGCGCCCACCGCGCCCCGCTCTTTGACGCTCCCCCCGCACAGCTTCCATGTACTCATCTTCCATAAGTCCAACTGACCGAAAACGGAGCCGAAAAGCTCCGTTTTTATGCTTTTTTGAGGGGCGGGGGAAATCTCCCCCGAAACGATTGACTTGACGGGCAAAACGCATTATAATGGATAGGAACGATTGTAAAATTGCCGTATTCTGTACCGCGGCGAGGAAAGGAGACCTTGCATGAACGTGACCGAGCTGTTCGGGAGCAATGTATTTAACGACGAAGTCATGAAAAACCTGCTGCCCAAGGAGGTGTATGTCTCCCTGCGCAGGACCATCGATACGGGCGCGCCGCTCGACAGCTCCATTGCGAGCGCCGTCGCGAACGCCATGAAGGACTGGGCGGTGAGCAAGGGCGCCACGCACTATACGCACTGGTTCCAGCCCCTCACCAACCTGACGGCGGAGAAGCACGACAGCTTTATCGAGCCGTCGGGCGACAAGGTCATCATGCAGCTGACGGGAAAATCTCTCATCGTGGGCGAGCCCGACGCCTCCTCCTTCCCTTCGGGCGGAACGCGCGCCACCTTCTCTGCCCGCGGCTACACGGCGTGGGATCCGACTTCCCCCGCCTTTGTGAAAGAGGGCACGCTGTGTATCCCGACGGTGTTCGTCTCCTATACGGGCGAGACGCTGGATAAAAAGGCGCCCCTTTTAAAGTCGATGACCGCCATCGACGCGCAGGCAAAGAGGCTTCTGCGCCTGTTTGGCATCGAGTGCAAGAAGGTCGCAACGACGGTCGGACCCGAGCAGGAGTACTTTCTCATCGACGAGAAGGTCTACGAGGCGAGGAAGGACTTGGTTTTGACGGGCAGAACGCTCTTCGGGGCGCGCCCGCCGCGCGGGCAGGAGATGGAGGATCATTACTTCGGTACGCTCAAGCCGCGCATCTCCGAATTCATGCGAGATTTGGACGAGACGCTGTGGAAGTATGGCATCTTTGCAAAGACCAAGCACAACGAAGTTGCGCCCGCGCAGCATGAGCTTGCGCCCGTGTTTACGACGACCAACGTCGCCGTGGACGACAATCAGCTCACGATGGAGCTCATGAAGAAGGTCGCAAAGCGGCACGGCCTTGTGTGCCTGCTGCATGAGAAGCCCTTCGAATACATCAACGGTTCGGGCAAGCACAACAACTGGTCGGTCTCCACCGACACGGGGCTGAATTTGTTGGACCCCGGCGAAACGCCCGAGAATAACCGCCTGTTTATGCTCGTCCTCGCCTGCGTCATCGCGGCGGTCGACAGATATCAGGGGGTACTTCGCGCCTGCGTTGCCTCGGCGGGGAACGATCACCGTCTCGGGGCAGACGAAGCGCCGCCCGCCATCGTCTCGGTGTATCTCGGCGATCAGCTGGGCGCCATCGTCGATTCCATCGTCCTCGGCCGCGAGTATGTGCCGAAGAAGGCGATCCCCGGCTCCATCGGCGTGCCCGAGTCGCCCATCTTCCCCATCGACACGACGGACAGAAACCGCACGTCGCCCTTTGCCTTTACGGGCAACAAGTTTGAATTCCGCATGCTGGGCTCGATGGCGTCCGTCGCCGACCCCAACATCGTCTTAAACACCATCGTTGCGGAGCTCTTTTCGGAAGCGGTGGAGGCGCTCTCCCGTGCGAAGGACTTCGATTCGGAGTGCAGGAAGTTCACCGAGAAGCTCTTAAAGAAGCACTACCGCATCATCTTCAACTACAACGGCTACGGCCCCGATTGGGAGCCCGAGGCGGAGCGGAGGGGACTACTCAACAACAAGACGACCGCCGACGCCGTGCCCGAGTTCTTCAAACAGGAGAACATCGACGTCTTTGTGCATCAGGGCGTCTATACCGAGAAGGAAGTCATCGCCCGCGCCAACATTCAGCTCGAGAATTACATCAAGAGCATCCGCATCGAGGCGCTCACGATGGCCGAGATGGCACGGCAGGACGTCTACCCCGCCGTCAACGGGTATCTGACCGAGCTCCTGGGGGCAATTGAAGCGAAACGCGCCGTCTCCGAGAAGTTCCCCGTCGGCGAGGATATGAAGATCGCCGAACAGCTTGCGGTGATGAACGACGCGATGATGTCCGCCGTTGCCAAGCTTGAAAAGGACCTTACAGAGATGCCCGAGGGCGAGCGGCCCGCCTCGCAGAAGATGGCGCACGTTGTGCTGCCCGATATGGAGCAAGTCAGGCGCATCGTCGACGGCATGGAGAGGCTCTGCTCCTCCGACTATTGGCCTTACCCCACCTATACCGATATCCTCTATTCCGTAAAATAAATGAAAGTCAACGTAAAAAAACTTAGTGAGGGCGCGCGGCTGCCCGTCTACGGCTCGGAATACGCCGCGGGAGCAGATCTGTTTGCCCTCGAAGGCACGGAGATCCCCGCAGGGGAGACGCGCTTTGTGCATACGGGCATCGCCATCGAGCTGGAAAAGGGCACGGTGGGGCTCGTGTATGCAAGGAGCGGGCTTGCCTGCAAGCAGGACCTCGCTCCCGCCAACAAGGTGGGGGTCATCGACTGCGACTACCGCGGCGAGGTGATGGTCGCCCTGCACAACCACGGGAAGGAGACGCGCACCGTTGAAGCGGGAGATCGCATCGCCCAGCTCGTTGTGGCGCCCGTCTACCGCGCAGAATTTGAAGAGGCGGAAGCGCTCTCTTCTACCGTCCGCGGCGAGGGCGGGTTCGGCTCCACGGGGAAAAACTGATGAGAATGCGCAGAAAACGCAACCTCGAACCTCGGCTCGAGGCGTGCGCGGATATTTTGGCGGCGCGCGGCGTCCCCATGAAGGACTTGAAGCAGGCGGCGGAGGAATACCGCGCCCTGTTTGACTACGAGAAGCTCTTTGGCAACTCTAACCCCGTGCGGCTGGAGATCGGCTGCGGCAACGGCGGCTTTATTGCAGAGGCCGCAAAGCGGGAGCCGAACGTCAATTTTCTTGCGGTGGAGATCATCTCCAACGTCATCGTGACGGCGATGGAGCGCATCAAGAAGGAGAATATCAAAAACGTCCGCTTTTTGAATATCCCCGCAGAAGTCCTCCCCTGTTTTGTGCCCGAGAAGAGCATCGAGACCATCTACTTGAACTTTTCGACGCCGCTTCCCGGCAGCACGCATGCCCGCCAGCGGCTCACCTCGCCCCGCTTTTTGGCGATCTATAAGGAGCTGCTCGAAGAAGAGGGCACGCTCATCCAAAAGACGGACAGCGAGGACTTCTTTGACTATTCCATCGAACAGCTTCTAACGCACGGGTTTGCGGTTGCGGAGGTCACGCGCGACCTTCACAACAGCGACGCCGCGAAGGACAACATCGTCACCGAGTACGAACGGCAGTTCGTCGGGCAGGGGAAGCCCATCTTCCGTTTGCTTGCCCGACTCAATCATAAGGAGGAAATATTATGAATTTCGGGTACTATATGCCGACGCGAGTCGTCCTCGGCAGAAATTGTGTGGCGGCGCATGCGGAGCTTTTGGCCCCGCTCGGCAAGCACGCGCTCATCGTGACGGGCAGAAGCTCCGCCTTCAATGGGGCGCTCATGGACGTGATGACGGTGCTGAATGCGAACGGGCAGGAGGCGACCGTCTTTGACCGCGTCACGCCCAACCCGACCATTCCCGTCGTCCGCGAGGGGCTCTCTCTCCTGAAGAGTGCGGGGGCAGACTTTATCATTGCCATCGGCGGAGGCTCTCCCATGGACGCGGCGAAGGCGATTGCGCTCTTAGCCGTGCAGGATCGCCCCGACGAGCAGATCTTTGCGGGCGGCTATGCCCCCGAGGCGCTCCCCATGGCGCACATCCCCACGACGGCGGGCACGGGCAGCGAAGTCACGCCCTACTCCATCCTCACCAACGACGTGAAGGAGACCAAGACGAGCATTACCTCGCCCGCGCTCTTCCCGCGCGTTGCCTTCCTCGACGGCAAATATATGGCGCAGCTCAGCCCCGAAGTTTCGCTGAATACGGCGCTCGACGCGCTCTCGCACGCCGTTGAGAGCATGCTCTCGAGAAATGCCATTCCGCTCTCGAATACCCTCTCCGAAGAGGCCATCGAGCTCATCGTGCCGCTGCTTGGCAAGGCACAGGTGGGGCGCATGACGCTCGAGGAGCGGGATACCCTGCTGTATGCCTCCATGCTTGCGGGCATGGCCATTGCGCAGAGCGGTACGACCGCCGTGCACGGCATGGGGTATGCGCTCACCTATTTCCACAACATCCCGCACGGCAGGGCGAATGCGCTGCTGCTCGGCGAGACGCTGCGGCTGTGCGAAGAAAAGAAACTGCGCGCGCTCAATCATATCCTCGCCGCCTTCCACGCGCCCCTCGACGGCGTGACTTCCCTTCTCGACGCCCTTCTCGGCAAGCGGGAGGAGATCGCGAAGGAAGAGCTCGAGGCATACGCCGCGCGCGCCATGAGCAATAAAAATATCAAGAAGTCTGTGTACGAGCCCACCTTCGACGAGGTGCGCCGCATCTACTTGCAGTCCTTCGGCTACGATGCAGACGAAGAGTAAGGTCTTTTGTGGCAGTATTCAATCAAGTTTTAACCGTCTTTAATCAGGTCGTCATCGGCGTCGTGACGTTCGCGTTCGCCGTGCAGGTCATCTATCTGCTTCTCTTCTTTGTTCCCGCGCGTAAAATAGCGCCCGCGAAGAGCAAGCACAAGTTCGCCATTGTCGTCTCGGCACACAACGAGGAGGCAGTGCTCCCCGTCGCGCTCAAGAGCCTCATGCACTTGAAGTACCCCAAGGAGCTTTATCGCGTGTTCGTCATTGCGGATAACTGCACCGACCGCACGGCGGAAATTGCAAGGCGCATGGGGGCGTTCGTCATCGAGCGGCAGGAAGAGGACCCCAAAAAGCGCAACGTGGGGTATGCGCTCAATTATGCGCTCCCCATTATCCTGGAGGCGTATCCCGACGTGGAGGCGTTCGTGCGGTTTGATGCGGACAACATTCTGCACCCCGACTATCTCCTTCGCATGAACGACGCCTTTGACGGCGGCGCGGTGCTGGCGAGAGGGTACAACCACGCGACCAACATCACGCAGAACGTCATCGCGGGCGTCTCGGGCCTTTGGTATATCCGTGACTGCCGCTTCAACTGCCAGGCGCGTTCGGCGCTCGGCATCGGCCAGATGATGGTGGGCGGCGGCATGATGTTCGCGGCCTCCCTCATCAAAGAATACGGCTGGACGGAGACGGGCATGAGCGAGGACGCCGAATTCACGATGGATATGCTCTTAAAGAAGCATAAGGCCGTCTATGTGAAGGATGCGATCATCTATGAGGAACAGCCCAGCACGTTCACCGACCTCTTTAAGCGCAACTGCCGCATCGGTCACGGGTCGTTCAAGCTCTTCTTTACGCACGGACTCAAGTGCTTTTTCAAGTTCTTCGTCTCGCTGCGCTACAGCCTGCTCGACATCTCCCTCTCCATGATGTTCATGCCCATCGCGGTGGTGCTGGTATTTTGGTTTCCCATCTACTACATATACCTCACCATCTTCCACTTCGCCTCGGGCGGGAGTTTCGACCCGACGGGTCTTTGCACCGACTGCGGGTTCTTCGTCACCTATCAGGGCATGGAGCTGAATGTGTTCACCTTCATCGGCTGGATCCTGCTCTTTGCCTTCCTCATCCCCTTCATCGCGCAGGCCGTGCTCGTGTATGTGCTCGACTTCAAGCGCATCGGCATGAGCTTTTGGAAGGTACTGCCGTCCATCATCACCTTCCCGCTCTTTATGGTGGTGTATGCGGCGGGCATCGCGCTGGGGTCGGTCTCCAATCCCAAGTGGAAGTCTGCAAAGCGCAGCGCCTACTACGACGAGAGCTTTGTAAAGACAATGGAAGCGGCGACGGGCGCGCCCTTTGAACGGGACGCCAAGGCGATCGCGGCGGCGTATCTTTCCGACGATCCGCCTAAAGACCGCCTCCCGGGTGCATAAAATCAAATGCAAATCATGAGGGCCTCCCCAAACAGGGGAGACCCTCTTTTACTTGTCAAGTTTTATTTGGAAGGGAAGAGCGCCTTGATCATCTGCGAGACGTAGGAGACGGGGATAAGCTCGATCTTGTCTTTGAACTTCTCGCACGCCTTCAGGTTTTTGGCGGGGAGGATGACGCGCTTGAAGCCCATCTTGAGGCATTCGTTGACGCGCTTTTCCGCAAAGCTGACGCTTCTGACTTCCCCCGTGAGCCCCACTTCGCCGAAGAGGGCGGTATAGCGGTCGATGGGGATCATGCGTTCAGCGCTTGCAAGGGCAGCCGTGACGGCGAGGTCGGCGCTGGGCTCTGAAAGTTTGATGCCGCCCATCGCGTTGAGGTAGATGTCCTGACTTGCAAGGGGCATGCCGCAGCGCTTTTCGAGCACGGCGACAAGCACGATGAGGCGGTTTAAGTCGATGCCCAAGGACATGCGGCGGGGGAGCCCGTAGGAAGTCTTGGTCATGAGCGTCTGGATCTCCACCATCATGCAGCGGTTGCCCGTTTCGCTGGGGGTGACGGCTGCGCCCGCCGCCTCGCCGCGCGTCTCGGAGAGGAAGATGGAGGAGTAGTCGGAGACGCCCAAGACGCCCTTATCGCTCATTTCGAACACGCCCACCTCCTGCACCGAGCCGAAGCGGTTCTTGACGGCGCGTAAAATTTTGAAGTTCTCCGTGCGCTCGCCCTCGAAGTAGAGGACGGTGTCCATGATGTGTTCGAGCACCTTGGGGCCTGCGAGCGTACCCTCCTTCGTCACATGCCCGACGAGGAAGAAGGTGATGCCGCGCGACTTTGCAATGCGCATGAGGCGCGCCGCGCACTCTCTCACCTGCCCGACGCTGCCCGCCGCCGAGCTTAAAGCCTCGGTGTAGACCGCCTGAATGGAGTCGATGATGACGTATTCCGCCTCGGAAATGGCCTCTTCGGCGTTGTCGAGACAGGTCTCGTTGAGAAGCAGCATGTCGCCGCCTCCCACGCCCAGCCGTTCGCAGCGGAGTTTGACTTGCGAGCAGCTCTCCTCGGCGGAGAGATAGAGGACTTTGTGCTCCCTTGCAAGGTGCGCCGCCACTTGGGTGAGGAGGGTGGACTTGCCGACGCCCGGGTCGCCGCCCACGAGGACGAGCGAGCCTTTGACGATGCCGCCGCCGAGGACGATGTCGAGCTCGCGGATGCCCGAAGAGATGCGCTCGAATTTTTCGTACTGCACCTCTTTGAGAGGCGTGGGGCGGGTGGAGTTGAGGCGGAAGGCGCTCTGCGTCTTTTTTGTGGGCGCAGGGGCGAGGGGTTCCTCCGCAAAGGTATTGAACTTGCCGCACTCGGGGCAGCGGCCCAGCCACTTGGGCGAGGTGTACCCGCATTCGCTGCATACAAATTGTGTGGTCGCTTTTGCCATAACTGCTCCTTAATTTGCTTTGAGAAGGGCGGCCGCATATACGGTGATGCCCCTGCCCTCGCCCACATAGCCCAATTTTTCGTTGGTGCCCGCCGCGATGCCCACCTCGGACGGGGAGAGGGCGAGGGCGGCGGCGAGGCCCTTTTTCATCTCCTCGATGTAGGGGGAGAGGCGGGGGCGCTCCGCAAGCACGGAGACGCTCACGTTCTTGGGCGCGAGGCCGCGCTCTTTGAGAAGGCGCATGACCTCTTTTAAAAGCTGCATGCTGTCGGCATTTGCAAAGCGCTCGTCGGTGTCGGGGAAGTAATAGCCGATGTCGCGAAGGCCCGCCGCGGAAAGGAGCGCATCCATCACGGCGTGGACGAGCACGTCGCCGTCGCTGTGGGCGACAAGGCCGCTCGTTGAAGGAATTTTCACGCCCGCGAGGGTGATGAAGGGCTGCGCTTTCCCGAAGGCGTGGGTGTCGACGCCGAAGCCGACGCGCTCAAAGGGCGCAAAATCTTCGGCATACGTCAGTTTTTTATTGCCCTTCTCCCCCGAAAAGAGGCGGGGCGGGGCGACGTACTGCGCAAAGAGCCCGCTCTCGTCCGTGAAGGAGCTGAGCGTTCCCGCCGCATCTGCCCGATAGAAAGCGGTGCGGAGGGCGTCCGTATAAAAGCCCTGCGGGGTCTGGACGGTGAAGACGATGTCTCTCGGCGGCACGGCGGCGATGCAGCCGTCGCGGGCGAGGACGGTGGTGTCCGTCGCGGGGAGCGAGCAGACGCCGCTGCCGTATTGTTTGACGCTCTCGATGCAATTTCGGATGATATTTTTCGAAACGAAGGGGCGGGCTGCGTCGTGGACGAGGACGATGTCGCCCTTGGCCTCTATTAAGGCGTTGAAAACACTCTCTTCCCGCGTCGCCCCGCCCTTTACCGTGCGGGCATGGGGGTAGGGGGCAAGCAGCTTTTGGATGGCAGCCTCGTCCTCTTTTCGGCAGGGGATGAGAAGTTCGTCGGCTTCCTCGGAAAATGCCGAAAGGGAGTAAGAGAGCACGGGCAGGCCGTTTAAGGGGCGGAGAATTTTATTTTCCGAAAAGCCCGCCCTCTCGCCGCTGCCGCCCGCGGGCAGGATGGCGGTGATCACGGCAGTACCTCATAAAGAGAGCTCGCCTCGTCTTTTTTCACCGTCTCCTTAAGTTCGAGCACTTTAAAGCGCATGGTGCCCGCCGCGTAGGCAAGTTCGACTTCGTCGCCGACTTTGAGGCGGTAGGAAGGCTTGACCTGCTTGCCGTTGACGCTGATCTTCCCGGCATCTGCGGCCTCCTGGGCGAGCGTCCTGCGCTTTAAGATGCGCGATACCTTTAAGAATTTGTCGATGCGCATGGTTTTCTCCCGAATGAAAAAATTTTTTTGCGTTTGACCGTAAAACCCGTTGACAAAATTTTGCCCGTAGGGTATAATGGCATACTGTATCATTATGCTCGGTGACTGTGCGCTCGCCCCTGAAAACGGGGAAAAACGCAGGAAAATCTTGAGCTTTTCGGGCGGTTTACGCCCTTGCTGCTCCCGCTATTATACCGCATTTTGGCGCGGTTGTAAAGGGGGATGGGGGAGCTTTTTGCGGCAATTTCGGACATTTCGATTTTTATCGATGAAAAGATATACTCGGTAGATCGTGGGTAGATAGACAACGAAACAAGAAGGAGTATTTTGACGGATGAACTTACCCATTCAAAAGTACGGTAAAACGGAAAGACGGAAGTTCGGCAAGATCAACGAGGTCATCGATATCCCCGACCTTGTCGAGATCCAGAAGGAAAGCTACCGCTCTTTCATCGGCGAAGGCATCTCCGAGATCTTAGAGGACTTCTCTCCCATTACCGACTTCAGCGATCACTTCGAGCTCTATTTCCTGAGCCACGAGTTCGGGAAAAAACCCAAGTACGACGAGAAAGAGTGCCGCAACCGCGACGCTACCTTCGCGCTTCCCCTGCGCGTTAAGGTGCGCCTTGTCAACAAGGTGAAGGACGAGGTCATCGATCAGGACGTCTTCATGGGCGATCTTCCCCTCATGACCGAGAACGGTTCCTTCATCATCAACGGTGCGGAGCGCGTCATCGTCTCCCAGCTCGTCCGCTCCCCCGGCGTCAACAACGTCGCCGAAACGGACAAGACGGGCAAAAAGATGTACGAAACCACGGTCATCCCCAACCGCGGGGCATGGCTGGAATTCAAGCAGGACGCCCAGGGCGTTCTGTGGGTGAGCGTCGACAGAAAGCGCAAGCTGGCTGCGACCGTCCTTCTGCGCGCCCTCGGCTTCGGCTCCAACCGCGCGCTCGAAGAGCTCTTCCCGAACGACAAGATGATCGCGGCGACCATCGAGAAGGATACGACGCGTTCGGAATCGGACGGCCTCATCGAACTTTACCGCCGTCTGCGTCCCGGCGAAGTCCCCACGGAAGAATCGGTGCGCCAGCATCTTTTCAACCTCTTTTTCGATCCCCGCCGCTATGACGTCGTCAAGGTGGGGCGCTATAAGTTCAACAAAAAGCTCAACCTTGCATACCGTCTTCCCGGCTGCCGCGCCGCAGACGACATCATCGATCCGCAGACGGGCGAGATCATGGCGGTCAAGGGCGAAGTCATCTCGGAAGAGAAGGCGCGCCTCATCCAGAACGCGGGCATCAACGAAGTGTTCGTGCTCGTCAACGATCCCGAAGACGGGGAGATCCGCCACAAGATCATCGCCAACAACACGGTGGACTTTGCCGCGCTCTCCGATATGGATCCCAAGGCGTTCGGGCTTCTGAAGACGGTCTACTATCCCAACTTCGTTTTCTCGAAGAAGCTCGCCGAAGAGTGCAGGACGCTCTCCGTCGAGGAAGTCGCCGAAAAGTACACCGACGAGATCAACGCCGTCTACTATGCGCGCGAGACCGCACCCGAGGCGGACGAGAAGCAGGAAGAGAAGAAGAACAGGATCAAGCGCCGCGACAACCGCATCAAGTTCGTGGCTGCCTGCAAGCTCTTCCACGAAATTCTGGAGCGCGGCGACAAGCCTGCCGACCCCAACGCGCCCGTCGATCTGAACCAAGGCGAACGGGTGCTCGGCGTCACGCCCGAGGAAAAGAAGGGCGTCAAGGCGCTCGTCGAACGCCTCAACTACAAGTGCATCACGGTGGACGACATCGTCGCCGCCGTTTCGACCAACCTCGACCTCAAGTACGGCATCGGCACCATCGATGAGATCGACCACCTCGGCAACCGCCGCGTGCGTTCGGTGGGGGAACTGCTGCAGAACCAGCTCCGCATCGGCATGGCGCGCCTCGAGCGCCTCATCAAGGAGCGCATGGCGACGCAGGATCCCATGGAGGTCACGCCCTCGGGGCTCATCAACGTGCGTCCCATTTCCGCCGTCATCCGCGAGTTCTTCGGGTCTTCCCAGCTCTCGCAGTTCATGGACCAGACCAACCCCATCGCGGAGCTCACGCACAAGCGCAAGCTCTCCGCGCTCGGCCCGGGCGGCCTCAACCGCGACCGCGCGACCTTCGAAGTGCGCGACGTGCACCACTCGCACTACGGCCGCATGTGCCCCATCGAGACCCCCGAAGGTCAGAACATCGGCCTTATTTCCTCGCTCGCGACCTTCTCCAAGGTCAATGAGTTCGGCTTCATCATGTCCCCTTACCGCAAGGTGGACAAGGAGACGGGCGTCGTCACCGACCACGTCGACTATCTGACGGCGGACGAAGAGGACCGCTATGTCGTCGCACAGGCGAACGAGCCCCTCGACGAAGAGGGCCACTTCGTGCACGAGCGCGTCGGCTGCCGCTATAAGGAACTCATCACCGAGCTCCCCCGCGAGCGCATCGACTACATGGACGTTTCCCCGAAGCAGCTCGTCTCCGTCGCAACGGCGCTCATCCCCTTCCTCGAAAACGACGATACCAACCGTGCCCTCATGGGGTCCAACATGCAGCGTCAGGCAGTGCCTCTCCTCAAGACGGAGAGCTCCATCGTCGCGACGGGCATCGAGGCCGCCATCGCGCGCGACTCGGGCGTCATCGTCCGCGCCAAAGAGGCGGGCGTCGCCGTCGGCGTCTCCTCCGACCTCATCAGGATCCGCGAAGACAGCGGCTTTATCACCGAATATCCCTTAAAGAAGTTCGAACGCTCCAACCAGGGCACCTGCCTCAACCAGCGTCCCATCATCAACACGGGCGACCGCGTCGAGAAGGACGAGATCATCGCGGACGGTCCCTCCACCAACAACGGCGAGCTTGCCCTCGGCAAGAACATCCTCGTCGGCTTCATGGAGTGGGAGGGCTATAACTACGAGGACGCCATCCTCATCTCCGAAAAGCTCGTGCAGGACGACGTCTTCACCTCCATCCACATCGAGGAGCACGAGACGGAAGCGCGCGACACCAAGCTCGGCGAGGAAGAGATCACGCGCGACATCCCCAACGTGGGCGACGACGCGTTGAAAGACCTCGACGAGGACGGCATCATCCGCATCGGCGCCGAAGTCAACAGCGGCGATATCCTCGTCGGTAAAGTCACCCCCAAGGGCGAAGCCGAACTCACCCCCGAAGAAAGGCTCCTTCGCGCCATCTTCGGCGAAAAGTCGCGTGAAGTGCGCGACACCTCCCTCCGCGTGCCTCACGGCGAGGGCGGTATCGTCGTGGACGTCAAGATCTTCACCCGCGAAAACAAGGACGAACTTTCGCCCGGCGTCAACAAGCTCGTGCGCGTCTACATCGC
>CALWCH010000002.1 GCA_944376335.1 uncultured Clostridia bacterium
TGTGCGGGCAGGGGCTCTGCTGGGAAGCGGGGGCCGTTTGGCGGGGTGGCGCGCGAGGGGTGGGGGCTCAGCGGGGAAGCGGGGGCCGTTTGGCGGGGCGGCGCGTTCATACGGGCGCGAGGGGCGGGGGCTCTCGGACAAATCTCGGCAAATTGTCCGTGAAAGAACGCATTTCTTCCCGTGCGGGGGCGCTATACTGTACCCAACAAGGCGCGGCAGCCCCCTTTAAGCGGGCGGCAAACGCCGCGGGGAGGGGAGATGGTCGTCTACATCGAATATGCCTTTTTGGAAAACGCGCTTATAGACGGCCTGCTGCTCTTCCTTGCGCTCAAGGCGGTGCGCCTGCGGGTGAGCGGCCGACGGCTTGCCCTCGCCTCTTCGCTCGGCGGCGGGGTGAGCCTCCTCTTTCCCGTTCTCACCCTTCCCGTGTGGTGCCTTACGCTTGTAAAATTCCTCGGCGGTGCGCTCATCGCGGCCGTGAGCTGTCCGAAAGCGACGCTCCGTTCCAGCCTTGGGCTGTGTGCCGCATTTTATCTTCTGACCTTCGCCCTCGGCGGGCTGCTCTTTGCCGTTTCCTCCTTTTCCGGCGCGGAGTTCGTCGAGGGTCGGGGGTTTTTCATCGGGCGCGCGCCCGTCGCGCTCGTCGTGGGGGTCGCCCTCTGCTTCTTTTGTGCGATGGCGATGCTCTTCCGCAAACTGCATGCAAGGCGGGCGATCGAAAAGCGTTCGTGCGCGTGCATCATCGAGGGCATCCGCACGGTGCGGACAAAGGCATTTTTGGACAGCGGAAATTTGCTCACCTTCCGCGGCGAGCCCGTCTCCGTCCTCTCGCCCGTCGCAGCACTGGCGCTCTTCGCGGGAGAGAGGCCCGTGGGATGTATCTTTATGCGCTCCGCAGGCGGGGAGAGAAGTTCGCCAGTCTTTCGGGCAAGGCGGCTCACGGCGGGCGGGAAGCGGGTCGACGGCGCGCTGTTTGCGGTGGGAGAGGTCGGCATCCCCGATCATCCCGTGCTTCTGAACACATCACTTTTGGAGGGATGCGATGGGAATTCTCATATTGCTCAAGACGTGGCTTAAAAAGATTCGGGGAACGGAGAACGTCGTCCAATTCTTAAGCGGGAGCGAGGCGCTGCCCTTGCCCTTCTCGGGCGAGGAGGAGGCGGAACTGCTGCGCCGCCTCGAGGCGGGGGAGGACGAGGACGCCGTCAAGGCGCAGCTCATCGAGCACAACCTCAGGCTCGTCGTCTACATCTCGCACAAGTTCGAGAATACGGGCGTCGACCGGGACGACCTCATCTCCATCGGCACGATCGGGCTCATCAAGGCCATCAATTCCTTCCGTTCGGACAAAAACATCAAGCTCGCGACATACGCCTCGCGCTGCATTGAGAATGAGATTCTGATGTATCTGAGAAGGACGTCCAAGCTCAAGAGCGAAGTTTCCTTCGATGAGCCGTTAAATACCGACTTCGAGGGCAACGAGCTGCTGCTCTCCGACATTTTGGGCACGGACAGCGACGCCGTCTATGGGAGCGTGGAGAGCGGCGTCGAGAAGGAGCTTCTGAAGGAGGCGCTCTCGCACCTGAGTGAGCGGGAGAGGCGCATCATGGACCTTCGGTTCGGGCTCTCGGGCGGGGAGGAGATGACGCAGAAGGAGGTCGCCGATACGCTCGGCATCTCGCAGAGCTATATCTCCCGCCTGGAAAAGCGCACCATCGAGCGGCTCAAGAAGGAGATCGGAAAGCTGGTTTAATTGGTTTGGGGCGGCGGGGCGGCGCATTTCTGCGCCGCCCCGCCGCAAAAGGGCCGCCCGAGGCGTTTTTGCCTCGGGCGGCCTTGCCGTTTCAGGGAATGAGTTCGAGCGAAACGTCGCCGTTGCTGCAGTCCACGGTGAGCGTCTTTTCTCCGCCCGCCTTCTCTTCGGGCAGGCTGCTTTCGCCCTTTTTGACGGTGCAGGTGATGGCAAAGTCATCCCACCCGCCGAGGACGCTCCCCGAAATATTCCCGTTCTTGGCGGTGAGGGAGAGGGAAGTTCCGACGTTCAGCTCTTCGACGGCGATGCTCCCGCCGTTGACGTCGAGCGCAATTTCGCCCGCCGAAATGTCTGCAAGGGAGACGTTTTCGCCCGTCGTCGTCAGGGAGAGCGCATCGATCCCTGCAGGCACATACACCTTTACGGTGCGGAATTCGACATCGGGAAGGGCTCCGACGGATGCGCCCTCTGCCGTGCTCGTTACCGTGAGCGTGCCGCCGTCGAGGGAAAAGGCAACGCCGCGCTTGTCGCTTACATAGTACTCGATGCGCACAAGTTCGCCCTCGGCGGGGAGCACCTCCACCGCGGTGTTTTCAAGGTCGAGGACGATGGTCTGCGCCTCTCCCTCGTAGGTTTCTGCCGTGAAGCTCTCGCTCGCACAGCCTGCGGCGAACAGCGTGAGCGCCGCCGCCAAAATCGGAAAGAACTTTTTCATAAAAACTCCTTTCGGACGGTTGACCCGCCCGTTTTACTGTGATACAATGAGCATAAACCTTTGTGTAACACAAATGTCAAGCAAAAAAAGGGGGCTCTATGAAAAAATTTTTGACCATCGGCGAGGCGGCGAAGCTCGCGGGGATGACGGCGGAGACGCTCAGGCATTACGACCGCATCGGGCTCGTCAAGCCGCACGAGGCGGACAGGTGGACGCGTTACCGCTATTACACCGAGGAGGAGCTCATCAAGCTGCAGACCGTGCGCGCGCTCAAGTGCATGGACCTTCCCCTGAAAGAGATCGGGCGGGTGCTGTCGCTCGGCGACATGGGGGAGATCGCCGCCTTTTTAAGCGCTGCCGAAGAGAGGGCGGAGGAGAAGATGCAGGAGCTTCTTTCCGCAAAGGAGCGCATCGGGCGGGCGCGGGCATTTTATGAAGGCAAACGTTCGGCGGCGAAGGCTGCGGGGCCCTTTGTGCGGGAGACGGGGGAGCGCACGATCTTGCTCATGCAGGAGCCGCTGGAGCCCTCCGTGGAGACACTCTATAACTACCACCGCCACTTTTACGGGCAGCTGGGCGAGAAGGGAGAGACGTTCGCCTTTGAGGACGCGGCGGGGGTGTATGAGAAAGGCGGCGTGCGGCGGATGTTTGCCGTGTGTACGCGCTTTTCGCGCGATGAAAATCTGCGCACGCTGCCGGAGGGGCGGTATCTGTGCATGACTTGTGGGGAGGAGACGCGCACCTCCGCACGCGAGAGGCTGCTCTCGGCGGCAAAGGAAGAATGGGGGGCGGGCGAGCCTGCCTTTTTTGTGGAGATGGTCGTCCTCACCGGCATTCTGCAGTGGGAGTATGAGCTGCAGCTGCCCCTTGTTTGAGTGTTTGGGAAATCTCTCAAAAGTTTTTTGCCGAAAGGCGGGCAAAAACAGTTGCCTTTTTCGCGGGAATATGATAAGATAACAAAGCTTTTGCAGAGATGTCTGAGTGGTTTAAGGAGCACGATTGGAAATCGTGTGACGGGGGTGACTCGTCCGGAGGTTCGAATCCTCTTCTCTGCGCCACGAAAAAAGAGTTGGTATTTTGACCAACTCTTTTTTTCTGCATGGGAACGGTGGTGAAAACCTCTTTGAGGTTCGCGCGAGAAGCTTTAGCTTCGAAGCTCAGCCGAGGGGACCCCTTCAGGGGTGTCGGCTGTATCCTCTTCTCTGCGCCAAAAAAAGGGTCGGTTTGCGCCGACTCTTTTTTATATTTCTTCGCGGGCGCGCGACAATCAAAAAAACGGGTAAATTTTTACAATAAAGAAAACTATTTTGATATACGCATGCGGGAGAATGTGCTATCATAACGGAAAAATAGGAAAAGTGTACACAGCGTGTGTGAATTATTGCGTTCCTTCCCTTGACCGCGCCCCGTTTATGGTGTAAAATAGGGGAGAAAACCGCAAGGCAAGCGCTTTTCCGTAAAAAACAACAGAAGATAATAGGAGGAAACCATCATGCAAAACATTCCCAAGATCAAAGTGGGCATCGTGGCGGTCAGCCGCGACTGCTTCCCCGAGAGCCTGTCCGTCAACCGCCGCAAGGCGCTCGTTGCGGCGTATGAAAGCAAGTACGGCAAGGGCGACATCTATGAGTGCCCCGTCTGCATCGTCGAGAGCGAGATCCAGATGAAGGAGGCCGTCGCCGACCTCGAGAAAGAGGGCTGCAACGCGCTGTGCGTGTACCTCGGCAACTTCGGCCCCGAGATCTCCGAGACCATGCTCGCCAAGGAGTTTTCCGAACGCAACAACGCACCCGTCATGTTTTGCGCGGCGGCGGAGGAGAACATCGCAGTTCTCGCCGATTCCCGCGGCGACGCTTACTGCGGCATGCTGAACGCAAGCTATAACTTGAAGCTGCGCGGCGTCAAGGCATACATTCCCGAGTACCCCGTGGGCGACGCGGAGGAATGCGCCGATATGATCCACGGGTTCCTTCCCATCGCGCGCGCCGTGTATGCCCTCAAGCGCTTGAAGCTCATCTCCTTCGGGCCCCGCCCCAACAATTTCCTTGCCTGCAACGCGCCCATCTATCAGCTCTATCAGCTGGGCGTCGAGGTCGAGGAAAACTCCGAGCTCGACCTCTTTGAGGCCTTCAACAAGCACGCGGGCGACAAGCGCATCCCCGAAGTCGTTGCGGACATGGAGAAGGAGCTCGGTGCGGGCAACAAGAAGCCCGAAATTCTTAATAAGCTCGCCCAGTATGAGCTCACCCTGCTCGATTGGATCGAGGCGCATAAAGGCAGCCGCGAGTATATCTGCGTCGCGGGCAAGTGCTGGCCCGCCTTCCAGACGCAGTTCGGCTTCGTGCCTTGCTACGTCAACTCCCGCCTCACGGGGAGAGGCATTCCCGTCTCCTGCGAGGTGGACATCTACGGCGCACTCAGTGAGTTCATCGGCACCGTCGTTTCCGAGGATGCCGTGACGCTTCTCGACATCAACAACACCGTGCCCAAGGAACTCTACAATTCCGACATTGCGGGCAAGTACGACTACAAGCTCACCGATACCTTCATGGGCTTCCACTGCGGCAACACCTGCTCCGGCAAGGTCTGCAACCCCACGATGAAGTACCAGAAGATCATGGCGCGGTCTCTTCCCGTCGAGGTGACGAACGGCACGCTCGAGGGCGACATCGTTCCGGGCCAAATCACCTTCTTCCGTCTGCAGTCGACGGCGGACAGCAAGCTGCGCGCGTACGTCGCACAGGGCGAAGTGCTGCCCGTTGAGACGCACTCCTTCGGCTCTATCGGTATCTTTGCGATCCCCGAGATGAAGCGCTTCTATCGCCACGTCCTCATCGAGGGCAACTTCCCTCACCACGGCGCGGTCGCGTTCGGGCACTTCGGCAAGGAGCTTTTCGAGGTCTTTAAGTACCTCGGCGCGGAGAGCATCGGCTTCAATCAGCCCAAGGGCATGCTCTACAAGACGGAAAACCCGTTTGAGGCTTAATTCATAAACAAGGGCAAACAATTTGTGCGGCGAGGGACGAGCAAGGGCGTTCTTAAAACAGCACGGTGTGCTGTTTTCCCCTTGCGAGAAGAGCGAGCGCATTGTTCCGCGCGAGCGGTGACCGAAAACGGCGTTGCCCTTACGCCGTTTGAGAAGGCCCTCCGCAGCGAGACCTATTTTGCCCCAAAAAAAGAAATTTTACGAGAAAATAACCTATGAATTCTTACATCGGCATCGACCTCGGCACGAGCGGTTTAAAACTGCTGCTCGTCGCAAAAGACGGCAACATTCTTGCAGAGAACACGCAGACCTATCCCGTCTCCTATCCGCACCCCGGCTGGAGCGAGCAGAACCCCGAGGACTGGTTCTCTGCCGTCCTCCGCGGCCTTTCTGCGCTCTTAGAGGGGCAGGACGCCTCTGCCGTTCGCGGCATTTCCTTCGGCGGGCAGATGCACGGGCTCGTCGCGCTCGATGAAGCGGACAACGTCATCCGCCCCGCCATCCTCTGGAACGACGGCAGGACGGAGGAGGAAGTTTGCTATCTCAACGAGACGATCGGCAAGGATAAGCTCTCTTTATGGACGGGCAACATCGCCTTCGCGGGCTTCACTGCGCCCAAAATTCTCTGGATGAGAAAGCATGAGCCCGAGAATTTTGCGAAAATTTCCAAGATCATGCTGCCCAAGGACTACCTTGCGTACAAGTTGTCGGGGGCGTTCGTGACCGACCTCTCGGACGCGAGCGGCATGCTGCTTTTAGACGTTCAGAACCGCCGTTGGTCCAAGGAAATGCTGGAGCTCTGCGGCATCACCGAGTGCATGCTCCCCGCGCTTCATGAAAGCTTCGAAGCGGTGGGAACGCTCAAAGAGGAGATCGCAAACGAGTTTGGGCTCAAGGACGTCAAAATCATTGCGGGGGCGGGCGACAACGCCGCCGCGGCAGTGGGTACGGGCGTCGTCGGCGAGGGCGGCTGCAACATCTCGTTGGGCACGAGCGGCACGCTGTTCGTCTCGTCCAAGACGTATTGCGAGGACAAGGTCAACGCGCTGCACAGCTTCTGCCATGCGGACGGCGGCTGGCATTTGATGGGCTGCATCCTCTCCGCCGCGAGCTGCAACACCTGGTGGGTGAACGGCATTCTCGAATCGACCGACTATAAGAAGGAAGAGGCGGGGCTGGAGGAATACATGGGTAAGAACGACGTGTATTTTCTCCCGTACCTCATGGGCGAGCGCAGCCCGCACAACGACGTTTCGGCGCGCGGTGCGTTCATCGGCATGCGCCCCGATACGACGCGCGGCATGATGACGCTGGCGATGCTCGAGGGCGTGACGTTCGCTCTCCGCGACTGCCTGGAGGCGGCAAGGCGCAACGGGGTGAGTATCCCCCGCACCAAATTGTGCGGCGGCGGCGCCAAGAGCAAGCTTTGGCGCAAGATCGTTGCGAATGTGATGAATATGCCCGTCGACATTCCGCAGACGGAGCAGGGCCCCGGCTTTGGCGGCGCGATGCTCGCGATGGTCGGCTGCGGGGAGTATGCCTCCGTGCAGGAAGCGGCGGAAACAATTGTGCACGTCAAGGAGACGGTGCTGCCCGATCCCGACATTGCCGCGGCATATGAGAAGAGATACGAGCACTTCACCAAGCTCTATCCAGCCCTGAAGGGACTCTTCTGAAATTAAAACAAAACAAAAAGGCGCAGTCACACGGCTGCGTCTTTTTGCGTGTAAAATTTTTATAACTTCTTGATGAAGCAGCGGCGGCGCTTGTGGAGGACGTTGTCGAAGTGCTTCCACTGATTTAAGATGTTGTAGTTTTCCTCGAGGTTGAGGTTGGTTTCGCAGTACTTCGCCGTGCCCTCCGTCATCATGCGGCCGATGGCGTCGATCATGATGAGGCTGACGCCGCGGTAGGCAGGCAGCACGCCGATGAGGGCGAGGTCGATGATCTCGGGGTCCTTCACCGCCTTCAGCACGCGGAAGAGGGTGGGGATGGTCATGCGGCCGCCCGACTTTTGCAGCGCCTTGGAGATGGAGGGGAAGCACAGGCCGAAGCAGACGGGCTTCTCGTTCTCGTCTAAGATCATCGCGACAAACCGGGTGTCGATGATCTGGCGGAAGCTCTTGATGAGCTCCTTCTTCTGCGTTTCGGTAAAGGGCACGGTGCCGTAGATGTTCTCGTACGTCTCGTCGAGGATGCGGAAGAAGTCGTCCTTGTAAAGGCGGATGAACTCGTCCGCGTCCTTCGTCTCACTCAGGTGCACCTTGTAGCGCTTCATGATCTTCTCTCTGAGCTCCGGGAGCCGCTTGTCGGGCTCCTTGGGGGGATAGAGTTTGTGCTCCACCCAATCGACGTCTTTCGTGTATCCCAAATTTTCGATGAGCTTTTGATAGTAGGGGTAGTTGTACTGCTCCTCGAAGGTGGAGAGCTCCTCGAAGCCCTCGATGAGCAGGCCCTCTCTCTCGAAATCCGAGAAGCCGAGGGGACCGACGACTTCCTCCATGCCCTTCTCCTTCGCCCAATTTTCGACCGCAAAGAAGAGGGCGGCGGCGACGTCCTCGTCGTCGATGCAGTCGAACCGCGTAAAGCGGACGCGCTTTTGCTTCCACTTCTCGTTGGCGGCCTTCTGCAAGATGCCCGAAATGCGCCCTGCGACTTCACCGTTTTTATAGGCGAGGAAGTAGACGGCTTCCGACGTCTCGTAGTAGTGGTAGTTCTTCTTGAAGACCTTCATCTCGTCCGCATAGAGGGGCGGGACGAAGTAGGGGTTGTTTTTGTAGAGCTTTAAGGGAAATTCAACGAATGCCCGCTGGTCCTTCGGGGTCGTTACCTCTTTGACTTGGATCATATTCTCTCTTCTCCTTTGTTTAACGATTAAATTATACGCCTTTCTGAGAAATTTGTCAAGAAATTTGGCAATTTGGGAGAGTGTGGGAAATGTTGTGATTTCCCGAAGATAACTCTTTGCGGTTTCGACAAATTTCGACAAAAATCGTGTAAATTCGACGGCGGAAACGGGCAGAAATGTTCTGAAAATACTTTACAACCGCGAGCAAGTCTTTTATAATTTTAGGTACGGAAAAAATATAGGAGGTAGGGAAAATTATGCAAGCTGAGAAAGACAAATTTCTCAAAGAGCGGCTCTTTTCGCTCGGCATTCGCCCGCACTTGAAGGGATTTTGTTACCTTCTGGAAGGGGCGCGGATGCTCCTTGCGACGGGGCGCGCTCCCACGGCGCACGAACTTGCGGGGGCATTCGGCGTCGAGGAAGCGCATGTGCGGCGCGTCCTTGAGATGTGCCTGCTGCTTGCCCGCGATAAGGGGCGAACGTTTGAAAGTGCCGACGCGCTCATATCTACCGTTGCGGCGGGATGACGCGTTTGTATTCGGGAAGGGCGCGCGCCGCGGAAAATTTCCGCGGCGCGCGCCTTAAATTTCACCGCCCCGAAGCTGTTGCCTCGGGGCGGCTCCATATTAAACTTTAGTTGAGGCGGTAGGGCGTCGTCTGATAGACGAAGTTGAGCCAATTGTTGTAGAAGAGGTTGGCGGTCGAGGACCAGTTCATCTTGATGCCGCCCGCGTCGTTAAAGTAGTTGAAGGGCTTTTCGATGGGGAGGCCCTTTTGAAGGTCGCGCTCGTACTCCTTCTGCAGCGTGTTGCGGTCGTATTCCATGTGCCCGAGGACGTACACTTCGGAGTGCGAGAGGTTGCTCGCAATGGCAGCGCCCGCGCGGTGGGAGGAGGCAAGCACCTTGAGCTGCGGCTCCCTTCTTAAATCGCTCGCGCGCACGGTGGAGTGGCGGGAGTGGCAGACGTGGAACTCGTCCGAAATGCCCCGCATCAGGGGATCGGGCTCTGCGTCCTCCCGCCTGTGCGTAAACACGCCGAAGAGCTTGCGGGGAAGCGGGTACTTGGGGATGCCGTAGAAGTAGTTGAGCGCCGCCATCGCCCCCCAGCAGATGAAGATGGTGGAGGTGACGTTGGTGCGCGTAAAGTCGAAGAGCTTGGTGAGCTCGTCCCAATAGGCGACGTCCTTGAACTCCATGTCCTCCACGGGCGCGCCCGTGACGATCATGCCGTCGAAGTGTCTCTCCTTCACGCGCTCGAAGGGCTGATAGAAGCGTTCGAGGTATTCCGCCTCGGTGTTTTTGGAGCGGTAGCTCTCCGTGTGGATGAGGGTGATGTTCACCTGCAGGGGGGAGTTGGACAGCAGCCGCATGAACTGCGTCTCCGTCTCCTTCTTGGTGGGCATCAGGTTGAGGATAGCGATCTCGATGGGACGGATGTCCTGCGAGGTCGCGCGCTCCTTGTCCATCACGAAGATGCGTTCGCCTTGAAGTACCGAATAGGCGGGGATGTTGCGGTCGATGACGATGGGCATATTCAGACCTCGGCGAGCGCCTGCGTTAAGTCGGCGATGATGTCGTCGGGGTTCTCGATGCCGACGGAGAGACGGACGAGATTTGCGGGGATGCCCGCCTTTTTGAGGTCTTCGTCCGAGAGCTGGCGGTGCGTCGTCGAAGCGGGGTGCAGCACGCAGCTCCTCACGTCCGCGACGTGCGTCTCCTGCGTGATGAGCTTCAAGTGCTCCATGAAGCGGGCGCAGTCGTGCGCGTCGCCCTTGATGCCGAAGCTCATCATGCCGCCCGTGCCCATGGGCAGGTACTTCTTAGCGAGGGCGTGATAGCGGTCGTGCTCCAGAGAGGGATGGCGCACCCATTCGATCTTGGGATGGCTGTTGAGGAAGGCGGCGACCTTCCTGGCGTTGGAGCAGTGGCGCTCCATGCGGAGAGCGAGCGTGTCGCAGCCGAGATAGGTCAGAAAGGCGTTCTGGGGGCTCATGATGGCGCCCGTATCGCGGATCATCTGCGCGCGGCACTTGGTACCGAAGGGGACTTTCTCGTCCGCATACACAAGGCCGTGATAGCTCTCGTCGGGCGTGTTGAAGTCGGGATAGCGCGCATTGCCCTTATAGTCGAAGTTGGCGATATCCACGATCATGCCGCCGAGCGCCGCCGCATGCCCGTCGATATATTTGCTCGTGGAGTGGATGACGATGTTGGCGCCGAGCTCGCCCGGGCGGCAGAGGATGGGCGTTGCGAGCGTGTTGTCGACGATGAATAAGAGCTTGTTCTCTTTGGCGATCGTGGAGAGCTTTTCAAAGTCGAGCACGGCAACGACGGGGTTTGCGACCGTCTCCGCGTAGATAAATCTCGTCTTGTCGTCGACGAGGGAAGCGATCTTTTCTTTGGGGTCGTCGACGTCGAACATCCTGCATTCGACGCCGAGCTTGGGGAGCGTCGTGCCGAAGAGGTTGAAGGTGCCGCCGTACACTTCGCTCGCACAGACGATGTTGTCGCCCGCGCGGCAGAGCGTCATCGCGGTCAGTAAGATCGCAGACATGCCCGAAGCGCAGCCGATGCCGTACGCGCCCCCTTCGAGCGCCGCAACGCGCTTTTCGAGCGCTTCGACGGTGGGGTTTGCAAGGCGGGTGTAGAAGAAGCCCTCCGCCTTGAGGTCGAACAAATCCGCCATCTGCTGCGTGTCGCCGTAGAAGAAGGTCGTGCTCTGGCAGATCTGGGGGATGCGGCTCTCGCCCGTCTTGGGGGTATAGCCCGCCTGGACGCAGAGGGTGTCGCGCTGGAAATCACTCATACTATCACCTCGAAAATTTTGGAAATTTTACTGCATATATTCTTTGGCTTCGCGGTCGGCGGCGCGCTTTTGATCGCGCTCCGCAAGCGAGCGTTTTTTGTCGTAGGTATGCTTGCCGCGGCAGAGGGCGATCTCCGCCTTGACGAGCGCATCCTTAAAATAAATTTTGAGCGGAACGAGCGTATAGCCCGATTTATTCACCTTTCCTGCAATTTTTGCGATCTCCTGCCGATGGAGAAGCAGTTTTCTGTCCTTGCGGCTGTCGCGCGTCGAGAAGGCGCCGCTCTTGTCGTAGAGGGCGATGTGCATATTCTTGAGGTAGACTTGCCCGCGCTCGACGAGGCAGAAGCTCTCGGAGAGTGAGCACTTTCCGAGGCGGAGCGACTTGACTTCCGCGCCCTCGAGCACGATGCCCGCCTCGAATTTTTCCTCGATAAAGTACTCAAAGGACGCCGATTTGTTGACTGCAACGATCTTCATGGTTATGCCTCGTCGAGTTTTTGAAGGAGGCGGAACTGCGTCCTTCGCATGCCCCAGTCGACGCCCACGACTTCGACTAAAAGCCTCTCGCCGAGGCGGAAGCTCTGCCGCGTGCCGCGCAGCTGGAAGCGCTCTTCCACAAATTCATAGTAGTCGTCGGGGAGCGTCTCGAGGGGGAGAAGGCCCTCGATGGTGTTGTCGAGCTCGGCAAAGAGGCCGAAGGATGTGACGCCCGAGACGGTCGCCTCGTACGTCTCGCCGATCTTGTCCTGCATGTAGGCAACGGTGTAGAGGGCATCCACGTCGCGCTCCGCCTCCGTCGCGTTCTTTTCGCACTCGGAGGAGCGGAAGGCGGCCTCGACGACGAAGTTTTTATATTTTTCTTTGGTCTCTTCGGGGCGAGTGAGGCTCTCCTTGATGATGCGGTGAATGCACAAATCGGGATAGCGGCGGATGGGGGAAGTGAAGTGGCAGTAGCACTCGGAAGCGAGGCCGAAGTGCCCCAGATTTTCCGCCGAATACTTCGCCTTCATCATGGAGCGCAGCATGACGCGGTTGACGAGGGGATAGAGCGCATCGCCCTCGAGCGACTTTAAAAGCTCCTGATAGTCAAAGGGCGTCACCTTGGCGGGGTTGAATTTGACGGAGACGCCCGCCTCGGTGAGGAATTTTGCAAAGTCCTTCGCCTTCTCTTCGGAGGGGCTCTCGTGCACGCGGTACACGAAGGGCATCTTCTTTTCCGTCATAAGGGAGGCGACCGTCTCGTTGGCGAGCACCATGAACTGCTCGATGAGCTCGTGCGAGATGGTGCGCTCGTACTCGGGAATGATAATTTCCCCGTTCACATAGAGGATCTTCGCCTCCTTGAGGTCCATCGCAACGCCGCCCTTTGCAGAGCGCGCGTCCTTCAGAATTTTCGTGAGGCGCACCGCCGTATCCACCATTTCGACAAGATCGGGGTACTTCTTTACCGTCTCCTCGTCGCGCTCGTAGAGTTTCGTCACCTCATGATAGGTCATGCGGTGGCGGGAGCGGATGACGGAGGGTGCAACGCGGCCATTTACAACTTTGCCGCTTCGGTCCACTTCCATGAGGCAGGAGAGGGTGAGGCGCTCGACGCCCTCGTTGAGCGAGCAGATGCCGTTGGAGAGGGCAGGGGGGAGCATGGGGAGAACGCGGTCGGGGAAGTAGACGCTCGTGCCGCGCTTGAATGCCTCCTTGTCGAGGATGCTGTTCCGCGTCACATAGTGGCTGACGTCGGCGATGTGCACGCCGAGCGAGAAGATGCCGTCCTTTTCCGAGATGGAGATGGCGTCGTCGATGTCGCGCGTGTCCTCGCCGTCGATGGTGATGATGAGCTCGCTTCGAAGATCGAGGCGGCTCCGAAGGTCCTTTTCGTCGAAGAAGCGGTCTTCCTGCTTTTTGGCTTCCTCCAAAACGTCCTTGGGAAATTCTTCGTAGAGGTGATGGGCGCGGATGAGGGAGAGCTCTTCCGTGAAGAAGTCGCCCTTTTCGCCGAGCACTTCGGTAATTTCGCCCACGGGGGTGTTGTCGGGGCGGTAGGACGTAATTTTGACGACCGCCTTGCTCCCCGAGGGGCAGTTTTTATTCTTGCCGGGGAGGACGAGCACATCCTGCGTGTACTTTCTTTCGTCGGGGTGGAGATAACCCGTCTTGCCCTCCTTTCGGAAGGTGCCGACGAGCTCCGTATAGCCTCTTTGGATGACGGCGAGTATTTCGCCTTCGTCGTCCGAGCGGCCGCGCACGGGGATGCACAGTACCGTGTCGCCGTGGAGGGCGTTTTTGACGGCGCGGCGGGGGATGAAGAAGTCCTCGCCGCCGTCCTCGGGCATAAAGAAGCCGAAGCCGCGCTCATTGCCCGAGAAGGTGCCCCGTTTTGCCCCGAACTGCTCGGCGGTGCCGTAGCGGAAGCGGCTGTCGGAGAGCAGTTCGCCCTCTCTTACCAGCGAGCGAAGAATGTCGCGAAGGCCGAGGCTCTCCTTTTTGCCGAGCTTTAAGCGCTTTGCGATCTCGCTGTCGGTGAGAAGGGCGAAGGTGCCGTCCTTGATTTTTTGAAGTATCGATTGTTTTGCGTTCAAAAGTGACCTCCCTTACAAGGGGAAACTAACAAAACAGGGCAGCCGAAGCCGCCCTCGTTTGGTTGATAATGCGCGTTTTACGCCGTCCAGATCGCGTCGATCTGCAAGATAAAGAAGATGACGGCGAGCACTGCCAAGACGCACAGGCAGATGATCGTCCAGCGCTTTAAGACGGCTTCCGTCGACTTTCCTTTATTCTTGCCGAAGAAGGTCTCGCTCGAGCCGCCGAGGGCGTCGATGCCCTGCGAGTTGCCGGGCTGGAGAAGGACGAGGACGATCGCGGCGAGGGCCGCCACGAACATGAGGATGATAAAGACGGCGCTGACGATGCGGTAGGTCGCATATGCAGCGTCCGAACTTGCGGGTGCAAGCAGATTGACAAGGTAGCTCAAATAGTTCATAAGGTAATTTCCTTTCCGTGCATAGTCACAAAGGAGTATAGCACATCGCGCCCGAAAACACAACTTTTTTTCGGGAGGTTTCCCCCGATTTTACAAAAATTTTCCCTCCCGCGAAGGGGAGGGGAAGGATGGCTTTGCTTTATGCGTTGATGAACGTGCTCGCAGCGTCGGTGCCGAAGGCAAAGATGAGCACGCAGTTTTCCTTGACCCAGTCGCTCTTCTGCGCGTCTTCGTAGACGCCCTTGAAGGTCGCGCTGTTTGCGACCATTTCCTCGAGCTTTTTGGTGGAGTGGAATTCGAGGACGATGGCAACGCCCATGTCGAGAAGGCCGTCCATCTTGCTGAAGAAGTGCACGGTGCAGGAG
Organism: uncultured Clostridia bacterium; assembly: GCA_944376335.1. Taxonomy (GTDB): domain Bacteria; phylum Bacillota; class Clostridia; order Christensenellales; family Borkfalkiaceae; genus Gallimonas. The sequence continues at coordinate 14,455 of CALWCH010000002.1, forward strand.
TTTTCGTAGTCCGCGTTCTCTTCGCCGAGGGCTTCCACGACTTTGTCCTGATACTCCTGGAGCGTTTCGCTCTCGGTGTACCCCGCTTCCTCATAGGCCTTCTTGATGGAGCCGTAGCTGCTGCAGGCGGTGAGTGCAAACAGCATCACGAGCGAGAGAAGAAGGGTGGTAATAAGTGCAGCTTTGCGTTTCATGAGATACCTCCAAATAAATTTCTCGCCTATAGTATAGCACAGCTTCGGAATTTTGTCAAGAGGGAAACATAATTCACTTTTTGAACAATTCCGAGCGTGGCTTTTTGCGTTTTCCGCTTTACAAAGGCGGGCAAATTTATTATAATAAGCGCATGGATAACTTGGTACTCATCGGCATGCCCTCTTCGGGCAAGAGCACGGCGGGGGTATTGCTCGCCAAGCGCATCGGCTACGGCTTTATCGACTGCGACCTCATCATTCAGGGCGAGGAGGGCAAGAAGCTCTCCGAGATCATCGAAGAGAAGGGGGTGGACGGCTTTATCGCCGTTGAAGAGCGTGTGAATGCCGGCATCATGGCGACGCACTGCGTCATTGCGACGGGCGGCAGCGTCGTCTATTCCGACCGCGCCATGCAGCATTTGAAGAGCATCGGCACCGTCGTCTATCTTCAGCTCGGCCCCGCGGAAGTCGAACGGCGCATTCCCAGCCTTGCAAAAAGGGGCGTCGTCATGCGCGGGAATATCAAAGATGTGAAGGGGCTGCACGAAGAGCGGCGTCCGCTCTATGAACAGTATGCGGACATCACGGTCTCCTGCGACAATAAAAATATCGACGAGACGGTGGAGGCGATCGCTTCTGCCGCGGGGTTCAAGCTGTGAGGGCGTGCATTTACGGCGCGGGGGCGATGGGCACAAGCCTCGGCGCGGCGCTTGCAAAGGCGGGCGTTGAAGTCGAGCTCGTCTCCCGCAATGCGGCGCATGTCTCGGCGCTCCGCTCGGAGGGGGCAGTGCTGCAAGGCTCCGTCAATATGAGGGTGCCCGTCACCGCCGTCCTTCCCGAAGAGATGGCGGGAAAGTACGATCTCATTTTCCTCGCCATCCGTCAGAGGGGCAACCGCGAGGCGGCGCAGTATCTTCTTCCCTTCTTAAAGGAAGACGGCGCGCTTGTAAGCGTGCAGAACGGCCTTCCCGAGCGGGCGCTTGCGGAAGTGTTCGGCGAAGAGAGGGTGTACGGCTGTGCGCTCTCGTGGGGCGCGGAACGGACTTCGCCCGGGCACATTCAGATGACGGGCGGCGGCTTCCGCTATGCCCTCGGCGCGTTCGGCAGGGGCAAACGGCTCCAAGAACTTGCCGACCTTCTCAAAAGGACAGGCGAGGTGACGGTGGGGGAACTCAATGAAATAAGATACGCGAAGCTCGCCGTCAATGCGGCGTTTTCGACGCTCTCCGTCATCTCCGGGCTCACCTTCGGGGAGCTTGCCTCGCACCACAAGAAGCTTGCGCTCGCCCTTGTCAAAGAGGTCGTCGCCGTTGCGAAGGCTGCGGGGTGCAAGAAGCTCCCCGTGGGCGGGCACGACGTGATGAGGCTCTTAAACGGCCCGTTTGCCTCCCTCATTTTGCCCGTTGCGATGAAGAAATATGCGGGCATCCGCTCGGGCATGCTCAAGGACTTGGAGGCGGGGCGGCGCACGGATATTGACTATGTTGCGGGTGCGGCGGTCGTCGAAGGGGCGCGGCTGGGGGTGGAGACGCCCATGCTCGAGAGCGCCGTCTCCATGGTGCACGACATTGAAAACGGGCTCGCGGAGATCGCTCCCGAGACCCTCGAATTACTATAAAGAGGTATATATGCGGCTTATCCTCATTCGCCACGGCGATCCCGATTACGAACACAATACCGTCACCCCCAAGGGGCGGCGGGAGGCGGCGCTGCTTGCCGAGCGCACCAAACATTGGAAGGTGGACGACGTCTATACTTCCCCCCTCGGCAGGGCGCGGGCGACGGCGGAGCCCTCCCTCAAAAATTGGGGGAAGCAGGCGGAAGTCCTCGATTGGGCGCAGGAGTTTGCCTATCTCGTGCCAGACGGCAAGGGGGGAGAGCGCATCGTGTGGGATTACTACCCATCCGAATGGACGAAATACGACGACAACTTCGTCGAGAATCAATGGATCGAGCGGAAAGAGATGGCTCCCGTCCGCGAACATTACAAAAGGGTCGCGCGCGAGCTCGATGCGCTCATTGCAAAGTACGGCTATGTCCGCGACGGGCGCATGTATCGGGTGAAGGAGCACAGCGACAAGACGGTCGTCATCTTCTGCCACTTCGGCGTGAGCATGATGTTTCTTTCTCACCTTCTCAACCTGCCCGCCGAGGCGCTGTTGCACGGGCTTATCTTACCGCCCACGTCCGTCACCGTCCTCAATACCGAGGAACGCGTCTCGGACGAGGCGTACTTCCGCGCCGAGCGCATCGGCGATACCTGCCACCTGCTCATGGGCAAGGAGCCCATCTCTGAGTCAGGTTACTTTACGAGCATCTTTCAAGAGGTTTGAATATGGACTATAAAGCACTTGCGGAGCGCCTGCTCCCCGGGAACTATCCCGAACTTTCTAACTTTGAGGAACTCTATCCTCCGCGTGACCTCCCCAAGGGGGCGGAAGTCACCCGCCTTGCCCCCTCGCCGACGGGGTTCATTCACCTCGGCAACCTGTTTGTTGCCATCGCCAACGAGCGCATCGCCCATCAGAGCGGCGGTGTGCTGTATCTTCGCATCGAGGACACCGACGAGAAACGCAAGGTGGAAGGGGCGGTGGAGGCCGTAAAGAACGCGCTGCGCTACTTCGACATCCGTTTCGACGAGGGCGCCGAGATCGAAGGGGAAAATAAGTACGGGCCTTACTATCAGCGCCAGCGCGCCGACATCTACCGCGCGTTCGTCAAGGACCTCATCGCCCGCGGCAGGGCTTACCCCTGCTTCTGCACCGAGGAGGAGCTTGCGGCGCTCCGCGAGAGACAGGTCGCCGAGAAGAAGATCACGGGCTATTACGGCGAGTACGCCAAGTGCCGCAACCTTTCGGAAGAGGAAATTTATGCCAACCTCGATGCGGGCAAGCCGTATGTCATCCGCTTGAAGTCGATGGGAGACCCCGAGCATAAGCTCACCTTCCATGACGAGATCAAGGGCGACATCACGGTGACGGAGAACGACCAGGACGTCGTCATCTTAAAGAGCGACGGCATCCCGACCTATCACTTCGCGCACGCCATCGACGATCACTTCATGCGCACCACGCTCGTCATCCGCGGCGAGGAATGGCTTGCATCCCTTCCCATTCATTTGGAGCTCTTCGATGTGTTGGGCTTCCGCCGCCCCCGCTACGGGCACAACTGCTCGCTCATGAAGCAGGACGGCGAAACGCGCAGAAAGCTCTCTAAGCGCAAGGATCCCGAACTCTCCCTCGAATTTTACCGCAAGGAGGGGTACTTCGCCCGCGCCGTCAAGGTGTATATGCTGACGCTCCTCAATTCCAACTTCGAGGAGTGGTACAGAAAGAACCCCGACGCGCCGCTCGAGAGCTTCCGTTTCTCCGCGTCCAAGATGAGCAAGAGCGGCACGCTGTTCGATCTCGACAAACTCAACGACATCTCTGCGGACGAGTTTGCCCGCCTCTCCGAAGAGGAGATGGCAGCCTTCCTCAAGGAATGGGCCATGGAGTACGGCACGGATGCACAGAAGGCGTATTTCGACGATATGGACTATATGAAGAGCGTGCTCACCCTCTGCATGGGCACGACGGGCAAGAAGCGCAGAAAGGACTTCAAGACGGCCTCGCAGGCGATGGAGCTTATTTCCTACTTCTTTGCCCGCCCTGAGAGCCACGAAAGTTACCGCGTCTCCCCCGAGGACAGGAAGGCACTTTTAGAGAGCTATCTTAAAACTTACGACCACGCAGACGACTCGCAAGGTTGGTTTGCAAAGCTCAAGGAAGTGGCTTCCGCAAACGGCTTCGCGGCCGAAATGAAGGCATACAAGGCAGACCCCGCCGCTTATAAGGGCAGCGTTGCCGACGTTGCCGAGGTGCTGCGCATTGCCGTCACGGGCAAGGCAAACACCCCCGATCTGTGGACGATCCTGCACATTCTCGGGAAAGAAGAGGCGACGGCGCGCATTTTGGCAGCACGGGAGGAAGCATGAGCAGGGCGGATACCATCTTCATTGAAAACTGCAAGGACATCATGCAAAACGGCGTGTGGGACACCAACCTTCAAGTGCGCCCGCACTGGGAGGACGGCACGCCCGCTCACACCGTTAAGAAGTTCGGCATCGTCAACCGCTATAATCTCCAGGAGGAATTTCCCATCCTCACCATCCGCCGCACGGCGTTCAAGTCTTGCATCGACGAGATCCTCTGGATCTGGCAGAAGAAGAGCAACAACATTCATGACTTAAACTCCCACATCTGGGATAGCTGGGCGGACGAGACGGGCAGTATCGGCAAGGCGTACGGCTATCAGCTCGCGCAGAAGGCCGTCTATAAGGAAGGGGAGTTCGACCAGGTCGACAGGGTCCTTTTTGACCTCAAGCACAACCCCGCCTCGCGGCGCATCCTGACCAATTTATATAACTTTCAGGACCTTCACGAGATGCACCTCTACCCTTGCGCGTACTCGATGACCTTCAACGTCTCGGGCGATACGCTCAACGGCATCCTCAACCAGCGCTCCAACGACATGCTCACCGCCAACAACTGGAACGTCGTGCAGTACGCCGTCCTTCTCATCATGTTCGCGCAGGTGAGCGGGCTCAAGGCGGGCGAGCTTGTGCACGTCATTGCAGATGCGCACCTCTATGACAGGCACCTTCCCATCGTGGAGGAGATCGTAAAGAACGAACCCAAGCCCGCGCCGAGGCTCGTTGTCGACGAGAGCATTACAAACTTTTATGACTTCACGGTGGACAGCTTCCGCCTCGAGGGGTACGAGTATTCGAAGCTCGATACCAAGATCCCGGTGGCGATATGAGAGCTATATTCTGTGCCGACGAAAAGTGGGGCATCGGGAAGAACGGGGGGCTCTTATTCTCCCTCCCCTTAGATATGAAGTTCTTCCGCGAGACGACGAAGGGCAAAATCGTCGTGATGGGGAGAAAGACTTTGGACTCCTTCCCGAACGGCGCGCCCTTAAAGGGGCGGGTGAATATCGTGCTTTCCACAAAGGATCCCAAGGAGGGCACGGTGGGGGCGAAGAACATGCAAGAACTTCTCGCCCTTCTCAAAAATTACCCCGCAGAGGACGTATTCGTCATCGGGGGAGAGAGCGTGTACCGCGCGCTGCTGCCTTACTGCGAGGAAGTGCTCGTCACTAAAGTGGCGGCGGATGGGGGAGCGGACACCTTTGTGCCGAATTTGGACGAGGCGGAGGGCTTTCAGCTTGCAAAAGAGGGGGAGCCCGTCCTTGACAACGGCTATACGCTCCGTTTCTGCACCTACCGCAATACCGCCCCGTGGGAAATTTAATAGGGAAAAACAGCACATTTTTTGAAAAGGACTGCAAAAATGCGGTCCTTTTTTCACATTTTACAAATTCTCCTCCGAAAAACCCGAAAATCAGAAGAAGAATGCCGCGAAAAATCTTAAATTCCGCGTTTTTTTACAACTTTATTACACGAGACAGCTGGAGTTTTTTACATCGCCTTGTTATGATATGCGTGTCAAAACAAAGAAATCAATTTTAAGGAGAAACAAGTTATGACTAAGGCTATGAAGAAGGTAACGTGCCTCGCATGCGTGGCGGTTATGGGTTTGGGTGCAGCGATGTTCGCTGCCTGCGACGATCAGGGCGGCACGGATAACCCCGGTGGCAGTACCGAAAAGACTGAAATTTACATTTCGGGTTCCTCTTCCGTTACCCCTTTGATGGAGAAGCTTGCGGCCGTTTACGAAGTGCTCAACGACGAAGTGGAGATCACCATCCAGATGAGCGATTCCGGTACGGGCGTTGCAGATGCACAGCAGGGCAAGAATGATTTCGGTATGGCTTCGCGCGATCTGAAAGAATCCGAAACGGGCGTCGTTTCCAAGAAAATTTGCCTCGACGGCGTGGCGCTCGTCGTCAACAACAGCTGCTCCCTTACGGACGTGACGGGCGCACAGCTTTACGATCTTTACGCAAACGGTACGGCGATCGGCGCCATCACCAACGCCATCTCCCGTGAGGACGGTTCGGGCACGCGCGACGCGTTCGACAGCCTCATCAAGAACGCGGAGGGCAAGGAGCTCGGCGATCTGGCGCAGTTTGCTGCCGTCGTCGAGATCAACAACAACACGGGTACGGTGATGAGCAACATCGCCGCCAATAAAAACGGCAACACGATCGGTTACATCTCTATGGGTTCGCTGGACGATACCGTCAAGGCAGTCACCTTCGAAGGCGTTGAACCTACGGCAGAGAACGTCAAGAACGGTACTTATACCCTTTCGAGACCTTTCAACATCGTCTATAAGAGCGAAGATTCGCTTTCCGCTGCGGCAAAGGAGTTCATCGACTTCATCATGAGCCCCGCAGGCCAGTGGATCGCGCAGTACGAAGGGTACATCTCCGAAACCCTTTGATCCGACCGAGGCTTTCTATGGCACAAAACGCTGCAACTGCAACAAAAGGGGCGGTCCGCAACGGAAATCTCGCTTCGGTGAGAGAAAATACCGCAAAGGGCGTGTTCATCGCCCTTGCGGCATTTTCCATTCTTGCGGTCTTCGCCATCGTCATCTATCTGTTGGCGGCGAGCATCCCCGCTTTCCGTGAGATCGGGTTCTTCAAATTCCTGACGGGAAGCATCTGGTCGGCAAAGCATGAGATCTTCGGCATCCTGCCGATGATCGTCTCGAGCCTGGTGCTCACCGTTCTTTCCGTGCTCCTTGGCGGTATCCTCGCCATCTTCACGGCAGTCTATATGGTTTATTACTGCCCCATCTGGATGAAGAAGATCTATGAACAGATCATCAACCTGCTTGCGGGCATCCCGTCCCTCATCTTCGGCTATTTCGGCCTCGTCGCCTTAAAGCCCGTTCTCGACGATCTCTTCAACGTCGGCTCTTCGCTGGGTCTCCTGCTTTCGACGCTCGTCCTCAGCATCATGATCCTGCCCACGATCACCTCGCTCGTCAAGAACAGCCTTGAAAACGTGCCCATGCATTATTACGAGGGTGCGCTGGCGCTCGGCTGCACCAAGAACCAGGCGGTGTGGAAGGTGTGCCTGCCCGCCGCCAAGAACGGCATCATCGCGGCGCTCATCCTCGGTATCGGCAGAGCGGTGGGCGAGACGATGGCAGTCCAGCTGCTTCTGGGGAACCTTGTCAACTATCCCACGGGGTTCTTCCTTCCCATCCGCTCGCTGACTTCCAACATCGTGCTGGAATTCGGCTATTCGACGGGTCTTCACCGCGAGGCGCTCATCGCGACGGGCTTTGTCCTTCTCATCTTCATCCTCATCATCAACCTCTGCCTTTGGGCGGTGAAGAAGAACGACTCCATCGCGGGCAACAAGTTCTTCTCGCGTAAGTTCAAGCAGACGAACAGTACGCTCGCGCAGCTCAACTACAAGAAGACGGGGAGCGTGCAGGATATCCTCTGGATCCTCTCGCACATCATCGCTATTTTGGTGGCGGTCATGCTCGCCTTCATCATCGTCTTCGTCTTTGTGCGCGGCATCCCCAATATCACTGCCGATTTCCTCTTCGGTGAGAGCGCCAACGCGCATCCGACGCTCAGCCCTGCCTTTGCTTCCACGGGCATGCTCATCCTGATGGCGCTCCTCGTCGCGCTGCCCTTAGGCATCGGCGCCGCCATCTTCCTCAACGAGTATGCAAAGCGCGGCAGCAAGCTCGTCAAGCTCATCCGTCTCTTCATCGATACGCTCGCGGGCATTCCCTCCATCGTGTTCGGCCTCTTCGGCGCCATCTTCTTCGGCACCTACTGCGGCATGGGGTACAGCCTCATCAACGGTTCGCTGACGCTCGCGCTCATCATCCTTCCCACCGTTATCAGGAGCACCGAGCAGAGCCTTTCCGAAGTCCCCGACAGTATGCGTGAGGCAAGTTATGCCCTCGGCGCGGGGAAACTCAAGACCATCTTCGTCGTCGTGCTGCCCCAGGCCATCTCGGGTATCGTTACTTCCGTCATCCTCTCCATCGGCCGTATCGTCGGCGAGAGCGCGGCGCTCATCTATACCGCAGGTTCTGTTTCGACGATGCCGGAAGGCTACGGCTCGGCAGGTTCGAGCTTTGCCGTCATGATGTATAAGTTCATGAGCGAAGGCCTCGAGATCGACAAGTGCTATGCAACGGCGGCAGTCCTCATGATCCTCGTCATTATCCTCAACATCCTTGTCACGCTCACGCAGAAATTATTCAATCGGAGTAAAGCAAAATGATCTTCAAATCCAAGAAAACGGAAGCGACCGCCGAGCCCTCCAAAGAGGTGGAGAAGGCAGAGAAGAAGCACGGCCTCGCACAGTTCGATATGGGAGATATTGCCGTCTCCGTCCACAACATGGACCTCTTCTACGGCAGCTTCCAGGCTCTCAAGAACATCAACATGGAGTTCCCCACCAAGAAGCTCACCGCCCTCATCGGGCCCTCGGGCTGCGGCAAGTCGACGCTTTTGAAGTCGCTCAACCGCATGAACGACCTCGTCGACGGCTGCAAAATTACGGGCGAGATCAAAGTGGGGGATACCAACATCTATCAGCGCGGGCTTGATTTGGCCCGCCTCCGCAAGAACGTGGGCATGGTGTTCCAGCGCCCCAACCCCCTTGCGATGAGCGTCTACGACAACATCGCCTACGGCCCCCGCACCTTCGGCATCAAGAAGCGTGCCGACCTCGACGCCATCGTCGAGAAGTCCCTGCGCGGCGCAGCCATGTGGGATGAGGTCAAGGACCGCCTCAACAAGTCCGCACTCGGCCTCTCGGGCGGCCAGCAGCAGCGCCTCTGCATCGCACGCGCGCTCGCCGTCGAGCCCCAGGTGCTGCTTATGGACGAACCCACCTCGGCGCTCGACCCCATTTCGACGGGCAAGATCGAGGAGCTCTGCAAGGAGCTGAAGAACGAGATCACCGTCATCATGGTCACGCACAACATGCAGCAGGCATTCCGTATCGCCGACTACACGGCATACTTCCTGCTCGGCGAGATGGTGGAGATGGCAGATACGCAGAAGATCTTCACCACCCCCGACGACAAGCGCACAGAGGACTACGTCAACGGCAGATTCGGTTGATACCCGAATTTGGCCGCACGCCAACACAGCTCATCCATCCTTCATCTTTTCCCCTTTGGCCCGACGCATGCGTCGGGTCATCTATTTTCGTTCGGGGGTTTTCGGGGGAGAGGGGCGGCGGGGAAACTTCTTTTGATCGCTCCGAAAAGCCGATTGACAAGCCCATGCTTTCGTGCTACAATTTGAGGCGTTTATGCTTTTAGGAATGGGAGAGATCGGGCGATGATCTTCGGGAAATACATCAATCGGTATTACATAAAGTACGGCTGGGTGCTGCTCTTGGGGCTTGCTGCGCTCATCCTTGTCGATTACTTCCAGCTCGAAGTGCCCGAGCTCTATCGCATGGTCGTCAACGGCGTGAATACGGGCTTTGTCGAGACGGAGGCGGGGCTCGTTCCCTTTGACCTCAACTTTCTTTTGGACGAAATTTGCCTGCCGCTCATCGTCATCATCCTTGTGCTGGTGGTGGGGCGGTTTGCATGGCGCATCTGCTTCTTCGGCACGGGCATCCGCGTGGAGACCGCTATTCGTGACAGGATGTTCGACCACTGCAAGGACCTCTCCGTGCAGTACTATCAGGTGAACAAGGTGGGCAATCTCATGTCGCTGTTCACCAACGACTTAGAGACCATTCAGGAGTGCTTCGGCTCGGGCATCATGATGGCGTGCGACGCGGCATTTTTGGGCGCCCTCACCATCGTCAAGATGTGGCGGATGGATGTGACGCTCACGCTGCTCTCCCTCATCCCGATGGCGCTGCTGCTTGCGAGCGGCATCATTGTCGGCAAGTACATGACGAGGAAGTGGGAGACGCGCCAGGCGGCCTTTTCCGAGCTTTCAGATTTCTCGCAGGAGAGCTTTTCGGGCATCGCCGTCATCAAGGCGTTCGTCAAGGAGACGAAGGAGCTCCTCGCTTTCCGTCGCCTCAACAAGTACAACGAGAAGGTCAACGTCGACTATACGAAGGCGTCGACGCTCTTAAACATCACGGTGACGCTCTTTGTGGAGTCCGTCATCTGCATCATTCTGGGCTACGGCGGATATCTCGTCTATATGGGCGAATTTGATGCGGGGCAGCTCGTCGAGTACATCGGCTACTTCACCGCGATGGTCTGGCCGGTGATGGCGGTCTCCCAGCTCATCGAGATGACTTCGCGCGGGAAGGCGTCTTTGAACCGCGTGAGCGAGCTTTTGGACGCCAAGCAGGACGTTGTCGACGCGCCGAACGTGGAGAAGGTGCGGGAGTTCAGGGGCGGCATCGAATTTCGCGGGCTCACCTTCCGCTATCCGGGCGGCGAGTTTGACGTCCTTCACAATGTCTCCTTCAAAATTGAGCCCGGGGAGAATGTCGGGCTTGTCGGCAAGACGGGTTCGGGCAAGACGACCCTCGTCGACCTCATCTTGAGGACGTACAACGTGCCCGACGGCACCATCTTTCTGGACGGGCATGATGTGAATACCATTCCCATTCACGATGTGCGCGCCGCGGCGGCGTACGTCCCGCAGGACAACTTTTTATTCAGCGACACCATCGAGAACAACATCGCCTTTGCCTATGAGGGCGAGGCTGCCGCGGAAGCGGAGGCGGCGGAGGAAGCCGCCCGCCTTGCCGCCGTGCACGACAACATCGCCGACTTCAAGGACAAGTACTTGACCGTGTTGGGGGAGCGCGGCGTCACCGTCTCCGGCGGGCAGAAGCAGCGCATCTCCATCGCCCGCGCGCTCATGAAGCAGGCGAAAATTTTGATTTTGGACGATTCCGTCTCCGCCGTCGACACCAAGACGGAGCAGGAGATCTTGAGCAACCTCAAAAGGAACAGGGCGGGGCTGACGACCATCCTCATCGCGCACCGCATTTCGACGGTGGAGGACATGGACAAGATCGTCTTTCTCGACGACGGAGCCGTCGTCGACGTGGGCACGCACGACGAGCTCGTCGCGCGCTGCCCCGCCTACAAGAAGATGGTGGATCTGCAGAAGCTCGAGGAGGAGGGAGGGGAGAACAATGCGTGAATACTATCCCCTCATCGTCGTGGGCGGCGTCATCGGGTTCTTTTCCATCGTCTTTTCGCTCGCCTATGCCCTCATCAAGAACAAGAAGGAGGCCATCGGCTTCGACCGCAATATGAAGGACGGGGAGATCGTCCGCCGCCTGCTCGTCTATACCAAACCGCATTGGAAGAGCTTCCTCTTCGCGGGGCTGTGCATGGCGTTCTCCATTGCGTACGATATCGCCTCGCCCCTTCTCATCGGGTATATCGAGGAGATCGTGAGCGGAGAGTTTGCTCTTTCCGAGCTCTTCGTGCTCGTCGGCGTGTATGCGGGCATCCTCGCCATTTCGCTCGTGAGTACCTATGTGCAGACGATTACCCTGCAAAAGACGGGCCAGCGCATCCTCTCCGCGCTGAGGGAGGACCTCTTCTCGCACATCGAGGGGCTCTCGCACGCTCAGCTCAATCTCATCCCCGTGGGCAAGCTCGTCACGCGCGTCACCAACGATACCAACGCCATCTCCATGATGTTCACGAACATCCTCGTCAACCTCATCAAGAATGTGTTCGTGGTGCTCGGCGTGCTTGTTGCGATGTTCATCCTAAACCTCGAGCTCACCCTCATGGTGCTGTGCTTTGCGCCCTTCATCGTGCTGTTTACGGTCATCTTCCGCAAGTTCTCGCGGCGGGCATACCGCAAGGTCAAGGACGGCACGACGGACATCAACACCTTCCTCTCGGAAAATCTCTCGGGCATGAAGATCACGCAGATCTTCAACCGTGAACAGCGCAAAAAACAGGAGTTCGACAAGAAAAACAGGACGCTCGCCTCGGCAAAGCACCAGCAGATCTTTGTGTTCGGCATCTTCCGCCCGCTCGTCTATATGCTCTACATCGCCTCCGTTCTCTGCCTCCTTTATCTGGGCGGCAAGGGGTATTTGGACGGCGCGTCCTTTTTAGGCAATGCCATTTCGAGCGCGACCATCGTCACGTTCTACATGTATCTCTCCAAGTTCTTCAACCCCATTCAAAGCCTTGCCGAGCAGTTCAATTGGCTGCAGTCGGCATTCGCCTCGGCGGAGAAGATCTTCACGGTGTTCGATATGCAGCCCGAAGTTGTCGACGAAGAGGGCGCCATCGACCTGCCCGAAGTCAGGGGGGAGATCGAATTCAAGGACGTTTGGTTCTCGTATATCCCCGGGGAGTGGGTATTAAAGGGGGTCTCCTTCCACATCAACGCGCGCGATACGGTGGCGTTCGTGGGGAGTACGGGCTCGGGCAAGACGACCATTCTCTCGCTCATCTGCCGCAACTACGACATCCAGAAGGGCGCCATCCTCATCGACGGCATCGACATCAAACACATCAAGATATCCTCGCTGCGCCGTCACTTCGGGCAGATGCTGCAGGACGTGTTCCTCTTCTCGGGCACGATAAGAAGCAACATCGTCCTGCGCGACGACATCCCCGACGACGAGATCATGCGCGTCTGCGACTATGTGAATGCGTCCTCCTTCATCAACAAGCTCGAAAGGGGCCTCGACGAGGAAGTCAGAGAGCGCGGCAACAACTTCTCGGCGGGGCAGAGGCAGCTTCTCTCCTTTGCCCGCACCATCGTGCATAAACCCTCCGTCATGATCCTCGACGAGGCGACCGCCAACATCGATACGGAGACGGAAGTGCTCATCCAAGATTCCCTCGAAAAGATGATGAACATCGGCACCATGCTCATCGTGGCGCACCGCCTTTCGACCATCCGCAATGCCGACAAGATCATCGTCCTCTCGCACGGGGAGATCATCGAGGAGGGCACCCACCGCGAACTTCTCGAAAGGAAGGGGAGATATTACCGCCTCTATACCCTGCAGGCGCACCGCGAACAGCTGCAAAAGGCATGACGCCTGCCGCTATCTAATACACTGCGAACGACATCTAAGTCTTGAATTATTTATACCCGAGAGCGCGCTAAAAGTGCCGCCCTCGGGTAATTTTTGTGAAAAAATTCCCATTTTTTGCTTCACACAGTTGACAAATTGTCATAGTTCGGGTATGATAATGTCATATGAAATTATGACAGGCGCCATGAGCGTCATGGAGAGTTATGAGAGCAAAGCAAGGTGCGGCGGAGAACGCCGAGGTTTACAGCAAAGGAAAAAATAAAAAATTCTGGATCCGTTTGGGTGCCATCGGAGCGGCTGTCGTGGCGCTCGGCGTGGGTGCGGGCATCTTTGTGCCCAAGTTCTTCGAGGAAGCGGCGCCCAACGTCGTCGAAGAAGGCTTCCAAACGGTCAGCGAACCCGCGCCCGAGGACGGATCCACGCCCGACATGCACTCCGCGCTCGAGAATATCGCCTATATGAACGCCGTCTTCAAGGCGCAGGAGAGCTGGTATTCCGAGATGCACGGCACAACGGACGCCTCCTTAATGGAACAGGCGGTGAGTACCTACAAGCAGTATTCGGACGGCGTGCTCATCGTGGCGGACATCACCGAGAGCGCCATGGTCAAGGCGGCGCGGCAGTTCTGCTATGCGGGCGAGGAAGTTTTATGGCGACTGGGCTCTTCCTACGATGCCTCTACCTATGACGAAATGATGAGCGCCGAATGGGAGCAGGGCGAGCCGTACGCGCACATGTATTTGGACGACTTCGTAAAGAAGAACGGCCTGCCAGCCACGGAGTTCTCCGTCTATGTCATCAACGAGGAGACGCTGCTCTCTGCCGACGAAGTCGTAAAGAACGACGACGGCAGCTACTCGCAGACCTACTATTTAGACCCTGCGACGGACAAGGCGCCCGCGCACTACGCCAATCAGATGGTCTTTTCGGGCGGGCTTTCGGCACTCCCTGAGTTTACGTCCATCAAAGTCACCTACACCTTCGACGAGAATTGGCAGGTGCTCTCGAGCACCGTCGAAGAGTCCTATAAGGCGACGATGGGCATCTCCGTCAACTGTTCCTCCGTCTTTACGACGGTTTATGAGTATGGCACCGCCCGTTCGGAGAGCCCCGACTTTGAGGGCTACTTCAAACAGTATTTAGGCGGCGAGATGACGGGCCCCGAAGAGAAGGAGCCCACGGCGGTGGGGTGCCTCGGCGAGGCGTTCGGACCCGTTTTGCAGGGTCCGACGATTTTCGACCTCTCCCTTACTGTGAACGGCACGCCGCTTGAAGGTGCTGTGCTTCTCGATGTGGGCGATATGACGACGGAGGGCATCTCTTTGAGCGCCGACTTCGGCTCCATGCAGCTTTGGCTGGAGGAAGGGGAGCTGTACCTTCGCATGGGCGGCATCCGCGGGAAATTGGCGCTTAAGGACGTCTTGGGCGCTTTGGACGGCGCGGAATCCGTTACGGGCGGCTCGGGCGAGGGCACCGCTGCGGCGGAAGAGGGCGGCCTCGATCTCAACGCGCTCCTTGCACAGCTCGGCGAGGGCGAATTTACCTACGACGAGACGAGCGCATCTCTCTCTGCGTCGCTCACCTTGGGCGGCATGACCCTTCCCGTCGACTTTGCCTTTGCACTTGAGGACGGGCACGCCTCGCTTGAAACTGTTACGACGCACTTTGCGTTTGAGGGCATCGAGGCGGACATTTCCCTTGCCTATGGGAAGAACGCGCCCGCGGAGCTTCCCGAGAGCGAAAAGGGGAGCTATCCCGACCTTTTGCCCCATATCGAGACGCTTGCCTCCCTTCTGACGGGCGAAGCTTTGCATGCCGATATTTCCTACGCCGCAGAAGGGTTCGCTATAAGTGGGGCAATTGATATTTCGCTTGCGAACGGGCAGCTTGCGGGCGAGTTGGCAGTTGCGGTCAACGGTGCGGAGAAGGAAATTTCCTTCGCGTATGCGGACGGGTATGTTCTGCTCGACGTGGATGGGCTCAAGCTCAAGGCCAATGCCGAGGAAGCGCTCGAATTTATCGGGCAGTTTATCGAACTTCCCGAGATGGAGATGCCCGAGCTCAACCTTGATATTGAAAAGCTGCTTAACAATATTCTCTCTGGCGATTTAGGCACGCTCATTTCCATGACGGAGAGCGAAAACGTCCTCTCTGTCCTTGTGAAGGGCGATGAGCTTCTCGAACTGTTAGGCTTTGACCTCGGTCTCGATTTGGGCGAAGTTTCCCTTGCCGTTGCGGACGGCAGCTTGTCCGTCTCGGCTTTGGGTGCGGAGATCGCCCTCACACAGGGCGAAGTGCCCGTTATCAATGCGGACGAATACATCGACATTCTCCCGTATGTAAACTCGCTTGTCTCTCTGTTCAGCAGCGAGGCGCTCCGTGCGGATATTTCCTTTGAGACAGACAGCTTTGCCGTGAGCGGGGCGGTGGACATTTCGCTTGCGAACGGGCAGTTGGCGGGTGAGTTGGCGCTCACGGTAAATGGCGTGGAGAAGGAAATTTCCTTCGCGTATGCGGACGAGTGTGTCCTGCTCAACGTGGACGGCCTCAAAGTCAAGGCCAATGCCGAGGAAGCGCTCGAATTTATCGGACAGTTCCTTGAGCTTCCCGAAATGGAGATGCCCGAGCTCAGCCTCGATATTGAAAAGCTGCTTAACAACGTCCTTTCGGGTGATTTGGGCACGCTCATTTCCATGACGGAGAGCGAAAACGTCCTCTCTGTCCTTGTGAAGGGCGATGAGCTTCTCGAACTTCTCGGCCTCGATTTCGGTCTTGACCTCGGCGACGTTTCCCTCGCCATTTCGGACGGCAGCTTGTCCGTCTCGGCTTTGGGTGCGGAGATCGCCCTCACACAGGGCGAAGTGCCCGTTATCAATGCGGACGAATACATCGACATTCTCCCGTATGTAAACTCGCTTGTCTCTCTGTTCAGCAGCGAGGCGCTCCGTGCGGATATTTCCTTTGAGACAGACAGCTTTGCCGTGAGCGGGGCGGTGGACATTTCGCTTGCGAACGGGCAGTTGGCGGGTGAGTTGGCGCTCACGGTAAATGGCGCGGAGAAGGAAATTTCCTTCGCGTATGCGGACGGGTATGTTCTGCTCGACGTGGATGGGCTCAAGCTGAAGGCTGGCGCCGAGGAAGCGCTTGCGTTTATCGGGCAGTTTATCGAACTTCCCGAGATGAGCGTTCCCGAGCTCAGCCTCGATATTGATAAGCTGCTTAATAATATTCTGTCGGGTGATTTGGGCACGCTTATCAGCATGACGGAGACGGACAACGTCCTTTCCGTGCTTGTGAAGGGGAATGAATTTTTCGAACTTCTCGGCATTGACCTCGGTCTCGATTTGGGCGAAGTTTCCCTCGCCGTTTCGGACGGCTCTCTTGCCGTCTCGGCTTTGGGCGCGGAGATTGCTCTCACGCAAGGCGAAGTGCCCGTTATCAACGCGGACGAATACATCGACATTCTCCCGTATGTAAATTCGCTTGTCTCTCTGTTCAGCAGCGAGGCGCTGCGGGCGGATATTGTTTACGCAGGCGAAGGGTTTGCCGTTGCGGGCGGGCTGGATATCCCGCTCACGAGCGGGCCCATTGCGGGTGAGTTGGCGCTCACGGTAAATGGCGCGGAGAAGGAAATTTCCTTCGCCTATGCGGAGGGGTATGTTCTGCTCGACGTGGATGGGCTCAAGCTCAAGGCCAATGCCGAGGAAGCGCTCGAATTTATCGGGCAGTTCGTGGAGCTTCCCGCAATGGAGATGCCCGAGCTCAACCTCGACATTGAAAAGCTGCTTAACAACATTCTTTCGGGTGATTTGGGTACGCTCATTTCGATGACGGAGAGCGAAAACGTCCTCTCTGTCCTTGTGAAGGGCGATGAGCTTCTCGAACTGTTAGGCCTTGACCTCGGTCTCGATTTGGGAGATGTTTCCCTCGCCGTTTCGGACGGCAGCTTGTCCGTCTCTGCTTTGGGTGCGGAGATCGCTCTCACGCAAGGGGAAGTGCCCGTTATCAACGCGGACGAATACATCGACATTCTCCCGTATGTAAACTCGCTTGTCTCTCTGTTCAGCAGCGAGGCGCTCCGTGCGGATATTTCCTTTGAGACAGACAGCTTTGCCGTGAGCGGGGCGGTGGACATTTCGCTTGCGAACGGGCAGTTGGCGGGTGAGTTGGCGCTCACGGTAAATGGCGCGGAGAAGGAAATTTCCTTCGCGTATGCGGACGGGTATGTCCTGCTCAACGTGGATGGGCTCAAGCTCAAAGCCGACGCCGAGGAAGCGCTTGCGTTTATCGGGCAGTTTATCGAACTTCCCGAGATGCAAGCGCCCGAGCTCAACCTCGATATTGATAAGCTGCTTAATAATATTCTCTCTGGCGATCTGGGCGCGCTCATTTCCATGACGGAGGCGGACAACGTCCTCTCCGCGGTTGTGAAGGGCGATGAGCTTCTCGAACTTCTCGGCCTCGATTTCGGTCTTGACCTCGGCGAAGTTTCCCTTGCCGTTGCGGACGGCTCACTTGCCGTCTCGGCTTTGGGCGCGGAGATTGCTCTCACGCAAGGCGAAGTGCCCGTTATCAATGCGGACGAATATATCAATATTTTGCCGTATGCCGAAACGATCGCCGAAATCTTCTCGTCGAAGTATTTCCTTGCGGAAATCAGCCTCGGCATCGGCGAGCTCAATCTCAGCGGCGAAGTATATTTCGCGCCCGACCCCGTTGCCGTGCGCGCGGAGCTCACCCTCTCCGAGGGCGGGTTCAGCAAGCTCATCAAAGTGGAATACGAGGGGGAGGACCTCTTCGTGACCGTGGACGGCGTCACCTTCCGTGCAAGCGCCGAAAAACTTCTGCCCCTTCTTACCTCCGCCCTCTCTTTGGACGGCGCGGCGGGCGAGGGCTTCGCTCTGGACGGCTTGGCGGGCGAGGGGAGCATCGACTCTCTCAAAACGCTTCTTGCCCTCGATTTTTCCGAGGTCATTCCCGAAGTGAGCGAGACGGGCGGCGTGCTCTCGCTGCTCCTGAACGGAGACAGCATTCTCAACGCACTCGGCATCGGGTATCACACGGGGGAGATCGCGGTTGATGTCGGAGCGGACTATCTCTCCGCATCCTGCAAGGCGCTCAACCTCTCTCTGACCCTCAAAAAGGGCAGTGCCTTTGAGATCGACCATGGGCAGGAATGTGCGGATCTTCAGCCTGTCATCGACAAGGCGCTGCAGATCGCCGAGGCGCAGGCGCTCTCCTTCGGCGGCAGCATTTCCCTTGATGCGGGCGGGCTCACCCTTCCCGTCGATATCTCCAGGGGAACGATCGCTTGGGAGAACGGCTTCTCGCTCGCTTTGGAGGGCGAACTTTCCTTGGGCGGCGGGTATCATCACTTCTATCTGGAGGCCGATACGACCCGCGTTCGCATCGCCTACGGCGGCCTCGGGCTCGTGCTTCCCTATGACGAGTTCCCCGAGCTTCTTGAGACGCTGAACGGCGTAATTGACAAGGTGCGTCCGCTCTTGGAGAAGGCGGGCATCACCCTTCCCGATCTCTCTGCGCTCTCGGGTGCGCTCGGAAATACGGGCGATGGGACATTCGACCTCGGCTCGCTCGACATCGGAAAACTCTTGAGCGGGATCACCTTCTGTGAGGCGCCCGGCTATCTCTTCGGGCTTACCGGGAATGGGCTCACCCTGCGCCTTGCGGACGAGCAGGACGGCATCGCGCGGGCGGATGCGGAATACACGGGCGAGGACTTCAGCCTCGGGGCAGACCTCTCCCTCGGTTGGTTCGAGGGCGCCGTTCAGATGCCTGAAATCACCTATCTCAGCGTTGAGGACCTCAACGAGCTTGCAGACTATCTCACGGCGGCGGAGAACACCTTAAAGAGCAACAGCGTAAAACTCACGCTCTCTCCCATCCAAACGGAGGCGGGCAGTATTTCCGTGACGGCGCAGATCTACCACGGCGATACATTCCCCGTTGAGATCGATACGGAGAATAAGACCATCACGGTGCATGCGGACACCTACCTGCATCTCAACGTCAACGTTGCGCCGACGGAGGGGCAGCTTCCGCTCTATCTCGAGGCGTGGGTGCTGGACGGCGATGGGGACGACGAGCTCGACTTCTACGTCACCGCAAGCCGCATGCAGCAAGGGGAAGAAGGGTACTATCCCCTCGTTGTGACGGCGACTGCGGGCGAGCTCATGCCCCTCATTGCCTCGGCGCTGCCGCTGCTGGGTGTGGATGTCGGCTTTATCGACGAGTACTTTGTCTCCCATTGGGTGGATGCGGCGACCGTAGAACAGCTCTCCGTCATCGGCGACAGCCTTCTTGATACCCTCGACTTCTTCGGCGTGTTCGATTCGATCTTCGGCGGCGCGCAGGGGAGTGCGTCCGAGGAACTCATCGCAGGCCTTGTAAAGGGGGAGAACACCTTCTCTATAACGCTCGGCGGCGGGGCGCTCGGGCTGGGGAGCGATCTCACGCTCGCGCTTGAAAAGCTGACGAACGATGCGGGTGAGCCCTATCTTAAGGCCGTCTCGCTCGGCATTGCAGGCACGGACATTGCATTCGGGCTTAACTACGATACCATCACGCCCGCCGTTCCCACCCTTCCCCAAGGGCAGAGCTATGCGCTCGACGGCATGGCGGAACTCTTCACCGCCCTTGCCAATACGGCGACGCACACGGTTGGAGACGGGTATGCGCTCAACGAGACCTATCTGATAGAGGGATCGGCAAGCCTCGGCTTCAGCATTTTCGGCATCGAAATTCCCGGAGTTACGGTCATCGTCGACGCGCTCGCGGTGTCCATTACCGACGAAGGGGATATTTGGCTTGATGCACGTATCTCTTATGGGAAATTATGGGTCATGACAGATATCATCAATGCAGACAGCACCGTTGATATCTCCATTCGCGGGGATATGATCTATATCAAGCGGACGGAGACAGACTCCGGAACAACGCTCTATCGCGCCATGCCGCTCTCCGTGTTCGGCGCAACGCTGTATGACCAGCTTGAATTTATCCTCAACCTTGGCTTTGAGATCCCGACGGACGACTCCGAAGATACGGGTGGAACGCCGGGGGAGGACCTTGGCTCCCAGGCGGGGAATCTTTTAAGCGGCTATGACTTCTCGAAGGCGGGCTCGGCGGAAGGGATTACGAACGATCAATGGACGCTCACGCTCAACGGCGGGGCACTCACGGACGGTGTTCTTTCGGATATCATTGTTGATCTCATCGAAGGGAACGGGCAGATCTCCAAACTCAACGTCGAATCCTCGATCTTCTCCTTCCTGAAACTCAACGCAAACCTCAGCTTGGTGAATGGGGGAGAGGACTACGAGAATACCATTGCATACGATGGGAAGCTCTCCGAAACTGTTGCGAATGGCATGGATGCCGCCATGGAGAATAACAACACAAACGGCTGGAATACCTACCTTGAGGGCACGGAAGCGACAGTCACGCTCGAATACAACGGCGAGTCGAAGACGCAGCCCGTGCTTGTGAACGGCACGACCGTGCTCACCAACATACATTTCCCCGTACTCGAAGAGAAAGAGGGGCATACCCTTGAATGGGTGCAGAGCGGGCTCACGTTCACGGCGCAGTACAAGCCCAACATTTACCGCGTACAATTTACGACGGAGGACGTGCTTGCGGACGGCTTTAAGTTGGAGTACGACCTCCCCTACGGCACCATGATCGAGTACTATATCAACGGGCTGCTTCAAAAGACGCTCACCGTCGGCGCAGGGGATATGAAGCCCGCTCTTCCCGCGCTTGAGGGCAAGTCGCTCTGGTACGAGGCCGTGCTGGAGGGAAACACGCTTCGCCTCTATGCCTTGGAGAACTACGATACGATCACGCTCGACTACGGCGGCATGGAATTTGGTGAGAATGTTGCCGTTTCGTCGGTCACAGGCCATATGCCCGCTGTGCCTTCCGCAGAGGGATACACCTTCCTCGGTTGGTGGCGGCAGAAGAACGGCGCATGGGAGAAGGTCGAGTCTCTCACCTACGAGGGCGGGCAGGATATCACCCTCTACGCCCTTTGGGGGAAAGTGGAGATCGCAGTTGATGAATGCTCAAGAAAAGGATTTATTGGGTATTCCTACAAATCCTCAGGATCGGTGAGCGTGGAGATTGCCGGCAGTCTGAAGGGCGAGCCATACTTTGCGGAACTTCTCGATCGCAGTTGCTCCATTTCCGTCAATTTCAGGGTACATACCGGAGATGCTGGCGAGGATAAAGCGGAAACCTGCGATGAAAATGGTGACTTCTCCATTAGTCGCGACGGAATTTGGTACTTCCGATGGACATTGACCGCAACTGTCACCTTTGACAGCGATTGCATCCTTAGCGGCTTGACGATCAGTGGCAGCAAGAGCGGCTCATTTTGATTGAAATCGAAATAAGCGGGCGTTCTGAAAGGCCACATATTTAGAAATTCATCGAAATATGCGTTCGTATGGCAGTCCCAAATGGGGCGGAACGCAAAAAAGAGGGGGCGAGTGCAAGAAAAGTGCGCTCGTCCTCTTGCTTTTTTCGGCGAATATGATATAATAGCTGTTAGAATGGGCGAGAATCGGACGTTCTCGCGGGAAAGGGGTTTTACCAATGAACAAAGTGCGGCTTTTGCGTCAGGTCACGACGACGCGCGAAGGAGCGGGCATCGGCGAAATTGCATGCGATACATGCAAGGAGAGCGAACTTTTTCTGCTCCCTTCCGAACGCCCCGTCACCTGGCAGGGCTTCGGCGTGTGCCTCAACGAGATGTGTCTTCACGAGCTTGACCTTCTCCCCGAGGCGCTTTCCTCTGCCGTCCTCGACGAGCTCTTTCTCCCCGAGCGCATGAACTTAAACTTCCTGCGCCTGCCCATCGGCGCCAACGACTTCGCCCTCGATTGGTATTCCTATGATGAGACGGACGGCGACTTTGCCCTTTCTGACTTTTCCATCGAGCGCGACAAAGAGTACGTTCTGCGCTTTGCCAAGGAGGCGCTTGCCCGCAACCCCGAAGCGAAGTTCTTCGCCTCTCCGTGGAGCCCGCCCGCGTGGATGAAGACCAACAAAGACTTTCGCGGCGGCCATATCCGCATGGAGAAGGACGTGCTTTCGGCGTATGCGGAATACCTCATCAAATATCTCCGCGCGTACGCAGAAGAGGGTGTGCACATCGATGTGCTCACCCCGCAGAACGAGTTTGCGTCCGACAACAACTACCCGACCTGTCTTTGGACGGGGGAAGAGATGCGTATCTTTATCAAGGACTATCTCGGCCCCGCGCTCGCAAAGAGCGATCTTTCCACCAAGCTGTATCTTGGCACCATCAACGGCAGCGGCACCTTGGGCGGGTTCGGAAGCAAATACAACGACTATACGACTGCCGTCCTCGACGATGAGGACGCGCTCCAATACATCAAGGGCGTCGCCTATCAGTGGGAGGGCAAGCTCTCCCTTCGCCCCGCCGTGGAGAGCTATCCCGAGCTCGACTACATGCAGAGCGAGAACGAGTGCGGCGACGGCGCCAACACATGGGAGTATGCGTGCTATGTGTTCGAGCTCATGCGGCACTACATCACGGGCGGCGTGAGCGCATACTGCTATTGGAACCCCGTGCTTCCGCGCGGCGGCAAGAGCACATGGGGCTGGACGCAGAACAGCCTCTTTACGACGGAGAACGGCAATATCCGCCCCGAATATGAACATGCCGTCTTGAAGCAGGCGTCTATGTTCATGAAGAGGGGCGCGAAGGTGCTGCGCATCGGCGGGCGCATGAGCGGCAACTGCTTCGGCATGCAGAACCCCGACGGCACGATCGCCCTCATGCTCCGCAATCCCTTCCCGTATCCCAAGAAGGTGTGCTTTTTGGGCGAGAGCGCAGCGCTTGCCTCCGATTCCGTTACAACGCTTCTCTTTGAAAAAGCGGACGGGGAATCAATTTCGGCAAACCGTGTCATATGGCACGCAAGATAAACAACAAACTACATTTATTGAGGTAACAGACATATGAGCAGACATTCCAAGATCAGCATCATCGGCGCGGGTATGGTCGGCGCCACGGCAGCGTTCTCCATCGCGACGCAGCGGCTCGTCTCCGAGCTCGCCATCATCGACGTCAACACAGCGAAGGCAGAGGGCGAGGCAATGGACATCAGCCACGGCCTCATCACGATGGGCATGATGAACATCCACAGCGGCACCTATGCCGACGTCAAGGACAGCGACATCATCGTCGTCGCGGCGGGCCTCGGCAGAAAGCCCGGGGAGACCCGCCTCGACCTTGCCAGCAAGAACATCGGCATCGCGCGCGACATCGCCCAGAACATCATGAAGTACTACAACGGCGGCGTCATCGTCGTCGTCTCCAACCCCGTCGACATCCTCACCTACGTCATCCGCAAGGAGACGGGCCTTCCCGCGGGCAAGGTCATCGGTACGGGTACCATGCTCGACAGCGCGCGTTTTCGGTATCTTCTCAGCCGCTCCATCTCCGCGGACATCCGCAACATCCACGGCTATATGGCGGGCGAGCACGGCGAGAGCCAGTTCGCCGTCTGGAGCTCGGTGCACGTCTCGAGCATGAAGCTCGACGACTACCTGCGGATGCGCGGCATCTCCTTAAATAAGGAAGAGCTCGTCACCAATATCATCGGCTCGGGCGCACAGGTCATCAAGCGCAAGGGCGTTACCAACTTTGCCATCGCCGCCATCGTCGCAGAACTGTGCGGCACCATCATGCACGACAGGGGGAGCATCCTCACCGTCACGTCCTGCCTCGACAACTACTACGGCATCAGCGACGTCTGCATCAGCGTGCCCTGCATCATCGGAAAGGACGGCATTCAGGATCACCTCGCCTATAACTTCAACGAGGAAGAGATGGCAGCCCTTCACAAGTCTGCCGACAGCATCCGCTCCTTCATGGAGAGCCTCAACATCTGAATAACTTACAGGAGTTTTTGTTATGGATAAGAAGCAATACGCACTTCAAAAGCACCGTGAATGGGAGGGGAAGATCGAAGTTGTCACCCGCGCTCCCATCACCAACCGCGACGAACTTGCCGTCGCCTACACGCCCGGCGTTGCCGAGCCCTGCCTCGAGATCAGCAAGGACGTCGACCTTTCCTACGTCTACACCCGCCGCTCCAACCTCGTTGCCGTCATCACGGACGGCACGGCGGTGCTCGGCCTCGGCGACATCGGTCCCGAAGCGGGCATGCCCGTCATGGAGGGCAAGTGCGCCCTCTTCAAGACGTTCGGCGATGTGGACGCCTTCCCGCTCTGCATCCGCTCGAAGGACGTCGATGAGATCGTCAAGACGGTCGCTCTCCTTGCGGGGAGCTTCGGCGGCATCAACCTCGAGGACATCTCCGCGCCCCGCTGCTTCGAGATCGAGAAGCGCTTAAAGGAGATCTGCGACATCCCCGTCTTCCACGACGACCAGCACGGCACCGCTGTCGTCACGATGGCAGCCATGCTGAATGCGCTCAAGCTCGCGGGCAAGAACATCGAGGACATCTCCGTCGTCGTCAACGGTTCGGGCGCGGCGGGCATCGCCATCACCAAGCTTCTGATGAGCAAGGGTCTCAAGAAGGTCATCCTCTGCGACAGAAAGGGCGCCATCTACGAGGGGCGCGACGGCCTCAACCCCATCAAGGAGGAGATGGCGAAAATTTCCAACCTCGAGAAGAAGGCGGGCTCGCTCGCAGACATCGTGAAGGGCGCAGACGTGTTCATCGGCGTCTCCGCTCCCGGCAGCCTCACCCAAGACATGGTCCGCACGATGGCAAAGGATCCCATCATCTTCGCGATGGCAAATCCCGTGCCCGAGATCATGCCCGACGAAGCCCTTGCCGCAGGTGCGAAGATCGTCGGTACCGGCCGCAGCGACTTCCCCAACCAGATCAACAACGTTCTCGCGTTCCCCGGCATCTTCCGCGGTGCGCTCGACGTGCGCGCAAGCGACATCAACGATGAGATGAAGATCGCGGCGGCAGAGGCGATCGCTTCCGTCATCCCCGAAAGCGAGCTCCGCCCCGACTATATCATCCCCGATTCCTTCGATCCCCGCGTCAAGGATGCGGTCGCAAACGCCGTCAAGGCAGCTGCCATCAGAACGGGCGTTGCAAGAAAGTAACTTTATTTTCCGCGTTTTGCGGGCAGAGAAAGAGCCGAGACGTCTCGGCTCTTTTGCTGTTCTTTTCGGGCGTTTCCGGCATACTATAAAGGATGAAACGCCTGTTTTTCGTGTTTGCCCACTTGCTGCTGCTTGCGGCCATGGTCTTGAGCTTTTTTGCCGCCTTCCCGCGGCCGTATCGGGATATCGTCGGGGAAAGCGGGCTCGATGGGGCGCTCGTCTATGCCGTGATGAAGGCAGAGAGCAACTTTCGGGAAGACGCTGAAAGCGACGCGGGCGCGGTGGGCATCATGCAGCTTTTGCCTTCGACGGCGGCGTTTGTCTGCGAGCGGGAGGGCATCTCGTTCGATGCGGCGCGCCTCAAAGAAGGGGAGTATAATGTAACGCTCGGCTGCGCGTATCTTGGCTATCTTATGGAGGAATTTGAGGAGGAGACGGCGCTTGCCGCATACAACGCGGGGGAGGGGAGGGTACGCGAATGGCTCAAAGACGGGCGGTATTCCTCGGACGGCCGCACGCTTTTTCACATTCCCTATCCCGAGACGGCGCGCTATCTGAAAAAAATCTCCTTTTTCCGAAAAATTTATGGATTTTTCCCGTATTAAAACTTGACTTTTGGTTTCGGATGTTGTAAGATATAAAAGCTGTCAGCGAGGACGGCTCCCGAGCAGGGAAGAACAACAAAATATGCGGTCGTGGCGGAACTGGCAGACGCGCAAGACTAAGGATCTTGTGGGTAACACCATGCAGGTTCAATTCCTGTCGACCGCACCAGGAAAAATCTGAACGGGTACGTTCAGATTTTTTCATATAAAGAGGGAGAGGAAAAATGAACGGAGAAACTTCACGCGAGAGCGTATTAAAGTACGCCGCGGAACAATACGGCACCGAACCCGAATACCTCTGGATGAGCGACCCCGAATACGCCGTGCTGCGGCACCCGTGCGGCAAGTGGTACGGCGTCATCATGAATGTGCCCAATTTCAGGCTCGGCCTTCAAGGGGAGGGGGAGACGGATATCCTCGCCTTTAAGTGCGAGCGGGAACTCATCCCGCTGCTCCTGACGCAGGAGGGCTATCTTCCCGCTTACCATCTCAACAAGGAGCATTGGGCGGCCGCGCGGCTGGACGGCTCCCTTCCCATGGAACAGGTAAAACAGCTCCTTGATATGAGCTTTGAGATGGTCACTCCCAAGAGAAAGCGAAGGGCAAAGACGGAAGGCAACGCCGAAATTTGAAAAATAAAGCAAAAAGTGCGTGCGGAAGGGTTGACAAACGTTGCCCTTCCGTATATAATAGATAGTAGTTCGCATAGGCGAACTTATTACATGCCAAGAGGTTCGCAATAGCGAACTTCAAAGGAGATGGGATGAGCAGAACGGAATATGCGATCGGGCGGCACTGCGGCGTCACGTTTGCGGGCCTCAAGATCGCCAGCCTCGTCAATGTCGAAAAGGGGGAGGAGGACATCCTTCAGGCGCTTTTGGAGCGCTTCTCCCGCCGCGGGTTCGGCTTTCGGCTGCTGCGCGAGGAAAGAGGGCGGCTGCTCGTCTACGTCTATCATAAAGAACGGCTGGAGGAATACCTTGCGCGTTCGGACGTCAGGGCGTTTTTAATGCTGTTCGGCTATCGGTATGCCTCGGCCGAGGAGGCGCTCTGCCTGCTGCAGGGGCGCATGGGCGGGGACTTCCCGCACGAGATCGGCGTCTTTCTCGGCTATCCCCTCTGCGATGTGCGCGGCTTTCTCAACGACCCCGAGGGCTGCCTCTTCTGCGGCGCGTGGAAGGTGTACGAGAATGCCGACGAGGCAAAGCGCACGTTCGAGCGCTTCCGCCGCTGTTCTGCCTGCATCTGCCGCCACATGGACATGGGAAGGAGCTTGGCGCAGATCTTCAACGTTGTGTGAAAACGCGCTGCGCGTTCGGGCGCGGCCGTTTTGCAAAATAGTAAAATGATTTTTTAGGAGGTATGTTATGAAAGTTTCAATCGTGTATTGGTCGGGCACGGGCAATACGGAGGCAATGGCGAATGCCGTCAAGGAAGGCGCGGAGGGCGCGGGCGCAGAGGTCGAACTTCTCCCTGTTGCTGCCGCTTCTGCCGATGTTTTAAACAGCGACGCCGTCCTCTTCGGCTGCCCCGCAATGGGCTCGGAAGAGCTTGAGGACAGCGAGTTCGAGCCCTTCTTCTCGTCTGTTGAGAGCTCGCTCTCGGGCAAGAAAGTGGGCCTCTTCGGCTCGTATGACTGGGGCGACGGCGAATGGATGCGCATCTGGCAGGAGCGCGTGGAGGCCGCGGGCGGCGTGATGATCGAAGAGGGGCTCATCTGCAACAATACGCCCGACGACGACGCGCTCGAAGCCTGCCGTGCGCTCGGCGCAAACGCCGCGAAGTAAGAGATGCAGAAGATCACCATCGAAGTCGAAGGCATGCACTGCGGCATGTGCGAGACGCACGTCAACGACGTCGTCCGCCGCGTGGAGGGGGTGAAAAAGGTCACTTCCTCCCACATGAAGGGGCGGACGGTGGTCATCGCCGAGGATGGTGCAGACCCCGAGGCGATGCGCGCGGCGATCGCCGCCAAGGGCTACGGCGTAGGGGAGATGCAGAGCGCCCCTTACGAAAAGCGCGGGCTGTTTTCGCGCAGGAAATAGTATGTTTCAGGTGAGAAAGTACGAAGAGGGCGACCTTGCCGCATGCGCGGTGTGCCTTCTCGAGAGCTTCTTCGATTGCCCCGTGACCGAGCGCGACATGGCATTTTTGCGCGATTACGCCGAGGTGCTCATCGAAAAGTGTTCGTTTACATATGTCGCCGTCTGCGACCGCATCGTCGTCGGCTTTATCAGCGGCCACTACAACAAGTCGTTCAGCAAAGCTCTCGCCGCCCGCCGCGAAGCAAAGGCGCACTACGGCGTCTGGGCGCGCTGCTTTTTCAAGTTCGCCTTCGGAGGATACAAGCTCTCTCCCGCCTTCAAGGAGCAGTTTTCCCGATTCTATCTGCAGATCAAGGAGGGGAGAGACGCGCCGCTTGCCTGCGACTGCGAGCTCATGGCGCTCTGTTCGCGGAAAAATTACAGAAGGGGCCTCGGCACGGCGCTGTGGAACGCCTTCTTTGCGCGCGTCAAGGGCGAGGGGGCAGGCTGTGTCCGCCTCTTCACCAACACCGACGCAAGCTATACCTTCTACGAGAGGCGGGGCTTTTCCCGCGTGTGGGAAAGGCCGTACTCCTTCGGCGGCGAGGGCAGCTCCCTCGTCTATGAGTACAGGATTTCGGGAGTGAAGGCTTGACGGCGCTGACGGTCATCGGATTTACCATCATCTTTGTCGCAACGACGCTGGGCGCGGCGCTCGTGTTCGCGTTCCGCGGCGGGATGTCGGAGCGGCTCAACACGCTGTTTTTGGGCTTTGCCTCGGGCGTGATGGTCGCGGCGTCCGTATGGTCGCTGCTCATCCCGTCCATCGACGGCGCAAGTGAGGGGTGGGGCGATTGGAGCTTTGTGCCCGCCGTCCTCGGCTTTTTGCTGGGCGGAGGCTTCCTCGTGCTCATCGATAAGCTCGTGCCGCATCTGCATTGGGGCACGAACGAGGAGGAGGGGCCGAAGAGCCATCTCAAAAAGCCTGCAAAGCTCTTTCTTGCCGTGACCATCCACAACATCCCCGAAGGGCTTGCCGTGGGGTTCGCGTTCGGCGCGGCGGCGGCAGCGGGGGAGTACGGCGCGTTCGTCTCGGCGCTCGGGCTTGCGATCGGCATGGCCATCCAAAATTTGCTCGAGGGTGCGGCGGTCGCGCTTCCCATGCGGTCGGCAACGGGCAGCCGCTTGAAGGCGTTTTTATACGGCGCGGCAAGCGGCGCGGTCGAACCGCTGTTTGCGGTCGTCGGGTACTTCCTCGCGGCAAACCTCGCCGCCGCTCAGCCGTGGTTTTTGGCATTCGCGGCGGGGGCGATGATCTTCGTCGTCGTCGAGGACCTCATCCCCGACGCACATCTTTCCGAGCATCCTCACTTCGGTACATGGGGCGCGATGGCGGGGTTTGCTCTCATGATGGCGCTCGACGTCGCCCTCGGCTGAAAGTTGCTTTTGGACAAACGAAGAAAGGAGGTTCGGAAAATGCGAAAGGGAACGCATATCCCGCGTTCCCTTTTTGCCTGCCGTCTTTCGGGCGGCAGAGCCGTGCGCCCGCTTAAATCTGCTCTGCGGAGAGAAGGTCGTTGCCCTTTTCAAGGAGCAGGGCGAGCTTTTCCTCCGTCTGGTCGATGACGGGCAGGAGCGACTTGGTCTTCTTTGCCGCCATCTTCTTAAAGATGGGATAATTGACGGCACAAATGACGATGCCCAAGAGCCCCAGCACGATGCCGCCCGCCATGGCGGGAACGCCGCCGACCTGCATAACAAGCGCCATGCCGCCCCCTAAGACGAGCGCGCCGATGCACCCGAAGATGCTCGAGAACACCGTAGCGCCCAGCGTCTTGGAGCGCTCGAGCGTTCGGAGAGCGTCAAGCGTATCCTCCGCCTGCCGCTCGAGCTTGGTAAGCTCCGTCCTGTGCCGCTGCTTCCTGTCTCTCTTTAAAGAGAGCACGGCATGGCCGTCCAGCGTTTGCGCCGCCGACGTCACCTCCCAGCCGAACGCTTCGTAGACGTCCATCGTCTTCGCCTGATCTTTCGCCTTCACCGATACCGTCTTGTACTCATAAGCCACAAAATCTCTTTCAAACATATCTTTTAACCTCTTGATTTTTTTGGAAGAAGCGCCGACGCGCGTTTCGGTTGACTTCTTCGTAAGACAAGTGTATCATATCCTTATGGGCGGCAAAAGGCAAGTCCCGAAAGAGGGGTTGAGACGGTGCGGCGCGCTGTGTCGTCCAGAATAAACACAAGGGGGAGAAGTGTCTCATGCAATATGCACCCGAGGACTATACGCGGCACTATATCGTGACGGCGCTCTTCAAGCTCATGAACGAGTACCAATTCGAGAAGATCAGCGTCAAGGACATCGCCGAGAAGGCGGGCGTGGGGCGGGCGACCTTCTACCGCTATTTCAAGAGCAAGGAGGAGGTCATCGCCTACTATTTCGAGCACAACACGAGGGAGTTCGTCTTTTCCCAGCGCATCTACCCGCGCTGCCGTGAGGACCATATCCTCATCGTCTCCCATGTGCTCAAGACCTTTCAGGCGCATAAGGAGCCCTTCAAACTGCTCAAAAGGGCGCACCTTACAGACCTCTATCTCGATTTCCTCAACAAAAAATTTGCGGAGACTTTCGAGCGCGACTATACAGACAAGAGCGAATACCTTCCTTATCTCTATGCGGGGATGCTGTATAACGTCTCGATGAAGTGGTTGGAAGAGGACTGTTCGGGCGACCCCGCCGCGCTCGCGGCGCTCATCGTGGACGTCATCTTCAACGCAAAATAAGTGCGGCAGGCTGCAATGCCTGCCGTTTTTCATAGAAGATCATGTTGTCGGAGCGTTCTAAGAAGCGCGTCGACGGCCCGTTCGAGCGCCTTCTCGTCGCCGTCGTTGTGCATGATAAAGCAGCCGTCGGGGAGGGGGTCGTCGTAGTCGAACTGCCCCTTCATGCGCGCCTCCGCCCCTTCGCGCGTGAGCCCGTCCCGCTCGATGACCGAACGGATGCGTGCCTCCCTTTCCCGCAGGACGACGATCGTGCCGTCGAAGAGATCACTCTTGCCGCTCTCGAAGAGCAGGGGCACTTCGGCAAAGCAGGGTGCATTGATGGCGTCCATTTCGCGCTTCAGCCGCTCATAGATGCGCGGATGGGCATAGCCGTTGAGCGCTTCAAGCGCCGTTTTATCCGAAAAGACGAGGGCGGCAAGCGCCGTCTTGTCGAGTTTGCCCTTTCGGAAGCAGGCGGGAAAGAGGGCGGCAAGGCCCTTTAAATATTCCGCGTCCTCAAGCAGTGCGCGGTTGATCCGATCGCAGGAAAAGACGGGGAAGCCGCGTTTTTTCAGCATGTTGCATACCGCGCTCTTGCCGCTGCCGATGCCCCCCGTGACGGCGAATTTACTTGGTGTCATACCAGCTCCTGCCGATGGAGACGTCCGCAATGAGGGGCACGTTGAGGGAGACCGCGCCCTCCATCTCCTCCTTGAGGACCTTCGCGGTATAGTCCGCCTCTTCCTTCGGGGCGTCGAGGATGAGCTCGTCGTGCACTTGAAGAACGAGCTTTGCCTTCAGCCCTTCGCGCTTGAGGCGGCGGTCAACGCCCAGCATCGCAAGTTTGATGATGTCCGCCGAGCTCCCCTGCAAGGGCATGTTCATGGCGGCGCGTTCGCCGAAGGAGCGCGTCACGCGGTTTGCGGACTTGAGTTCGGGCATATACCGCTTGCGGCCGAGGATGGTCGTTACATAGCCGTCCTCGTGTGCTCTTTTGACGTTCTCGTCCATATACTCCCTGACCTCGGGGTAGGTCGCGAAATAGCCGTCGATATAGCTCTGCGCCTCGCCCGCGGTGCAGCCCACGTCCTTGGCAAGGCCGTAGGCGGAGATGCCGTAGATGATGCCGAAGTTGACTGCCTTTGCCCGCCTTCGAAGCTCGGGCGTCACCTCGTCGAGCGGCGTCTTAAAGATGAGGGATGCCGTGGCGGCGTGGATATCCCTGCCCGCCATGTACGCCTCCTTGAGGTGCTTTGCACCGCTGAAGTGCGCTAAAAGCCTGAGTTCGATCTGCGAGTAGTCGGCGTCGATGAGCACGTTGCCCTCGCGGGCGATGAACAGCTTTCTCAGCTCCCTGCCCTCCTCGCGGCGGACGGGGATGTTCTGCAGGTTGGGGTTGGTGCTCGAGAGCCGCCCCGTCGTCGTCATCGTCTGGTTGTATGTCGTGTGGACGATGCCGTTCCTGATGAGCGGGCGGATGCCGTCGATATAGGTGGAACGCAGCTTCTGCACCTCCCTGTAGCGCAGGATGAGGCGGGCGATCTCGTGCTCGCCCGCAAGGGCTTCGAGCACTTCCGCATTGGTGGAGTAGTCGCCGCGCGCCGTCTTTTTGACGCCCTTCGTGCTGCAGCCGAGCTTTTCGAAGAGGATCTCCGAGAGCTTCATCGAGGAATTGAGGTTGAACTCACAGCCCGCAAGCGCATAGATGCGCTTTGTGAGCGTGTCCATCTCGGCGGCATAGCGGTTGGAGAGCTCGGGGAACTTTTCTTCGTCCACGCGCACTCCCGTACATTCCATATCATACAGAACGCGTGAGAGGGGGAGTTCGAGCTCACGGTAGAGGCGCATGCAGTCCTCGTCCGCGGTGCGCCCTGCGTCCTCGAAGGCGCGCTTGAGCGCATAGGCGCAGTTGTCGGGCGGAAGGGCATATTCGCGCGCAAAGTCCTCGGCAGAGGCCGCCTTCCTGCCCGAATTGAGAAGATACGTCAAAAGGCCGGCATCCTCGACGGGGCAGGTGACGTTTTCCCCGCCGAAGCGGTGCAGAAGCGCCTTATAGTCGGCAACGATCGCCCGCGTTTTGCCCGAGAAGAGGGGTTTGAGCATCGGGGTGAGCTCTTCGGGGTAGCAGCCATTGTCGAGCAGCGTCTTTTTGACGGGAAAGATGTATTCCGTCCCGCCGATGCAGATGTGCCCGCTCCCGTCCTCGCTCTCCGCAAAGGCGAAAACATCCGTATTCGCAAGGGCGCTCTTCACCTGCTCTTCGTCCGGCATGAGAACGCGCTCCGCCTCCGTCCTTTCGTACGCTTCAAAGAGGGAGGAGTGGACGAGGGAGCGGAATTCGAGTTTATCGAGCGCGGCGCGCGCCTCGGCGGAAAAGGGGAGATGCACGGAAAACTCCTCGACGGGAATGGAGAGGGGAACGTGCGTATCGATGGTCGCAAGCGTGTGCGAGAGCTTTGCGTCCTCTTCCCCCGCGATGAGGCGCTTTTTGACGCTCGGCGAGAGCTCGTCGAGATGGGAATAGACATTTTTCGCCGTGCCGTACTTCTGAAGGAGCGCAAGCGCCGTCTTGGGGCCGATGCCTGTAACGCCCGGAATATTGTCCGAATTGTCGCCCATGAGCGCCTTTTCCTCGATGATCTGGGAGGGGGTGAGGCCGACCTTTGCAAAGAAATTTTCGTGCGTTAAGCGGTCGGTGTCGCTCACGCCGCGCTTCGTGAAGCACACCGAAACATTCTCGCCTACGAGCTGGTAGCTGTCCCTGTCACCCGTGTAGATGACGGTATGCACGTTCTCATACGCCCGCGAGAGGGTGCCGATGAGATCGTCCGCCTCATACCCCGCTTTCTCCACATAGCGGATGCGCATGGCGGTGAGCACTTCCTTGAGCGCGGGGAACTGCACGACGAGCTCCCGCGGCGTGGGCGTGCGGGTGCCCTTGTAGTCCTTATACATCTTGTGGCGGAAGGTCGGGGCGTGCACATCGAACGCAACGCCAAGATAGTCGGGCGTCTCCTCCTCCAAAATCTTAAAGATAAACTTGACGAATCCGAAGATGGCGTTGGTGGGGAAGCCGTCCTTGGTGGTAAAACCGTTGATTGCATAGAAGGCGCGGTTCATGAGGCTGTTTCCGTCGATGAGAACGAGAGTTTTCTTTTCCATATCCCTATTGTAGCACGATTGAGGAAATTTTGCAAGAAAAAGCCGGAAATCGCTTGATTTTTGGCCGAGGGCACGATATAATGAGAAGGCATCACGCCGCTGTGGTGGAATTGGCAGACGCGTCGGACTCAAAATCCGATGGTAGTGATACCGTATCGGTTCGACCCCGATCAGCGGCACCATACGGCCGTATCTGCGGCAAAGGGACGGGCAGGACACCCGTCCTTTTTCGTTCGAAAAGGGTTTTTTCGCCCAAGGCGAGAAAGTGTTATAAACGTTCATTCTGTTGATATAATTTGTTCAAGCCTTGAACTTTCCATGGAGATGTCATGTAACTGTCACAAAAGCGTATAAACTTCCTTATAGAAGTGCGTCCAAAGGTTTGACTTTTCAATCTTTCGCGTGTATAATTTAGCATGAATTGACTTAAGAACTTACTTTATGCCTCTGCTTCGGGCGGTGTGCCGAAGAAATGCGTAAGATGAGCGGCGTTTTGGGTTTGCGCCGACGGGTGTTTGGATAATATAATACTATGAACGATCTTACCAAAGAACATGGGGCGGAACGCAAAGCCGGTCCCACGAAGGGCTACCTCTTTTTCAAACGCGCCTTCGATATCCTCTCGTCGGGGTTTGCGCTCCTTCTTTTTTCCTGGCTCTTTCTCATACTGGCGCTTTGCGTCAAGCTGAGCGACGGCGGCACCGTCTTTTACCGCCATCCCCGCGTCGGCAAGGGCGGGAAGAACATCTATATCCCCAAGTTCCGCAGCATGAAGCGCAACGCGGACAAGCTGGAGGACATGCTCACGCCCGAGCAATTGGAACAGTACCGCAGGGAATATAAGATCGACAACGACCCCCGCATCACCAAGGTGGGGCACTTCCTGCGCAAGACCAGTCTCGACGAGCTGCCGCAGCTGTGGTCCATCTTCAAGGGGGACCTCTCCGTCGTCGGCCCCCGCCCCCTCATGCGGGAGGAGCTGGAAGAAAAGTACGGCGAGGATGCCGAAAAGCTCGTCTCCGTCAAGCCGGGGCTCATCGGCTGGTGGGCGGCGAACGGCAGGAGCAACTGCACCTACGAGAGCGGCGAGCGGCAGAAGCTCGAACTCTACTATGCCTCCCATTGTTCTCTGGGATTTGACATCAAGATCTTATTCAAGACCATCGGCAGCGTCCTCAAGGGCGACGGCGCGCAGTGAGCGGAGGCGTTCTTATGAAGATATTGCATATCAGCAACTACTACTATCCGCATATCGGCGGCATCGAACAGGTCGCGCGTGACTGCGTCGCCTCCATCGGGGAGGACGCCGAGCAGCGCGTATTTTGCTTCCACTCCGAGAAGGGAGATGCAAGAGACGAAGTGGACGGCATCCCCGTCATTCGCGCGGGCAGCTTTGCAAAGGTCGCCTCGCAGTCGCTCTCGCTCTCGTACGGGAGGCTCTTAAAGCGGGAGATGAAGGACTTTCAACCCGATTTGGTCATCTTCCACTTCCCCAACCCCTTCGGCGCGCACTATCTTTTAAAGTGCCTGAAAAAGACAAGGGCAAAGCTCATCGTGTGGTGGCATCTCGACATCACCAAACAAAAACTCTTAAAGAAGTTCTTCCGCGGGCAGACGCTGCGCCTTTTGAAGCGGGCGGACAAAATTGTTGCGACCAGCCCCAACTACATCGAAGGGAGCGAATTTCTGCCCCTCTTCCGCGAGAAGTGCATTGCCATCCCCAACTGCGCCGCAGACAGCCGCGTGACGCTCACCGAGGCGGAAAAGAAGCGCGCCGATGAGATCAGGGCGCAGTATCAGGGCAAGTGCCTGCTGTTTGCCGTCGGCCGCCATGTGCCCTATAAGGGCATGGAGTACCTCGTCCGCGCGAGCAAGTATTTAAACGGCGATTACGCCGTCTGCATCGGCGGGGAGGGGGAGCTCACCCCTTCTTTGAAAGAGCTCGCCAAGGGGGATGAGAAGGTGCATTTCCTCGGCCGCCTTTCGGACGGCGATTTAAAGGCGTATCTTGTGGCTTCGGACATCTTCTGTTTCCCGTCCGTCACCAAGAACGAGGCGTTCGGCATCGCCCTTGCGGAGGCCATGGCGTTTGCAAAGCCCTCCGTCACCTTCACGATCGAGGGCTCGGGCGTCAACTTTGTTTCGCTCAATGGCGAGACGTGCATTGAAGTTCCCAACGGCGACGTGGAGGCATACGCGAAGGCCATCGAGACGCTCAAAGAGGACAAACTGCTTCGCGAGAAGTACGGGAAGGCGGCGCTTGCGCGCGAACAGCGGCTCTTCACCGAGGCGGCATTCCGAAACAACGTGAGAGCGCTGTTGGGGCTGAAGGGGGTGCGCGCATGAAGGTGTTCGGCGTCGTCATGGCGGGCGGCAGCGGCACGCGCTTCTGGCCGCTCTCAAGAAAATTCCGCCCCAAACAGCTATTGAACCTCACGGGAAAGGACGCGATGATCAACGAAGCAGTCGCGCGCCTCAAACCCGTCGCGAAGGACGGCATCTATATCGTCTCCTCCAAGAGCCAGCGCGAGGGGCTTCTCTCCGTCCTCAAGGGGTGCGTGCCCGAGGAGCACATCCTTCTCGAGCCCGTCGCCCGCAACACGGCGGCGTGCATCGGCTATGCTGCCGTCAAGATCTTAAAGGAAGAGGGGGACGGCGTCCTCGTCGTCATCCCTTCGGACAGCTACATTAAAAACACCGAGGCGTTTATGCGGGCGCTTTCGCTCGCCGCAGAGACGGCGGAGGAAAAGGACGCCATCGTCACCATCGGCATAAAACCCACCTTCCCCGCAACGGGGTACGGCTATATCCGCTTTGAAGAGGGCGAAGAGCCCGTCAGGCGCGTTCTGCAGTTCGTGGAAAAGCCCGACCTTCCCCACGCGCAGGCGTATCTTGAGAGCGGGCAGTTCGTCTGGAACAGCGGCATGTTCATCTGGAAGGCGTCGCTCATCTTAAAGAAGATCGAAAAGTACCTTCCCGAACTCTATCAATACCTTATGCGCCTCAAGGACGCCGTCGGCACCGAGCGGGAGTACGAAGTGCTCGAGAGCGTCTATCCCGAGATGCCCTCCATCTCCGTCGACTACGGCGTGCTGGAAAAGTCGGACGGCATCTATGTCGTACCCGCCGATTTGGGCTGGAGCGACGTGGGAAGTCTGGATATGTTAGAGGCCGTGCGCACGACGGACGCGGACGGCAACATCACCGTGGGGGAGACCTACCCCCTCGATACGCACCACACCATCATCTACACGGGCGGAAAGCCCGTCTGTACGGTCGGCGTCGACGACCTCATCATCGTCGATATGCCCGACGTCCTTCTCGTCTGTTCCAAGGAGCACGCGCAGGACGTCAAGAAGATCGTCGACGAGCTCCGCGCCAAAGGAAAAGAGGAATTGCTTTGAAGCACTATCGGGAAGAATACGAGCGGTGGCTTTTATCCGATGCCATCGACGAAGATACCAAGAAGGCGCTGAAAGCGCTCTCCGAGGAAGCGATCGAGGACGCATTTTACTGCGACCTCGCCTTCGGAACGGGCGGGCTGCGCGGCGTCTTGGGCGTCGGCAGCAACCGCATGAACAGATACACCGTCGGGAAGGCCTCGCAGGGCCTTGCCGATTTCCTGCACGAAGAGGGGCGGGAGGGGGGCGTCGTCATCGCGTATGACAGCCGTCACTGCTCGGAAGAATTTGCGCGCGATACCGCCTGCGTGTTTGCGGCAAACGGCATTCGGGCATATCTCTTTGAGAGCCTGCGCCCCACGCCCGTACTCAGCTTTGCCGTGAGATATCTAAAGGCGGCGGCGGGCGTCGTCATCACGGCGAGCCACAACCCGCCCGAGTACAACGGCTATAAGGTTTACTTTTCGGACGGCTGCCAGATCGTGCCGCCCTACGACAAGCGCATCATCGCTCATGTCAACGCCGTCTCCTATGAGGACGTCAAGCGCGTCTCCTTCGAAGAGGGGAAGGGGAGCGGGCTTATCTCGCTCATCGGCGAGGACGTGGATGCGGCCTACCTTGCGGCAGTTAAATCGCTCGTCCTGAGCCCCGAGGCGCTTAGACAAGAAGCGAAGAGCCTCAAGATCGTCTATACCCCCCTCAACGGCACGGGCAACGTGTTTGTGAGAAGGACGCTGCAGGAGCTGGGCTTTGCAAACGTCTATGTCGTTCCCGAGCAGGAACTGCCCGACGGCGCTTTCCCCACGCTCAAGACCCCCAACCCCGAGGACCCTGCCGCCTTCACGCTCGCCCTTCGGCTTGCCAAAGAGAAGGACGCAGACCTCGTGCTCGCCACCGACCCCGATGCCGACCGCCTCGGCGTGTATGCAAAGGACAGGGCGGGCGATTACCGCGCCTTCACGGGCAATATGAGCGGCATCCTCATCGCAGACTATCTCCTTCGGAGAAAGAGCGAGCTGGGGCTTCTTCCCGAAAACCGCAAGGACGGCGCGCTCGTCACGACCATCGTCTCGACGGATATGGCAAAGGCGCTTGCCAAGGACTACGGCATCACCGAGCTGGAGACGCTGACGGGTTTCAAGTATATCGGCGAGAGCATCCGCCGCTTC
This sequence comes from uncultured Clostridia bacterium, assembly GCA_944376335.1. GTDB lineage: Bacteria > Bacillota > Clostridia > Christensenellales > Borkfalkiaceae > Gallimonas. The sequence goes on from CALWCH010000002.1 coordinate 52,858, forward strand.
GAAGAGGCGAAGGCCGCGAACGGCGGCAAAACGGACGGCACGAAGGGGGCATACGAGTATCTCTTCGGCTTTGAGGAGAGCTACGGGTGCCTCACGGGGACGTATGCCCGCGACAAGGACGCCGTCTCCGCCGCCTGCGCGCTTGCAGAGGCAGCGTGCTTCTATAAGGCAAAGAACATGACCCTTCCCGAGGCGATGGACGAACTCTACGGACGCCTCGGATACTTTGAAGAGGGGCAGAAGAGCCTCGCTTTCGCGGGCGCCGACGGAAAGGAGCGCATGAAGGCACGCATGCAGGCGCTGCGGGAGAACGCGCCCGAATGGCTCGGCAGCGTGCGCGTTCTTGCCGTGCGCGACTATCTGACGGGCGTCAGGAAGGAACTTTCCGCGGGGGAGGAGCAGCCGCTCACGCTCCCCAAGAGCAACGTGCTCTATTTTGAACTCGAGGGCGGCGGCTGGTGCTGCATCCGCCCCTCGGGCACGGAACCCAAGATGAAACTCTACTTCGGCGCGAAGGGGAACTCCCGCGCGGCCGCAGAACAAAATACCCAAGAGATCTTGCGCGGCGCAGCTGCTCTATTGCAGGCGTGAGCGCAGAGAGGATAGCATTGTGATCAAGTTACGATCGGTTTTTCAGGAATATATCTGGGGCGGGACCAAGATCCGCGACGAACTCAATAAGGATACGGGGGAACTTCCCCGCATTGCAGAGAGCTGGGAAGTCTCCACCCACCCCGCAGGCAGGAGCATCGTTGCAAGCGGCCCCTATGAGGGTATAACGCTCAACGAGTACTTCGACAAGGTGGGCTGGCAGGCGGCGGGAACGTACGCCAATAAGAATCATCAGCTGCCCATCCTCATCAAATACATCGACGCCAAGGAGAATCTCTCCATTCAGGTGCACCCCAACGACAAGTACGCGCGCAAGCACGAGGGCGACAACGGCAAGAACGAGATGTGGTTTGTCTTGGGTGCCGAGGAGGGCGCGTTCATCTATCTCGGCTTCAAGCAGGATGTGACGAAGGAGGAGGTCAAGCGCCGCATCCACGACAACACCCTCGAAGAGGTCTTAAACCGCGTGGAAGTCAAGCCCAACGAGGCGTACTATATCCCTGCGGGCACGGTGCATGCCATCGGCGCGGGCTGCCTCATCTGCGAAGTGCAGCAGACCTCCAACGTCACCTACCGCATCTACGACTACGGCCGCGTGGACGCAAACGGCAAGGGAAGAGAGCTGCACATCAAGAAGGCGCTCGACGTGCTCAATTATAAGAGGACGCAGATCGCAGAACTCAAGCGCCGCGACACGATGAGCATGGAGCAGTATTTCGGCGGCATGTTCGGCCGCAACGGCAAGTGCACGCTTCTAAAGTACGAGGCGGAGGGCGACCTCACCATCCTGCTTCCCGTCTCTCATCTCACCTTTGCGCTCGTGCTCGACGGCAGCGGCACGCTGTATGCTGGCGATGGGGAGGAGACCTTCCAAAAGGGTGAGACGTGGATGATGCACGGCCGCGCGACTCGCGTCAAGGGAAAATGTAAAGTACTCTTTGTCGCCATTTAAAGAAGGGGGAGGGCATTATGAAGATCGCCATCGACTGCAGATACCTCGGGAAATCGGGGATCGGGCGGGTAACAGAGGGCATTTTGGAGAATCTCGACTTTTCCGCCGATGAGTACTATCTCATCGGAAAGAGAGAGAGCCTTGCAAAGTACGAGGGGGCGCACATCGTGGAAGATGACAGCGACCCTTACTCGGTGCGCGGGCTCTTTTGCTTTCCGAAAGAACTTAATAAAATCGTAGACGCCGTCTTTATCCCCAACTTCCTCGTGCCCTTCGGGATCCGCCGCCCCGTGTATGCCATCATGCACGATCTCGCCTTCCTCGACGTGAAGGAGACGACCAAGGGCTTTAAGGACGCCCTCATCAAGAAAGTGCTTCTGAAGCGCTGCATGAAACGGGCAAAGACCGTCTTCTGCGTCTCCGCCTTCACCAAGGGGCGGTGCGAGCATTATTACGGCAAACTTGCAAAGAAGTGCATCGTCAACTACAACGGGCTTTCGAACAGCGTCATTTCGTATGCCGCGACGCACGCCCCAGCAGAGAAGCGCGATGAGATCGTCTTTGTCGGCAACGTCAAGCCGCATAAGGGCTTAAAGACGCTGCTTGCGGCGTTTTCCGGGCTCAAAGGGGAGACCAAACTTCGTATCATCGGCGAGAAGGAGCACTTCTTAACGGGCCTTCACCTCGACGAGAGCGCCTATCATAACGTGGAGTTCACGGGGCGGCTCTCGGACGAGCAGCTGCTGCCCGCCATCGCACGGGCGAAGTATCTCGTCCTGCCCTCCGTCTACGAGGGCTTCGGGCTTCCTCCCTTGGAGGCGCTCGTCCTCGGCACGCAGCCCATCGTCTCGGATATCCCCGTATTCAAAGAGGTGTACGAAGGCCTTCCCGTCGTGTATTTTCAGGGGGTGGAGGGGCTCAAAGAGGCGCTCTCCCGCCCCGCCGAGGCCATTGACTGCCGCGAGGAAGTGCTCTCCCGCTATTCCTACGCGCGCTGCGCCAAAACCATTGTGGAGCATATCAAAGATGACTGTCGGAAGTAGGGCAACGAGGCGCACGATCGCCGACACGCGCCTCGACCTCGACGTCGGGCGGCAGGATCCAAGGCTGGGCGGAGACCTTTGAGGTCTTCCTCAAAAATCCTTTCTTTGGGGTCGGCCCGGGCAATTACGGGCTGTATTTGGGGGAGGAAGCGGGCTATGTACCCACCAACGTCAGCCTGGAGCTTCTCGCAACGCTGGGCATCGGCGGCTTTGTCGCCTTCTACGGCATGACGCTCTCGCTCTTTTTCCGCGCCGTCGGGCTGTACCGCAGGGAGCGGACGCAGGCTTCCTTCCTCATCATGGCATTTGCCGTCGCGCTCATCCTGTTTACCGTCATCCTGCAGATCAACCAAGGATACTTGAGGCTGTATCATTGGATGTGTTTCGGCGTCCTCTACGGGGCGCTCGAGCCGAACGGTACTTAAGAAGATGCAGATATACCGCCGCCTGAGAGGGCTGCGGATCGCCTCTCCCTGCCCGAACGGGCTGCAAGGGGGAGGTTTTTTGCTGCCTTTTTATTCAAATTCTTAAGCCTTTTTCCGTAAAAAAATTTTCACAAATTTTTCTTTTAAAATGAGGTAAAATGTTTCATCAAAACGTTGACGAAATAGTTTTTGCCTGCTATAATAATGGCGCAAATCGGGCGGCGGACCGTGCGCAGACAGCGCGAAACACGCAAGGAGTTTTTTGTTTTTCTATGCTCAAGTACACTTTGGATGCGAACAAGAAGGGCGTTGATGTTTCCAAGCACCTTTACGGCCTGTTCTTTGAGGACATCAACCAGTCGGCGGACGGCGGCATGAATGCCGAGATGGTGATCAACAACTCGTTTGAGTTCGAATACTTCACCTACGACGATTTTAACGAAAAGAGCCCCGTGGAGGCGCGCAAGCAGAGCTACTTTGCTTGGGATATCTACGGTGCAGGCCCCAAGAAGATCATGACGACGGGCGGCATGAACGCAAACAACCCCAGCTACCTCTTTTTAAGCATCGGCGGCATCTATCACCTGGAAAACCCCGGCTACTACACGGTAGGCGGCTATGATATGTACGGCATGCCCGTCGAAAACGGCGAGACGTACAACTTCTCCATGTATGTCAAGCGCCTCGGCTTCAAGGGCACCGTCAAGGTGTTCATCAAGGGCGCGCACGGCAGACACACCACGATCGGCGAGATCGACATCCCCGAAGGAGGTGATGGCGACTGGATCAAGGTCTCGACGTCCGTCGTTGCCGAAAAGGACACGATGGGCCGCCTTTGCATTATCTTCGAGGGCAACGGCAAGCTCGGCGTCGACTACGTCTCCCTGCTTCCCGCAAAGACGTGGGGCGATCCCGATAAGTACCGCAACGGCAAGTTCTCGCCCCGCTTCGTCGAGGTCTTAAAGGACTGCCATCCCTCCTTCCTGCGCTTCCCCGGCGGCTGCGTCGTCGAGGGCGACGTCGCCTTCCGCTATCAGTACAAGTGGAGAAACACGGTGGGGCCTTTGGAACAGAGAAAGCAGGTGCCCAGCGTCTGGCGCTATATGCAGTCCTACGGCATCGGCTTCTATGAGTACTTCTGCCTGTGCGAGGACCTCAAGATGGCGCCTCTCCCCGTGCTTCACTGCGGGCTTCTCTGCCAGATCCGCATGGGTGAGCAGCGCAAGACGGGCTATCAGCGCATCCTTCCCGGTACGCAGGAGTTCCAGACCGAGGTCATCGACAACGTCGCCGACCTCATCTACTTCGCGAAGGGCGACATCGCTTCCTCCGACGCCAACGAGTCCTATTGGGCAAAAGTGCGTTCGGATATGGGCCACCCCGAGCCCTTCGAGCTCGACTACATCGGCATCGGAAACGAGAACTGGGGCTTCGAGTACTTCGATAACTTCCAGGCGTGCCTCATCGGCGTGCGTCAGTACATGTATAACGGCCGCCAAACCGACCTTCTCGAGAAATTCCATATCACCGTCGTCACGACGGCGGGCGTTGATATCCGCCCCTCCGATTCCAACGATTCGTGGAAGATCATCAACGAGAAGTACCGCGACATGATCGTCGACGAGCACGTCTACAACTCCTATCAGTGGTTCATCGACAACACCAAGCGCTATGACTGCTACGACCGCGACGGCGCCAAGGTGTTCATGGGCGAGTATGCGATGCACACGATGGCAGACGGCCGGGGCCGCCTCAACGGCGACAACAACCTGCGCTCGGCACTCTCCGAGGCTGCCTTCCTCACGGGCTGCGAGCGCAACTCCGACGTCGTCAAGATGACCTGCTACGCGCCGCTCTTTGCCTCCACCTACAACTACCGCTGGACGCCCAACATGATCTGGTTCAACGCGCGCGACATCATGCTCACCCCCAACTACTATGTGCAGCAGATGTTTGCCGCCAACACGGGCAAGTACACGCTGACGGACGTCGCGCCCGTCAACGACGACAACGCGGGCGGCCTGCTCATCGGCGGGCACAGAACGGCGAGTGCCGTCAGCTCCGTCAAGGTCAAGGACATCAAGACGGGCGAGATCGTCTACTTCCACGACTTCAAGGACGGCATGGGCGGCTGGAAGGTCTATCCCAACTGCCGCGGCGGCCACATCGAGGACGGCAAGCTCATCATCGAGGAGAGCGACGCCTTCAACGGCTTCTACTACGACGAAAAGGAATTCTCCGACTGCGAAGTGGAGATCGACTTCAGAAGGCTTTCGGGCGAGCAGAGCTTTATCGCGGGCGTGGGCGTCAAGGACGTGCGCGACGCGGGCACGATGGACAGCGCGGGGTTCTCCATCTGCTGCCAATACGGCAAGAACCACAAGGGCTACGACGTCTCCTTCGACAAGCGCGTGGACTTCATCCGCACCGTCTGCGAGATGATGGGCAAGGATAAGTTCATCGGCTACAGCCCCGAGGGCAACAAGATGAAGCTCATCTACACGCAAAAGACCTTCAACGCCTACCTGCAGAAGGACGGGCATTGGCACGAGATCCTCTTCAAGAACATCTGGAAGGTCAACGAGCGCGTCTTCAACAGCGTCACGGTCGGTGACGACGGCAAGATCTATTTGAAAGTCGTCAACGTCTCCGGTCAGGACGAGGAGATGGAGGCAGACCTTCTCAACTTCGGTGAAAAGCACAAAGTCACCGAGACGACGCTCTGGCACGAGGATCCCACCGTCATCAACGAGATCAAGATGAAGGCCGGCAAGACGCACAACATCGAGCCCACCGTCAGCGAGTACGCGCTCGAAGGCTCCGTCTTAAAGCGCACCGTCAAGAACAACAGCGTCAGCGTCTTCGTCATTGAATGACGTCTTTCGGAAAGGCTCCCCGCTTTCAAGGCGGGGAGTTATTTTTTCGACAAAACTTGTGGACTGCCGCACCCTTCGGGGCGCGGCAATTTTCATATTGCAAAGCTGCCGCCCATAAAATAGAGCGATGCTGGAATTTCTCTCGCCGCGGCTCTTTGATGCCGTGTCGCACCTCGAACTTGAAAGGCTCTTTGAGCTGCGCGTGCGCACAGGAAGGCCGCTCTATGCAAACATTAAGGGCGTATTTGTGCCGCTGGGGCGATGCGGGCCCGTAAAAACCCCGCAGAATGCGCTGCATCCGACGCAGAAGGAGGTCGATGAGACCTTTCTGGCGGCATGCGGCTACTCCGTCCACGCCGTGGAGAACGAGCTTCGGGAGGGCTTTGTGACGGCGGCTTCGGGCGAGCGCGTCGGCATCGCGGGCACCTATGTCTACGAGGGCGGCGGCGTGCTCTCCGTGCATACGATAACTTCCCTCTGTATCCGCGTGCCGCATGCGGTGAAGGGATGCGCCGAGGAGATCTATTCCCGATGTCTTGAAGAGGGGCTCTGCTCGCTGCTCCTTCTCTCGCCGCCCGGATGGGGCAAGACGACGCTGCTTCGCGACCTTTCCCGCCTCGTCTCCGAGCGCATGGGCGTAAATATCCTCGTGAGCGACGAGAGGGGGGAGCTCTCCTCGGACGATTTGGGTAAGACCGCGGACGTCATCCGCTTTGCCGCGAAGCCGACGGCTTTCACGGCGGGTGTCCGTGCGCTCAGGCCCGACCTCATTGTGACGGACGAGCTTCTGCCCGAGGACTATGCGGCCGTCAGGCGGGCGGTTCAAGGGGGCGTGAAGGTGTTCGCCTCCGCCCACCTCACCCGCTTCGAGGACGTGCCCGAAAAGCTCTTTTCCCGCTATGTTGTGCTCGGCGGCCTCGGGGGCATCGGCAGTATTCTGGACGAGGGCGGCCATGCTCTGGCTTAAACTGCTGTTGGCAATGGCGACGGTCGCCTTCTCGACGCTCATCGGCTGGTTTGCGGCGGGCAAATACCGTGCAAGAAGGTTGTTCTTTGCCGAGTTTGCCCGCTTCAACGAAAAGTATCTTGCAGAGCTTTCCTATGAGCGGCGGCAGCTCGGGCGGTTTTTGGCGGAAAATTCCTTTGAGGGCGAATTCGGCAAAACCGTGGAGACATTTTGCAAAAAGCGAGAGGCGAATTTTTCCTATCCCTTCCTTAAGAAAGAGGAAAAGGCGGACGGAGAGAACTACTTTTCGTCACTCGGGAAGGGGGATGCGCACACCCAGATAACCTTCTTTTCGGCGCAGGCGGGAAGGCTCGGTGCGCTCAAAGCAGAGAGCGAGAGGGAAGCGAAGGGGAGGGGAGAGCTCTATCTGAAGCTGGGGCTTTTGGCGGGGCTGGCGCTCGTCCTTCTCATCATCTGAAGGGGCATTATGGCAGATATTTCCGTGATCTTCAAACTTGCCGCCATCGGCATCATCATCACCGTGGTGTGCCAGGTGCTGAAGAAGTCCGACCGCGACGACATCGCCACCGTCGTCTCCATCGTGGGGCTCGTCATCGTGCTCACTGTTGCCGTCACGATGATCGGAGACCTCTTTTCGGCGATCCAAGAGATCTTCGGGGTGAGCTGAATGGTCATTTTGGAACTTGTCGGCATCGCCTTTCTGACGGCTGTCACCGCACTCCTTCTGAAGTCCACCCGCCCGGAGCTCTCCTTTGCGGTCACGGCGGCGGGGTGCATCATCCTGCTCCTTCTGATCTTGGATCTTGTAAAGGACAGTTTCTCCGTCTTGGGCGATATTGCGGGGCAGACGGGCATCGACGCAGCCCTGATAAAGACGCTTCTAAAGATGATCGGCATCGGCTATCTCGTCGAATTCAGCGCGGGACTGCTTGCAGATTTCGGACAAAATTCGCTTGCGGACAAGCTCATCTTTGCGGGGAAGATCGTCGTTTTCGTCCTCGCCGTGCCCATTTTGGAGAGCGTCTTAAAGCTCATCTCTTCGCTCATCTCTCTCATATGACAATGAAAAAATGCCTTGCCGCTTTGCTGTTTTTACTGCTTCTCCTGCCCTTTTTCGGGGGAGAGGGGAGGGTCGTTTACGCTTCGGAGACGGATGATGTAGAGCAAACAGCGGAGCAGGAACTTCAAGAAAATATTTCCGAACTATTGAATGAACTTGACCTTTCGGAATTGCAGGAGTATCTCGATACCCTCACCGAATTTCACGGAATTTCCTTGAAAGATAAGCTGAAAGGGCTCATCGACGGCGATCTTTCCCTCGACTATGGCTCTCTGTGGGAGGCAGTTTTCTCCATTTTTTTGGACGAAATTTCCGTGCTTTTGCCCGCATTTGCCATCATATTGGCGGCGAGCTTGCTCTGCGGCGTGCTCAACTCTGCAAAAAGTGGATTTTTGCATAGTACTATGTCAGACATAATCGGCTTTGTTGCCTATCTTTCCGTGGGCGCCGTTGTTCTTTCCTGCCTCATTACGGTGCTCTCCTCCTGCTTTTCGGCGGTGGAGGCTTTGGGCAGACAGATGGAGCTCGTCTATCCCATCCTCTTAACGCTGATGGCGGCGAGCGGGGGGAATGTCTCTGCTGCCATCTTTCGTCCGGCTGTTACTTTTTTGAGCGGCGGTATCTTGAAATTGTTTACCGCCGTCGTTCTGCCCGTCTCCGTCGCCGTTCTCGTTTTGGGGTTCGTGGGAAACCTTTCGAAGGAGGTGAGGACGGAGAAACTCGGCGACTTTTTCAAGAGCATTCTGCGCTGGCTCATCGGGCTTTCGTTGGGGCTCTTCGGGCTCTTCCTCACCGTGCAGGGCATTGCGGCTTCACAATACGACGGCATTTCGCTGCGCACCGTCAAATACGTCATCTCAGGCTCGGTGCCCGTCGTCGGCGGATTTTTATCGGGTAGCGTCGATCTCGTCCTTGCGGGCAGTGCTCTCATCAAGAACGCGCTCGGCTCCTTCTCCGTCGTGCTGCTCGTCGCCGTCGTCTTAAAGCCCTTGCTGCTGCTTGCCGCCATGCAGCTCTTCCTTCGCATTTCTGCTGCCGCGACCGAGCCCGTCGGCGGCAAAATTCCTGCGCTTCTATCCCGCCTTGCGGGGGATATGGGGTATTTCACAGCTTCGCTTTTGTCCGTCGCGTTTCTATACTTTCTGACGCTTCTGCTTCTCGTGTGCAGTTCGGGGGTGCTCTGATGCAGGCTTACATTCTCTCCGTTGCGGGCGCTGTCTTACTCTCCGCCGTCGTCTCCATATTAGTGCCGGACGGCAAGCTCGGTCCGCTCATCCGCGGCATGACCAAACTATTGACGCTCATCCTTCTTGTCTCGCCCGTCATTTCCCTCTTTCGCGGCACGGGCTTCTCCTTTGATGAGACCGTCTATGAAGAGGACGCTTCCTTTCTTGCTGCCGCCGCGAAGCGGGCGGAGGAACGGGAAGAAAATGCCGTTGAGAGCTGGCTTCAAACGCAGTACGGGATTGAGGGAAAAGCGGACGTCGACTTTAATGAGGACGGCAGCTATTCGGCAAAAAGCGTCACGGTGTGCATTGCTGACTTCGGAATATACGAGGACGCGGCGCATATAGATATATCGCTGCACATCGAGGAGGCGCTCGAAGAGCAATACGGATGCGAAGCGGAAATAATCGCGGGCAACGGGGAGGGGGAATGAACCGTCTCAAACAGATTTTTGAAAACAAACATGCCCGCATCATCCTGCTCTGTGTGCTTGCCCTCATCCTGCTCATTGCCGTCTACGAGGTCTTTTTTGCCTCGGAGAGCGCTGCCTCTTCCTATGACGAGACGGATATCGAGGCGCGTATTTCCTCCATGCTCGAGCGCGTGGAGGGCATCGACGAGGCCTCCGTGATGATCGTCGAAGAGGAGGGGGAGCCCGTCTCGTGCATTGTCGTGTACCGCGGCGAGGACAGCATCCTCTCCCGCATGCGCATCCTCGAGATCGCCTCCTCCGCGCTCTCCATCGAAAAGGAGAAGGTGCAGGTCTACCGCTCGTGAAATCATGTTTGAAGGAGATAGAAAATGTCTAACACCAAAAAGATCGCCATCATGTCCACCCTTGTCCTGCTGCTTGCCGTGACGGCCGTGTTCAATTTCGTGCTTGCGGGCACGCCTGCGGATGCGGCGGCAGACGGCAGCGTGCAGGAGGACTATTTCACTGCCTTCCGTGAGGAACGCGTGACGACGCGCAACGAGGAGTTTTTGCAGCTTGACAGCATCATTTCGGCGTATGCTGCGGATTCTGCCGAGTACGAGGAAGCTGTCGCTCAAAAACAGCGCATGGTGGAGGTGATGGAGACCGAGCTCGTCATCGAAGCCATGGTGAAGTCCATCGGTTTTACCGATGCCGTCGTTGCCATCGGTGCGGATTCGGAGAACATCAACGTCTTTGTCAATTCGAGCGAGCTGACGACGGAAAATGTGACGAAGATCTTCTCCATCATCGAAGAGGAGCTTGATGTCCGCAACGGAAATATCGTCATCATGCCCATTTATGCGGAAAGCTGAAAAAAATCGCCGTAAAAATGCGGAAAGATAGTGGTAAAATGCGAAAAGATGTGCTATAATACAGGAAACAAGAACCGATCATACCTCCAAGGAGGACGTATTATGGCAAGTATCAGATACAATCCCCACGGGCAGAAGGGCCGCATCTCGTACAATTCGGATATCGTGAGCGGCATCATTGCGCTCAGCCTGCAGGAGACGGAGGGCATCGAGCTCGTTCCCTCCAAGAGCAAGGGCATCAAGGTCAACTTCGAAAAGGAGGGCATCTTTGCCGATATCTCCGTCATCGCGCACTACGGTTACGGCGTGCCCGAACTCGCGTTTGCCATCCAGCAGACGGTAAAGCAGATGGTGGAGTCCATGACGAAGTACCGCATCGCCAAGGTGGACGTCCACGTTCAGAGCGTCATCTTTCCCGAGCCGACGCCGCCCGCTCCCCCCGTTCAGGACGAAAACGAAACACAAAGAGCATAAAAGGACCGCCCCGTCTGTATTCAGGACGGGGTGCGCCTTAAAAGGAGACATATGAGAAGCCAAGCGAGAGAGGCGGCGTTCAAGCTCGTCTTTGCCGATGAGTTCGGCAGCGATACGGACGCACGGTTTGAAGCGCAGATCTATCACAAAGAGGGCCTCAATGAGGAGGATCGTGCATTTGCCCACAAGCTGGTGGGGCTCGTCAAGGAACATAAGGAAGAACTTTTGGCTGTGCTCGACGAAAAGGTCGAGCGCTTTGCGCAGTACCGCATCTATACCGCCGACAGGGCCATCCTTCTTTTGGCGCTTGCGGAGATCAAGTATGTGGACGACGTGCCGCCCGTGGTCTCGGTGAGCGAGGCGGCGGGGCTCGCGCGCAAGTATTCCACGGAAAATTCGGCGAGCTTTGTCAACGGCGTGCTGGGAGGGGTCATCAACCAATGAAACTCATCGACGGAAAGGCCATCGCCGCCGACATCCGCGCGGAGCTCAAACTTCGCACGGCGGCGATTGAAGAGAAATATCACAAAAAGATCGGGCTTGCAGTCGTCCTCATCGGGAACGACCCTGCCTCGCAGGTGTATGTGCGCAACAAGGTGAAGGCGTGCGAGGAGGCGGGCATCCGCTCCTTCCGCCACGATCTTCCCGAAGAGACCACGCAGAAACAGGCGGAGGAGCTCGTTTCGGCGCTTGCAGAGGACGAGAACATCCACGGCATCCTGATCCAGCTGCCTTTGCCGAAGGGGCTTGACGAAAAACGGCTGCTTGCCCTCATTCCCCCCGAAAAGGATGTGGACGGCTTCCTTGCGGAGAACATCGGCCGCCTCGCCCTCAAGGAAGAGGGCACGGTCGCCTGCACGCCCCTCGGTGTGATGGAAATGCTGAAGCGCAGCGGCATCTCGCCCGCAGGCAAGAACGCCGTCGTCGTCGGGCGCAGCAACATCGTCGGCCGCCCCATGGCGCTGTTGCTTCTCAACGCCGATGCCACCGTCACGGTCTGCCACAGCAAGACGAAAAATTTGAAGGAAGAGTGCCTTCGCGCCGATATTTTGGTCGCCGCCATCGGCAAGGCAAAGTTTATCACGGCGGATATGGTCAAGGAGGGCGCCGTCGTCATCGACGTGGGTATGGATCGCGACGAGAACGGCAAGCTCTGCGGCGACGTCGACTTTGAAAACGTCAAGGAGAAGGCGTCGTACATTACTCCCGTCCCGGGCGGCGTGGGGCCGATGACCATCGCCATGCTCTTAAAGAATACCTGCGATGCGGCGGAGCGGGCACAGAGATGATGCTGCCCGAAAAATACGGCGTCTATCTCGGCGCCTTCGAAGCCATTCTCAAAGCATACTGCGCGGGGCTGAAAGCGCCCGAAGGACTCAGTGAGGGCATGCGCTATTCACTGCTTGCGGGCGGCAAGCGCATCCGTCCCGTCCTCTTCTTTGCGGCGCTCGACGCGTTCGGTGCCGACTGGGAAAAGGAGACGGAGCTCGCTTTAGCGCTCGAGTGCATCCACACCTATTCGCTCATTCACGACGACCTGCCCGCGATGGACAACGACGATCTTCGCCGCGGCAAGCCCTCCAACCACAAGCAATTCGGCGAGGGGAATGCCATTTTGGCGGGGGATGCACTCCTGAGTGAGGCCTTCACGCTCTCGATGCGCGCCGCAAGGGATGAAAATCACCGCCGCGCGGGGGAAATTTTAGCGCATGCCGCGGGTGCGGAGGGCATGGTCGCGGGGCAGTATGCGGACCTTGCTGCCGAATCCGACGAGAATGCGGGCGAGAAGGAACTTGCCTTTATCTATGAAAACAAGACGGCGCAGCTCATCCGCGCCCCCCTCATGATGGCGGCGGCCATCGCGGGGCGAGAAGAAGGGAAAATGCGGGAGTTCGGCACCGCGCTCGGCGTCCTCTTCCAGATGACGGACGACATTCTCGACGTGAAGGGGGAGGCTGCGAGCATGGGCAAGACGCTCGGCAAGGATGCGGAGGAGAACAAACTGACCTGCGTGCGCGTGTACGGCCTTGCGGAGGCGGAGCGGCGTGCCGATGAATTGGCAGAACGTGCCAAGGCGTGTCTTGAACATATGGACGCCGAGACGGGGTTCTTTGAAGGGCTCGTCGAGTACGTCCGAAAGAGGGATCGCTGAAACATGAGAGATATCACGAATGGGGAGCTGAAGCGTGCTTCCCTTTCTCAATTAAACGGTATTTGCAGGGAGCTGCGGGAGGAAATTCTCGCGGCCGTCTCCACCTGCGGCGGGCACCTTTCCTCCAACTTGGGGGCGGTGGAGCTCACTGTTGCCCTGCACCGCGTCTTTGATTTTCCTAAAGACCGGATCGTCTTTGACGTCGGCCATCAATGCTATACGCATAAACTTTTGTCCGGGCGCGCCGCCGCGTTCAGAACGCTTCGGCAGGAGGGCGGCATCTCGGGCTTTCCCAAGCGCACAGAGAGCGAATATGACAGCTACGATACGGGCCACGCTGGCACGGCGATCTCGGCGGCGCTCGGCCTCAAGAAGGCGCACGATCTAAAGGGGGAGGCGGGCCATGTCATTGCCCTCGTCGGCGACGGCTCCTTCAACAACGGCCTCATCTACGAGGCACTCAACAGCATAAAAATTCTCAAAGCCAACATCTTCATCATCCTCAACGACAACGGCATGTCCATCTCCGAGACGGTCGGCAGCATGGCAAGCGTCCTCAAGGAGATGAAAGAGGAGGATGGGGATGTGTTTGCGGGCGCGGGCATCTCGGACGATGTGCATCTCTTTGAACGGTTCGGGCTTACATATAGGGGCGTCGTCAACGGTCACGACATGGGCGAACTCGTTGCGGCGCTCGAGGATGCAAAGGCAGCGCTTGAAAAGGGGAGCGTTCTGCTGCACGTCCACACGCGCAAGGGGTGCGGCTATGCGTTCGCCGAGCGTGCACCCACCGAGACGCACGGCATCGGTGTGCAGACGGGGCTGGAGTATTCCCAGGCGCTGGGCGAGGAGCTCATTTCTCTCGCCGAAGAGGACGGCCGCGTCGTCGCGGTGACGGCCGCCATGACGGACAGTCTCGGGCTTCGCACCTTCTTCGAGAAGTTCCCCGAGCGGGCCTTCGACGTCGGCATCTGCGAGGAACATGCGGCAGTGCTGTCAGCTGCTTTGGCGGCAGGGGGGCTGCGCCCGTACTATGCCATCTATTCGACCTTCCTGCAGCGCGCCTATGACGAGGTCATCCACGACATCTGCGGACAGAATTTGCCCGTCGTCATGTGCGTCGACCGCGCGGGCATCACGGGTAGGGACGGGGAGACGCATCAAGGAGTGTTCGATCTCTCTTATCTTTCGCTCATTCCCAACCTTACGATCGCCATTCCGAAGGATATCTCCGAGTTTCGCTCGATGCTCCGCATGAGCCTTCGAATGACAGGCTCGCTCGTCATCCGCTACCCGCGCGAGGGAACGGAGGGCGAGACGCCCGAAATACCCATCGAAATCGGAAAATTCGAGGTTTTGCATAGTACTATGTCATACATAGTATTGCTTGCGGCGGGGGAGCGCTGCCTCAATTTGGCGCAAAACGTCCTGAAAAGGGCGCAGGCCGAGGGCATGGACTTTACGATCGTCAACGCCCGCTTTTTAAAGCCGCTCGATGAAAAGCTGCTTTCTTCTCTTTCGCAAAAGACGGTCATCACGCTCGAGGACAATGTGCTCACGGGCGGCCTTGGAGACGCCGTTGCCCGCTTTTACGCAAATTCCGGAAAGCGCATCTTCTCCTTTGGGTACCGCGATGCATTTATCCCGCACGGCGCCGTTTCCGATCTCATGGCGGAATACGGATTGAGCGAGGAAGCAGTTCTTTCCTGTGTGAGGGAGCAGTATGCGCGCCGATAAGTTTTTTGCGGAGAGGTTCGGCTCGCGCACCAAGGCGCAGGAGGCGTTAAAGCGCGGGCTCGTCCTTCGCGGCGGGCTGACGCTCTCCCCCGATGCCGAGGTGAAGGAGGGCGATGCGTTTGAATTTTTATCCCCCGAAGCGCTGTATGTCTCCAATGGAGGCTACAAGCTCGCCCGTGGGCTGGACTTCTTTCAAGAGGACGTCTCGGGTAAATCGTATTGCGACATCGGCGCCAGCACGGGAGGATTCACCGACTGCCTCCTTCAAAGGGGCGCGGCTGCCGTCGTTGCCGTGGATGTGGGGGAGAGCCTGCTTGCCCCTTCCCTTGCTGCCGATGCGCGCGTACATGTGTTGGACAACACCAATGCCCGCTATCTCAAAAAGGCCGACCTTCCCATTGCGGTGGACGGCGTCGTCTCGGACGTGAGCTTTATTTCGCTCGAGCTGATCTTGCCTGCGATCCTGGACATTCTCCCGGAACACGGCAGGGCGTTCGTCCTCTTCAAACCGCAGTTCGAGTGCGGCGGCAGAGGCCTGGGGAAGAGCGGTATTTTGCCCGTCTCCCGCCATGCGGCGCTCCTTGACGGCTTCTACGACACCTGCAAGGCGCTCTCCCTTGCGCCCAAGGGCATCGTCAATGCGCCCGTCCGCCCGCAGAAGAATGTGGAGTACGTCGTCCTTCTCGAAAAGGGCGGCGAGCCCGTTCCCAAGTTTTTCTTTTTATCCGAAGCGGCGCGCCTCGTCTGAGGGTGCGCTATTATTTTCTGTATAAATTTAATATATTATTGCAAACTGAGCCATGCTGCCGTAAAAGTTGTGCAAAAATTGTAAAAACATTCACAAGTTTCCCTTAATCTCTTGCATTTATAAGTTTTTTCTTGTATAATATCGGGGAAATGAAAGTCGGAGTTTTATACAATCGGGATCGCGTGAGCGAAGGCTCCTTTCCCGCCATTGCCGAACGCTTTGCGCGCGGAGGGGCAGAGTCGGTGCTCTTTTCCTCGCCGGAGGAGATCGTGGGCGTCGACTGCCTGCTCATTTTGGGGGGCGACGGCACCGTGCTTCGGGCGAGCAAACCCGCCTCGCAATATGACATTCCCATCGTTGCCGTCAACTACGGCACCCTCGGGTTTTTGACCGAATTCAAGCGGGGGGAGCTGGATGCCGCGGTCGACTTTATCCTGACGGGTCATCACGTCGTGCAGAGGCGCACCATGCTCGAAGTTATCTTCCGCGGCAAAAGCACGCATTGCTTGAATGAGCTCGTGCTCTCCCGCCCCGTTTCCAAGGAGGCGGACAGCCGTCTTGTCAAGATCTGCGTGACGATCGACGGGAAGGAGGCGGGCGTGTTCTCTGCGGACGGGCTCATCCTTTCGACCCCGACGGGCTCCACCGCCTATTCTCTTTCGGCGGGAGGCAGTGTGATGTCGCCCGACTGCCGCACCTTCGAGCTCACGCCCATCTGCGCCTTTTCGCTCCGCAGCAGGCCCATCGTCTGTTCGGACGCAAGCACGCTGCGCTTCACGGCTCAGCCGCACGGCGGGGGGCTGCTGCTGCACGGCGACGGCGTGTTTTTGGGGGAGCTTGAAAAGGACGACGAACTCATCGTAAAAAAGAGCGGCCTTGTTACAACATTTTGGGTCAAGGACGAAGGGGATACCTTCCGTCGCCTGACCGAGATCATCAACGGATAAGAGAGGGAAGTATGTTGAGAAACGCAAGACACAACAAGATTTTAGAGCTCATCGAGGAAAAGGAGATCGAGACGCAGGAGGAGCTCTGCAAGGAGCTCGCCGAGGCAAACTTTGCCGTGACGCAGGCGACCGTCTCCCGCGACGTGCGCGAGCTGCGCCTCTTCAAGGTGGCTGGCAGCAAGAAGCGCTACCGCTATGCCGCCATCGGCAAGGGGGAGGAGGAGCTCTCCGATAAGATGCGCTCCCTCTTTCAGGCCTGCATCGAGAGCATCCAAACGGTGGGCAACATCGTCGTCACCAAGACGCTCAACGGCAACGGCGCCAACGCGGGCGTCATCATCGATATGCTCAAGTATGACGAGATCGTGGGGAGCATCGCGGGGGACGACACTGTCTTTTCCCTCTGCAACACGGCGGAAGACGCCGAAGTCGTGCGCGGGAGACTGGAGCGCCTCGCGGGGAACTGAGCATGCTCAAGTCGCTGTATCTCAAAAACATTGCCCTTGTCGATGAGGCGGAGATCGTCTTTTCGGAGGGGCTCAACGTGCTCTCGGGCGAGACGGGCGCGGGCAAATCTGTCATTTTAGACAGCATCGACTTCGTCCTCGGTGCCAAGGCGGATAAGGGCATGATCCGATTTGGGCAGACAGAGTGCTCGGTGCGCGCGGAATTTTCCTGCGATGCAGAGCTTCTCCGCCCCGTTTTGGAAGAGCTCGACCTTGAAGAGAGCGATTCCCTTCTCATCGTCCGCCGCCTGAATGCGGACGGCAGGAGCTCGCTCAAAGTCAATGGCTGCCCGATGACGGCTTCCATGCTCAGAAAGCTCACCTCGCAGCTTGTGGACGTCCACGGGCAGAGCGAGCATTTCTTCTTGCTCAAAGAGGCCAACCAGCTGCGCCTTCTCGACCAGATCGCAGGAACGGGAGAGGAACGGAGCGCCGTCTCCGCACTCTTGAAGGAGCGCCGCGCGCTTGAGGAAAAGCTTGCTTCCCTCGGCGGGGATGAAGGCGAGCGTGAACGCCGAGCCGACATTCTGCGCTTCCAGATCGACGAGCTGGAAACTGCCGCCCTCAAAGAGGGGGAAGAGGAGGAGCTCTCGGCGCTTTCCCTCAAATATCAGAATGCGGAGAAAATCTTGAGCGGGCTGAAGACGGTGAGCGACGCGCTGCTCTCGGACGGGGGCGGTACGGATGCCGTCAATCTCGCTCAACGGGGGCTTGCCTCCATTGCCCGCTACGGAGACTACACGGCGCTTTCCGAGCGCCTTGAAAACGCCCTCGCGGAGCTCGAGGACATCGGCGAGACGGCTGCCTCCCTTTTAGAGGAACTCGACATCGACGAGCGCGAAAAGGAGCGCGTCGAGAACCGCCTCGATGAGATCAAGTCGCTCAAAAAGAAGTACGGCGGGAGCGCCGCTGAGGCGCTCTCCTTTCTCGCCCGCGCGAAAGAGGAACTCATTCTCCTTGAGAACAGCGCCGAGGAGTGCGAAAAGCTGAAAACGCAGCTCGAAAAGAACGCAAAGGCGCTCTATGCAGCGTGTGAGGCGCTCACTGCAAAGCGCAAGGCGGCCGCCGAAGGGTTTACGGCGCGCGTCATCGAGGAGCTCAGGACGCTCAATATTCCCTCCGCGCGTTTCGAGATCGCCTTTGAGCCTTACGCTGAAGCCGACCTTCCCCGTGCCAATTCCGAGGGGCTGGACCGTGTCCGCTTTCTCTTTTCCGCCAATGCGGGCGAGCCCGTCAAGGAGCTGGGCAAGATCATCAGCGGCGGCGAGATGAGCCGATTCATGCTGGCGGTCAAGGCGCAGCTCTCGTCCGTGGGAAGCATCGGCACCTACATCTTTGACGAGATCGACGCGGGCATCGGCGGCAAGACGGCGCGCGTCGTCGCGGAGAAGTTCGTCTCCATTGCAAAGCACACGCAGATCATCGCGGTCTCCCACCTCGCGCAGATCGCGGCGTTTGCGGATCGGGAGTTTCTCATCGAAAAGAAGGAGGAGGACGGCAGGACGTATTCCCGCATCCGCGCCCTCGAAGAGGGGGAGCGGCGGGAGGAGCTCGTACGGCTTTTGGGCGGCGAGCGCAGCAGATCGGCCTTTGAACATGCCGACGAACTTCTGAGAAGCGCCTCCGCTTATAAACAAGAAAACGCCTGAAAGGGCAGAATATTCTCTTTATTGCCTGCGCAAAGTAACCTCATGGGAGGACTTATGCGCAGGTTGTTTTTTTGGAGAAAGACGCGGCGGGGCTTGCTTGCGGGTATATGTGCCGCGCTTATGATATGTTCGGTGGGAGCGGGGAAAGCTGTCGAGGCGGACGCGGCGGCGGAATACTATGTGGGAGGCATGGCGGCGGGGTTTGCGCTCCCCGCGGGCGGCGTGGAGATCGTGGAACTCAGCTCGGTCGAGGGGGAGAGCGGCGTGCGCCGTCCTGCGGAGGAGGCGGGACTTAGGGCGGGAGACCTCATTTGCGCCGTCGACGGGATCGCAGTCAAGAGCATCGAGGACCTGACGGCAGCGCTTGAGCGGAGCGGTGGGAGGGAGACGAAGCTCATGGTGCATCGCGGGGGCGAACGGCTGGAGCTTGCAGTCCTTCCCGTGAAGGATACAAAGTCGGGCGCGTATAAGATCGGCGTGCTCATCCGCGACGTGCTCTCGGGCATCGGCACCGTCACCTACATCGAAAAGGGATCGCGGCACTTCGGGGCTTTGGGGCACGGGGTGAGCGAGGGCCCGCTCCCCGACGCTTCCTCCGCCAAGGTGTATGCGTGCAGCGTCATCGGCATCAACAGGGGAACGCGCGGAAAAGCGGGGGAGCTCAAGGGGCTGTTCTTGGGGGATGCGCCCATCGCCCGTGCTGAGCACTTCTGCGGCACGGGGCTGTTTGGCACATTCGAGAAGAGTTACGACCTGTCGGGCTGTGAGACGGCGGAGCTTGCGCCCGTCTCCGAGGCGACCATCGGCAAGGCGGTCATCTGGTCGACGGTGGACGGCAGTACGCCCAAAAAGTACGACATCGCCATCGCCAAGGTGGAGGCGAACGACCGCGACAACAAGAACTTTGTCATCAAGGTGACGGACGAGGAACTCATCGAGGCGACGGGCGGCATCGTACAGGGCATGAGCGGCAGCCCCATTTTGCAGAACGGCAAGCTCATCGGCGCGGTGACGCACGTCTTCTTGAACGACCCCACGCGGGGGTACGGCATCTCCATCGAACGCATGATGGCGGGCGGACGTGCGTGTGAATAATTTGCGTGCAGCTTCACAAACTGACGGCATGAAGAGAAATCTGAAAGTATTGACGTGTGCGGCAGCGCTCCTTTTCGCCGGAAGTTTTGCCCTTCTCGGCAATGCGGCGCCCGAACGGCCCAAGGCGGTGTATGTGTGCGAGGCGGAGAGCGGTACCGTCGTCACAGCGGAGAACGAGAGGAAGCACCTCCCCATTGCGAGCATGTGCAAGGTGATGACGCTGCTATTATCTTTTGAGGCGGTGGAAGCGGGCGAGCTATCTCTTGCGGAAGAGCTCGTGGTGAGCGAGCGGGCGGCGGGCATGGGCGGCTCGCAGGTGTTTTTGGACGAGGGGCTCGCCTATCCCGTCGGGGAACTTTTAAAGAGCATTGCGGTGTGCTCTGCCAATGATTCCTGCGTGGCGGTCTCCGAACGGCTTGCGGGCAGCGAGGAAGCGTTTGCCGAACACATGAACGAGCGGGCGCGGGAGCTGGGCGCCGATAATACGCTGTTTGCAAATTGTACGGGGCTTCCCCGTGAACCGCAGTACTCGTGTGCGAAGGACGTCGCCCTCATGATGTGCGAACTCATCAAACACGAGCAGTTCTTTGAATATGCGGGCGTGCGGCTCGAGGACTTTCACCACCCCGACGGCAGGGTGACGACGATGACCAACACCAACAAGCTCCTAAGGAAGCTTGACGGCTGCGATGGCGGCAAGACGGGCTTTACCGAGGAGGCGGGCTTCTGCCTTGCCGCCACCTGCAAGCGGGGGAATACCCGCCTCGTGAGCGTCGTCATCGGCGCAAACAGTTCGGATGTGCGCTTTGAAAGCACTTCCCGCCTTCTCAACGAGACGTTTGCTTCCTACGAGCGGCGCATCGTCGCCAAGGCGGGGGAGAGCGCCGGATGTATCCCCGTCAAGGGGAGTGCTGTCAAGGGGGTGGAGGTCGCGCCCGAACGCTCGCTCGGCGTCTTTTTAAGGAAAAATGCGGAGGCGGATGTCTCAACCGAGCTCATTCTTCCCGCCGTATTGAAGGCGCCCGTGAAAGAGGGGGAGAAGGCGGGGGAGATCGTCCTTTTTGAAAACGGCGTGGAAATCGACCGCTGCGCGCTCGTGTGCATGCGGGAAATTCCCTGCTATTCGTACGGCGAGGCATTTAGAGAGGGCGTGAGATTGTGGAATTAATGTGTTTGCATAGTACTATGTCAGGCATAATATTTGTATTTTATTCATAATATCATAATTCTTCACGAGAGACCCGCGGGAAACACCTGCGGGTTTTTCTTGACGGAAGTGCGCGGTTTGTGCTATAATTTTTGTAAAATTCGCCAAGGAAGGAAATCATGAATACGAGAGATACATTAAAGGTCAACGCGGCGGGGCATCTCGAGATCGGCGGTGCCGACTGCTGCGACCTTGCAAGAGAGTTCAAAACGCCGCTCTACGTCTTTGACGAGGCGTATATCCGCAGGATGATGCGGCTCTACCAAGATACCATCAACGAGGAATATGAAGGCCGCGGGCTCGTTCTGTATGCATCCAAGGCCTTCTCCTGCAAGGCGATGTATTTAATCGCCAAGGAGGAGGGCATCGGCGTCGACGTCGTTTCGGGCGGTGAGCTCTATACGGCGCTCTCCGTCGGCTTCCCCGCGGAGAAAATTTATCTCCACGGCAACAACAAGCTCCCTTATGAGCGGGCGGAAGCGCTCGATGCGAGGATCGGCGGCATCATCGTGGACGCCTATACGGAGGCGGATGCGCTCGATAGAGAGGCTGAAGAAAGGGGCATCGTGCAGGACGTCCTCATCCGCGTCAATCCCGGTGTGGAGGCCCATACGCACGCCTATGTTCAGACGGCGACGCCCGACTCCAAGTTTGGTTTCTCTGTTTCGGACGGCGCTGCGATGGCAATGACCAAGCACGTCCTCGAAAAGAAACATCTCCGCCTCCGCGGCTTTCACTGCCACATCGGTTCGCAGATCTTCGAGAAGCACTCCTTCGTGCTTGCGGCAGAGAAGATGTGCGCCTTCATCGAAGCCGTCAGGAAGGAGACGGGCTTTGAGGCGGACACGCTCAACCTCGGCGGCGGGTTCGGCATCTGGTACACGGACGAGGACGCGAAGATTCCCGTCGAGGGCTATCGCGGCTATCTTTCGGCGCTTATCGGGGCGGTGAAGAGGGAGTGCAATGCGCGCGGGCTCAAACTTCCCTTCCTTCTCATCGAGCCTGGCCGCTCCATCGTCGGCGAGGCGGGCATCACCCTCTATACCGTGGGCGCCATCAAGGAGATCCCCGGCATCAGAAAGTATCTTGCGGTGGACGGCGGCATGTTCGACAACCCCCGCTACTGCCTCTATCAGTCCAAATATACAGCGGTGCTTGCAAACAGGGCCGCAGAGGAACCTCGGGAGCGCGTCGCCATTGCGGGCAAGTGCTGTGAGAGCGGCGACCTCATCGGCGTCGACTTCAACCTGCCCAGGGCGAAGGAGGGGGATCTTATCGCGGTGCTCTCGACGGGTGCCTACAACTACTCGATGGCGAGCAACTACAACCGCAACTTCATCCCCGCCGCCGTGCTGGTAAAAGACGGCAAGGCGCGCTATATCGTCAAGCCGCAGACGTATGAGGATCTTGTAAGAAACGACGTCGTCCCCGACGATCTGAAATAAAAAACTTGTTTGGAGGAAATTCCATTGCGTCTTTGATCTTTTCTGCTTGAAAGAACTTGCATGGAAACCCTGCCGCACTTGCGGCGGGCGGTTTTGTGCACCTTGCAGAAAGATCAAAGGCGGGAGCATTTTGTATTCCGCAGGGTCTCTCTGCGGAATTTTTTATATTTTGGAGTTTTTATGTCGCATATTTCTTTCAGACAAGTATCATTTACCTATCCGAGCGGGCTTTATCCCGTCTTTGAGGGGCTCAACCTCGCCCTCGATACCGATTGGAAGCTCGGCATCGTCGGCAGGAACGGCATGGGAAAGAGCACGCTCTTTCACCTTCTCACGGGCGAACTCAGGGGGGAGGGGAGCATCTCCGCGCCGACGGGCTTTTTGAAGTTTCCCCTCGCCATCGATGACCGCACGTCGAGCGGTTACGACATTGCAGCGCGGTATCTCCGTGATGAAGAGATGTGGAAGGTGCTGCGCGAGGCGAACTTGCTCTCTCTTTCCGAGGACATCTTATTTCGGCCGTACGAGACCCTCTCGGGCGGCGAACAGACGAAAGTTCAGCTTTGCATCCTCTTTGCATCCGACTGCTTTCCGCTGCTCGACGAGCCGACCGACCACCTCGACCGCGCGGGAAGGGAAGTGCTGGCGCGGTATTTGGCGGAAAAGAGCGGGTTTTTCCTCATCTCTCACGACCGCGCCGTGCTCGATGCAAGCTGCGACCATATCCTCTCGCTGGAAAAGACGGGCGCTTTCGTCACGCAGGGAAACTACACCGTCTGGCGGACGGAAAAAGACAAACAGGAACGCGCGGACGCCGTCAAGAAGGAAAAGCTGGAAAAGGAGCGTGTGCGGCTCAAGCAGTCGGCGCAGCGCATCGCCGAGTGGTCGTCCAAAGCGGAGGGCGAAAAGTTCGGGACGCGCAATTCCGGGCTTCGGCCCGACCGCGGCTTTGTGGGAGCAAGGGCTGCACGCGTCATGAAGCGGGCGACTGCCGCTTACGACAGGACACAGCGCGCCGAGGAGGGCATCGCGGAACTTTTAAAGGGGTACGAAGAGATCGAACGGCTGCGCCTCTTTCCCGAACAGTTCTTTCGCGAGACGCTGCTCGTCCTTTCCGACTGTTCTTTCGCGAGAGAGGGGAAGGTGCTGCTTCGCCCAATTTCCTTTACAATGCGGCAGGGAGAGCGCGTCGCCGTTGAGGGGGTAAACGGAGCGGGAAAGAGCACGCTCTTCAAGCTCATCGTCGGAGAATTGCAAGGCGAGGGGAAGTTGGAGCGCTCTCCGCGGTTGAAGATCTCCTATGTGCCGCAGACGTTCTCTTACCGCGGAACGCTTGCCGACTATGCTGCGGAGTACGGCATCGAGGAGGCGTATTTCAAGGCCATTCTTGCGAAGTTCGGGTTTTCGGGGAGCGACCTTTCCCGCGACCTCAGCGAAATGAGCGAGGGGCAGAAGAAAAAGGCCGCGCTTGCAAGGAGCCTCTCGGAACGCGCCCACCTCTACCTTTGGGACGAGCCGCTCAACTACCTCGACATCGCCTCGCGCGAGCAGATTGAGACGGCGCTCATCGAATCTCGTGCAAGCCTTCTCTTTGTGGAGCACGACGCCGCCTTTTCGGAGCGGGTCGCAACGCGCACCATTCACCTCGGCAAATGACGGGTGCCTTCGTGAATAAAAAAAACTTTTGTTGAAAAGCCCGTTTGAACGCGGGCTTTTTGTGTTTATAAATACGTTGACATAAACGATGAGACCCGCCATACGGGCGGTATTAAGGAGAACACGGTTATGGAAAGACAGGGCAATATCAAGATCGCCAGCGAAAACATGATGCCCATCATCAAAAAGTGGCTGTATTCGGACAAGGACATCTTCCTTCGTGAGATC
The DNA here is from genome assembly GCA_944376335.1 of uncultured Clostridia bacterium. Classification (GTDB taxonomy): domain Bacteria; phylum Bacillota; class Clostridia; order Christensenellales; family Borkfalkiaceae; genus Gallimonas. The sequence goes on from CALWCH010000002.1 coordinate 77,151, forward strand.
GTCTCCAACGCATCGGACGCCATCACGAAGTACAGAAAGCTTGTTTCTTTGGGGGAGGAGCCCGAGGACGAGAGCTACAAAATTATCGTCACGACGGACGACAAGGCGGGTACTCTCACCGTCGAGGACAACGGCATCGGCATGACCGAGGAAGAAGTGGAGAAGTACATCACGCAGGTCGCCTTCTCGGGCGCTGCCGACTTCCTCGAAAAATACGAAAAAGCGGGCGGAGAGGGCATCATCGGTCACTTCGGCCTCGGCTTCTACTCTGCCTATATGGTCTCGGAGAACATCGAGATCTTCACGAAGTCCTACCGTGAAGGAAGCAAGGGTGTGCATTGGGTGTCGGACGGCAACAGTACCTACACCATCGGCGAGTGCGAAAGAGAGGCGCGCGGCACCAAGATCGTCATGCACCTTGCCGAGGGAGAGAAGGAATTTGCCAAGGAGAGTGAGATCAGAAAGCTGCTCAACAAGTACTGTTCCTTCATGCCCTATGATATTTACCTCAACCCGAAGAGCGACGAAGAGCTCAACAAGGACTTAAAAGAGGGCGAGGAGCCCAAAAAGAACGTGCCCGTCAACACGACGCAGCCGCTCTATTTAAAACAGCCCAAGGAGTGCACCGAGGAGGAGTATAAAACCTTCTACAGAAGGACGTTTGCAGACTTCAACGAGCCGCTCTTTTGGATCCACCTCAACATGGAATATCCCTTCCGCCTGAAGGGCATCCTCTACTTCCCGAAGGTGAGAAAGCAGGTGGAGCTTGAGCGCGGGCAGGTCAAGCTGTATTGCAATCAGGTGTATATCGCCGACAACATCAAGGAAGTCATCCCCGAATTTTTGATGCTCTTAAACGGCGTCATCGACTGCCCCGACATCCCGCTCAACGTCTCGCGCTCCTTCCTGCAGAACGACTCGCAGGTGCAGAAGATCGCCAAGCACATCACCAAGAAGGTGGCGGATAAGCTCAAGGAGCTCTACCGCGACGACAAGGAGAAGTACGAGAACTGCTGGAGCGATATTGCGACCTTCGTCAAGTTCGGCTGCGTCAAGGATGACCGCTTCTACGACCAGGTCAAGGACATCGTCATCTATAAGGATCTGAACGGGAACTATGTGCCGCTCACCTCCATGTTCGGCGAGGAAGTCTCTGAAGAGGACGCCAAGAACGGCAAGGAGCCCGAGGCCGTCTACTACGTCTCCGACGAGAAGAAGCAGGCGCAGTACATCAAGATGTTCAAGGATGCGGGCCTCAATGCCATCGTCTCGGATACCTACATCGATCCGCACTTCATCAGTTACATCGAATACAAGAACCCCACCCGCGTGCGCTTCCTGCGCATCGACGCCGACATCGCGGGCGCCCTCAAGGATACGGGCGAGGGGAGCGAGGACGAGGCCAAGGAAATTCAGGGCATCTTCGAGAAGGCTCTCGAGGGCAAGCATGTAAAAGTGACGACCGAGCGCTTGAAGGATGCGGACGTACCCGCTGTCGTCAACGTCTCCGAGTTCATGCGCAGGATGTCCGAGATGAACTCCTTCTATATGATGGGCGACTCGGCGGCGGACGTGACGCTCGTCGTCAATCTTTCGAGCGAGGCCGTTAAGGCGCTCAAGGGTGCGGACGACGAGGCGCAGAAGCTCTCCGTCATGCAAATTTATTATCTTGCCATGCTCGCCTATAAGCAGCTTTCGCCCGACGAACTGGCCGAATTTACGCGCAATCAGAGCGAACTCATCAAAAAGTACCTCGGAAATTAAAAAATTAAAAAAATTTCTGTAAGTCACTTGACATTTTGCCCGCAAATTGATATAATCAAAATCGGCACATGACTTTGATACCTGTTCGAACACGAAGCGTGATCGTCAGCGCAACGCGGAAAAGGTCTTTCAGGCGGCGCCACAGGAGGTATTTTTGTGAACGGAACTGTAAAATGGTTCAACGATGGTAAGGGATATGGGTTCATTTCCAACGACAACGGGGGAGACGACGTATTCGTTCATTTCTCCGCGATCCAGACGGAGGGGTTCCGCACCCTGAAGGAAGGACAAAAGGTCTCGTTCGAGACAGAGCCCGACCCCAAGGACAGCGGGAAACTCCGTGCAGTAAACGTGGTACCCCTTTCCTAAGGCAGCGCGGCGGCAATTCAAGTCAAATTGAAATACTTCTGCGAAAAAACACGGCTCTTCCGCCGTGTTTTTTCATGCCGTTTCGAGTTAAAACACGCCTGCACCAAACTTTTTTCATCCGCATAGGATGGGATATGTTTTCCGAGGTGTTTTCGGGCGGGGTGTATTTTGTGGGAGCGGGCGGGGTGAGCATGAGTGCTCTTGCCCGTCTCTTGAACGATTGCGGCGTTCGTGTGCGCGGGAGCGACGCCTGCGAGGGTCCGTTCACGCATATGCTGAAGGAAGCGGGCATCCCCGTTTCTATCGGCACCGACGAAGATATTTCGGAAGACACCGTCGTCTACACGGGCGCGGTGGATGAGACGCATCCGCAGCTAAAAGCAGCAAAGCGGGCGGGGAAACGCCTCTTGCCGCGGGCGGAGCTTCTCGGGCTTATCGCCGAGAGGTTCCCGACTTCTGTCTCCGTCGCGGGCTGCCACGGCAAGACGACAACGACCGCCATGCTCTCTCACGTCCTCAAGGGGAGGCTGTTCACCTGTCACATCGGCGGGGAGGATCTTGCGCTCTCCAACTATCATGCGGAGGGCGGGGAGATCTTCGTGACGGAGGCGTGCGAATTTCAGCGCAGCTTTCTGCACCTCAAGAGCAGCATCGCCGTCATTCTCAACATCGAGCTCGACCACACCGACTGCTATCCCTCGGAGGAAGCACTCTTCGAGGCCTACCGCGCCTTTGCGGAAAGGGCGGAGCGGGTCGTCGTCAATGCCGATGATGTGCGGGCGAGGACGCTCCCGCACGCGCTCTCCTTCGGGCTCTTCTCGGGGGATATCCGCGCTTCACTTCTCAAAAGCGAGGGGGAACGGTACTCTTTCACGGTAGCGGAGCGGGGCGTGCCCCTCGTGCGCGTCAAACTTTCCTGTATCGGAAAGGTACACGTCTATAACGCGCTCGCCGCCTTTGCCGCCGCCCGCCTATTGGGGCTCTCTCCCCAAGAGATCGCAGACGGCCTCGCCGCGTTTCAAGGCGTCAGACGGCGGTTTGAACGCATCGGAAGCTTTTTGGGCGTTCCCGTCCTCTCCGACTATGCCCATCATCCCAAGGAGATCGCCGCCGCCCTCAGGACTGCGGAGGCGGTCACGGAGGGCACGGTGCGCGTCGTCTTTCAGCCGCACACCTACACGAGGACGCGCGACCTCTTTGAGATGTTCGTTGCCGCTTTGAAGCAAGCGGAGAGCCCCGTCATCTATCGCACTTATGCTGCAAGGGAGGCCTTCGATCTTGCGGGCAGCGCGGCATTGCTTTTTGCTCATCTTCCCGAAGCGTGCTATGTGCAGACGGAGGAACAGCTCGCGCGCGTGCTGGCAGGGCTTGTAGAGCCGAACGACCTCATCCTCGTCTTGGGTGCAGGCGACATCGACGAAATCGTAAGACATATGATAAAAGCGCCCCCTCGGTAACCTTCCGAGGGGGCGTTTTCGTGCCGGCTTAAAGTTCGATGGGCTTTTCCTTCTTCTGGCGGGCGATGAGGTAGTCGACAAACTGCCTTGCCCTGCGCGGGGAGCGGCCGCCTCGGAGGAGCGCCCACCGTTCGGCGGCGGCATCGAGGGCCTCTCCCGAAAGGAGTACGCCGTCCTCTTCGGCGAGCGCACGCACGATGCTGAGATAGGTCTGCTTGTTTGTTGCGGAAAAGAGCACGGTGATGCCGAAGCGGTCGGAAAGGGAGAGAAGTTCCTGCTCGTTTTCCTCACGGTGGAGGCTGTTTTCGCGGGCAGAGACGCTCTCATCCACAATATGGCGGCGGTTGGAAGTCGCCACGATCATCACGTTTTCGGCATGTCCCTCGGCGCTGCCCTGCAAAGCCGTCTTGAGCGAGGAAATGCGGTCGTCGTGCTCGCTCAACGAAAAGTCGTCGATAAAGACGAGGAAATAGAGGGGAATGGCGGCTAGGAAGGACTTTAATTTGGGGAGATGCCCGACGTTTTCCTTGGCGATCTCCACGAGACGCAATTTCTGCGGGAAAAAGTTCTTGACCATCGCGTGCACGGTGGAGGACTTGCCCGTGCCTCTGTCGCCGTATAAGAGCATATCCGAATAGGGCAGCCCGCGCACGAAGTTTTCGAGGTTGTCAAAGACCTGCGCCTTCTCGTGCTCGTATCCCTTGAGGTCGTGGAGCGTGATGGAGGAAGGGGAGCGGACGGGAATGAGCTCGTCCTCTTCCGTCCAGCGGAATTCGGCGGCGGAGATGAATTTGCCGTAGCCCGAGCTCTGATAGAAGGAATAGAGAAGGTTGGCGGCCTTCTCGTCCCAGCTCATGAGGGGCGCGGAGGGTTTTCCGACGTTGAAGTCGGGCGAGGAAAACTCGAGCGAGCGGCCGATCTCCGCAAGGTCGCAGATGTAGGCGCGCTTCAGATAGGGGGAGATATTCCCGCCCGCCGCACAGGCGCGGGAGAAGGCGTTCTCGTCGCGGATGACGAGCTCCTTGACGTATTCGGAGAAGTTGGTCTCGGCGCCGCGCTCGAAGAGCTCATGCAAGAAGGGTGCCCGCGCGGAGACGTCTCCGTTGCGGTAGGCGCGGAATAGGGAGAGGACGGGATCTTTTAAGATGCCCGAGAGGACGGTGAGTTCGAGATAGCTCGTCTGTTCGTTCATGATTGCCTCGAAGAGAACTTGGTTTTCTTGAGATATTATACCGCAAGCGCGCAAAAAAAGCAACAAAAAGCGTAAAATATTCGCCGTTTGCTTGACGAACGGCGGCGCTCGGCGTATAATATACAGAAAAAGCAAGTTTTCGGAGGTAAATTATGGCACACAAGATATATGATCCCGAGACGGAGTCGCCCAGGATCTTCCACGAAGCAGACTGCGACCTTCAGAGGCTGAACGGCAAGACCGTCGCCATCGTCGGCTACGGCAGCCAGGGCCACGCGCATGCCCTCAACTTGAAGGACAGCGGCGTGCACGTCATCATCGGCTTAAGAGAGGGCGGCAAGAGCTATCCCAAGGCCATCGAAGCAGGCTTCGAAGTGTATCCCGTCGCAGAGGCTGCCAAGCGCGCGGACGTCATCATGATGCTCACGCCCGACGAGCGCATGGCGGATATCTACCGCGAGAGCGTCGCTCCCAACCTCACGGAGGGCAAGTACCTCGCATTCGCGCACGGCTTCAATATCCACTTCAAGCAGATCGTTCCTCCCGTAAACGTCAACGTGTTCATGATCGCACCCAAGGGCCCCGGCCACACGGTTCGCAGCGAGTATGTCGAAGGTCACGGCGTGCCCGACCTCGTGGCGGTCTATCAGGATCCTTCGGGCGACACGATGGACATCGCCCTTGCCTATGCGCTCGGCATCGGCGGCGCGCGCGCAGGCGTCCTTGAAACGACCTTCAAGTGCGAGACCGAGACCGACCTCTTCGGCGAGCAGGCAGTTCTCTGCGGCGGCGTCACTGCGCTCATGAAGGCGGGCTTCGAGACGCTCGTCGAGGCGGGCTACGACCCCCGCAACGCGTACTTCGAGTGCATCCACGAGATGAAGCTCATCGTCGACCTCATCTACAGCGGCGGCTTCAAGAAGATGCGCTATTCCATTTCCGACACGGCAGAGTTCGGCGATTATGAGACGGGAAAGCGCCTCATCACCGACGACACCAAGAAGGAGATGAAGAAGATCCTCACCGAGATCCAGGACGGCACGTTCGCCTCCAAGTGGATCTCCGAAAACAAGAGCGGCGGCCGCGCACACTTCAACGCCTGCCGCGAGCGCGAGGCGGCTCACGAGCTTGAAAAGGTGGGCGAGGAACTCCGCGAGCTCTACTCCTGGAACAAAGAGGACAAGTACAGCGAAGTCAAGTAACACGCGATATCCCGGAAGGTCATCCCTTTCGGGATATTCTTTGTGCTGGACGGAGAAATTTTTGCCCGATTGCTCAAAATCTGAAAAGAGAGGTAGCTTTTGAAAGGGAAGCGACAAAATTCTCTCAGAAAATGCAACGGAGGGGCAAAATTTTTGCAAAAAAAGCGGAATAATTCGCATTTGGGTCTTGAAATTCGGGCAGGAATATAGTATAATAAGCTTGTACGGTGCAGCGTATGCACCACAATATGCAGTATTTTCGCATTTTTTGCGAATAAGGGGGCCCAATGAGCAAAGAGCAACAAATGAGAACGGAGCAGCATCCCGAACAAGAAACGGATTTCCCGCTCTACCTCTATCACCACGGCAAGAACGACCGCATCTACGAAGTTTTCGGTGCGCATAAGGCGGCTAAGGACGGCGAGGAGGGCTATGTCTTCCGCGTCTGGGCGCCGCATGCCAAGCAGGTTGCCGTCGTCGGCGATTTCAACGGCTGGGATGCCGAAAAGAACGTCATGCAGCGCATGGTGGACGGGGAGACATTTGAACTCTTCATTCCCGGGCTCAAGCAGTACGACGTCTATAAGTACTGCATCACGGCGGCGGACGGCAGGCAGGTCATGAAGGCAGACCCCATCGGCTTCCATACCGAGACGCCTCCCGCGACCGCGTCCAAGCTCTACGACCTCGAGGGCTATGAGTGGAAGGACGGGGAGTACCTCGAAGCGCTCTACAAAAAGAACGTCTATACCTCGCCGATGAACATCTACGAGGTCAACCTTCTCTCGTGGAAAAAGCACGACGACGGCAATTACTATTCCTATCTCGATTTGGCGCGCGAGCTCGTGCCCTATGTCAAGGAGATGGGCTATACGCACGTCGAATTCATGCCCGTGACCGAGTTCCCTTACGACGGCTCGTGGGGGTATCAGGTGACGGGGTACTTTGCGGTCACCTCCCGCCTCGGCACGCCCAAGGACTTCATGGCGCTCGTCGACGCCTTCCATCAGGCGGGCATCGGCGTCATCCTCGACTGGGTGCCCGCGCACTTCCCCAAGGACGCGCACGGCCTCTACGAGTTCGACGGCCAGCCCCTCTACGAGAGCAGCCAGTGGGACAGGATGGAGCACAAGAGCTGGGGTACCCGCCGCTTCGACTACGGCAGGAATGAAGTTCTCTCTTTCCTCATCTCCTCCGCCTGCTTCCTCTTCGATAAATTCCACTGCGACGGTCTGCGCGTAGACGCCGTTGCCTCCATGCTCTACCTCGACTACGACAAACGGGAAGGGGAGTGGGTGCCCAATATCTACGGCGAAAACAAGAACCTCGAGGCGATCGCCTTTTTGCGCAAGCTCAACGAGGCCGTGTTCCTGCGCTATCCGCACGCGCTCATGATCGCGGAAGAATCTACGGCGTGGGGGCTCGTCACCAAGCCCGGCTCGGTGGGCGGTCTCGGCTTCAACTATAAATGGAACATGGGTTGGATGAACGATATGCTCTCGTATATCAGCCTCAACCCTTTCTTCCGCATGAACAACCACAATAAGCTCACCTTCTCCATGATGTACGCTTTCTCGGAGAACTATGTGCTGCCCATCTCGCACGACGAGGTGGTGTACGGCAAGTGCTCGCTCATCAACAAGATGCCGGGCACCTACGAGGAAAAGTTTGCGGGCGTCCGCTCCTTCCTCGGCTACATGACGGCGCACCCCGGCAAGAAGCTCGGCTTCATGGGCTACGAGTTCGGTCAGTTCAACGAGTGGGACTATCATAAGCAGCTCGACTTCTTCCTTGTGGACGAGTACGAGATGCACAAAAAGCTTCAGAACTACGTCAAGGACCTCAACAACTTCTATAAGAGCGAGCCCGCCTTCTTCGAGGTGGAGGACTCGTGGGACGGATTTGAATGGCTCGCCTCCAACGATGCCGACAAGAACATCGTCTCCTTCATCCGAAGGGATAAAAAGGGCAACGAGATCATCGCGCTCGTCTCCTTCTCGGGGGCGGACAACGCTGGTTACTGGATGGGCGTCAACAAGCGCGGCAAGTACCGCGTCGTGTTCAACAGCGACGACAAGAAGTACGGCGGCGACGGCAAGCTCAAGAAGTCCGTCTATACGGCGACCAAGAAGCCCAGCCACGGCAAGCAGTACTCCGTCGTCATCGACGTTCCCAAATTGAGCTGCATCTACTTCGTCAAGGAGCCCGATGCGCCCAAGGCGGAGAAGCTCCCTGCGGGGGCGTCCAAGAAGAAGGCGGCGACGGCTTCCGTAAAGGGCAAGAGCACCACAAATAAGGCGGGGGCAAAGACTTCCGCGGCGACCAAGGCAAAATCGGCAGCCAAGCCGGATGCGAAATAATCAAGGATTTTTGAAAGGGGGCATAGGCACTATGCAAAGAAAGAAAGAATGTGTCGCAATGTTGCTCGCAGGCGGACAGGGAAGCAGACTGTACGCCCTCACGAACAAAATTGCAAAACCCGCAGTCGCCTTCGGCGCGAAGTATCGGATCATCGACTTCCCGCTGAGCAACTGCATCAACTCGGGCATCGATACGGTGGGCGTGCTCACCCAGTACGAGCCGCTCGAGCTCAACGAGTACATCGGGAACGGACAGCCGTGGGACCTCGACCGTGCATTCGGCGGCGTCCACATCCTCTCGCCCTATCAGGCGAAGGTCAAGTCCTCCTGGTACGAGGGCACCGCAAATGCCATCTACCAGAACATGCACTTCATGAAGAAGTACAACCCGGACTATGTGCTCATCCTCTCGGGCGACCACATCTATAAGATGGACTACGCCAAGATGCTCAAGGCACACATCGAGACGGGTGCGGACTGCACGATCGCAGCCATCGAAGTCCCCCTCAAAGAGGCTTCCCGCTTCGGCATCCTCAACACCAATCCCGACGGCTCCATCTACCAGTTCGAGGAAAAACCCAAGCAGCCCAAGAGCACGCTCGCTTCCATGGGCATCTACATCTTTACGGCACAGAAGCTCTTCGACTATCTCGAGGCAGACGAACAGAACCCCGATTCGAGCAAGGACTTCGGCAAAGACGTGCTTCCCGCCATGCTGAATGCGGGCGAGAAGATGTTCTCCTACCGCTTCGAAGGGTATTGGAAGGACGTCGGCACCATCTCCTCTCTCTGGGAGGCAAATATGGAGCTGCTCGGCGAAGAGCCCGTCTTTGACGTCGCCGATCCCGACTGGAAGATCCATTCGCGCAACCCGCTTGCGCCGCCCGAATACATCGGCGACAATGCCGAGGTGGGCAATTCCATGGTCGCGCTCGGCTGCGAGATCGAGGGCGTCGTCGAACACTCCGTGCTCGCAAGCAACGTCGTCGTCGAAGAGGGCGCCGAAGTGAGAGACAGCGTCATCATGGCGGGCACCGTCATCAAGAAGGGCGCGAAGGTGCTCTATTCCATCATCGACGAGAACGTGACCGTCGAGGAGGGCGCCGTCATCGGCGATCCTCAGGAGGCAGGCAAGGGCATCGCCGTGCTCGGCAGGCAGATCACCATCGGTAAGAATGTCAAGGTCGATGGCGGCAAAATTTTGGATCAGGATTATAAGGGGGAATAAAATAATGGCTTATTCGACGGTAGGAGTAATTTTCTCCAATGTGCATGACGAAAACATCCCCGAGCTCTCCCGCCACAGGACGATGGCTTCCATCCCCTTCGGCGGCAGATACCGCCTCATCGACTTCCCGTTGTCCAATATGGTCAATTCGGGCATCACGACGGTGGGCATCGTCACGAAAAATAACTATCAGTCACTCATCGACCACCTCGGCAGCGGCAAGGACTGGGATCTTGCAAGAAAGGACGGCGGCATCATCCTGCTCCCTCCTTATTCCGATGAGACTGACGCGCCCTACACCTCGCGCCTCGAAGCGCTCAAGGGCATCACGGGCTTCCTCAATCACCGCAAGGAGGACTACGTCGTCATCTCCGACTGCGACGGCGTCGCCCGCATCGACATTGCCGACATCGTGCGCAGCCATGTTGCCAACCAGGCGGATATCACGATGGCTTACACCGTGACGGACGAGGTGGAGAGCTCTTACTACATCACGCTCGATCCCGATGAAACGGGCCGCGTGCAGGGCGTGCAGATCAATCCCAAGCTGAACGGCAAGGCGAATATGTATATCAACGTGATGGTGCTCAACCGTGAGTTCCTCATCGACCTCATCGGCAACGCCGTGACGAGGGGGCTGACGAGCTTCGGCAAGGACATCCTCTCCAAGAGCACCGATACGCTCCGCATCTTCGGCTACAAGTTCGACGGCTACTATGCGGGCATCGATTCGCTGCAGAACTACTTCCGTCACAGCATGGAACTTTTGAAGAAGGACGTGAGGACGGAGCTGTTTGCAAACCGCGACATCTATACGAAGGTCCGCGACTCCGCGCCCTCCAAGTACATCGACGGGGCGAAGGTCAAAGATTCGCTCATCTCGGACGGCTGCACGATCGAGGGCACGGTGGAAAATTCCATTTTGTTCCGCGGCGTCAAGGTCGGGAAGGGGAGCGTCGTCAAAAATTCCATCATCATGCAGGACACCGTCATCGAGAACGCAGTGGAGCTCAACTGCGTGGTCACGGACAAGAACGTCGTCATCCGCGACAGACGTCACCTTTCGGGATGCGAAGAACTTCCTTACTTTGTATCCAAGGGCAGGATGATCTGACCGGAGCGTCACAATATTCAGATAAGGGAGAACGTTTGAATCTATGGCAAATACGAAAAGCAAAAGCACATCCAATACGACGAAGAACAAGAAACCCGCAGCAAAGCCCGTAAAGGCGGCTCCCGAAGAAGAGCTCGTGAAGGAAGAGAAGGTGCTCGAGGAGGTTGCGGCAGCGCCCGCGGCCCCCGAGGCGCCCGCCGAGCCCGTTTGTGAGACGCCCGCTCCCGAGGCTGCGCCCCAAGAGGCTGCGCCCGAGGTCAAGGCGGAGGAACAGCCTGCAGAGCCCATCGAAGTCGTCGCTCCCGACACAGAAGCACCCCAAGAGGAGCCCGCTCCCGAAGTCAAGGTGGAGGAGAAAAAGAAGATCCTCTTTGTCGCCTCCGAGGCTGCGCCCTTCATTGCGACGGGCGGCCTTGCAGAGGTCATCGGCTCGCTCTCCAAGGCGCTCGCCAAGGAGGACAGGTACGACGTCCGCGTCATCATCCCGCTCTATCAGGATATCCGCAAGGAGTACCGCAAGGACTTCCGCTTCATCGGCAACATCTTTGTGCCGCTCTCCTGGAGAAACCAGTACTGCGGCATCTTCGAGTACGTCAAGGACAATGTGACGTTCTACTTCGTGGATAACGAGTACTACTTCAAGCGCCCCGGCTGCTACGGCTACTACGACGACGGCGAACGCTTCGCCTTCTTCTGCCGCAGCGTCATGGAGATCTTGGGTTTCCTCAACTTCTATCCCGACATCCTGCACTGCCACGACTGGCAGGCGGCGCTGGCGGCCATCTACCTCAAGACCATCTACTGCTTCCGTCCCGAGTACCAGTTCATCCGTGCGGTGTTCACCATCCACAACATCGAGTACCAAGGGCAGTATTCGCTCGATATCCTCGAGGACCTCTTCGGCATTTCCTACCGCTATCAGTACCTCGTGGAGTACGACCGCTGCATCAACCTGATGAAGGGCGCGATCGAGTGCTGCGAGCAGTTCACGACGGTCAGCCCGACCTATGCGGGCGAGATCAAAGATCCTTACTATTCGCACGGTCTCGATCCCATCGTCCGCCGCAACGAATTCAAGCTCTGCGGCATCCTCAACGGCATCGATCCCGACTACTACAATCCCGAGACCGACCGCGCGCTGTTTGCCAATTACAACGCGGAGGATACGGCGGGCAAGGCTGTGTGTAAGGAAGAGCTGCAGCGCATGCTCAATCTTCCCGTCAAGCCCGAAACGCCCATCATTGCGATGATCACGCGTCTTGTCTCGCATAAGGGCCTCGATCTTGTCAAGGAAGTCATCGAACAGGCGCTCCGTCAGGATATCCAGTTCGTCCTGCTCGGCACTGGCGATTCCATGTACGAAAATTATTTCTCCGATCTTGCGAGAAGGTATCAGGGCAAGGTGGTGTCCATCATCTCCTTCAACTCCGATCTTTCGAGGAAGATCTACTCGGGCGCGGATATCTTCCTGATGCCCTCGAAGAGCGAGCCATGCGGTCTTTCCCAGATGATCGCATCCCGCTACGGCACCGTCGCCATCGTCCGCGAGACGGGCGGCCTGCGCGACAGCATCTCGCCTTACGGCGCGGGCGGCAACGGGTTCACCTTCCACGACTACAACGCATACGATATGCTCTATGTCATCAACGAAGCGATCGGCGTCTACCACAACAAGGATGAGTGGAAGCGCCTGATGTATAAGGCGATGACGACCGACTTCACCTGGGCGAAGTCTGCAAAGTACTATGAGGGTCTTTACCTCGGAATGTTGATGCACTGATCGTTCGATCAAATTTTTGGAGATAACATTTAGGCACAATGGGTAATTTAACGCAACAGGAAGCACAGCAGTTGATCGGCGGCAAGCTCACCCGGTATTTCGGCGTGAGCGCCGCCGAGGCAACGCGGGAGCAGGTCTATAAGGCTGTCGTCATGAGCGTGAGAGACATCATGCTCGAAAAGCGTCTGCAGTTCCATCTCAAGATGAAAGCGGCGCGCGCAAAGCGGGTCTATTATCTCTGCATGGAGTTTCTGATGGGCCGCTCCCTCAAGAACAGCGTCTACAATCTCGGCATCCGCGATGCCGTCGAAGGGGCACTCAAAGAGCAGTATAAGCTCACGTTGGAGGATCTCTATGAAGAAGAGCCCGATGCAGGGCTCGGAAATGGGGGACTCGGCCGCCTCGCCGCCTGTTTTTTGGACGGACTTGCGACGCAGAACTATCCCGCCATGGGCTTTTCCATCCTCTATCAGTACGGTCTCTTCAAACAGAAGATCGTGGACGGCTGGCAGATCGAGCTTCCCGATGTGTGGCTCCCCGGCGGCGAATGCTGGCTCACCCAGCGCAGCGACAAGCAGTTCATCGTCAAATTCGACGGTGAGATCGAGGAGCGCTGGACGGACCACGGCATGGAGACCATCTACCGCAATGCCAAGGAAGTCGAGGCGATCGCCTACGACATGATGGTGTCGGGCGCCGACTCTCAGGCGGTGAGCGTGCTGCGTTTGTGGCGTTCGCGCGCTAAGCAGGACTTCAACATGAAGCTCTTCTCGCAGGGCAATTACGATGAAGTCATGCGCGAGGACAGCGAGGCAGAGCTCATCTCTAAAGTGCTTTACCCCTCCGACAACCACTACGAAGGCAAGACGCTGCGCTTAAAGCAGCAGTATTTCCTTGTCTCCGCCTCCATCCAGTGCATCATTTCCGACCATAAGCGCAGATACGGCTCTCTCGCCCTTCTGCCCACGATGGCGGCCATCCACATCAACGATACGCACCCTGCGCTCGCCATCCCCGAGCTCATGCGCGTCCTCGTCGACGAGAACTTCTTCGAGTGGACGACGGCGTGGAATATCACCACGGCGACGTGCGCCTACACCAACCACACGGTCATGGCAGAGGCGCTCGAGACATGGCCCGAGGACCTCATCGCGCGCAGGCTGCCCCGTATTTACAGCATCTTAAAGGAGATCAACCGCCGCTTCTGCGAGGATCTCTGGCAGAAGTACCCGGGCGATTGGAACAAGATCTCGAGGATGTCCGTGCTCTCGCACAACACCGTGCGCATGGCAAACCTCTGCGTGATGGGCACGCACAGCGTCAACGGCGTTTCCGAGCTGCACAGCGACATCATCAAGGAGAGCGTGTTCCGCGACTTCTACGACTATACGCCCGAGAAGTTCCAAAACGTGACGAACGGCATCGCACACCGCCGCTGGCTCAACCAGTCCAATCCCGAGCTCTGCGCGCTCCTCAACGATACGATCGGCGAAGGGTACGCCAAGAACGCGGAAAAGCTGGCAGAATTCAAGAAGTTTGAAAACGATGCAAGTGTTTTGAAGCGCCTCGGCGAGATCAAGCGCATCAAGAAGCAGCAGCTTGCGGCGCGCGTCAAGCAGGTGCAGGGCGTCGACATCGACCCCGAAACGCTCTTTGACGTGCAGGCAAAGCGCCTTCACGAGTACAAGCGACAGCTTCTCAACGTGCTGCACATCATCTCCGACTACAACGCCCTCAGGGAAAATCCCGAGCTCGACCTTCTCCCCAAGACCTACATCTTCGCGGCGAAGGCGGCTGCGGGTTACGATATGGCGAAGGAGACCATCAAGCTCATCTGCTACCTTGCGGAGGAGATCAGAAAACAGCCCAAGATCCGCGAAAAGCTCAACGTCGTGTTCCTCGAGAACTACAATGTGACGATGTCCGAGACGCTCATGCCCGCCTCCGAGATGTCCGAACAGATCTCTCTTGCTGGCAAGGAGGCGAGTGGGACGGGCAACATGAAGTTCATGATCAACGGCGCGCTCACCATCGGCACGCTCGATGGCGCCAATGTGGAGATGCGTGAGCGGGTGGGGGACGACAACATCTTCATCTTTGGCCTCAATGCCGATGAAGTCAGCGATGTCTGGAACAAGGGTTACTCTTCGAGCGCCTACTACAACAAAAACCAGAACATGCGCAAGGTCATCGAGTCGCTCATCGTCGGGTTCAATGGGAATTCCTTCTCCGCTATCGCCAATTACTTGCTGCACCGCTCGCCCGTCGCAGACCCCTATATGTGTCTTGCAGACTTTGAGTCCTATCTGCAGACGCAGAACGCGATGTCCGAGCTCTACAGAAACGATCAGACGAGCTGGAACAAGAAGTCTCTCAACAATATTGCTGCCGCGGGGTATTTCTCTGCAGATCGCAGCGTCCGCGAATACGCAAGAAATATTTGGAATTTGAAGTCGCTCGACAAATAATTGCCTTCGCATCCCCGCAGCGTTCAGCTGCTTGTATCGGAACCGGAAAGAGAATATGGATCTATATTATAACCCGTTGGATCGGGCGTGTAAGAGCATTGTCGGCGCGATTCCAAGAAAGACTGCTGTAAGGATCAATGTCTACAAAGATAAACACCTCGGCGGAGAAGATTATTTCTCCGCTGAAGTTTGTAACCTCATTTTGAGGCGCGACGAGAAAAAATATCAATATTATCAGATGACCCGAACGGACTTCGGGTGGACGATTTCCTTAAAGTTCCACGAGGCCGGGCTCTTTTTCTACTGTTTTGCGATCGGCGGACGGCTTCTTGGCTGCGGCGCCTTTCACAGGGGAAAGATGTTTACAAGCAACCCCGTAAACTGGCAGCTCACGGTATATGATGAGGACTATCAGACGCCAGACTGGTTTAAGGGCGGCATCATGTACCAAATCTTCCCCGACCGGTTTTACCGTTCGGGGGACGAGACGCTCAAGCACGGCATCATGCGCAAATGGGGAGAGCAGCCTTACTATCGCCCGAACGGAGAAGGAAAAGTTCTTAACAACGACTTCTTCGGCGGGAATTTAAGGGGCGTTCGCGAGAAGCTCGGCTATCTCAAGCAGCTGGGCGTCACCATCCTCTACTTCAATCCCATCTTTCAGGCGTATTCCAACCATCGCTATGATACGGGCGACTATATGGAGATCGACCCCAATCTGGGCACTAAGGAAGATTTGGATGCGCTCATTGTCGATGCAAAAAAGCTTGGGATGCGCGTCATTTTGGACGGCGTGTTCAACCACACGGGCGATGACAGCCGCTACTTCAACCGTTACGCCAATTATCCCAGCCTCGGCGCCTATCAGTCCGACCAGTCTCCATACTACGATTGGTACACCTTCCACGGCTCCCACGATAACTATGACAGTTGGTGGGGGATCGAGACGCTGCCCGCCATCGAAGAGCGTTCTCCAAGTTATCAGAACTTCATGTTCTCGGAGGACGGCGTCATCAAGACCTGGCTCAGGCACGGCATCGGCGGTTACCGCCTCGACGTTGCAGACGAACTTCCCGGGTTCTTCCTAAAGAAACTCAGGAAGGCCGCCAAGGAGCAGGACCCCGACGCCATCATCATCGGTGAAGTGTGGGAGGACGCCTCTAACAAGATCGCCTACGGCGTGCGCCGCGAATACTTCCAGGGCGAGGAACTCGACAGCGTGATGAACTATCCGCTCAAGGATGCCATCATCAACTTCCTGCTCTCTGGGCACACCGCGCGGCTTCGTGAAGTCATTGCGATGCTCATCGACCACTATCCCAAGCAGACGCTCGACTGCCTCATGAACCATCTCGGCACGCACGATACGGCGCGTATCCTCACCGTCCTTGGCGGCAAGAGCTGCCATAATAAGGACGAGATGGCTGCGACTTCTCTCAACGACAAGGAGCTTGCCGCAGCAAAGGAACTGTTGAAAATGGGCGCCGTGCTGCAATTTACGCTGCCGGGCGTTCCATGCATCTACTACGGTGACGAGATCGGCATGCAGGGCTACAGCGACCCGTTCTGCCGCGGCTGCTACGATTGGGAACACGGCGATCTGCAGCTTAGAAGTTTTTACGAACAGTTAGGCAAGATCCGAAGCGAACTTTCCGACATATTCCGCGAAGGTGTCTACAGAGAAGTCTTTGCGACGCAGACCTTCCTCGTCTACGAGAGGAAATCGGAAGCCAGCACCTTCTATGTGTACGTCAACCGCGGCTCCTGTCAGTATCGCCTCAAATTTGATGGAACTTACAAAGACTATTTGAGCGGCGAGACATTCCAAGATGAACACGTCGTCAAAAAGGGCGAATACGGCATCATCGCCCGTGTAAAATAAGAAAAACAAGGATACTATGTCACGCATAGTATCCTTTTTCTATAGAAAATCAGATATGCCCTCTACGAAATATCAGGATTTCAGCTGAGTTTTCACTAATGCGACTAAAGATCGCTGTCAATGCGAGCGAACATCTCCAAATATCGGTGCGGCTATAATTGCTTGACGATTTGTCGGAAACCGGGCGTCAGAACAAATTCGTCCTCATAAAACAGCTTTTTATGCCTAACTATTCTTAAAATCGGCATTTTGCGAATAGTTAATGCTCTACCCTTGCAAGCCACTCTGCCAGCTTCATTTTTGCAAACACGCGCTGCATGTGCGCTGCACAGGCCTTTGACGTTTTCTCGGAGAAGTACTCGAAGTAGTTGTAACGCCACGAGAAGAACATAACGCGGAAGCACCGGCGGGACGTACGTACCACGATGAACTCATCTACGATTGAAATCAACTTCATAAGAAGTATACTCTTTCTCTTCTCCGGTCTCATTATCGATAAACTTCAAACCTTCGGTAACTTCAAGCTCCAAGACCTTCATCAGTTTCACCTCCTTTGATATATTTTACCTCAAGCACCTTCAGGGTCCTTTTGAGATCTTCCAAACGCACAGATTCTTGCTTTTTAAGCTCCAAAGCCTTTATAGCAAGTTTTAACGTAGTCCAGGCGCCGCGATAATTACTCTGCTTTTTCATAATCAGCCAGATCGGCAACCTCACAAAAATAAATTTACCTAATTAGGTATATCAGGATTATAGCATACCTTTTAAGGTAAGTCAATACCTAAAAAGGTAAAAAGTAGTAAAATTTTTCCATGTTTAAAGAAATATTAAAAGATTTAATGCAGGAAAAACAAATCAATATGTCGCAACTCAGCAAGCAAGCAAAAATACCGATCACAACAATAAGTGGTTGGCTGAACGCGGACAGACTACCAGACTACAACGCACTTATCAAATTAAGAATCTATTTTAACGTCACGGCAGACTATCTCTTAGGCCTCGAGGACGAGACAGGCGCTAAGACCTACCAGAGCGGCAAGTACGTCATAGGCACCATCTCAGGCGCTAAAATTGACCTGCACTAAGCCCCGCAAGAGGCTATTAGAGGGACAAGGCAGCCACGGGGCAATTTATCTCGCACGGCACCCTTAAAATCGTCTCTGAGAAGCTCTCAGAGGCTGCATTTAAGGGGGATGAGTGCCTCACCCCCCTTACCCCCCATCAGGCAAAAAAAGAGGCGCACTTTTTGTGCGTCTCAATTTCCAAATCGGCATTTTGCGAATAGTTATGTCTGTCTCCTCTTTGGTTGTTTTCTCTCGAAGTATAAAAATTTTCTCGGATCGACGGGGAAGAATATCCATAATTTGCTCTCGGAATGAGGCCTTATCGTTATGACTATTCGTAAAAGTTCCAACTCTGCGTAAAATATTTGTCTCTGCGATTGACGCCCGCCCTCATCCGTGCTATAATATACGCATGAAGCAAGATTACTATCAAGAACGCAATCTCAAAAATCTCGACCGCATCGAGGGCCTGCTTGCGGAGCTTCCCCCGTTCTGCGAAGATTTTCTGCGCGGTGTGGAGATGCGCACAAGCGTTCTCACACGTCTCAACTATTGTTACGATCTTCGCATTTTTTTCGATTTCCTCGTCAAGAAACGCATTCGCGGCAAGCAGGTCACGGAGATCACGCTCGAGGATCTTGAACGCGTCACGGATACCGACCTTGAGATTTATTTGAGCTATCTCTCCAACTACACCTTCCGCGGCAAGCGGCTCTCGTGCGATGAACGAGCCAAGGCGCGCAAGCTCTCCGCCGTGCGTTCCCTCTTCAAATACTTCTTCAACAAGGGGCTTGTTGAAGTCAACAACACGGCCAAAGTCCCGACGCCCAAGCTGCACGAGAAGGAGATCATCCGCCTTGAGCAGGATGAGGTCTCCTCCCTTCTCGATGCTGCGGAGGAGGGAAATGGCATTTCTGCGCACGCCGAGGGCTATCACGCCAAGACGAAAGTGCGCGATACCGCCATTCTCACCCTCTTTTTAGGGACGGGCATCCGTATCTCCGAGCTCGTCGGACTCAATAATGAAAGTATTGACTTTTCGACAAATTCCTTTCTTATTACCCGCAAGGGCGGCAATCAGGCTGTGCTGTATTTTTCCGAGGAAGTCGGGGATGCGCTTGCGGCCTATCTCGCCCAAAAGGAGGAGGACCCCCGCGTTCCTCCCGAGGAGCATGCCCTCTTTCTCTCCATGCAATATCGGCGCATCACCGTGCGCGCTGTCGAAAATCTCGTCAAAAAATACGCAAAAATCGTCTCCCCTCTCAAAAAAATCACACCGCACAAGCTGCGTTCGACGTACGGCACTGCCCTCTACCGTGAGACGGGCGATATCTACATCGTCGCCGATGTACTGGGGCATAAGGATGTGAACACGACGAGAAAGCACTATGCCGCCATTACGGAAGATCACAGAAAGTCGGTCGCCAACGTTATCCATCTCAGAAACAATAAAAAGGATAATACATGAATCAACTGCAAGAACGCGTTTTTATCATACAGCCGATTGAGAATGACGACTATCGTATCGTGCAGGAGGAAGCGGTTGCACTCATTGAGAGCGCGGGCGCTGCCTATGCGGGAACGGTTTATCAGAAGATCCGTGAGGTCAATCCTGCAACGTATATCGGCGAAGGTAAGGTCGAGGAGATCCGTGTGATGCTCCAGGGCCTTGATGTCACCGTGCTCTTCAACGGGGAGCTCTCCCCTTCTCAAACGCTCAATCTCTCGGCGGCGCTTGAAGGCAGGAAGGTCATCGACCGTACGACGCTCATCCTCGACATCTTTGCGCTGCGTGCCGAGAGCAGCGAAGGCAAAATTCAGGTCGAGCTTGCCCAGCTCAAGTACATCTATCCGCGCTTGCGCGGCAAGGGCGAGGCGCTTTCCCGTCTCGGCGGCGGGATCGGTACCCGCGGTCCGGGCGAGACAAAGCTGGAGACAGACCGCCGTCATATCCGCTCTCGCATCCATTCGCTTGAAGGAAAGCTCGAAGAGCTGCAGCAGCGCCGCACCATGCTATCGGAGCGCAGAAAAAAAGACAAGGTGCTCACCATAGCCCTTGTCGGTTACACGAATACGGGAAAATCTACCCTGCTCAACGCGATGACGGGTGCCAACGTCCTTGTAAAAGATGCCCTCTTTGCAACGCTTGATCCCACTTCCCGCCAATTTAGCATCGAAGATGTGCCCTTTCTGATGATCGACACCGTCGGTTTTCTTCAGAATTTACCGCATCATCTCATCGAGGCGTTCAAATCGACGCTGGAGAGTGCGCTCTGGTGCGACCTTGCCCTCATCGTCTGCAATGCGGCAGGCGAATATGAGCTTGAAAAGCAGACGACACTGGAGACGCTTCGCGGCATGGGTTTTACCGCGCCCTACCTCTTTGTCTATAATCAATGCGATAAGCTCACCGATCTCCAATCGCTTCCTCACGACGGAATCGCCATTTCAGCAAAATATGGCATAGGTTTGGATTCCCTGCGCGCAAAGATTTTTGAGCTTCTGCAGGAAAACTTTATCCGATGCGAATTGAAGATTCCCTACGCTTGCTTCTCGGAATATGCTGTCATCCGAAAACTTATCACGGAGCGCTCCGTCTCCTACACCGACGAGGGCATGGAGGTCAGCGTCATCGTTCCTGCTATCCATGCATCAAAAGTAGAGAAATTTCTTATGAAATGAGCATTTTTAATCTATTATGTCTGACATAATACTATGCTAATACCAAAAAAGTTAGTTTTCGTGGTAGTCCTTCGGGTCTGTATATACCATATCGATCCTGATCGAGGCAAAATCTTTTATCTCGAGGCATTTGCCGCAGTTGTCGCAGATTTTATTTGGGTCGAGGTCGCAGATCTCGCACTCCATGCAGTTGTCGCAGTCCTTTGTCTCGTCCAAGACACACTTGATCCGATTCATTTTTTTACCCTTCCTGTTATATATCCTTTTTTCGGAGAAAGCAACAAGTTTTTCCGATTTTTTTATTTTTCTTAAAACATTTGTTTATAAATTACTTGCTTTTTTGCGAATTATGTGCTATAATACAATCAAGAGGTGCAATATGGTCGATCCAAGCAAGCTTAACGATGTTTTATCTTTTGTCAACCGTTATAACGAAGAGAACGGCTTTCCCCCCACTGTCCGTGATATCTGCTCGGCGCTCGGCATCAAATCGACAGCAACGGCGTACAGCTATATCAACCGCCTTCGGGAGGCGGGGCTTCTCAATAAGGCAGACAAGAAGAAGCGTGCTGTTTCGCTCGTGGGTTCGGATACCGTAAAGGTGCCCTTGGTGGGTACTGTTACGGCGGGCCAGCCCATTTTGGCCGTTGAAAATTTCGAGCAGTTCTACTCGCTCCCCTCTGCAGAGTTCCATGGTGAGGGGCTGTTTTTGCTGCGCGTTCGCGGTGAAAGCATGATCGAGGCCGGCATTTACGACGGCGATAAGGTCGTCGTCAGAAAGCAGGATGAGGCGGAGAACGGCGATATTGTGGTGGCGCTCTTTGATGACGGCATCGAGGAGGGCGCAACCGTCAAGCGCTTCTTCCTTCGCGACGGCAAGTACATCCTGCATCCCGAAAACAGCTCGATGTCCGACTTCGTGCTCGACAATGTGACGATTTTGGGAAAGGTCATCGGCCTTCTTCGCAACTTCTCCTGAAAATATAAAAATGCAAAGCGCCTTTCGGGGCGCTTTTTCATGCTTCAAAGGTTTTGTAAGTAATAGACTTCCTCGGGCGTGAGTTTGCGCACTTTGCCGCGGTCGAGGCCCGTCAGGGTGAGCTCTCCGATCTTGATTCGCTTTAAGAAATCGATGTGCTTTCCGATGACCTCGAACATCTTTCTGATCTCTCGGTTTTTGCCCTCGGTGAGGATGACGTGCAGCTTTGTGAAGTTTTTATCCGTTTCGATAACGTTTATTTTGCACTTCTTGGTGACAACGCCTCGCTCGATCTCCACGCCGGCTCGCAGGCGGTTAAGTTCGGCGGGCGTCACGCTACCTTCGATGCGGACGAGATAGGTCTTGGGGATCTCATTTTGAGGGGCGGTCAGGCGATAGGCAAGACCTCCGTCATTGGTGAGAATGAGAAGCCCCTCCGTTTCATAGTCGAGGCGGCCGACGGGATACACCCTCCCCGCCCCTGAAGGCAGAAGGTCCATCACGGTCTTTCTGTCCTTGTCGTCGGAGACGGTACAGACATACCCCTTGGGTTTGTTGAGAAGATAATATTCGTATTTGACTTTGTGCGATAAGATTTTGCCGTCCAATTCCACGACGTCGGCGGGTTCCACATTGTCTCCCGCGACGGCAACCCGCCCGTTGATCTTGACGCGCCCTTCGCTGACGAGCATATCGCTTCCGCGGCGCGAGGCAACGCCCTGTTCCGCCAAAAATTTGTTGATGCGCATTTTTGCCATCTCCCGTGTTTCCTGCCTCTATCATAGTGGAAAACGGCAAAAAAAGCAAGTCCTTTTTAAGGGCAATCGCCAACTTTGAGTCCGGAAAACGCGCTCTCAAGCAGTTGCTCGGTGCGCTCATACATTTGCGGCGAATTCAAAACGACGGAGACAAGCAGTCTCCCCTCCCGTTCCGCCGCCCCTACGAGGCACCGCCCCGCTTCCTTGGTAAAGCCCGTCTTGACGCCGCACGCGCCCTCGAATTGTGTCAGGAGCTTATTCTTGTTGCGCCAGCCGCTTTGGGGATACCATTGCGTGGAGACGATCTTTCGGAAGGTCTCATTCTCCATGGCGGCCGCTGTAATGAGGGCGAGATCGCGCGCCGTTGTATAGTGCTCCTTTGCCGGCAGCCCGTGGGGATTTGCAAAGCGGCTGTGTTCCGCGCCGAGCTCGGCGGCGCGGATGTTCATGAGGGCGGCAAACTTTTGCTCGCTCCCGCTCCTGTGAACTGCAAGCGAGACGGCGCAGTCGTTCCCGGAACGCAGCATGAGCCCGTAGAGAAGTTCCTCCACGGTCTTTGTTTCCCCCATCTGCAGATACACGCTCGAACCGCCCGCCCGCTCCGCCTCGGGCGGCACCGTCACCGCTTCGTCAAGGGAGCAGTCCTCGAGGATGATGAGCGCCGTCAGAATTTTCGTCGTGCTCGCCATGGGGAGCGGGTCGTCGGCGTCCTTTTCAAAGAGAAAGCGGCGGGAGGCGACTTCGATGACGCACTCCGCCCTGCTCTCGGTGATGGCAGCCGCTGAGACGGCGTGAGAGCGCTCAGGAACATGTACGGTGATACAACTCGCCGCAAGCAAGAGAGCGAGAACGAGCGGAAGAAGGCGTGTTTTAGCTCTTTGCATACTTTTTGGAGAGCTGGTCGATGAGCTCCCCCGCCTTCTCGATGACGCGGTCTAAAGGCCCGTCGCCTAACTGCACGAGGCGGCAGGCCGTGCCATCATCGATTAGGAAGCCGACGGGCTTCATGGTGACTACCGTTCCCGCGCCTCCTGCGAAGGGCGCCGTTTCGTCCTCCTTGAGGACTTTCGCCTCCGCATACTCCCCTCCGCCAGAGAGATACCCCATCGTCACCTTGGTGAGCGGGATGACCTGCGCGCCGCTTGCGGAAAAGACGGGTTTACCGATGACGGTGTCGACATCGACTAACTTGGTGAGCCGCTCCGCCGCGCCCTCTACGAGGTCGTTGATTTTCTTTCTTCCTTCCATGCAACAAAAGCCTCCAATGCGAGTTTTATCAAGAGGACGAGCACCGCAAAGAGCGTGAACTCCACCTTGAGGCGCGCCGTGAGACGAAAGCCCGTCGAAATGAGGACATCGCTCCGAACAGTACACCGCTCCCGAACGGCTGCGCCCGCCGCATTGCCGATGCAAAGGAGCAGGGCCGCAAGCAGAAGATTGCCCGCCTCCGCACCCGTCTCGGTGACGGAAAGTACCTCCTTTAAGTGAAATCCGTGCAGCTTGTTGAGGTCGGGTTTTGTTCTGAGCAGCTTCTCATAGGCAACAAGGAGCGCCTTTTTGCGCGAGAGATGCACGGCGATGCCCTCCCTTCTCGGCTCGATGTAGCCGCCCAGAAGGCGCAGCTTTCCATACAGCCGCACGCCGAAGAAGAGCTTTCGCGCGTTCCCGTCGAGGTGGCTGTCAAACGTCACCCAAATGGGAACAAACGCAAGCAGGAGCGCCGCCCCCGCGCTGAGTACAGCGATCGTCAGCCCGTCCATATCCCCATTATGCGTCTCTTGCGGAAAAATATGAGAGCCGCCTCCAAGTGCATGAAAAAAGGCGCCCCGTTGGGAGCGCCGATGGGTTATTGAATTTTTACGATGTCCGTCTCGTCGAGCCCCCGCAGAAAGTCGGGGATCTCGTAGCCGTCGCTCGTTTCCTCGCGGGGAGGTTCGGATGCGTCCTGTTGTGCTTGACCGTCCGTGCCGTCCGCGGCGGCCGTCTCCTCGTGGTATTCATCCTTTGCATAGAGGTAGCTGTCGCGGTCCTCGCTGTGCCCGATGGCGGCCATGAGCGCGTCGTAATCGGGAAGGTCTTCAAGCGACTGCAGCTTGAAGCGCTTTAAGAACTCGTCCGTCGTCGCATAGAGGATGGGCCGCCCCACGGCGTCCTTTCTGCCGCAGGGGTAGATGAGGTTGAGCTCCAAAAGTGCGCGCACCGCATAGTCGCTGTTGAGCCCGCGCAGAAGCTCGATCTCCGTCTTGGTGATGGGCTGTTTGTAGGCGACGATGGCAGCACATTCGAGAATGGTGCGGGTGAGTTCCTTCTGCCGAATGGGGTTCAAGACGGCCTCCACACTCTCCTTGTAGAGCGGGTTGGAGCCGAGCTGCGCCTTGCCGTTGAAGAGCAGCAGCTGGATGCCCCCTTCCTCGCCGTAGCGCTCCTTGAGTTCCTCGAGGGCCTTTTTGACCTCTCCCTTCGTCGCGTTGAGCTTTTCCGAAATGTCCGAGAGAGGCACTGCCTTGCCCGAGGCAAACAGGATGGCCTCAATCGTATTGGTCAATTTGTCCAATCGGTTCCTCCTTGCGGTCGGGGTTGAGAGAGATAGTGATCTCCCCGAACGTCTCGTTCTGCCTGACGCGCAGATACTGATACTTCAAAAGTTCTAAGATGGCCTGAAAGGTCGTCACGATCTCCGACTTGGTGTGGTCCTTTGTAAAGAGCTGCTCAAATTGGATGCTCTTGCCCGATTCCACCGACTCCATCACATATTGGATCTTTTCTTCGACGGTATATTCGTCGCGCGGGATCTCCCTCACCTCGTCCTGTGCGCGGGCGTATTCCTGCTTGATGAGAAGCTTGGAGAACGCCTTTACAAGTCCGTCCAGCGTGAGGTTGTCGAGCGAAAAGACGGTGCGCGTCTCGCCGACGTGCTTGTCGGGCTGCTTGAAGAAGTAGCCGATGGTCTCCATCTCCTTGAGCTTGACGGTCTCTTCCTTGATGAGGCGGAATTCCTCGAGCGCACGGATGAGCTCGGCTTTGTCCTCCTCGATCTCCATGTCGAGTTCGGGGTCCTCTTCGAGATTGGGCACAAGGCTCTGCGCCTTGATCTTGATGATGGTCGCGGCGATGTTGAGGTAGTCGCTCACCTTGTCGACATCAAGATAGGGAAGCCCCTTCATGTAGGCGAGGAACTGCTCGGTGACCTCGGAGACAAAGACGTCTTTAATTTCGATCTCTTCCTTGTTGATGAGGAAGAGAAGAAGGTCGAGCGGGCCTTCAAAGTTGCTTAAGACCGTCGTATAGTCGACGGTCGATTCGAAGTTTTCGCGGTTTACCATAGCATAAAAATGGAAGGGATCGGCCAACGGAAGATGGCACCCCAGAGCGCCATGATGGGCCAACCGAGGATATCCGTCGCAAAGGTCATCACCCAGCCGAGGATATCGAGATAGGACATCTGCCAGACGCCGAAGCGCACGAAGAGGTCGCAGATGAAGCTCTCCACGATGAGAAAGAGAAGAATGTAATAGCCGTATCTGCGGAGGAATTGGAACACCTTGCCGCGGCGCTTGTTGAGGGCGTCGATGACGCGGAAGCCGTCCAACAGATAGAACGGCAGCAGGTTGAACACGCAGAAGGAGAGGCTGTACGCATAGATGAGCTGCAAAAAGGTTGAAAGCAGCTGATAGACATAGTACGGCAGGACGTCGTTTAAAGAGTAGCTCACCCAGAAATAGAGCGGGTAGATGAGAAGCGCCGTTAAAAAGTTTGTGATGACGCCTGCGCTCGCCGTGAGCGCCATGCCGCTTCGATACTTCTTGAAGTTATTGGGATTGATGGGTACGGGTTTTGCCCAGCCGAAGCCGACGAAGGCAAAGCAAATGAGCCCCACCAAGTCGAAGTGCTTGAGGGGGTTGAGTGTGAGGCGGCCGTTCCACTTGGGCGTGGGATCGCCGCACTTGACGGCGACGAACGCATGTGCAAACTCGT
Organism: uncultured Clostridia bacterium; assembly: GCA_944376335.1. Taxonomy (GTDB): domain Bacteria; phylum Bacillota; class Clostridia; order Christensenellales; family Borkfalkiaceae; genus Gallimonas. Next base: position 103,425 of record CALWCH010000002.1, read on the forward strand.
GGAGCGTGAGCACGATGACGACGGCAAGAAAACTTGCCAAAAGGCTGATTGCATAGCTCATGATGATATTATATCGGAAATGCTCCGAAAAATCAAGTGATTGACAAAGCAGGAAATAAACTCGCACGCAAAATTCACTCGATTATCAGACGTTCGCCCATCCGAATGGCATCCGATGAGATGATAGTCCCCTCTTCACTGCATAAAAAAACGCCGCAGCGTTTTTGCTGCAGCGTTTGATGCGGTTTGATTACTTCTCCTCTTCCTCACCCTCAAGGTGAAGGAGCTCTGCGATGGAGGCGCCGCCGTAGCCGCCTTCTTTCCACTCTCTGTACTCGTCATCTTCGCCTTCGGGAGCGTTGAAGTTCTTTCTGCCGCCCTTCTTGCCCTTGCTGCGGGTGTTCTCTCTGTCGCCGCGCTCGGGACGGTTCTCGGAGCGGTATTCCTGCTCGGGCTTGGGCTGAAGTGCCTTGATGGACAGCGTAATGCGCTTGTCGGCAAGGTTGAGGGCAAGGATCTTGGCATCCACTTCTTCACCGATGGTGAGTGCGGACGTTGCATTGTCGAGCCACTCGTGCGAGATCTGGGAGACATGGACGAGGCCGTCGATGCCCTTCTCGAGCTCTACGAACGCGCCGTAGGAGACGATGCGCACGACCTTGCCGTGGACGATGTCGCCCTCGTGATACTTCTCTGCCGCAAGATCCCAAGGCTGAGGCTGAAGCTGCTTGTAGCCGATGGAGACCTTCTTCTTCTCACGGTCGACGTTGAGCACCTTGAACTCATAGCGCTTGCCGATCTCGAGCACGTCCGTAACATTCTTGACGCCCGTCCATGCGAGGTCGGAGATGTGCGCGAGGCAGTCGAACCCGTTGACGGAGACGAATGCGCCGAAGTTGGTCACGCGCTCCACTTTGCCCTCGACGACGTCGCCGACGTTGATGGAATCGAAGAATGCCTCTTCCTTGGCGGCCTTGGCAGCCTCGCGGGCTTCCTTCTCGGCCTCAAGGATGACGCGCTGGGATGCGATGATCTCCTTTCTGCGCTCCTTTCTGATCTCAAGAAGCTTTAAGCGAAGCTTCTTGCCGACATACTTTTCCAAATCGCGCACATAACCTGTGCGGATCTCCCTTGCAGGAACAAAAACGGGATAGGTGCCGAGCTCGGCAGTGAGCCCGCCCTTGTTGAAGCCCGTGCAGGTGACGGTGAATTCCTTGCCGTCCTCGATCTCTTTGAGCATTTCCTCTTCTTCACGGAGCTTCTTCACCATCTTCTGGGAAAGCTTTACGCGAGGGGAAACTTCCATCACGATGACGTCGATCTCTTCACCCACTTTTGCCGCATACTCTTCGCGGCTATATGTTTCGCAGTCAAGCTCTTCTTTCGGGAGCAAAATCTCCAGTTTGCCCGAAGCGGACACATAGACCCCTTCGTCCGTAGCGGATACGATCTTGGCAGTGATCATCTGCCCTCTCTTATACCGCTCCTCTTTGCCCATCTCCTCAACGACATCCTGCATTGTCGTTGCCTGAACTTCCGCGTTGCTTTCTTCCATCTTAAAAAGAACCTCCTGAGTTTGCCAATCGGGAGTACTTGCTCCCGCAATGACGCCTACCCTATTAAAAAATTTGATTTTTTCATACTCGAACGCCTCTGCGCTTTGCAGCCAGAACACATGGCTGCAATGTTCGGATGCGATCTCGTATAATTTCCCGGTGTTGCTGCTGTTTCTCCCGCCGATGACGAGGACAGCTTGTGAGCGGCGGGCGATCTCTTTCGCTTCACGCTGCCGCCATACAGTAGTATAACAAATCGTGTGAAAAATCTCAACTGTTTTTTGACATACTTTCCGAAGATTTTCGCACGATTCCGAAAAACTTTGCTCGGAGAAGGTGGTTTGGGCAACGACCGAGACCTCTTTTTCTGCTAAAATGCTGAAATCTGCCTCCGGTGAGGAAAAAACGTACGCCTCTCCCCCCTCTTTGACCCAGCCCAGAAGCCCGACCGTTTCGGGGTGTTCGGCATGCCCGATGATGACGACGGTGCGCCCCTTTTCGCTCTCGCTCTCCACGATGCGCTGCGAGCGGCGTACAAACGAACAGGTGCAGTCGACGACGCGGATGTCTCTTTCTTCACACTCGCGGTAGATGTCCTTCCCCACCCCGTGCGAGCGGATGAGCAGCGTCGCCCCCTCGGGAACTTCGTTTACGCTCTCCACCGTGGGGATGCCGCGTTTTCGGATGCGTTCCACGACGTCGGGGTTATGGATGAGCTCGCCGAGGATATAGGTGTTCTCGGCTTCCACGGCAAGCGCCGTGTCCACCGCCTTTCTCACGCCCGCGCAGAAGCCGCAGTATTTGCCGAGCAGTACCTGCATCATGATTTTCCTTTGCGCTTTTTCGCGGCCTGTTCCTCGCGGAACTTGGCGCGCATCTCGTAGAGCTTCTGTTTGATCTTCTCCTCCGCCGCCTCATAGTCCTCGGGGGTGAGCTTACGACCGTAGAATTCGGAAAGCTCCATCGGCTCGCCGAACACGACGTGCGTCCTTTTAAACGCCTTGGGCTTATTGCAGATGACGAACGGGATAATGGGCGTTTTCGTCTTGATGGCAAGCAGTGCGGAGCCCCCGCGGAAGGGCAAAAATTCCTCCCCGTCCGTCTTGTTGCGCGTACCCTCGGGGAACATGCTCAGCTTCTCCCCGTTCTTGAGGGCGCGCATGGAGTCCATCAGGGTATGCACGTCGGAGCCGTCCCGCATCGCGCCGATGACCCCCACCTTCTTGGAGATGGGTCCTAAAATGGGTGCGCGCAGGATGGAGTCCTTTGCAAGGAAGTGCACGCCGTCCTTGGTCGTGTGAGCGGGATAGAAGACATCCCACAAACAATAGTGGTTGCCGACATAGATATATGGCCCGGGGCCGACCTTTTTATACCCGTGCAGTTTAAACGGATAGATGAGCGCGTGGATGGGATAGAGAAAGAAGCGCAATACATCCATGAGCGGCATTTTGTGATATCCCTGCTTGTCGGCGGGGAACAGCCTGACGCCCTCCTGCTTCTTCTTGTCCTTCTTTTCTTTTGCCTTGACGGCCTTCTCGGGTGCGGCGGTAACGTTGTCTCCCATCAGATCTTCTCCTGGATCTTGCGTTTTATTTCTGCGAGCACTTCGTCTATCGTCATGGAAGAAGTGTCGATGAGCACGGCGTCCTCCGCTCTTTTAAGCGGTGCCAGGGCGCGGGAGGAGTCCTGCTCGTCGCGGCGGACAATCTCCCTCTCAAGCTCCTCTCTGTCCACCTGAAAGCCCTTTGCGGTGAGTTCGTCGTAACGCCTTTGCGCGCGCACGCTCGCATCGGCGGTGAGGAAGAACTTGAAGTCTGCCTCGGGCAGCACAAAGGTGCCGATGTCCCTGCCGTCGAGTACGCAGCTCATCTTGTCTGCGATCTCCCGCTGCTTTTCCACCATTTTAAGGCGCACGGCGGGGTATTGAGACACCGTGGAGGCGGCCATGGAGACTTCGGGCTCGCGGATGCGTTCGGAAACGTCCTCCCCGTCGAGAATGGTCTTCTGTACGCCGTCCTCATATTTGATCTCAAGCGCAAGGTCGCGCATGCAGTCGATGACGGCGGCCTCGTCGGAAATGTCCGTCTTCGTCTTGATCGCCTTTAAGGCGCAGGCGCGGTACATGGCGCCCGTGTCGAGATAGAGGATGTTCATGCTCTTTGCAAGCGCCTTTGCCATCGTCGACTTGCCGCTTCCTGCGGGGCCGTCGATGGCGATGTTGATCTTGGAGGCGATGTCCTTCCGCAGCGTACGCGCCCCGCGCAGATACACATGGTGCGGCGTGATGTTCTTTTCGACGAAAATCATCACGCGGATGCACAGGGGAAGCCCCCCGTCGATGTCGGGCTCCTGCGCGGAAAAGAGCGGGCTCATGGCATACCCCGCCTCCCGCGCCGCCTTGGCGGGATAATAGGAATGGATATCGGACGTGCTGGAAAAGACGATGCTCAGGATCTCATCGAGATGGAGCGTATTGCGGCTCACCGTCTGGTCCAAAAGCTCCTTGACGGCCCCCTTGATCTCCTCCGCATCGTCGCGCGCGATCGTCGTCGCGCCGCGGATGACTGTCATACTATTTCCTCACAGATTCATTGGTGTGCTTCCATTATATAGGGAATTGCCCGTAAAGTCAAATCATTCGGCAAGATTTCCCGCCTGCGCGGCGGCACGGCCCGCGAGATAGCCCGTCGAGAAGGCGATCTGCAGGTTGAACCCGCCCGTGAACGCGTCGACATCGAGCACCTCGCCCGCAAAATACACGCCGTTTTGCAGCTTGCTCTCCATCGTCTTGGGGGAAATTTCTTTGAGGTCGACCCCGCCCGACGTGACGACGGCCTCGGAAAAGCCGCGCAGGGAGACGGGCTCTATCGGGAAGGCTTTCAGCGCTTTTACGAGGGCAAGACGTTCCTCCTTCGTCACGGCGTTTGCCTGCTTGGCGGGGGAGATATTTGCAGCATTTAGGACGGGAATGCACAGGGCGGCGGGCAGCAGCCCGCGCATCACGTTCTTCATCTGCTCGTTCTTGCGCTCTGTAAAGTCTCTGACAAGGCGGGCGTTGAGCGTCTCAGAATCGAGCGCCGGCTTAAAATCGATGAAGAGCTCTACCTCTTTGAGCGGCAGGCGGTTGATGAGCGCAGAGAGCGTTAAAACGAGCGGCCCGCTGATGCCGTAGTGCGTCAGGAGCATTTCGCCCTGTTCGGAAAAAATGACCTTCCCCCCGCGCCTTGCAAAGAGACATACATTCTTTAAGGAGACACCTTGGAGCTTTGCAAAGTCTCCCCTGCAGTTGAGCCCGACGAGGGAGGGTACGCAGGGTATGAGCCGATGCCCGAGCGCCTTGGCAAAGTGCAGCCCGTCGCCCGTGGAGCCCGTCGAAGGATACGAGAGCCCGCCCGTCGCAATGACGACCGCATGGCAGGAATAAGCGGCTTTATCGGATACTATGTCACGCATAGTACTATGCAAAATGCCGATTTCCTTCACATATTCGTTCAAATGGATGTCGACTCCCACAGAACGGCAGGCTCTTTCCAACATTTTGGTGACATCGCTCGCATGGTCGGAGACGGGAAATACCCTGTTCCCCCGCTCTATCTTTACGGGCAGGGAGAAGCGTTCGCAGAATTCCATCATCTTCTCGGGCGGGAATGCCCGGACGGCGCCCGCCAAAAATTTGCCCCCTCTTACGACGTTCTGCAAAAATTCATCGGGCGGGCAGTCGTTGGTGAGGTTGCACCTGCCCTTCCCTGTGATGTAAATTTTCTTTCCGAGCTTTTCATTGCGCTCTAGGAGCGTCACTTCGGCGCCCTCGTTTTGGGCGGCGTATGCCGCCATGAGCCCCGCCGCCCCGCCGCCGATCACGACCACCTTTCTCATCGTGTTCTCCGTCCTGTTTTTCCCCCATTGTAACCAAAAATACCCGCTTTGTCAAGCGCCTCACCTTCTTGCAGACACGAAAAGGGAGAGCTGCGTTGCTCTCCCCTTCCTTCAAATGAGAATGCAGATGACCCCACCCTTCCCCTCGTTGACGATGCGCGTCACCGTCTTTCGCATCTTCTTCTGGACGTTTTCCGCCATCGAGCGGTTTTTGATGTAGAGCTCGTCGCCTAAGAGCTCCTTGAGCGTCTTGCCGAACATGTTGGTATTCCACGCCGTCTCGGGCTCGGACGCCATATTCTCCTGCAAGGTCTTGGCAAACGCCTCGCTCTGTTCCTCATTGCCGAGCGCTGGCCGTACTTCGCCGCTTAAGTCCACACGGATGATGTGATAGCTCGGCGCATCCGCCTTGAGGTCGACACCCACTCTCCCGCCCTTTTTAACGATCTTGGGCTCCTTTAACGCCATTTCGTTCTCTTCGGGCGGCACGATGCCGTAGCCGTATTCCTTGGCGTCTTCAAAGGCCTTTCCGACGCGCTCATACAGCTTTTTGGCCTCTTTTAGGGAGACGACATAGTTCATCAGGGCAAAATCATCGTCGATGTCCGCCTCGCACATCTCTCCGAGTACATGATAGAACGCTCCTTCCCTCGCCTCTGCGCGGACGAGTGCTTTTCCTGCGGCGGGCTCCAATTTGATGCTCACGGGCGGGGAGAGCCGTTCGCTGCCGTCAAAAAGCGTGTCTAAAAGGGCGCAGTCGCTCATCTTATTTATCTTAGCAGCGACGGTGCGGATGCTTTCGAGTGCCTCCGAGATGATGGGCGAATCTGCTTCGAACACGCGCATCCATTCGGGAAGGTCGACATCGATGGTGAGTACGGGAAATTCGTACAATACGCGCTCTAAGATGAGCGTCAATTGCTCCCGTCCCATCTTCTCGGCATTGACGGCAAGCACGGGTGAGGCGTATTTTTCCTCGAGAGCAAAGCGCAGGCCGTCGCAGTTTTGCGGCTCCATGCTGTTCAAAAGAATGACGAAGGGTTTTCCGCTCTCCTTCATCTCGGCGATGCAGCGTGCCTCGGCGTCCTCATATTCCTCGCGCGCAATGCCCGTTACGGAGCCGTCCGTCGTCATCACGATGCCGATGGTCGAATGGTCGCGCATCACCTTGCGTGTGCCCTCCTCCGCCGCCTCCTTAAGGGGCATGGGTGTTTCGCTCCAGGGCGTCTTTACAAGTCGGGGCTCGCCGTCCTCCTCAAACCCCGCCGCCCCCTGCACGGGGAAGCCCACGCAGTCGACGAGCCGCACCTTTGCCGTCGCCCGCCCGAAGGTGACGGGGATGGCCTCTTCGGGCACGAATTTGGGCTCCGTCGTCATCACCGTCCTTCCCGAGGCAGACTGCGGGAGTTCGTCGACCATGCGTCTTCTCTTGCTGCCCTCCGCTTCGGGAAGCACGAGTTCTTCCATAAAGCGCTTGATAAACGTCGATTTGCCCGTTCTCACGGGACCCACGACCCCGATATAGATCTCTCCGCCCGTGCGCGCGGCAATGTCCTCATAAACGCCGATATCTTCCATACGACCCTCCGCCTGTTTTCTTCTCTATCGTATGGCAGTTTCCTCCCGAATATGAACGAAAGCACGAAAAAGGCGGCCCCATTCTGGGAACCGCCATTCGCTTAAAGTGCGTTATAATCTTCGTCTTCAACCTCTTCCAGCCATTCGTTGGAAGTATTCTCGCCGGGCACTTCGACGGCGATGTGCGAGAACCAGCTGTCCTTCTTTGCCCCGTGCCAATGTTTGACGTTGGCAGGGATGACGACGACATCGCCCGGCTTCAAGCTGCGAGCGGGGAGCCCCCACTCCTGATACCAGCCTTCGCCCGCAATGCATAACAGCAGCTGTCCGCCGCCGCTTGCTGCATGATGGATGTGCCAGTTGTTGCGGCAGCCGGGTTCAAACGTCACATTTGCCAGAAAGGGCGAGACCCCCTGCGGCGTGAGCGGGTTCAGATACGATGTTCCGATGAAGTACTTGGCAAAACCGCTGTTCTCCTTGCCGATGCCGAAGAGGTTCTCCTTTTCAAACTGCTTGTCCATAGTATCCTCCTGAAATTTATCATTTTGAGGCGAGCGCATGCGGGAACCCCTCTCAGGCGTCCGTCTTTTTCTCCGTTGTAAAATCGGGCAGTATCTGCGACTGTGCAGCGATCTCTTGAAAGTAGGGATCACACGAAAAGTCGCGCACCTTGGTATATTCGCCGCCCAAGGCCTCGATGGCGTATTTGAGCTCCTGATATTCGAGGTAGTTTGTCTCGTCGCGGTCGATGTAGTCGAGAAGTGCGGGAAGCGCCCGCTCGTCGCCGTAGCTTGCAAGATAGCTCGCGTGCATGGGGATATCGTCGGGCGCGGTGCGGAACTCGTTTATAAGGATGTTGAACACCTCGTCGTCGCGCTGTTTGCATCGCGACAGGATCTCGAGCATGTACTCCCTCTCCACCCCCTCTCTGTAGAGAGCAAGAACGCGCTCCTTCACGGCATCTGCATTGCCCTTTAAGTACTCGGTGACAGTATCCTTGAGTTCGCCGTCCTCTGTCGTCGTCAGAATATCTAAATAGATGGGAAGTGCTTTCCTGCTGCTGCCTGCAAGGTTGACGGTGAGCGTAAGAAGTTCCCCTTCCGCTTCCTTCATGAGTTTGAGCAGGGCATCGGGACAGCAGCGCGACTCGATCTCGCGGCACAAAAAATCGGAGACTGCAACTTCCTGCTTGAAGTGTTCCTCGAGCGCGCACACAAGCTCGTCGTCCGACATTGCGGCATAGTATTGCTTGGGCGTCGTACCGATGCTCTTTAAGACGGTGTCGCCAAACTTGCGGTAGAGCTTGGGGATGAGGTCTTCCCACTGCTTCTCGGTATGTTCTCCTACATGCTCTTCCATGTATTCCGCAAGTTTGCGGTCGAAAAGTTCGTCAAAATCGATGATCTTCATCATATTATCCCCCTATCAAATGAGAAAGTTGAGTATCTCCTTTACGGTATGCAAATTTGCCCCGAAGATCTTTGCCGCGGTGTCGATGGTGTGTTCCTCGGTGGTGTTCAGGCGCGCTTCACGGAAGATGACGGTGGCAAGTGCGTCCGTTTCGGAGAACCAGTCCTCCGCGCCCGCATCGACGAGCGTGTAGTTGACGTCCTCCGCCGCAAACAGGATCTTACGCTCATTTCCTTCCCGCGTGATGGCATAACGGGAGTAGACAGCGGCAAACGCCTTGAGAAATTCATCGGGATGACGGCCTTCGAATTGCATCTGATGCGTGTAGAATTCACGGTAGAAATTGCAGATGACAATACCGAACGAGTTGTCCTCGTTGCGCTCGACGAGTTCCTGCAGGATGGAAAGCTTTATAAACTCATTGCCGTTGAAGTCCAGAAGGATCTCGCGCACGGCATCGTCCGCGCGGCACTTCACGGCCACATTGGCCGCAAGCATCAAGAGCTTTGTATCGTGACCTTCGAGATGGTCGAATGCAAGGCGGATGTAGTTCAAAACTTCCTTCTCGTCGCCGAGGCGCTCCGCCATTTCGGGCTCTACGCCGTCCGCCATCATGAGGAAGCCGAGAAGCTCCTTGTAGTCCTCATCGGGCAAGCGGTAAAAATATCCCATCGAGACCTCTTTATCGCCGCGCAGACGCTCCAGATACAGCTTTGCGACTACCTTGCCGGGGTAGATGGTCGTCAGCGTTTCGAGCGAGGAGATGGCCTCCTCCCGCTTCCCCGAACGAAAGGCGGACACGGCATGGAACCAGAGGATATTGTCGTCGTACGGCTGCATGCCCTTCAGCTTGGTGAGCTTTTGGTATGCCTCCTCGTCGAGTTCCGTCTCGCACAGCGCCGTTGCGATGCGATAGAGATCTTCTACCGTATCGGCGTCTATTTTGGCGAGCCTTCTGCCCACTTCCTTTGCCTCTTCTCTCCGCTCCTGCGCACCGAGAACGGCGCAGTACGTCGTGAGTGCATGGATATTGTCGGGGTGGTATTCGAGCATTTTTTCACACTCTTCCGCAGCGCCCGCCGTATCCCCCATAAGCAGCTTGCACATGGCGATGAGCCCGCATGCCGAAGGGAAATCTGTGCTCTCCGGCTCGATCTCCGAGAGCACTTCCCTTGCCTTGTCGAGCTCGCCCGTCTTGACGTAGTACACGCCGCGGCGCAGCAGTTCGGGGTCGGAGACGGTGCCGTCATCCGAGTGGACAAGCCGCAGCTGCGGGCGCTCCTCTTCCTCTTCGAAGTCCTCCGTGTCAAAGTCGGAGGGCGGCGGAGCCTCGCCCGTGGCCTCGTAGGAGCGGCGGTAGAAGAGTTCTGCCCTCAGGGGATCCCCCATGTTGGCAAAGGCAACGGAGAGCCCCTCGTATCCCTCGGCAAAGTCGGCTTCATTGCAGGTGTCGAGGAAGCGGAACCATGCATCGGCGCAGAGCTGCCAGAGCGAGAATGCTTCGTAAATATCTGCATACAGCGCAGAAGCATCTGCGCTCGGCTTATACATCTCCGCGCGCTTGTTGAGCATGGTGAGCGCACCCATATAGTCGCCCGCTTCATAGCGTTTTTCGGCGGACTCCATCAAAAACTCATCGCTGAGCGTGAGCCGCTGGATGCTGTCGTCTTGCTTATTTTTTCTCATGTGTCCTCCCTGCCGAAGATCCGGCAGATATCCGCTTCACGGAAGCGGTAGTTGGTATTGCACTCATGGCAGTGGACGACGACCTCGCCGTCCGTCTTGATGAGATCTTCCGCAAGCTCCCTTCCGATGGAGAGCACGGCGCGTTCTGCGCGTTCTTTTGAACACGAACAGCAAAAGAGGATCTCCCGCTCGCTCTCAGTCTCTGCCTCAAAGCGCTTTAAGATATGCTCCGCGCCCTGCTCTTCAATGATGCGCGAAATTTGCGCGTATTCCTTGATGGCTTCCTCCGCACGGGCGATGTGTTCCTCCTCTGCATTGGGAAAGGGCTGCAGAAAGACGCCGCCCGCACCGAGGCAATTCCCCTCTTTGCCGATGCGCACACCGAGCGCGATGGCGGTCGGGCGTTGTTCGCTGTAAAAGAAGTAGGAGGAAAAATCTTCCGCGATCTCTCCCGAGACAAGCGGGCTTGTTCCCACGAAGGGCAGCCTTTCACCATCATCCCTCACGATGGTGAGCGTGCCCTCTTTCCCGACAAGGCCGCCTACGTCGAGCTTGCCGTCCGCGCGCGGGGGAAGGTTGACGTCGGGGTGTTCGATAAAGCCGCGCATCCGGAGGGCGCTGTCTCCCGAGACGGAAATTCTGCCGCCCGGGCCGCCGCCCGAAATCTGCACGGTGAGCGTGCTCACGTCCGACTTGAGCCAGCTGCAAAGGTACGCCGCCGCCGTAAAGGTGCGGCCGAGCGCCGCTGCCGCAACGGGCGAAAGATGGTGCCGTTCGATCGCCTTGTTGACGAGTGCGGTCGTATCCAGTACGGCGAGGGAGATATCCCCCCACACGGTGGCGCGGTAGATGGTACTTACTTCTTTCGGCATATAAAGTTGAGCCGGTCGCTTCCCGCTCTTTCCTCGCCGAGGTGCCCCTCAACGCGGATGAGCATAAATCCCGCCCTTGCGAGCGCGGCCGACACATCCTCCTCTTCATGAATATATTGGGTATGATGTTCGTCCAAACGGTCGAACGCACCGTCCCTGCGCTTCACGAACAGCGTGACGTCCATCTCCACTCGTCCTTCCCCGAGGGAATTGAAGGAGAGGTAGGTCACGTCCTCGCGGTCGTCGCAAGAGACAGTATCTGCAACTTTTTCGCGTAATTTGTACGGGGAACTTATGTCAAACCAGAAGACCCCGCCCTTATCGAGCGCCTTGAAGACGTGCGAAAACGCAGCGTCAAGCCGCTTCTTGGGAATGTAGTTGAAGCAGTCGTTGGGCGAGAGGATGAAATCGTATTTTTTCGGGGTCTTGAGGGCGGCAGCATCCGCAAGAAAGAAGGGAATACGCATCCCCTCTTCACGGGCAAGTTTCTCCGCCTTGGTGAGCATGGCGGGCGAGAGGTCAGCACCCTCCATCAAAAAGCCCGCTCTTTGCAGGGCGCGGCAGAATGCGCCGCTCCCGCAGCCGAGCTCCAGCCCCCGCCGCCCCGCATTGAGCGCGGTGAGCCCGTCAATAAAATACTGCGACCATGAAGCATAGTCGCAGTCGTCATTCAAGTATTCAAACCACTCGGCGAGCGAACCGTAGGCTTCTTTCATGGTCTTTAACGCTTGTTGAGCATCTTGGGCGCCTTTTTGAGTTTGCCCTTCTTTTTCTTATCGTCCTCACCTTCGAGCGCACGTTCCATTTCCTCGAACTGCTTGTTGTATTCCACATACTGTTCGTCGTTCTCGTGCTCTTTCTCGTACGCCTTTGCGTCCTCGTCGATGGCTTCCTTGCTCTCTCTGAGGCGCTGAAGGTCCTCACGCGAGAACGATTCGGGGAGTTGGTACACTTCGAGGTCGTCGTCGAGCGGCTTGATGGGGCGGCTGACGAGCTTGCTCTTGCCCTGCGCCAAAATCATGCGGCGGTATTCGCGCACGGCCTCCGAGGTCTCGCCCTGCGTCGCGGAGGCACTTCCGCCGATCTTGTCCTCCTGCGGCGTGCGGCTGTACAGCCCGCGGCCCGTTTTGACGCCGAGGTTGGGGTTGATAAACTTATCGAACGCCCACTGGGAGTAGTCCATCCAGACGAGCATTGCATAGGAAAACCCGAAGAGAAGCATCACGACGACGGCGATGACGACGATGAAGTTGACGCCCGTAAAGAGCAGCCCGATGGGAAGAAGGGCGAGGACGGCGAAGAAGACAGTCTGCGGGAAGGTGCCGATCGTCATCACGACCGCGTTGCGGAAGAGCGCCCAAGGCCCCTGTTTGTAGTTGATGCCGAGCGAGATCATCCACAGCGAAATGAGCCCCATCAGCGCGACGAGCACATATCCCACGACTTTGGAGACGATCATCCATCCAGGTGCGATGTCCATTGCGATGCACCAGTTGGCAAGATTGCCCATCGTCTGCGCCACGAAGAGGGTGAGCGTGAAGAGGAACACCGCCTCCAAAACGTTCCAGAAGTTGCGGCGGATGCCGCGCACAAAGTCGTTGGCGACGAAGATGCCCTCCGTCCAGATGAGGTTGCGGATGATGTACATGCCGCCCGAGAGCCCGAGCGCCGCAATAAAGCCCGCCACAATGAAGAGGGCGAAGAACAGCAGGTCGTTCTGGAACGCCGTCCATTCCGCGACGCCCACGACGTTGGGGATGACGGGGTATCCCACGCCGAGGCCGGAGCCGTAAGGGCCGAGCATATCCTGCGCCGAATTGACGAGAAGACGCCAGATGTAGACGAGGATGAGCGGGATAAAGGTGACGAGGGTCAGGAGATTGATGAGCATGAGCCGTCCGAATCTCCCCTTCATGATATCCCAAAAGAGCTGCCAGCGGTTGGTGGGAAGCGTACTGCGGGCGTACTCGTCGTCGCGTTCCTTCCCTTCCAGCCAACGGGCAACGAGGCCCTTATGTTCTCTGTCTGCCATATGTTTCTCCTAAGAATGTACGATTTTGAAATCGGGAAAAGACCCCGATAAGAGTATTTTAACACGAATCGGAAAATATTTCAACTGTTCAAGGGGGAAATTCTTTGACTTTTCACAGGGCATATGATAAAATAAGGGCGCTGAGAAGAGGAGCGGCCGAACAAGAGTACTGCTTTTGAGGAAGAAGAGGCTTCCGAAGAAGGAGCAGGAAAGGGTATCGCCGCCGAAACGGATGCGCGTCCTCTCGCTTTCCGTTGGGAATAAGGGAGAATACCTTTATTACTGTCACCGCGGTGATGCGCTTTCGGCGGACCCATGTGGGGAACGAAAAGAGGCAGGGCGGTGAAGTTCACCGCCTTTTTTGCAAACACTTAAAAGAGCATATTATCAAAGGAGCTACTTTCATGAAGCAACTTCACTATAACGTCGCCGTCGTCGGCGCAACGGGCATGGTCGGCCAGCGCTTTGTCACCCTGCTCGAAGGTCACCCCTGGTTCACTCCCGTCGCACTCCTTGCGAGCGCCCGCTCCGCAGGTAAGACGTACGAGGAAGCCGTCGGGCACAAGTGGGCGATGACCCGCCCCATTCCTGCATATGCAAAAAATATGGTCGTTCTCGATGCCACGAAGGACGCCGAGAGCCTCGTCGGGAGAGTCGACTTTGTGTTCTGCGCCGTCGATATGAAGAAGGAGGAGATCCGCGCCCTCGAGGAAAAGTATGCAAAGCTCGAGATCCCCGTCGTCTCCAACAATTCGGCGCACCGCTTCACGCCCGACGTTCCCATGATCATTCCCGAGGTCAACCCCGAACACCTCGAGATCATTGCGGCGCAGAGAAAGCGCCTTCAGACCAAGCGCGGCTTCATCGCCGTCAAGAGCAACTGCTCGCTGCAATCCTATGTCCCCCTCCTTCACCCTCTGAAGAAGTTCGGGATCGAGAGCTGCGCCGTCTGCACTTATCAGGCCATTTCGGGCGCCGGCAAGACGTTTGAGACCATGCCCGAGATCGTCGACAACGTCATTCCCTACATCGGCGGCGAGGAAGAAAAGAGCGAGAAGGAGCCCCTCAAGATCTGGGGCAATATCGAGGGAGACGCGATCGTTCCCGCAGAGGGCCCTGTCATCACGGCGCAGTGCCTTCGCGTGCCCGTTTCGGACGGCCACACGGCGGCGGTGTTCGTCAAGTTTAAGGATAAGCCCACCAAGGAGCAGATCCTTGCCGAGTGGGCGGCCTTTAAGGGCGAGCCGCAGGCGCTCGAACTCCCCTCCGCCCCCAAGCAGTTTCTTCATTACTTTGAGGAGGCCAACCGCCCGCAGCCAAAGCTCGACAGGATGCTGGAGAGTGGCATGGCGGTGTGCGCCGGAAGACTGCGCGACGATGCGCTCTTTGATTACCGCTTTGTGGGGCTCTCCCACAACACGCTGCGCGGTGCGGCGGGCGGCGCGGTGCTGCTTGCAGAGCTCTTGGCAGCCAAGGGATATTTTGACTGAGACCGCCATTCGGCGTCAGACAGGGAGGATAACATGACCGGATTTTTGAGAGGCTCCGCAACGGCGATGATCACCCCGTTCAACGAGAACGGCGTCGATCTTGCATCGTTCGGCGAGATGATGGAATACCAGATCGCGGGCGGAACGCACGCTCTCATCGTGCTCGGCACGACGGGCGAGCCCGCCACCATGACCGATGAAGAGAAGCAGTCGCTCATCCGCTATGCCGTCGAAAAGGCGGCTGGGCGCGTCAAGATCGTCATCGGCACGGGCACCAACAACACGCAGAAGGCGGTCGAGGGCACCATCCGCGCGGAAAAGCTGGGTGCGGACGGCATCCTCGCCGTCACGCCCTACTACAACAAGTGCACGCAGAACGGGCTCGTCGCCTACTACCGCTCCATTGCGGAGGCGACCAAGCTCCCCGTCATCTGCTACAATGTGCCCGGCCGCACGGGCGTCAACATTCTGCCCGAAACGATGGCGAAGATCGCCGAAATTCCCAACATTGCGGGCATCAAGGAGGCGAGCGGCAACATGGCGCAGGTCCTCGAGACGGCGCGCCTTATCCGCGGCAAGTGCGACCTCTATTCGGGCGAGGATGCGCTCAATATGCCCATTTTGGCGGCGGGCGGCACTGCCGTCATCTCCGTCGTATCCAACATCGCGCCAGCGGCCGTCAAAGAGCTGTGCGACGCCGTCCTCTCGGGCGATTTGAAGCGCGCCAACGAATGCAACGACAAGCTCATCCCGCTCACCAAGGCGTGCTTTATCGAAGTCAACCCCATCCCCGCCAAGGCGGGCATGAACGCCCTCGGCTTCAGAGCGGGCACTCCCCGCGCTCCCCTCTCGGAGATCGAAGAGGCGCACCGCGAAGTGCTCATTATGGCCATGAAGGAGTTCGGGCTGGAGGTGAAGGCATGAACATCGTTCTCTGCG
Source organism: uncultured Clostridia bacterium (assembly GCA_944376335.1). Classification (GTDB taxonomy): domain Bacteria; phylum Bacillota; class Clostridia; order Christensenellales; family Borkfalkiaceae; genus Gallimonas. The sequence continues at coordinate 118,867 of CALWCH010000002.1, forward strand.
GCGCGTGCGGCCGCATGGGCAGGAATGTTGCCGAGGCATGTAAGGAGCGCGGCGTCACCGTGACGGCGGGCGTCGACGTTGTTCCCTCCCCCATGCCCTTCCCCGTCTATACGTCCTTTGAAGAGATCAAAGAACCTGCGGACGTCGTCATCGACTTCTCCCCCGCCTCCTCCGTCAGGGAGCGCCTTGCGTTCTGTAAAGCGCGCAAGATCGGCATCGTCATCGCGGGCACGGCGTTCTCCGACGAGGACGAGGCGCTCATTCTGGAAGCTGCGAAGGACATCCCCGTGTTTCAGACGGGCAACCTCTCCGTCGGCGTCAACCTTCTGCAGATGCTTGTCAAGAAGGCGGCGGAAGTGCTCGGCGACGGGTTCGATGCCGAGATCGTCGAGCGGCATCATAATCAGAAGAAGGATGCACCCTCGGGCACGGCGCTCATGCTTGCAAAGAGCGTCAACGAGGGTTTTGGCGGCAATAAAGAGAATGTATTTGGCCGCCACGGGCTCGTCGGCGCGCGAAATAAGAGCGAGATCGGCATCCACGCCGTGCGCGGCGGCACCATCGTCGGCGAACACGAGGTCATGTTTGCAGGGCAGGACGAGATCGTCACCCTCTCCCATTCGGCGCGCAGCCGCATGGTGTTTGCCGAGGGCGCGCTCAGAGCTGCAGCTTGGCTCACTACGCAGCCCGCAGGAAAGTACGACATGAACGACCTGCTCAAGAGCGTTCTCTGACTTCCGAAAAAAACGCGCGTAATTTTACGAAAAAGTGCGAATATCGCTTGACTTGAGCGCAGCTTTTTGGTATGATATACAAGCTGTGACGCGGATGACCGCGAACAGGGAAAGCGATCATGCTGCTATGGCTCAGGAGGTAGAGCACGTCCTTGGTAAGGACGAGGTCACCGGTTCAAATCCGGTTAGCAGCTCCATCTTTGTTGCACGATAAGGCTGCAGCGGGAAATCTCCACAAGATACGGACGATCTTGTGGAGATTTTCTCTATATTCTGCGGTTTTTCTTCAATCATGATTTTTGCAGGGCGGCGGCGCACAGATGTGCACCGCCGCCCCTCTTTGTTAAAAAGACAATCTCCCGCTATGCGGGAGATAAAATGGAGCGGAAGCGCCAAAAGAAAAACCTCCAATGATACAATGGATGTGGCTTATAGCCGCAGACAAAGATCAAAGGAGGACTCAAGATGAGTGAACTAAGTTTATCACATTGCAAGTATGAATGCAAGTACCATGTAGTATTTGCTCCAATATTTCGCAGACAGGTAATCTACGGAAAGTTGAAAGGCGAAATAGGAAAGATATTGCGCAAATAATGCGAGTACAAAGGGATCGAAATTTTGGAAGCAAATGCGTGTCCAACTATGTTGCCATAGCCGACATTAATAACGCAAATTAGATTCTTTACAGGGCGCGAATTGTGTCCACAGGTTTCTTTCTTGCCGCAATGAATACAGGGAAAAATGTACCAAGGAAGGCAACAACGATAGCAACCGCGATCATTAACAGGATGGGCAGCGGCCCGAATACGAATACTGTTACAGCAAGTCCCATTTGCGCTTTAAGTACATTATTCAGCACAGTTGCCGCAATCAGCGTACCTATCACCGACAATATCAGGCAAATTCCGACGATCACTCCCGATTCGCAGAAGAAAATCTTGAACACATCTGCGCCGCGAGCTCCGATCGCTCGCAATATTCCGATCTCCTTCTTTTTTCGCCCTATAGGAAACAGGTGCGGAACGCACTCTGGAAACATCAGAGATGACCTTACCGTCTTTAAGCTCAATAATTCGGTCGCCGTATTCTTCTGCAAATGCGGCATAGCAGTAACCGCTACTTTTATGTTCATTTCTATAAAGCGCGAACGCAAGCTTATAAGCGACATTGATGAAGTGCTTGATAAAATATCTTCCGGCGACTTTACTGCACAAATACCACTTACCCATAACGACATGAACGAAGATGATTTGATCACCAAACTCAACGCGGCTATCTCCGAACTAAATTCCGTCGCCATTTTAAAGAGCGATTTCATACGCAACTTTTCGCACGAGTTCAGAACTCCGATCGCATCTATAAAGGGATTTTCTGAAATATTATCTAAAAATAAGTCACTCAGCGAGGACGAACGGGAAAAATACTATAAAATTATCAATGAGGAGAGTACAAGACTTTCCAACCTTGCAAATATGACGCTTATGCTTGGGAAATTTGATGCTCAAAGCATCGTGGTCGATCAAGAAAGCTTTTACATTGACGAACAGATTGAAGAATGTGCGCTGCAGCTATATGCCGAGGTCGAGCGAAAAAAACTCAATGTACAGATAGATTTGCCGCACATTAAGGTTTATGCTTCAAAAGAGTTGTTAAAGGAACTATGGCTCAACCTCTTCTCCAACGCAGTCAAATATACCGAACAAGGGGGTAGGATCTCTATTGTTCATTCACAAACCCCGAATGAAGATGTAATTTCGTTTATAGATAACGGGATCGGTATAAGCGAGGAAGCGCAGAAGCATATCTTTGACGCGTATTATCAGGAGAACACTACAAGAGGCAGCCGCGGTATCGGCTTAGGACTTTCAATATGCAAGAGAATAACTGATTTACACGGGTGGAAACTAACTGTCGAGTCTGTAAAAGGAAAAGGAAGCACATTTTCAGTTCATATCAACAAATAACTTTTTAACAGAAGAAAGAAGTGCGCGGCATCCGCGCACTTCTTAGTTATACTTCAATGTCTCTGATTTATTGCTCTGCCCGCTCTTTCAAAGCCGCATATCCGGCTTCTATGAGCGTCACCTTTCATTTCTTTTTTCCGCTCTTTTTCGCCTTTCGCTTCTCCCAGCTCATGCTGTTGCCCGTATTGGTGCGGTAGGAAGGGTCCTTGCGTTTGACCTTATAAAACACGGCGGTATCTTGAAGGCCGCCCGCTTTGACGACGATCTCGTTTTTCTCTTCGAGATTGAGTTTGCACTTATAGACCTTGCCGCCCTTCTCGGGCGCGGGGGATGCGACGAGCCTTCCGTTGTTGTAAATTTCCACCTGTCCGACGTTGGAATAGACGGTGACAAAAGCCGTCCTGCCCGTGCGGTTTATAAAGCGCTTGCCGCAAAGGTGCAGCACCTTCTCCTTGGACCAGTACGCCTTGTAGAGGTAGAAGGCGTCCTTCTTCGTCTTTCTGTCGAAGGTGACGAGCCCCTTGTGGTTGCGCCCCGGCTCGCCGCCCTGGTTGCGCGCATCGGCGGCGAAGTCGAACATATTCCACACATGCGTCGCCCAAAGGCAGGGATTGCGCGCGAAGAATTCCAGCATATATTCATGATAGAGCGCCTGATATTCCTCGCTGTTGTCGAAGCGCTGCGGTCTTGCCGCGTGTAAGTTGGGCATCCCCTCCGCGCCGTATTCGGAGATGCCGACCGCGCGGTCAGGATACTTCTTTTTGAATTTTTTCAGCCACGCGTCATTTAACGAAAGCCCCGGGCAGTACCACCCGAAATAGAGATTCCAGCTCTCGACATCCCCGATGTGCGCCGTCGGAATGTCGACGGAACTTCCCATATAGTTTGCCGTTGTCGTCAGCCGATGCGGATCGAGCGTATGGCAGAGCTCGTTGAGGCGGCGGTGCGTCTGCAGCATATCCTCTTTATCGCCCTTCTTCATCGTGATCTCGTTGGAAAGCCCCCAAAAACAGATGGACGGGTGGTTGTACTGCTGCAGGATGAGCTCTCTCATCTGGCTCTCGGCGTTCTCATTGCCGCCCTTCATGTGGCGGGAGATATACGGGATCTCCGCCCAGACGACGAGCCCCGCCCGATCGCACAGCTCATAGAAGTAATCGTCGTGCTGATAGTGCGCGAGCCGCACGGTGTTGGCGCCCAACTCCAAAATGAGCCGCGTGTCCTCCTCGTGCTCCGCCTTGGTGAGCGCATTGCCGAGCTGCGGCCTGTCCTGATGGCGGCACACGCCGCGCAAGGGATAGCTTTCTCCGTTGAGGAAGAATCCCTTCTCGGGGTCGGCGCGGAAGGTGCGGAAGCCGAAAGCAGCGCATATCTCGTCCGCCTTCTCGCCCTCGCAGTAGAGCGAGGCGACGGCGCGGTAGAGGTACGGGTCTTGAACGCCGTTCCAAAGATGAACATTTTTTATGACCGCCGTTTCGCCGTTTTCAAGTTCGGCGACGCAATTCCCCTCGCCGTCGAAGATTTGGATCTTCACTTCCCCTTCGCCCGCGGGATAGGCGGTTACGGTGACGCGCCCGTCCTTTCCCTCGACGAGGGGGTCGATCTTGATGGGGCTCGCGCCGTAATATTCCAAGTCGAAGTGCGACTTGTCGACGCAGATGAGGTTGACGTCGCGGTAGATGCCGCCGTAGAAGGTGAAGTCCGCCTCCTGCGGATACACCCTGTCGTTGATGGAGTTGTCCACTTCCACCTTGATGAGGTTTTCATCCTTTAAGAAGGGCGTGATGTTGCAGCGGAAGGCGGAATATCCTCCGTCGTGGCTGCCCGCTCTCTCGCCGTTGACGTAGACGACCGCCGAGGCATTGACGCCCTTGAATTCGAGATACACCGCCCCGCCCTCGGGGAAGCTCGGCCTTTTCAGCCTCTTAAAATAGGTGCAGGTGCCGCGGAAGTAATCGTTGCCGCCGTCCTGCCCGTCCTCGCCGTTCCAAGTGTGGGGAAGGTCGATGCGCTGCTTTTTGCCGTTCTCGCCGTGTACAAATTCCCAATCGCGGTTGATGTTTGAAACTGTCTTCATGGTGCTCTCCCGAAAGCCTGCACTGCCCGCCGTGAAATACGGCGGGCGGGTGCGGAAAGTTCTCTGTTATGCGCGGTGCTTTTGTTCGTCCTTTTGCATCCAGGCGCGGAAGGCGTTATATTTCTGCATTTCCGACTTATACCAAGCCTCGGCCTCCGCCTGCTTTTCGGCTTTCTTCCTTTCGATGGCGGCGAAGTACTTTTCGTTCTCTTCCTCGAAGTCAAGGCCCCTCTTTTTGCAGCGGACTTTGAGGGCGGCGATGCGGCGCGCCTCTTTCTCCTGCGCCTTTTGGGCGCGGGCGGCTGCCTTCTCTTCAGCCTTGCGCTTCTTTTCCGCCTGTTTTTCTTCCCAAGCCTTGTCGGCAGCTGCCTTTTGGACGAGGTACTTTTCGTTCTCCGTCTCAAAGTCGAGCCCCTTCTTGCGGCAAAGTTCCTGAAGGTCTTGAATGCGGTTCTCCTCGTGCTCCTTTTTGGCCTCTTCACGCTCGAGGGCGTCCTGCACTTCGGGCTCTATCCACGTCTCGCCGCGGGCAAGCACCGCCTCCCTCTTGCGTTTTAACAGTTCCGCCTTGATCTGCGGCATGCGCTTTTCCACATTGACGAAGGGCAGGAGCACGACGTATGCCGTCGCGAGGATGATATCGAAGAGGTAGAAGCTCATCGCCATGAAATTTCTCACGTTTTCGGGGGGAACGGGCATGACGTCGAGGTTATCCGTAAAGCCCATCTGAAGGAGCAGGGACTCATACCCGCCCGCGAAGGGCGCATAGATGAGCGACTGTACCGCGCCGATGATGCCGATACCGAGCAGGCCCTCCACGCGCAGCCCCGAGCGGAATTCCACGTCGTCGAAGGCATAATAGGTGAGCATGACGAGGATATAGGAATTGGGCAGCCAGCCGAAATTCCGAAGGAAGCCGCCGATGAGCGCGGGTACCATCTGATCGGGGAACATCCATCCGAGGGCACTCCCTACAAGGACGAGCGCATAGCCGCCGATCGAGAGGTTCTTGACGCCCACCTTCTTGGAGATGGGATAGATGATGAACGCACCGATGCCGAGCGGCACGCCCGTGACGATCTGGTAGATCATCTGCATGGAGGGGTTCTCCACGCCGCCCAGAAGGTATTGGATGTAGTAATATTGCACGTTGCCGCCCTTGAAGTTGTCGAGGATGGTCCCGAGCGTCGTGAGGACGAGCATGATCATATAGAAGCGGTTAGAAAAGAGCGCCTTGAACTGCGCCTTTAAGGGCACTTTGTTGGCGTTTCCCCCTTTCGACTCGAGGTTGGCATCCTCGATGACGCGCTCCTTCGTGTAGAAGTACTCCATCAGAATGAGAGGCAGCGATAGGACGGAGAGGACGATCATGAGGACGGCATAGCCCGAAATGTCGTCCTGCAGCCAGAAGGGCACGAGAACGGAGTTGACGATCATGCCGATGAGAATGCCCGAGATCAAAGTCCAGCACAATTTTCTCATGAAGGAGACCGACTGCTTCTCGATGGGATCGCGCGTCGTCACGGAGACGATGTTGTCGCGGAACACATAGAAGAAGGACGCGCCGATAAGATTGTAGCAGGCGAGCATGATGAAGAAGTACACCCAATATGCCTCGCCGAAGAGGTTGGGAGAAAACAGGAAGATGAGTGCCCCGATGACGACGCTCGCAAGGCTGTAGATGAGGTACCACGGGCGGAAACGCCCCTGCTTGCACGCCGTGTGTGAGACGAGCCACGAGTTGAGCAGCGCCACCCCGACGCCCACGAACTTGATGATCATCATGACGAGCTGATACTGCTCGCCGAGCGCCGCCGACATGGGGTCGGTGACGCCGTCCGCGGCGGGATAGGTGAGCCCCACCATCTGCATGAAGAATTTCTCGACAAGCGCCGCAATGGTGTTGACGATGAAGATCATGCCGAGAGGGCCGATGAGATGGCCCAATATCTTCTCCTTCTTGGTGACCGCGCGCGTCTTGCAGCGCGAGTCGAGCGCCTTGGCATTGAAGATACCCTTTTGCAGTAAATTGATCTCTTTCATGCTTTCTCCTCCATCATATCGCCCGAAGACGGTATTTCGAAATGAAAATTATTCCCGCAGTGAATCGTCGCTTTGCGAACAATTTTCCATCCATGATAATATTGTACAGTCCAGAATGTCATTCGTATTGCAGATGAGTCCTAAATTTTGCAAAATCGTATCGCATTTGGAAAATAAAGGACAAATGCGCTGCCTTTCGGCAGACAAACCCTATCACAGCACAGTGCCGCCGTTTCGACGGAAGAGAAGGAAAACCCGCGCAGTACACGCGGGCTCTCGGCTATTTTATTTGGTTTTCATCAGATGGCGCACACCTTTTGAATGGCGTCCATTTCCTCGGCGTTGAGGGGCACAAAGTCCTTCATAAAGCCGATGTTGTCCTCCATCATCTGCATATCGCCCATGCCCGAGAGCACCATGGCGATGCCCTCGAAGCTCGCCGCAAAGCGGATGGCATAGCTCGCGGGGCTGCCGCCGTGAAGATTTTCCAGAATTTGCTTTGCGCCCGAGGGCAGGTTGACGAGGCTCCCTCCTTTCAAGGGCTCCATCACGATGACGGGCTTTGCGAACTTGCGGCACACCTCGTAGCACTTGCGGCTTTCGACGGAGACGTCCTCGTAGTCCACATAGTTGAATTGGATCTGCACCGCCTCAATTTCGGGATAGGTGGAAAGGATGCGCTCCAAAATTTCCGCCTTGTCGTGGAAGGAGATGCCCACATGGCGCACCTTCCCCTCCTTCTTGAGCTCGAACGCCGTCTCATAGGCGCGGCAGCGCTTGTACTTCTCGAAGTTGTTCCTGTCCTGCGCGTGCATGAGGTAGAAGTCAAAGTACTCCACCCCGCACGCTTTTAGCTGGCTTTCGAAGAGCGGGCGGATGTCCTCTTCCTTGTTGAAATAGGTGGTGCTGAGTTTGTTGGTGAGGATGTACGCCTCCCTTGGATAGCGCGAGGTGAGGCAGTCGCGGAGGGCAAGTTCGCTCTTGCCTTCGAGGTAGCCGTGCGCCGTATCGAAGTAGTTGAAGCCCGCCGAAAGGAAGGCGTCCACCATCTTGGTGAACTCTTCTTTGTCGACTTCCTTGTCCTTCATGGGCAGGCGCATGCAGCCGAAGCCAAAATTCTTCTTGACATTCTCGTCAAGAATTGTTCTTTCCATGTGTTATCTCCTTGATCTTTGGTATTTATCTCATCTTTTAACAAGCCCCGCACGCTTCAAGAGCGCATAGGCGCGGTAGCCGCCCGAGAGGTCGATGGCGTCAAAGCCGTTTTGGCGCAAAATGCGCGTTGCGATATACCCGCGGAGCCCCACCATGCAGGCGACCGAAATGGGGCGGTCCTTCGGGAGCTCGTCGAGGTGGTCTCTGAGCACGTCGAGCGGGATATTGACGGCACCCGGGAACTTGCCCACCATCTCGAGTTCGCCGGGGTTTCTCACGTCGAGGATGAAGGTATCCTCGGTGAGTTCGTCGGGCGTCATCATGGGCGAGAGACCCGCCCGCTCGTTCTCCGCCACAAAGCCCAGCATGTTGACGGGGCTCTTCGCGGCATTGAAGGGCGGCGCGTAGCAAAGCTCGAGCTCCGAAAGGTCGTGCACGGTGCCATTCAGCTTCATGACGGCCGCAATGACGTCGATCTGCTTTTCGACATACTCACTGCCCACCGCCTGCGCGCCGAGGATGCGGCCTTCGTCGTTATACAGAAGCTTCATCGTGATGGACGTGCCGCCCGGATAATACCCTGCGTGGGAAAGCGGGAAGGTGTAGATCTTGCGGTACTTTGTGCCCTCTCTTTTGAGCTGTTTCTCATTCTGCCCCACGGACGCGCCCACGGTATGGAATGCGCGCACGACGCTCGTACCGAGCACGCTATGCCCGTTGCTCTCCTTGCCGCCCAAGAGGTTTGCGGCGACGCTTCTCCCCTGTCTGTTGGCAGGGCCTGCAAGGGGCACGAGCGCCTCCTTGCCGTTTGCACCGATAACGGTGACGACATCCCCCGCCGCGTAGATGTCGGGGTCGGAGGTGCGCATATTCTCATCCACCCAAATGCCGCCGTTTTCGGCAATTTTGAGCCCCGCAGCCTTGGCAAGCGCCGTTTCGGGCGCAACGCCGAGGGCGAGCACGACCGCACCCGTCTGAACGGCAGAGCCGTCCGTAAGCGTTACAGAAATCCCCCCTTCCGTCTTTTCGACGGCCTTGACGCCCGTATTTGTCCTGACGGTGACGCCGCCCGCTTCCAGCGCATCCTTTATAAGCAGCGCCATTTCGGGGTCGAAGGGCGGCATGATCTGCGGTGCGAACTCGGCAAGCGTCACATGGAGCCCGCGGTGTGTGAGGTTTTCCGCCATCTCCACGCCGATGAAGCCGCCGCCCGCGACGAGCACTTCCTGCGTTCCGTTTGCTTTGAGATAGCCGTCCAAAGTGAGCGTATCTTTGACGTCGCGCAGGGTAAAGACGCCCTCGCCCTGAATGCCGAACGTCTTGGGCGACGCACCCGGGGTGAGGACGAGCTTATCGTAACTCTCCGTGTACTCTTTCTCGGGCGTGCGCACGGTGACGGTGTGCGCTGCTCTGTCGATGGAAATAACTTCCGATTTGACGCGCACGTCGATGCGGAAGCGGTTTTTAAGCAGTGCGGGAGAGGCGACGGTGAGCGCGCTCTGCTCCTTGATGACGCCGCCCAAATAGTAAGGCAGCCCGCAGTTGGCGTAGGAGACGTGCTCCCCGCGCTCGAAGAGGACGATCTGAGCCTCCTCCGAGAGCCTTCTGAGTCTGGTTGCACAGCTTGCACCGCCCGCAACGCCGCCGACAATGATCACTTTCATATCTGATTCCTCCTGATCATAAAAAATGCGCTTACCAATATGATAGCGCGCCAAAGGCGCGCTGTCAAGAGTTAAAGGGAATTATATTCGTGCTCCCCCGTCTCCAAGAGCATGCGGGCGAGCGTTTTCGCCTCTTCGGGGGGAGAGAGCAGGTCGCGCGGGTAGGGCGCGTCGATGTCGACCTCGCCGATGAGCTTGCCCTTATGCAATACGAGCGCACGGCGGGCGAGAAATGCCGCCTCGTGGACGTCGTGCGTCACAAACAGCACGGTGCCCCCCTCTTCCTCGCGGAGCGTTCGAACGAGCTCCATGAGCTGCCGCTTTAAGGCGAGGTCGAGCGAGGAGAAGGGCTCGTCCATGAGCAGCATCTTGTGCGGATACAAAAAGGCGCGCGCGATCGAGACGCGCTGTTTTTCCCCGCCCGAAAGTTCGTGCGGGTACGCCTTCTCTCTCCCCTTCAGCCCCACGCGGGCGAGCATCTCCCCCGCCCCACCCCAAAGCTCTTTTGGAAGGACGAAGCGGATATTTTCCTCCGCCGTGAGGTTGGGCAAAAGCTGCGCATCCTGAAAGAGGTAGGAGCATCCCTCCCGCCGCCTGGGTTTTTGGAGGGGCTCGTCGTCGATCTCCCCTTCATAGGGAATGAGCCCCATGATACAGCTCAGAAGCGTCGTCTTGCCCGCGCCGCTCTCGCCGAGAATGGCAGTTATTTTGCCCTCTTCGATGGTGAGCGAAAGATCGTCAAGCGCCTTAAAATCTTTGTAATTCTTTGTGATGTGTGATAAATTCATGCCCGCCACCTCACACAGTACTTTGCAAGAAGCGCGCACAGCCCCTCAAGCAAAAATCCCAAAAGAACGGCGATGAGCGTGAGTGCTAAAAGGCGGGGCATCTCCAAAAACAGCTTTGCCTCCTGCATCATGCCGCCGAGGCTCCTTGCGGTCGAGGAGAGCACTTCGCCCGAGACGGTGATCTTGAGGCCCATCGAGAGGATGCTCCCCGTCTGCCCCAGGACGGCGGGCGCGGAGAGCGGCAGATACATTTTAAGAGCCTGTTTTCCCTTCGACACGCCGTAGGCGCGGGCGAGCGTGCCGTAGCTTGCGTGCACCTCGTCCATCGAGGCGAGCGCTGCGGCATAGGCGGCGGGAAAGAGCACGAGCCCCGAGACGATGACGGGCGCCGTCGCGGGTGTCGTCCAAATCAATAAAATGAGGATGACCGCCATCGTGGGGAGCGTCCGAAGGATCGAGACGACGGGCGCCAGGAAGTACCGTACGCCGTCAAAGAGGCGGGCGATGAGCGCCAGCCCCACGCCCAACACAATGGACACCAAAAAGGCGAGCAGCGTCCTTAAGAGCGTATTGCCCAAGGCGCGCCAAAACGCCCCCTCTCCCAAGGTGCGGAAGAGGGAGGCGAGCGTCTCCGTAAAGGACGGCAGGATGTAGCCGTTGGCGATGATGCGGCAGGCAATGAGCCATATGAGCCATACCGCAACGAGGGCAACGGCAGAAAAGAGCAGACGTTTTTTCAAGGGTTATGCGATGTAGTAAAAGTCGTCGGAGACGGCGGAAGCCGCAGTCGCGTTGACGGCGATGAGCTCTTCGAGGAAGGCGTTGACGGTATCTTTGCATGCGCTTGCGGCCGTGAAGCGGACAGAGCAGTTTGCAATGACCGTGTTCGTCAAATTATTGGCATTGAAGGACGCCGCGAGCCCCTCCGTGCGCACACCGTCGAGGGCAGTAAGCACCGTCTCGGGTTGAACAGAGGCAAGGTAGCTCTCGCTCTCTTCGAGGTAAGAGACGAGCGTTTCGACGGCCTCCGTACCGCTCTCAAGCACAGTGCGCTTTGCAACGAGCACCGCCTGCGGATAGCCGTTCTCATCCCCGTAGAGCGCCTGCAGGTCTCCCGCGATGCGGAAGGGCTTTGCGGCGCTTGCCGTGCCCTTGACCTTGGTCGAGGCAGCGGGTTCGGGGCAGAGGTAGTAGTCGCACCCGCCCGCGGGGGTCACGTTGGCGGCGTCGAACGCGATGAGGTTGACGGCGTCCTCCTTCTTTTCTTCGTCATTGCCGACGATGCTGTAAGGGATATCGTACTTATTGAGGACGACCTGCAGCGTGAGCCCGGGGACGTTGGTGAGCTGCACCACCCCCACCGACTTGCCGATAAGCGTCGAAAGGTTGCCCGCCGTGAGGTCGTCGTTTTGCTCCGCCGAGAGGAAGTAGAGGTTGCCGTTCGTCACCGTGCCGACCATCTGATACACCTCCCCCGTGCCGATGAGCTTGCTCGCGGCATTTATGGGCAGGATGCAGAAGTCCGCCGAGGGGTCCTCGCCCGTCACATACGTCTGAATGGTCGAGGAATCGACGACGCTGAAATCGAACATCTCATCCCCTCCCTCGATGGCGTTGACGAGCGCGAGCGCGGGTGCGCCGTCGGGGGCGACGACGGTATAGACGGTGTCATCTCCCTGCGGGGGTTCCTCCGTCTCAGGTTTGCAGGCGGCAAAGGCAAAGAGCGACACCGCCGCAAGGGTGAGCCCTGCAAGTTTGGAACTTACTTGTTTCATCTTAATACTCCTTTAATATTTGCTGAATAAAGTCTTGGCGCTCGCGCCGGGAAGGCTGCCTATTTTGCCCGTGAGCGCATTGATGACGCCAAGCGGCGCATCGAGGACGACGCACAGCACCGAGACGCTCTTTTCCCTGTAAGGAATACCCATCCTGCCCACGATGTATTCCCCGTATTCGGAGAGATAGGCGTTGAGGGCGGGCGTTGCGGCGCGGTCCTCCACGATGACGGAGAGCACGGCAATGCGCTTTTCTTCGGACATAAAAAGACCTCCTTTCCCTGCGCGGAAAAAGAGGCGAAAACGGGCGCAATGAGCGCCATCAAAGCTAATTTTCGGCTCTTTACGGTCAGATAAGACTCTTTCCGCTCAGATGTTCTTATTTTACTATACTCCCGCAAAAAAGGCAAGCGAATGAGGGCGATATTCGGAAGTTTCCCCTCTTTCGTACAAAAAAAAGGGGCCGCCTGCGCGGTCCCCTGCTGTCCTTTATGCGGTTTTTTTGTAGACGAGCGTGGGCTTGTCGCCATTGGTGACGCACCCCTTGGTGATGATGACTTCCTCGACGTTGTTCTTCGTGGGGATATCGTACATCACATCGGTCATGAGCCCCTCGATGATCGTCCTGAGGCCCCTTGCCCCCGTCTTTAAGCGGATGGCAGTACTTGCGATCTCGCGCACTGCGTCGTCCTCCACCGTGAGCTTGACGCCGTCCAGCCCCACAAGTTTTTGGTACTGTTTGATGATGGCGTTTCTCGGCTGGGTGAGGATGCTGACGAGCGCGTCCTCGTCGAGCGCCTGCAAACTCACGACGATGGGAATGCGGCCGACGAACTCGGGAATGAGCCCGAACTTGGTCAGATCCTGCGGCTTGACGTCGTCAAGGAGGGTGTAGTCCACTTCATTGGCGCCCAGCTTGACGTTGCCGCCGAAGCCGAGGCCGGTATCGTCCTTGCGGGCGGCGACGATCTTATCGAGCCCGACGAATGCACCGCCGCAGATGAAGAGGATGTTCGTCGTATCGATGCGCATGCAGTCCTGCTGCGGGTGCTTCCTGCCGCCCTGCGGAGGAACGTTTGCGACCGTCGATTCGATGATCTTCAGAAGTGCCTGCTGCACGCCCTCGCCCGAGACGTCGCGCGTGATGGAGACGTTTTCGCCCTTTCTTGCGATCTTGTCGATCTCGTCGATATAGATGATGCCGTGCTGCGCTTTTTCGATGTCGTAGTCGGCGTTCTGGATGAGCTTTAAAAGGATGTTCTCGACATCCTCGCCCACATAGCCCGCTTCCGTCAGCGTCGTCGCGTCGCACGTCGCGAAGGGAACGTTCAAGATCTTGGCAAGCGTTCTTGCAAGCAGCGTCTTGCCGCTCCCCGTGGGACCGAGGAGCAGAATGTTGCTCTTTTCGATCTCCACATCGTCATCGTCCTTCTTCCCTTCTGCAAGCGAATTGATGCGCTTGTAGTGGTTGTAGACGGCAACGGAGAGAACGCGCTTTGCCTTGTCCTGCCCGATGATGTAGTGATCGAGCTCTTCCTTGATCTCGCTCGGCTTCTTGAGCGGGATCTTTTCCTGCGGAGAGGAAGAGGGCATCTGGTCGAGCATATCCTTGCAAAGTTCCACGCATTCGTCGCAGATGTAGATCCCGTCGGGGCCTGCGATCAGCTTTTTTGTTTTGGATTTTTCTTTTCCGCAAAAAGAACAGCTCGGTTCGTATTTACCCATTTGATCCTCCCAATCAAAAAGTTATCTCTTATCGTACACGCGGTCGATAAGGCCGTAGGCAAGTGCCTCGTCCGCCGACAGGAAGTTGTCTCTGTCCGTGTCGCGTTCGATGACTTCGAGGGGCTTTCCCGTATTCGCCGCAAGGATGCGGTTGAGCTTGTCCTTGGTCTTTAAGATGTGTTCCGCGTGGATCTTGATGTCGCTTGCCTGCCCCTGCGCGCCGCCCAAAGGCTGGTGGATCATCACTTCGCTGTTTTTAAGAGCGAAGCGCTTCCCCTTTGCGCCCGACGAGAGCAGGAACGCCGCCATGCTCGCCGCCATGCCGATGCAGATGGTGGAGACATCGCACTTGATATAGTTCATCGTGTCGTAGATCGCAAGACCCGCCGAAACGGAGCCGCCCGGGCTGTTGATGTACAGGCTGATGTCCTTGCCGGGGTCCTTCGCTTCGAGGTAGATGAGCTGGGCGACGACCGTGTTCGCAACGGCGTCGTCGATCTCCCCCGCAAGGAAGATGATGCGGTCTTCGAGAAGGCGGGAATAGAGGTCGTAGCTCCTCTCGCCGCCCGACGTGCGCTCCACGACATAGGGAATGAGCACGTTTCTTTCCATTACTTGCTCTCCTCTTGCTTGATCATTTCGTTGTTTGCCTTGAGGAAGTCGAAGAGCTTGGTCACCTTGATATCCGACTCGATGTACTCAAGCTGGCGGGGATCCATCGTCTTCTTATACTCCTCAGCCTCTTTGCCGACGCTCTTTGCCTGTTCTGCAATCTTTGCGTCGATCTCTTCCTGCGTCGCTTCGATGTTTTCGAGCTTGATGATCTTCTCGACGATGAGCTGATGCAGTACGGTGCGCTTCGATTCCTCGTCGAAGGTGTGCATGTACGCCTCTCTCGTCGTGTTGAGGTACTTGAGATAGTCGTCGAGGCGGATGCCCTGATACATGAGGTTGTACTCAAGGCGCTGCAGGGCGAATTCGTTCTGCTTGTCGATCATCGCCTGAGGGATCTCTGCCTTGGCGCCCTTGGCGATCTCGGTGATGATGGAGTTCTCCGTCTCGTTGAGGGAACGGGAAGCGGCGTTGCGCTCGAGGCGCTCTCTCACCTTGGCGCGGTAAGCCTCCACGGAGTCGCTGCCCATCTTCTTTGCGAATTCCTCGTCGAGCTCGGGGCGGACTTTGCCCGTGATCTTGTGGAGCGTGACCGTGAAGACGGCCTTCTTGCCCTTGAGCTCCTCTGCCTGATAGTCTTCGGGGAAGGTGACTTCGATATCCCTCGTCTCGCCGATGTTCATGCCGACGACGCCTTCTTCAAAGCCGGGGATGAACTGGTGGGAACCGAGCGTGAGGTCATACCCTTCCGCGGTGCCGCCATCGAACGCCTTGCCGTCCATCTTGCCCGCAAAGTCGATGTTGACGGTATCCGTCATCTCTGCGGCGCGGTCCGTCACGTCTTCGTCCTTTGCAAGGCGCAGGCGGGTGTCCTCGATGTCCTTGTCGACGTCGGCGTCCGAAACAGTATATACGAATTCGGGGATCTTTATACCCTTGTAGGTCTCGATCTCAACGTCGGGCTTTACGGGAACTTCCGCGATGAGCACGACTTTCTCGTCGGAAATGTCGTCGACGGAGAGCGAAGGATCGCCGACTGCCGTGAAGTTATCCTTCTCCTTTTCGAGGATGGCGCCGTAGTGCTCGGCGTAAAGCAGATTGAGCGCGTCTTCATAGAAGAGGCCCTTGCCGTAGTACATTTCAAGGACGTTCTTGGGGACCTTGCCCTTGCGGAAACCGTTGACGGCGTACTTGCCGCGGTTCTGCCTGTAGGCTTCGTTGTTGGCATTGTTCCACTCTTCGGGCGTGAAGGTGATGGTGACCTTGACGGTGCTCTTTTCTGCTGTCTCTACCTGGTAATTCATAAATAGCTCCTCATTTTTCCGACGGTGCGTTTTGTTGTTTCTGATCGGATATTTTTGCCTAACTATTTTAACATAACGGGGCGAGAAAGAAAAGCGTTTTTATTTACAATTTTGCTTTTTTCGGGTATAATGACTGCAAGCACCCTTTGGAGGACCGTATGCCGCAGGATACATTCACCATCCGTCTCATCGCCCGCGAGCTCGACTCTACTCTTCGCGGAGGACGCATCAACCGCATCAACCAACCGGGGAAAGAGGAACTCTCCCTTCTAATATACACGCAAAAGACCACGTTAAAACTCACCGTCAACGCGAATGCTGCCGATTGCGGGGTTTATTTTACGACTGACAACCCGCCCAACCCGCTCACCGCGCCCAATTTCTGCATGCTGCTTCGAAAGTACTTGCAGAGCGCGGAAATTTTAGGCGTGGAGACCCCGGGTTTTGAGCGCATCCTCATCTTCCGCGTGAGGTGCTATTCCGACTTTTCGACGGCGGAACGGGAACTGCGCGTCGAGATCATGGGCAAGTACTCCAACATCCTCTTGACGGAGAACGGCGTCATCTTGGGCGCACTCAAGACGACGACCATCGACGAGAACTGCAAGCGTGCCATTCTGCCGGGCGCCCCCTACCTTCCCCCCGCGCGGCAGGAGAAAGTCGACCCCTCCGACCTTCCCGCTCTCAAAAAATTGCTCACGCCGCCCCTTCCGAACGATTTGGCACATTTCCTCTTTACCAACGTGATGGGGCTTGCCCCCTGCACGGCGGAGCAGATCGCCTCGGGCTACAAGGGCGGCGGCTTTGCCGAATATGTGCACGATACCATCTTCTCAAACGACATCTCCCCCTGCGTCGTCGAAAGAAACGGCGTGCCGCAGGACTTCTTTGCACGCTTCGTTGCGGGCGGCATTCCGTTTGAAAGCATCTCCGCCGCCGAACAGTACTTCTATGCGGGCAGAAGAAAGAAAAAGAACTTCGAGGCGCTGCAAAGAAAGCTCACTTCCGCCGTCTCTTCGCAGAGAAAGAAGCAGGAGAAGCGGCTTTCGCAGATCCTTGAAAAGCGCCGCCAGTGCGAGGGCGCGGAGACCGACCGCATCAAAGGCGAACTCCTGACGGCGAATTTATACCGCTTAAAGCAGGGCATGCGCTCTGCAGAGCTTGAAAATTATTACGACGAAGCGGGCGGCACAATGAAGATCGCGCTCGACGAGCGCCTCTCCCCCGCCGACAACGCACAGGCGTACTTCAAGCGCTACCGCAAACAGAAGCGCACGCTCGAAGTGCTCATCCCGCAGGAAGAGGAGGTGCGCTCCGAGCTCGAATATTCCCTCTCTCTCCTTGCCGCCATCTCTTCGGCGGATAATTTGGAGGATTTAAAGTGCCTCGAAGAAGAACTGCAGGCGGCGGGCATTTTGAAACAGCCCGAGAAGCGAAAGAAGCAGGCGGTACCCGAGTTCCCCTTCCGCCGCTTTGAAAAGGACGGGTTTGAAATTTTGGCAGGGCGCAACAACCTGCAGAACGACAGGCTCGTCCGCTCGTCCGCGCCCGACGACATTTGGCTGCACGCGCAGAAGTATCACTCCTCGCACGTCGTCATCAAAGCGCAGGGCCGCGCCGTGCCCGATGAAGTCTTGGGCTATGCAGCGGGCATCTGCG
Organism: uncultured Clostridia bacterium; assembly: GCA_944376335.1. Taxonomy (GTDB): domain Bacteria; phylum Bacillota; class Clostridia; order Christensenellales; family Borkfalkiaceae; genus Gallimonas. The sequence goes on from CALWCH010000002.1 coordinate 136,367, forward strand.
CGCGCTATTCGGACGCCAAGCAGGGCGGGCGCATCCCCGTCGACTACTGCCCCGTCAAGCAGGTGAAAAAGCCCTCGAAATCCAAAGCGGGCTTCGTCGCCTACCGCGACTATAAGACGGTGCTCGTTGAACCCCTCGAACTTTCCGAATCATGATTTTCTTAAAGGAATTTTTCTTTCCAAGCTACGACCAAGAGTATCAGGTGCGCCTTCAAGAAAAGCGCACCTGTTTCAACACGATGTACCCCTTCTTCGTGCTCTCTTCGCGCGGGCTCACACGGCTGGACTTCGCGCCCATCACTCTCTTCTACGGCGGCAACGGCTCGGGCAAGACGACGGCGCTCAACGTCATCGCGGAGGCACTCTCTCTAAAGCGCGACGCCCCCTTCAACCGCTCGAGCTTCTTCGGAACTTACGTCTCCCTATGCCGCTATGCCCTCTCTAAGCCCCTGCCCGATTTCAGCCGCGTTGTGACGAGCGACGACGTATTCGACTACATGCTCTCCCTCCGCGCCGTCAACGAGGGCATCGACGAGACCCGCGAGAAACTCTTTGAGGATTACTTCGAAAAGCGGCGGAGCGGGCCCTTCCGCATGACCTCTCTAAACGACTACGACGAACTCAAAAAGACGACGGACGCGCGCAAGATGACACTCTCCCGCTTTGTAAAGGGAGAGGGCGTTTGGCAGAACGAGCGCGAGCAGTCCAACGGCGAGAGTGCCTATTTCTACTTCACCTCCCGCATCGACGGCGCGGGGTTGTACCTTTTAGACGAGCCCGAAAACAGCCTTTCCCCCAAGAAGCAGCTCGAACTTGCGCAATTTTTGGAGAATGAGGCGCGCTTTTTTGACAGCCAATTCGTCATTGCGACGCACTCCCCCTTCCTCCTTGCCATGCGCGGTGCGAAGATCTACGACTTCGACGGCGACCCCGTGGATGTCAAGCGCTGGACGCAGCTCGAGAGCGTGAAGACGTATTTCGACTTCTTTGAATCGCACCGCCGCGACTTTCTGCCCCCCTCCACTCCAAGCCAACCAAACAATAGAAAGAAGCCGCCCTTTGTTCGGGGCGGCTTTAAGTTCATCTCCTGTCGGGGGAGCGACCCTGCGGATAGAGCGGCAGTTCGAAAAAGCCCGTGCACACTTCCTGCGAGTACTCTTGTGCGGGCGGGATGGCGCAATAGCCGTAGCTCGGCACCAAGATCTCGACCTGCATCGAGACCTTTAAGATGACCGTGAGGCAGGCGCTCAACACAAAGGTCGAGGAACCGCTGTCCCACCGCCCTTCGGGGGAGACGCAGGAGGCGATCGCCGAGACGGTAAACGGCATGACGGACGCCTGCGGCACGAACATCAGGACGTCCTCGTTGAGGACGATGGAGCCGAGCGCCTTGCCCTCGGTGCCGTTCGCGTCGAGGTAGACGATCTCGATGGGAATGGTGACCTTCGCCTGGATGCGCGCGTACCCGCCGTCCGGCTGGCGTTCGATGTTGACGTCGGAGACGATGCCCTCCGAAGAGAGCGAACGAGCGCTCAAAAACGTGAGCGGATATGTAGGAGATGCCGGGAGAAAGCTGGCGGGAAGGACGGAATAATTTTCGATGCGCGTCTGCACGATGCCCGCGTCGAAGATCTTTTCCGCCTGGATGCACACTTTCTCGCAAAGACCGTTCAACGGATTGCCCGTGATCGTCCCGGGGCAATGATCGGACGAAAAGTTGGAGAAAAATGACATAATAACCTCCGTAAAAGAACCGTTCGGGTTCCTCTACATTGTATGCGCCCCTCTCCATCTTCGTGCCTTTTCAAAATCCATGCAAAAAGACCTGCAGGAATGCAGGTCTTTTCAGCTATTCTTTCTTTTCGGGCGCGGGGGCGGCCGCAGTGCTCTTGTCGCCCTCGGAAAGGGCGGCTTGCGCGCCCTCCCGTTCCGCTTTGCGCTTTTCCTCCGCTTCCCTGAGGGCGGTCTTTGCCTCTTCGCGGAGCTTGCTCACCTTCATCACCGCCTTGATGATGAGAAACAAGACGAGTGCCGTCAAGAGGAAGTTGATGACGGCGTTGATGAACGTTCCCCAATCGATGTAGATGGAGTTTGCAAGGTCGATGACGGTTGCTCCCGTCTCATCCGTCGTGTAGGCGGTCGTAAGGAAGGTGTACAGCTCCGTCAAGGAGTCCGCACCGAAAATGAGTGCCAGAACTTGGTTGATGACAGGCTTTAAGACGTTGTTCGAGAGCGCGTTGACGATGGCGGTGAATGCCCCGCCGATGATGACGCCGACGGCCATGTCGAGGATATTGCCGCGCGCGATGAAGGCACGGAATTCCTGCCAAAAGCCTTTTTTCTCCTTCTTTTCTTCTGCCATGAGAGCTCCTTATCTGTATTTTTTGATGAGGCGTCCGATCCGCGCGAACACGGCGTTTGAGGGAAGTTTTTTCAGCCGCCACACCCAATTTCCGCCGTTGGTGCCGGGATGATTCATGCGGGCGGAATTGTCCAGCCCCATGAGGTCCTGCACGGGGACCACGGCGAGAGAAGACTTGGACGCCATCGCAATTTCGACAAATGCCTTTGAGCAGCTCTCGGGCGTGCGGCCGAGCTTGATATCCAGCCCGCACTGCTTGAGTTCCTTGGCAACGCGCGAGCGGAAGAGCAGAAATTCCTCGGGCGTAAGCGACTTCACATATCCCGCCACCGTGTCGTTGTCGTGCGTGCCCGTGTAGCAGACGCTGTTTGTTGCGATGTTGTGCGGAAGGAAGGCGTTATCTTCATTGCCGTCGAAGGCGAATAAGAGTACCTTCATGCCGGGGAGCCCCGTGCGGGCGATGAGTGAGCGCACGCCGTCGTCCATCTCGCCGAGGTCCTCCGCGATGATGCGGCTCTTATCGACGCCCTCAAAGAGCTCATCCTTGGGCCCGTCCTGCCAACAGCCGTTGACGGCGGTCGCCTCGTCTGCGTTCACTTCATAGTAGCGGTCGAGACCGCGGAAGTGGTCGATGCGCACGACATCGTACGTCTCCAGCGCATGGGCAAGGCGGCCTCTCCACCAGCGGTAGTTTTCCTTTTTGTGCGCCGCCCAGTCAAAGACGGGATTGCCCCAGAGCTGACCCGTCTCCGAGAAGTAATCGGGCGGCACCCCCGCCACCTTTGCGGGTTTTAAGTTTTCGTCGAGCTTGAAGAGTTCGGGATGCGCCCACACGTCCGCGCTGTCGTAGGCGACGTAGAGCGGGATATCCCCGATGATCTTGAGCTCCAGCGAATTGCAGTAATGCTTGAGCGCCTTCCACTGAAGGTCGAACTCATACTGCAAAAACTGCCAGAAGAGGTACTCCTCGTGATAGTCGGTGCGGAGCTTTTCGAGCGCCCCCTCCTCGCGGCGGCAGAGCCCCTCCTCCCAATCGGTGAAGGTGCCGCCATACACCGTCTTGGCGGTCATGAAGAGCGCATAGTCCTCGTGCTTGCCTTCGTCGACATAGGCGCGGAACTCCGTGCTGTCGAACGCAAAGCGCGAGAAGGCGGTGCGCAGCGTCTGATAGCGCTCCGCATAGAGAGCCCCGTAGTCGACATTCCCCGCGCCCTTAGCGGCGGCAAGCTCCTTCTTTGTGAGCAGCCCCTGCCCCGCTAAAAGATCGAGGTCAATGAAGTAGGGATTGCCCGAGGTGCAGGAGACCGACTGATAGGGCGAATCGCCGTAGCCCGTCTGCACAAGGGGCAGGATCTGCCAATACTTGACGCCCGCCTTTGCAAGTTTTTTCGCAAAGCGGTATGCCTCCTTCCCGAGCGAGCCGATCTTATACTTTGCGGGCAGGGAAGAGATATGCAGCAGCACGCCCGCCTGTCTTACGTTATCCATCCTGTTTTCCTCTTTTTACAGGGACGAGAGGAGCGCCTCGAGACGGCGGCAAGCCTCCCGTGTGTTCTCTTCCGTGCCGAATGCCGTCAGGCGGAAGTACCCTTCGCCGTTCTTGCCGAAGCCGCTTCCGGGCGTTCCCACGACGTTGGCCCTTTCAAGGAGCAGATCGAAGAACTCCCAGCTCTTCATATCGTTCGGGCACTTGAGCCAGATGTAGGGCGAGTGCTTGCCGCCCGTGTACCAGATGCCAAGGCGGTCCAAACAATCCGCGATAATCTCCGCGTTCTTGCGGTAGTAGCCGAGGTTCTCTTTGATCTGCTTCTCCCCTTCCTCGCTGAACACGGCGGCGGCGCCCATCTGGGTGATGTAAGAGACGCCGTTGAATTTGGTCGACTGCCGTCTCGCCCACATCTTGTTGAGGGAGTGCCCGTCGCGCACGAGCGCCTCGGGTACGATGGTATAGCCGCAGCGCACGCCCGTGAAGCCCGCTGTCTTGCTGTAAGAGCAGATCTCGATGGCGCACTCCTTGGCGCCCTCCACTTGATAAATGCTGCGGGCGAGCGTGTCGTCCTGAATGAAGTACTCATACGCCGCATCGTAGAGAATGACGGCGTCGTTTCTCTTGGCGTAGTCTATCCACGCCTTGAGCTTCTCCTTGGAATACGCCGCGCCCGTCGGGTTGTTTGGCGAGCAGAGATAGATAAGGTCCGCCTTCACGCTCTCGTCGGGCATGGGCAGAAAGCCGTTTGCCTGATTGGCGTCGGAGTAGAGCACCTTTCTCCCCGACATCACGTTGGCATCCACATAGGCGGGATAGACGGGGTCGGGAATGAGCGCAACGGTGTCCTCCGCAAACAGTTCCAAAATGTTGCCGAGGTCGGACTTTGCGCCGTCCGAAATGAACACTTCGTCCTCGGAAAGGCCGACGCCTTTGCGCGCGTAGCTGCCCAAGATGCTCTCGATGAGCTTGGGATAGCCGTAGCAGGTCTGGTCGGGCCCGTAGCCGTGGAAGGTCTCCTTGCGGCTCATGTCGTCGACGGCGCGGTGCATTGCCTCGATGACGGCGGGCACGAGCGGGCGGGTAACGTCGCCGATGCTCAGGCGGATGACGTCCTTCTCGGGGTGCGCGGCCTTATATTCTGCCGTCTTTTTGCCGACCGTCGCAAACAGATAGCTGTCCTGTATTTCAAAGTAATGGTGATTGACTTTCATGCTTCACTTCCTTTCCATGTATGCGATGGCATGGCGGATGAGTTCGCGGAAGAGCGGGTGCGCGTTGTTGGGGCGGGACTTGAACTCGGGGTGGAACTGCACGCCGACGAAGAAGTCGTTCTTGTCGTACTCCACCGCCTCGCACAGCGTGCCGTCGGGCGAGAGTCCTGCAAGCGTCATGCCGTTCTCTTCGAACTGCTTTCTGTACTCGTTGTTGAATTCAAAGCGGTGGCGGTGGCGCTCGCTGATCTCGTCCGTGCCGTACGCCTCCAGCATCTGCTTGCCGTAGAGCTTGCAGGGGTACGCGCCGAGGCGCATCGTGCCCCCCATCTTGACGCCGTACTGGTCGGGCATGAGGTCGATGACGGAGTGCTTGCCCTCGGGGAAGAATTCCGAAGAGTTGGCATCTTGATAGCCCAACACGTTCCTTGCAAATTCGATGGCGGCGACCTGCATGCCGAGGCAGATGCCGAGGTACGGCACATTGTTCTCGCGCGCATATTGGCAAGCGAGAATTTTGCCCTCGATGCCGCGACCGCCGAAGCCGCCAGGGATGAGGATGCCGTCCGCGTCTTTCAAACGTTCCTGCACATTCTGCGCGTTGAGCGTCTCGGTGTCCACCCAGTCGATGTCCACCTTTGCGCCCGTCTCATAGCCGCCGTGCGCGAGCGCCTCGGCAACCGAGAGGTACGCGTCGTGCAGACGCACATACTTGCCGCAGAGGGCGATCTTCACCGTCTTGCTGCGGGCGTGGATCCTATTGAGCATCTCTTCCCATTCGGTGAGATCGATCTCTCTCGGTTCAAGGTGCAGAATGCCGCAGACAATGGAGGAAAGATTGCTCTTTTCCAGCATCATGGGCGCCTCGTAGAGGACGGGCACCGTCAGATTTTCGATGCAGCACTCGGGCTTGACGTTGCAGAACATGGCGATCTTCTCGCGGATGTCCTCGGGCATGGGCTGGTCGACGCGCGCGACGATGATGTCGGGCGAAATGCCCATCCCCTGCAGCTCTTTCACGGAGTGCTGCGTCGGCTTGCTCTTGAATTCGCAGGAGCCCGAAATGTAGGGCACGAGCGTGACGTGGATGAAGCAGCAGTTGTCGCGCCCCACCTCGCGGGAGACCTGGCGGATGGCCTCGATGAAGGGCTGGCTCTCGATGTCGCCCGTCGTGCCGCCGATCTCGGTGATGACGATGTCCGCCTTCGTCGTCTTGCCCACTTCGTAGATGAAGGACTTGATCTCGTTGGTGATGTGCGGGATGACCTGCACCGTCTGGCCGAGATATTCGCCCGCGCGCTCTTTATTGAGCACGTTCCAATAGACTTTGCCCGTCGTGAGGTTGGAGAACTTGTTGAGGTTCTCGTCGATGAAGCGCTCATAGTGGCCGAGGTCGAGGTCGGTCTCCGCGCCGTCCTCCGTCACAAACACTTCGCCGTGCTGGTAAGGGCTCATGGTGCCTGGGTCGATGTTGATGTAGGGGTCGAGCTTCTGAGAGGCGACCTTATAGCCGCGCATCTTCAAAAGCCTTCCCAAAGATGCTGCCGTGATGCCCTTGCCGAGCCCGGATACGACGCCGCCTGTTACAAAGATATATTTCGTCATCTGTCCTTCCTTTAAGGTGTTTTTCTTATATTTCCACGTCGCCCGTGAAGCTGAATGCGGCGGGACCCGTCATAAAGACGGTCTCCCCCGTGTAGACGATGGTGAGGTCTCCGCCGCGCAGGTGCACGAGGACTTCTTTTCCCTCGTCCGCATATCCGTTGAGAACGGCTGCGACCGCGACGGCGCACGCACCCGTGCCGCACGCCCACGTCTCCCCGCTGCCGCGCTCCCACACGCGCATCTTGAGCTCGTTATGCGCAAGCACTTCGACAAACTCGGTATTCACGCCCTCGGGAAAGAGCGCGTGGTGTTCAAACGAGGGGCCGATCTTTTCGAGGTCGAGCTTGTAGGGATCGCCGCCGAAGAGTACGCAGTGCGGGTTGCCCATCGAGACCGCTGTCACGCGGTACTCCTTCCCCTCGACGGTCATGGGAACGTTCACCGCCCGCTCCCCTTCAAATTTGGAGGGGATGCGCGCGGGCACAAGTTCGGGCGCGCCCATATCCACGGTGACGGAGACAACTTCCCCGTCTTTCGCGTGCATTTGCAGCGTCTTGATGCCGCTCAAGGTCTCCACGGTTAGGGTGTCCTTTTTTATCCCCTTGATTTCGTAGAGAAACTTGCCCACGCAGCGGATGCCGTTGCCGCACATCTTCCCCTCGCTGCCGTCCGCATTGAACATGCGCATCCTGCCGTCGGCAACATCGCTTTTGCACACGAGAATGACTCCGTCGCCGCCGACAGAGAAGTGCCTGTCCGAAAGTTTGACGGCAAGGGAGGAAGGGTCTTCGGGCATCATATCAAAGCAATCGAAGTAGATATAATCGTTGCCGATGCCGTGCATCTTGTAGAATTTCATAGTTATTTTTGATTGCCGACGCCCGCAGGGTGCACCTGCGGGCTCGGACTTGAAGGGTTTTTATTTGAGTTTGATGACCGCGTCGCGCTTTGCACCGACGGCGGCGTAGGTGATGTTGCAGCCGCACTTCTCCTCGATGTACTTGATGTAATCGAGCGCCTCCTTGGGAAGCTCCTCCTTCTTGCGGCAGTGCGAGATATCGGTGTGCCAGCCCTTGACCTTCTCAAACACGGGCTTGCAGCGGTTGAGCGCATCGGGATAAGGGAAGTCGTGGATGATCTCCCCGTCCAGCTCATACGCCGCGCAGACCTCGATCTCCTCGTAGACGGAGAGGATGTCGAGCTTGGTGAGCACGATCTCGTCCGCGCCCTGGCAGCGGATGCCGTAAGAGGAGGCGACGACGTCGAAGGGTCCTACCCTTCTCGGACGACCCGTCGCAGCGCCGTACTCCCCGCCCGCCGCGCGCAGCCTGTCTGCCGCCGCGCCGAAGTATTCCGCCGTGAAGGGACCCTCGCCCACGCAGGAGGAGTATGCCTTCATGATGCCGATGGACTTATCCAGCTTGAGGTTGGGAACGCCCGCACCGATGGGCGCGTAAGCCGCGATGGTCGAAGAGCTCGACGTATAGGGATAGATGCCGAAGTCGATGTCGCGCAGGGCGCCGAGCTGCGCCTCAAACATGATCTTCTTGCCCTCTTTGTGGGCGTTGTTGAGATACAGCCCCGTATCGCAGATGTAGTCGACAAGCGGCTCGCCGTACGTCTTTAAATAGTTGATGGTCTCTTCCGTGGAGACGGGCTCGTGATGGTACCCGCCCGCAACGGTGAGGTTCTTCCATTCGACGATATCCTTGACGCGCGCATACATGAGGTCGGCATGCAGGAGCTCGCCCATGCGGAACGCCTTCTTCATGTACTTGTCCGAATAGACGGGTGCGATGCCGCGGCGGGTGGAGCCGAACTTCTTGTCGGCAAGGCGCTCCTCCTCGAGGCAGTCCATGAGGACGTGATAGGGCATGGTGATGACCGCCCTGTCGCTTATTTTGAGGTTGTCGGGCGTGATCTTGATGCCCTTCTCGCGAAGGCGCCCCATCTCCTCGGTGAGGTGCTTGATATCGATGACCATGCCGGGGCCGAGCACGTTGACGACGTCCTCGCGAAGAATGCCCGAAGGAAGCAGGTTGAGGATGAACTTGCCCCTCTCGTTGATGACGGTATGACCCGCATTGTTGCCGCCCTGATAGCGGCAGACGATGTCGTACCCTTCGGAGAGGAAGTCTACCATCTTCCCCTTTCCTTCGTCGCCCCAGTTGATCCCGCAAATGGATGTCAGCATTTGTTTTCCTCCCTAAAGCCCGCATTGCACAAAGTCGGGCATTATCAAAATACATTCTATTATACAATGGAAAGCCCCCCTCTGTCAAGCATTGGGCAGGCTTTTTTCCTCGCCCCTCTCCCTAATTCTAATGAGCAAAAATTGCGCAAAAAATAACCGCTCCCAAAGGAACGGTTAAATGCGAGTAGGCTCTTATGTCCGGTCGGAACTCCCCGACGTCGCATAATTATTGTATCAAAATACCCTTGCTCTTGTCAACTCATCTCAAGAAGGTTTCTGGAAAACAGACAAAAAGAAAAATGTGTCCGTCTTTACCATTATTTTGCAAGTTTTTTACAAATAGAGGTTGACAATTCGCCCTTCTCGGCGTAAAATAAATAGAAAATAATTTCGGGAGGAAAGAGAGATGTATTGCACGGACTGCGGAGAAAAGCTCACGCTGCGCTTTCTCGAGAACGAAGGCCTCGTTCCCTACTGCCCCAAGTGCGAAAAGTTCAAGTTCCCCTTCTTTCCCGTTGCGGTGTCCATGACCGTCGTCAACCGTGCGGAGGACAAGATCCTTCTCGCTCGGCACGTCGGAGACGAGGATTATAAGCTGTTTGCGGGTTACATCAGGAAGGGCGAGAACGCCGAGAAGGCGCTGGTGCGCGAATTGCGCGAGGAGACCCGCCTCAATGCCATCAAGTGGCGCTATCATGCGTCGCGCTATCACGAGCAGAAGAACCTTTTGATGCTCAACTACATCGTAACGGCGGACGACACGGCGGAGACCACCCTCAACGAGGAACTCACCGACGTCAAGTGGTGTACTTACGACGAAGCCAAGCAGCTCATCCGAAAGAACTCTACGGCGGAGTACTTCTTGCTCGGTGCATTCCCCGAGCTTCACCCCAGAAAGAAATAAGGGAAACAAAAACGGGACGGCATTCTTCGCCGCCCCGCTGTTTTTTTTGGAAGGCGCAGTAATTACGCGCCTTTTTATGCCCGTACTTGGCCGCTGCCGCGGATGATAAACTTGTAGGACGTGAGCTCCCGAAGTCCCATCGGGCCGCGCGCGTGCAGCTTTTGGGTGGAGATGCCCATCTCCGCGCCAAAGCCGAACTCAAACCCGTCCGAAAAGCGCGTCGAGGCGTTTTCATAGACGCACGCCGAGTCGATCTCCTTCAAGAACCGCTCGCCCGCCGCCTTATCTTCGGTTACGATGGCCTCGCTGTGCATGGTGGAGTGCTCGTTGATGAAGGGAATGGCCTCGTCGATGCCCGAGACGATCTTGATGGAGATCTTGAGCGCGCTGTATTCGGTGTAGAAGTCCTCCTCCGTCGCGGGAGCAATGCGAGCATCGAGCGCGCACGCCTCCTCATCCCCCACCATCTCGACGTGCTTTTCCGCAAGGGCGTCGCAGATCTCCTGCATGTGCTTTTCGGCGAAGGGGCGGTCGATAACGAGGCTCTCCGCCGCATTGCACACGCTCGTGCGCTGCGTCTTGGCGTTGATGAGGATGGGAATGGCCTTCTTGATATCCGCCGACTTCTCAAAATAGATGTGGCAGTTGCCCGTGCCCGTTTCGATGACGGGCACCGTCGCATTCTCAAGCGCGCTGTCGATGAGCGTCTTGCTCCCGCGCGGGATGAGCACGTCGATGAGCCCCTTCTGCCGCATGAATTCGCGTGCGCCCTCCCGCGTCTTATCGGTGATGAGCTGGATGAAGGAAGGGTCGAACCCGCCCGCCTCAAGCGCCTTTTTGATGACATCGACGATGGCGATGTTGGAGCGGAGCGCATCCTTGCTGCCGCGCAAAACGACGGCGTTGCCGCTCTTGATGCAAAGGCCGATGGCGTCCGCCGTCACGTTGGGGCGAGACTCGTACACGATGCCGATGACGCCGAAGGGAACGCGCACGCGCTCGATCTCGATGCCAGAAGGCGCCGTGTGCCGCTCTAAGACTTCGCCCACGGGGCAGGGAAGCGCGATGAGCTTTTTAAGCCCTTCCGCAATGCCCTCGATGCGCTTTTCGTTGAGCATCAAGCGGTCCTTGAATTGCTCCCCGCGCGTGCAGGCAGCAACATCTTCCGCGTTTTCGGCGATGATCTTCCCGCTGTTTCTGATGAGCGCCTCTGCCGCGAGCGTGAGCATCTTGTTCTTCTCTTCTTCCGTCGAATAGGCAATGGTGTGCGCCCCCTCTTTGGCGAGGCGGCAGGTCTCGGAAATCGTCATAAATCCTCCTTTTTGGCAAAAAGCGGAGAGCTCCCGCCCTCCGCCTCGGTTTTTATTCCTCTTCTTCCTCTTCGGGAAGCTCTACGTTGTGATAGACGGTCTGCACGTCGTCGTTTTCCTCGAGCTTGTCGAGCATCTTCATGAAGGTCTCGAGCTTGTCCTCGGGAAGGGTGATCTTGTTCTGGGGGAGCATCGTGATCTCCGCCTGCAGGAAGGTAAGCCCCTTCTCTTCGAGGTACTTTCTCGCCTCGGAGAAGGCTGCGGGCGTCGTATAGATCTCATACGCGTCCTCTTCGGTGACGACGTCCTCCGCGCCTGCGTCGAGGGCGTACTCCGTGACGGTGTCCTCGTCAAGCTCGGGCGTGCGCTCGATGACGATGACGCCCTTGTTCTCGAACATGTAGGAGACGCTGCCCGTCGTTCCGAGGGAACCGCCGTGCTTGCTCATGATGGCGCGCACATCGCCTGCGGTGCGGTTGTTGTTGTCGGTGAGCGTCGAGATGATGACGGCCGCTCCGCCCACGCCGTAGCCCTCGTAGGTGAGCTCCTTGTAGTCGCGGTCGCCGAAGTCACCCGCCGCACGCTTGATGGAGCGCTCGATGTTGTCGTTGGGCATATTCGCCGCCTTCGCCTTGGCGATGACGTCTGCGAGCTTGGAGTTGGTGGAGGGGTTGGGGTTGCCCTTGGCGGCAACGGCGAGCTCCCTGCCGATCTTGGTAAAGAGCTTGCCGCGCGCTGCGTCGGCCTTGCCCTTCTTTGCCTGAATGTTGTGCCATTTGCTGTGTCCTGACATAAAAAACCTCGCTGAAACGTTTAAATAAAGGTAGTTCTCTTGAGCTCGTACATGAGAATGCCCGCCGAGACCGCGGCATTCAAACTCTCCGTATGCTCCCCCATCGGGATGCGCACCGTGAAGGAGGCTTTTTCTCTCACTTGCTTGGAAAGGCCGCTGCCCTCGTTGCCGATGCAGAGCGCAAACTGTTCGGGCGGCGCGAAGGTAAAGATGTTCTCCCCGCCCATATCCGCCGCGATGAGCGGAACGCCGTCAAGCGCCGAGAGCACTTCCTCCCGCGTGCCCTGCATCAGAGAGACGAAAAACACGCCGCTCATGCTCGCACGCACGCTCTTGGGAGAGAACGGGTCGGCACATCCAATGAGATAGAGTTCATGGAAGCCCGCCGCGTTGGCCGTACGGATGATGGCGCCGACGTTGGCGGGGTCGGAGACGCCGTCCAGTAAAAGACAGCTCCCCTTCGGGGGCGTGAGCGCAAACTCGGGAAGCACGGCCTCCGCTAAAATGGGCTGCGGGGTCTTTTCCTCGGAGATGCTGTTGAAGGCGTCTTCGCCCAAAACAAGGTCAGCCGCAAGCTCCCCTTCATAATCTTCCCGCGCGATCATGCGGCTTATTTTGATGCCGCTTTTCATGCACTCGCGCACCATTTTCTCCCCTTCGACGAGGAACATGCCCCGCTCTCTTCTGAATTTCTTCTCGCGGAGCGCGCGCAGTTCCTTGACGCAGGGATTGCTCTTGGAAAGAATGATCATGTTGGCTCAAAGAGTGAAAAAAGCCTTTTTCAAAAAAGGCTTTTTTGGCGTAAAAGTTAGTTTGCGGCCTTTGCCTTCTCGCAAAGTTCGCTGAATGCCTTGGCGTCGGTGACGGCGAGGTCAGCAAGCACCTTGCGGTTGAGCTCGATACCGGCGACCTTGAGGCCGTGCATAAGACGGGAATAGGAGAGCCCGTTCTCGCGCGCGCCGGCGTTGATGCGTGCGATCCAAAGCGAACGCATATCACGCTTTCTCAGCCTTCTGCCCACATATGCGTAGTTGAGCGACTTCATCACCGCTTCGCGGGCGATGCGGTAGTTCTTGCTCTTATTGCCCCAATAGCCCTTTGCGAGCTTTAAGATCTTTCTGCGCTTTTTAACAGCGTTGACACCTCTTTTAATACGCATTGTTTCTGCCTCCTCTTAGTCCTTGTAGGGGATCATCTTCTTGACGGTGCTCTCCTGCGTAGCGGAGACGAGCGTGGTCTGACGAAGATTTCTCTTTCTCTTTCTGTTCTTGGTTTCAGCCTTGTGGTTCTTGCCGCCGTGAGGTCTGTTGACCTTGCCGGTGCCGGTGAGCCAGAAGCGCTTCTTGCTGCCACTGTGCGATTTCTGTTTCGGCATATGTTTGTCCTCCAATGATGTATCGATATTTAAGGGCGCGAAAACGCGCGTCTTGACTTTTTAAGCCTTTTTGGGGGCGAGGATCATGATGATGTTGCGCCCCTCCATGTTGATGGGTTTTTCGATGACGGCGATCTCCTTGAGTCCCTCGTAGAAGTTGTTCATCACATCTCTTCCGAGGTTGGAATGTGCCATCTGCCGTCCGCGCAGACGGATGGAGACCTTGACCTTGTTGCCTTCGCCGAGGAATTTCGTCGCCTGCTTTGCCTTGACGTTGAGATCGCCCACGTCGATGGTCATGGAAAGCTGGACTTCCTTGATCTCGACCACCTTCTGATTCCTGCGGTTCTCCTTTTCCTTCTTGGCCTGTTCAAACTTGAACTTCCCATAGTCCATGATCTTGCACACGGGCGGCACGGCGTTGGGGGAGATCTTTACGAGGTCCAGATCTGCCTCCTCTGCAAGCCTCATTGCCTCTCTCGGCGACATGACGCCGAGCATTTCGCCCGTTTCCGAGATCACTCTGATCTCGCGGTCGCGGATCTCTCCGTTCATCTGATTCTGCGTTTTGATATTTCCACCTCTCACAAAAAATAAAACGGATCGCGCATCGCGTGACCCGTCATAGACCATATCATCCCGATATCGCAGGGCACAACCTGCCATATCTTTCAAGGAAAATATCGACCCGCACAAGCCGTCTGCCGTGCGGAGAGAAGGGTTCGCCTCTGCTTGATGGCGCTATCTTACCATATCTCCCCGCGCGTTGTCAAACGTTTTTGCAAGGTTTTTTGAAAATTTTTTGTTTGAGGGCGTCTTCTCCCGCCATAAGGTAAGGAAATCGCCCTTTATTTCGATAAAAATCTAAATAACAGTCATTCTGAAAGCCACTCTTATTTCGATTTTCGTCGAATTAAGCGGGCTTGACTGCAAAACCGCGGCCCCTCAGCCAATCGAGGGCGAGCGGCAGCCATTCCCCCACCGGGGAGAGAAAGGCGTCGTACTCCGTCTGGTCGTTCGTCTCGGGGGAGACGAGGCTGAGTCCGTGGTGCCCGTGCTCGAAGATATGCAGTGCAAACGGCGCGCCTGCGTTTCGGTAGGCGGAGGCGAGCATCAGCGAATTTTCGACAGGTACGGCGTTGTCCTCCATCGTGTGCCAAAGGAAGGCGGGCGGTGCCGCCGATGTCACGCGCGTCTCCAAAGAGAGGCGGCTCATAAGCTCCTTATTCCCGCCCGTGATGACGTCCCGCGTTCCCTCGTGCGTCCTCTCCCCCATCGTGACGACGGGATAGGAGAGTATCGCGGCGTCCGGTTTTGCCTCCCTGACGCGCTCCCCTAAAACTGCCCTCACCTCGGGCTCGGCGAAAAGGAGCGAGAGCATCCCCGCAAGGTGCCCGCCCGCCGAAAAGCCGATGGCGGCGATGTGCTCTTTGTCGAGGCAGTACTCCTTTGCGTGCTCCCTCAAGTACACCATCGCCATCACGGCCTCGATGAGGGGCGCGGGGTATGGCGCCTGTACGGTGTAGTCGAGCGCAAACGCGCAGTATCCCTTTGCAACGAAGGCGAGCGCAACGGGCTCCTTCTCGCGGTCGGAGCGCATCCAATACCCGCCGCCCGGGATGACGAGCATCCCGGGGCGCAGCTTGGGTTTCAGTTCATTTTCAATGGAGAGGGGAACGTACGTCGTGAGGTACCCCTCTCTCCCCTCCCCTCTCGCTATGCCGAAATAGGCGTATAGGTCGATTCTTTCGTAGGTCATCTTACTTTTTCAAGACAAGCACCTGATGGGGCGCGACTGTCACCGTGCCGCTGAAGGTTTTTCCCGTCAGAAGGTCGGTATATTCGCCGTCCAAGGTGAGCGTACCCTCTCTGTGTTCGGTCTCCAGCGCAATGATGCCGTTTTCCTCACCCGAACGCGCTACGAGGACGATATTTTCCGAAGCGGGCGCAATGGGAGCAACCCCTGCAAGCCTGCGAATGGCCTCTTTCGAGAGCACGCTCCCGACGAGGACCACTTTCCCCTTGCCGACTGCTTTCTCGGTGACGACGGAGAGGCCGCCGAATTCCCCGCCGTCGTAACTTGCGAGCGAGGTGCAATCTTTGCACTCATAGGCATCGTAGCACACCGAGACGGGGCAGTCGCTGCCGTCCGCAAATTTCGCCTTGAACACGTCGTTTTTGACGGGCTTCTGATACTTGACATATACGCCCGCGAGTTCCTCCACAAAGGAATAGGGCGAGTGAACGTACTTTGCCGTATTCTCGTCGAAGATGTCGCTCATCGGGCCGACGATCCAAGTTCCGCCCGCCTTCACCCAGTCGAGGATGCGCTCTTTGAGCCCGTTCTCGTCCACCGTCGCGAGGAAGGGCGAGAGGATGACCTCGTACCCGTCGAGGGAGTGCTGCGTATCGATGACGTCGATGTTGGTATCGCGGAAGGCGGCGTGGTACTTCTCGACGAGGGCGGCGCGGTAGTCAAAGCCCTCGAGCATGGGCGCGGAGATGAAGTGGTTGACCGCCGTCGAGGAATAGTGCAGGGCAATTTTAGAGACGACCTTGCTCTTTGTGAGGAAGCTGTTGACCTTCTCAAAGTCGTCCGCGGCGTGCTTGACTTCCTCGGTGACGCGGTACGCCCTCCCCGGGGTGGAATAGAGCGAGCCGTGCGCGAGCTCATGCCCTGCAGCGTGAGAGCGGAACAGCCAGTACTCGTTCATCTCGCCGCCGAGTGCGATGGGCATCCAGGTATTGACATAGCAATTCCCCTCGGGGCGGTACCCGAAGAACGCCACGTTGCCGCCGTTCCAGCCCACCTGCGTCTCCGTCACCCAGAAGGGACGGGGCTTGATGCAGCGCAAAAAGTCATAGGCGAACTTGGTCTCGGGCAGCTTTTGGGCGGGTTCGTAGTGGTTATACTGCACAACGTCGAGCTTCTTATTGGTCTCGTAATAGCTCAAAAGGTTGGTGACCATCATGTCCGTGCCCACGGGCGCTTTGGTGTATTGGTGGAGAACGTCCGCCTGCTCTTCAACATAGGAAATGATCTGTCTGCACTGGAAGCGCCGCCACTCGGTCGCAAGCGACGAGTGCTGCCACTGCCCTGCACGGGGCGGGTCGACGTCGTCGAAGCTGTTATAATCGAGCGACCAGCGGTACATCCCCCATGCCTCGTTGAGCTTTTCGGGCGTGCCGTATTTTCCTTTGAGATATTCGCGGAAGGCGTTCTTGCAGAGCGGGCAATAGCAGCCCTCACCGTAGGGGAAGATCTCGTTGTCGATCTGCCAGCCGATGACGCCGGGGTGGGATCCGAACTCCCTTGCAAGCTGCTCGGTGATGATGCGGTTCTTCTCGCGCATCTTGGGCGACGTCTTGCAGGGATGGCAGCGCGAGGAGATCTCGGCGCGGCGATCGTTGAAGTCCACCGAAATGGTCTCGGGGTACTTCTTGAACAGCCAGCGGGGCGGCGTGACGGATGGCGTGCAGAGGATGCTGTCGATGCCCGCCGCATACAGCTTGTCGACGACTTCGTGCAGCCACGAGAAGTCAAACTCCCCCTCCTTGGGCTCCATTCTGCTCCATGCAAACTCTCCCATCCTCACGCAGTTGACGCCTGCCGCCTTCATGCGCTCGATGTCCTTTTCCACCTCGCAGAGGGGCCACAGTTCGGGATAGTACGCGGCACCCACATACACTTTCTCCATAAAAATCTCCTTGATAAATAATCAGCCTCATTATAGCATTTCCGCCCGTTCCCTGTCAAGACGGGGCACAAAAAAAGGCTCCCGCGAGGGAGCCGAATTTTACATGATGTTGTTGACCGTTCTCGGGAAGAGCACGACGTCGCGGATGTTCTCCATGCCCGTCACATACATGACGAAGCGGTCGAACCCGAGGCCGAAGCCGCTGTGCGGCACGCTGCCGAAGATGCGCAGGTCGAGGTACTGCTTGTAGGCGGAAATGTCCATGTTTCTCACCTTCATCGCCTCGAGGAGCTTTTCGTAGTCCGCCTCTCTCTCGCTGCAGCCGATGATCTCGCCGATGCCGGGAACAAGCAAGTCGGTCGCCGCGACCGTCTTTCCGTCGGGGTTCTGCTTCATATAGAAGGACTTGATCTCCTTCGGGTAGTTGGTCACAAATACGGGGCGCTTGAAGACGACTTCGGTGAGGTACTTCTCGTGCTCGGTCTGCAGATCGCACCCCCAGTCGACGGGGAATTGGAACTTGACGTCCGCCTTCTGCAAGATCCCGATGGCGTCTGTGTAGTCGCAGATCGCAAAGTCGCTCGTGGCGACGTGTTCGAGCTTTTCTTTGAGCCCCTTCTCCACAAAGTTGTTGAAGAAGTCGATCTCGTCGGGGCACTCATCGAGCACGGCGCGGATGAGGTACTTTATCATATCCTCGGCGATCTCGATGATGTCGGGAAGCTCGGCAAAGGCGACTTCGGGCTCGATGTGCCAAAATTCCGCAAGGTGCTTGGTCGTGTTGGAGTTCTCCGCGCGGAAGGAGGGCCCGAAGGTATAGATCTTGCTGAATGCCGTCGCGGCGACCTCGCCCTCGAGCTGACCGGAGACGGACAGCCCCGCCTTGACCCCGAAGAAGTCATCCTTATAGTACTCCGCCTCGCTCTCATACTTGGCGTTAAAGGGCTGGGTGGTGACGCGGAACATCTCCCCCGCGCCCTCGCAGTCGCTCGCCGTAATGAGCGGCGTCTGAATGTAGTAGTAGCGGTGCTCATGGAAGTAGCGGTGCACCGCCTGCGCCGCGACCGAACGCACGCGGAACACGGCGTTGAAGGTGTTGGTGCGCAGTCTCAGGTGCGGGATGCCGCGCAAAAATTCGAGGGAGGTGCGCTTCTTTTGGATGGGATACTCGGGCGGGCACTTGCCGAGAAGGGTGACTTGCTTCGCGTTGAGTTCATGCCCCTCTCCTTTGAACGCCTTGACGATTTCGCCTGTGACGCAGACGGAAGCACCCAGCTTGGTACATTCCGCATCCACTTTGAGCGCATTTTTGTCGATGACGACCTGAAGGCGGGGAAAGCTCGTGCCGTCCGAGAGCTCCAAAAAGCAGACGGCGGCAGAATCGCGGAAGGTGCGCACCCAGCCGCAGACGGTGACTTCCTGCCCCAACAGTTCGGGCTTTTTTAATACGTCGAAGATATCGGTATGTTTCATAACTCTCCTTTTAATAGGCGCGGGCAAAGATGACGGTGTGCTCTGCCTTCTTCCCGCAGGCAACGCAAGCCTTTGCCGTGTCCTCTTTTGCATAGACGCGCGCCGTCGCCTGGGCAAACTCTTTGACTTTATCCTCACATTCGCGGCAGCCGCACCAGCCCGCGCGGACGAAGTTGCCCTTGTTCACCCCGCCGAGGAGCTCGTCGAGCGTGTTTGCGTCCACAATGCGGCTGTCCATGCGCTGTTTTGCGGTGTTATACATATTTTCTGCGATCTCTTGAAGGAGCGCCTTTACGGCATTCTCGGCATCGTCGAGGGCAAGCTCGCTCTTTTCAAGGGTATCCCTTCTCGAGACGGTCATCTTGCCCGCTTCCAGATCGCGGGGCCCGAGCTCGATGCGCACGGGCACGCCCTTCATCTCCCACTCGTTGAACTTCCAGCCGGGGGAATTATCGGTGTCGTCCAATTTCACGCGCACGCCCGTCGCCTTCAAGCGCGCTTCGAGGGCACGGCAGGCCTCCAGAACGCCCTCCTTCTTTGCGGCAATGGGCACGATGACAGCCTGGATGGGTGCAACGACGGGCGGCATCACGAGGCCGCGCTGGTCGCCGTGCGTCATGATGAGCGCACCGATGAGGCGGGTGGAGACGCCCCAGCTCGTCGTATAGGCGTACTTCTGCACGCCGTCCTTGTCGAGGAACTTGATGTCGAACGCCTTGGAGAA
>CALWCH010000003.1 GCA_944376335.1 uncultured Clostridia bacterium
TGCAGCGCGAGCCGAGCTCGACGGGGTGCTGCGCAAACAGGCCGAGGCAGGAGAACTCCTCGATCTCCATGCCCATGGCCTTTGCGAACGTCTGAATGAAGGAGCCGCAGCCCGAAGAGCATGCCTCGTTGAGCATGATGGAGTCGATGACGCGGTTTTTGACCTTGAAGCACTTGATGTCCTGCCCGCCGATATCGATGATGAAGTCGACGTCGGGGTTGAAGAAGAGCGCCGCTTTGAAGTGCGCCATCGTCTCGACGACGCCGAAGTCTATTTTGAGGGCGGCGCGCATCATGTCCTCGCCGTAGCCCGTGACGCACGCGCCGCGGATGACGATGCGATCCCCCATCAGCCAGTAGAGCTCCTTAAGTTTGTTCACGACGATGTCGAGCGGCTGACCGTTGTTGGACTGGTAGTGCGAATAGAGTATTTTGCAGTCGGGCGTGATGAGCATGAGCTTGGTCGTCGTCGAGCCCGAGTCGATGCCGAGATACGCATCCCCGCGGTAGGTGTGAATGTCCTCAAAGGAGAGGTCGCTGCGCATATGGCGGGCGATGAATTCGTCGTACTCTCTGCGCGAGGCAAAGAGGGGCTCCCCCACCGTGATGCCGCTGCCGAACTTGGCATGCTCGATGCGCTCCATGATTTGAGACAGCTTTTCGCCCTTCTCTGCATCGGCATAGAGCGCCGCGCCCACCGACATGAAGCAGGGCGCGTTGTCGGGGAAGACGGCGTGGGCGTCGTCGAGCTTGAGTGTCTCTTGAAACGCCTTTCTCAGGCCCTTCAAGAAGTAGAGAGGCCCGCCCAAAAAGAGCACGGTGCCCTTAATTCTTCTGCCCTGCGCGAGGCCGGCGACCGTCTGATCGACGACGGCCTGAAAGATGGACGCGGCGATGTCCGCCTTGTTCGCGCCCTGATTTAAGAGGGGCTGGATGTCTGACTTTGCAAACACGCCGCAGCGCGAGGCGATGGGATAGACGCGCTCGGCCTTTAATGCAAGCTCGTCGAGCTCCGTGACGGTGACGTTTAAAAGGGTCGCCATCTGGTCGATGAACGCGCCCGTACCGCCCGCGCAGGAGCCGTTCATGCGCTGTTCGGTGCCGCCCGTGATGAAAATAATTTTGGCGTCCTCGCCCCCGAGTTCGACGGCGGCGTCGGCATTCGGGTAAAAGCGGCGGATGGCGCCGAATGCAGCCTGCACTTCCTGCACAAAGCCCACGCGTGCGCGCTCGGCAAGCCCTAAGCCCGCCGAGCCCGTGATGCACGCCTTATACTCCCCTTCGGGGTCGTTGAGTTTTTTGAGTTCTTCGAGGACGCACTCTCTCACGCGCGAGAAGTGCCTCACATAGGTGGAGGAGAGGATCTCCCCCCGTTCATCGATGACACAGACTTTGACCGTGGTGGAGCCCACGTCGATGCCGAGCAATTTTGCCATAGTATCTGACCGTTCTTAAAGGTATTTTCGTATGTATTTCCGCGTGTATTATACCACAAAAAAACGGCAATATCAAGCATTTCACAAAATGTTCATTTATGCTCGGAGCGGGGAACGGGCGCCCCCTTTTCACTATTTTTTAAGTATTTGAGACGGGTCGCATTGCCGCCGCGAAGGTGCCGCTCCTTGAGGTTGACCTTTAAGACGGCGCTCACTTTGCGCCAGAGGGCGGGCTCGAAGGCGTAGAGGCGCTCCGTTACATCCTTGTGGACGGTCGATTTGCTCACCCCGAAGTGTTTGGCGCAGGCGCGCACCGTACAGCCCGTCTCGACCATATACTTCGCGCAGGCGACGGCGCGCTCCCGCATATACTCCCACATACTTGTGCCCTCCCCATCGAAATCAGTTTATCCTATGTCGATTGGGGGGAAGTTATGCCGTTTTTGAGGGGGACGATGTTGCCGCCGCGCTTATATAGA
Source organism: uncultured Clostridia bacterium (assembly GCA_944376335.1). Lineage (GTDB taxonomy): Bacteria > Bacillota > Clostridia > Christensenellales > Borkfalkiaceae > Gallimonas. Next base: position 1,915 of record CALWCH010000003.1, read on the forward strand.
TGCGCTTCGGAAAGGTACCCCCTGACCGAGGCGAGCGGCTCGACGCGCGAAAAGGGAAAGAGCACGGAGCCCGGGTTGATGACCGCATTGCAGCCCACTTCCGCGCCGTCGCCCACCATCGCGCCGAGTTTTCTGCGCCCCGTGGGAACGCTCCCCCACGGAAGACGCACGGAAATGGGCATGCGGTCTGCCCGCACATTGGAGAGGATGACCCCCGCGCCGAGATGGGCGTTCCCGATGACGCTGTCGCCCGCATAGTTGAAGTGCGGCAGCTTTGCCCCCGCCAAGAGAATGGCGGTTTTGAGCTCCGTGGAATTGCCGACGACGCAGCCCTCCCCCACATACACGCACCCGCGCAGGAAGGCGGCGTTTCGGATTTCCGCGCCCCTCTCTATGATGCAGGGCGGCACGAGCGCCGATGAGGGTGCGATCGCTGCGCTTTGATGCACCCAGACGTGTTCGCTCACTTCTTTGTACTCTTCGGAAAGCGTCTGCCCGTAAGCGATGAGCCATGCGGGAAGTTCTTCAAGCGCCTCCCACGGGTCGCAGAAGCGGGAAAGATACTCGCCCGCCGCGCCCGAAAGCGTATATAGCTGCTGTGTGAGTCCTCTGCCTGAAAGTTCCATGCCCCATTGTATGCGGGAGGCTTGCAAATTAGCCTTTTTGCCCGAAGAGCGCCCGTATGCCCGCGCATTTCGGACACATTCCAAGGAGCTTGGAGCAAAATGCGGTTGAAAATAAGTCCAAGGTATGGTACAATCAATGCGAAAAAAGGAGGTGCATGATGGCAGAAAACAGTATGGGCGAATTTCTCGCCGCATTAAGAAAATCAAAAGGATATACGCAACAGGAGGTCGCAGACAGGCTCGGCGTTTCCAATAAGACGGTGTCGAGCTGGGAGACGGGCGCGTCCTGCCCCGATATCTCCATGCTGCCCGTGCTCGCGGAATTATACGGCGTGACGTGCGATGAGATCATCCGCGGAAAGCGGCTCTCCCCCCAAGAGGCAAGCCCCGAAAAGCGCGAAAAGGCGCTGGAGCGGCTCTTTGAAAAACAGAAGGCCGACCTTTCGACGGCGTGCTGGATCTCGGGCGGGCTGACGGGGCTGGGGGTGCTTCTATGCTCCCTCGTCGGCTATGCCGCGCTCGAGAGCCTTTTGGGGTTCTTTTTGGGGCTCATCTTCCTTGCGGCGTCCGTGGTGGTGGCCGCCGTCTGCATCCGAAGGCTGCGCTTTGCCCTCGGCGAGGAAACGGCGACCAAGAGCGCTCTCTCCCTTCGGCTCTCGCTGGATAAGGCGATGTATTGGCTCGTCTTTGCCAATATCGCCGCGTTCGGGTTTACGCTCCTGCATACCATGGCGCCCGTGCATACGGGGCTCTCGTTCAACATCGGCAACCTGCTCATTCAGCTCGCGATCGCCGCGGTGTTTGCGGGAGTGACGCTCGCCGTCGGGCTCCCCATCCTTCAAAAACGGCAGAAAAAACTGCTTATTTCGCTCGAAGGGAACGAGGAGACCGCATCCTTTGCCGAGGCCGCCGCGAAGGATCTCAAGCTCACGAAGTGGCGGTTCAAGCACATTTCGCTCACCATCGTGCTCCCCTTCCTCTGCCTTGCCATCGTCACGGGCGTGCTGTTAGGGTGCTATGCGACCTGGCAGGTCGGCATGGTTGCCGGGACGTGGAGCGAGCGCCCCGTGTCGAGCTTCACTCCCACGGGACCGTTTGCAAGCGGAGATTATACGCTCGTCTCCGAAGAACTCTCGGCAAAACAGGACGGCTGGAGCGAATTGACCTGCGTGTATCTCTTTAAAGATTTCCCCGAGGAATATCTCCCCTACTACCATACCGAGGAGACGGACGAGGGCACGATCGTGACCATTCTGAAATACCGCGTCAGTGCGGATATCGGTGAGGTCCTGGAATTTTACGCCTATGCCCCCGAACTGCAGGGCGGGCTCCAAGCTCTCCACGTCGAAGAGGCTTCCTCGGGATACCTCATCTATTTTTGGGCAGAGCCCGACCTCGTAACACAAAAAGCCGTTGAACGGCAGCAGCTCATCTACACGCTGTTGGGCATCGGTGCGGCGGTGTTTGCGGTGCTTACGCTCGGCTCGCTCGGGCTCACCATTCCCCTCTACATCAAGCGGGAGAGAAAATTCAAAAAGACGTTATAAAAACAGCCCTGCGGCTTGAAGCCGCGGGGCGAATTTGTTTCACGGATAAAGCTTAGAAATCTACCTCGGTGTCGTAGTAGCAGCACTTGAGGAGCTTTTCCATCTCTTCCTGCGTGGGGATACGGGGGTTGGAGCCCGTGCAAGCGTCGCCGATGGCGTTCTTGGCGATCTCGGGCAGGCGTGCGAGGAACACGTCCTCGGGAACGAAGCCCTGCTCGCAGGGATAGCTGTCCGCACCGTAGTTCTTGATGCAGTGAGGGATGTTGAGCGCATCGTTCATGTCGCGCAGCGTCTTGATGAGGAGGGCGACCTTCTCGTCGTCGTTATTTCCGCCGAGGTGCATGTAGTCGGCAATGACGCCGTAGCGCTTCTTCGCGGTCTCATCCTTAGCGTTGTAGGCGATGACCTTGGGCAAATACATTGCATTTGCCGCGCCGTGGATGATGTGCGCGCCGTAGTCTGCAAAGGCAGCGCCCGTCTTGTGTGCCATGGAGTGGACGATGCCGAGCAGCGCGTTGGAGAACGCCTGGCCTGCAAGGCACTGTGCGTTGTGCATCTTGTCGCGCGCCACCATGTCGCCGTTGTAGGAAGGAATGAGGTACTGCTGGATCATCTCGATCGCGTGGATCGCAAGAGGATCGGTGTAGTCGCAGTTGGCGGTGGAGACGTAGGACTCGATGGCGTGCGTCATGGCGTCCATACCCGTGTGGGCGACGAGCTTCTTGGGCATCGTCTCGGCAAGGTCGGGATCGACGATGGCAACGTCGGGCGTAATTTCAAAGTCAGCGATGGGATACTTGATGCCCTTTGCATAGTCGGTGATGATGGAGAATGCCGTGACTTCGGTCGCCGTGCCGGACGTCGAGGAAATGGCGCAGAACTGAGCCTTTCTGCGCAGCTTGGGAATGCCGAACACCTTGCACATCTCTTCGAAGGTGATGTCGGGATACTCGTACTTGATCCACATCGCCTTTGCAGCGTCGATGGGCGAGCCGCCGCCGATCGCGACGATCCAGTCGGGTTCAAACTTGAGCATGGCCTCTGCGCCGCGCATGACCGTCTCGACGGAGGGATCGGGTTCGATGCCCTCGAAGAGCTCCACTTCCATGCCCGCCTCTTTGAGGTAAGCGACCGCTCTGTCGAGGAAGCCGAAGCGCTTCATCGAGCCGCCGCCTACGCAGATCATTGCCTTCTTGCCCTCAAAGTTCTTGAGAGCCTCGAGAGCGCCCTTTCCGTGATAAAGGTCTCTCGGTAACGTAAATCTTGCCATTGGTAGATACCCCCATAGGTTTATTTTTGAACGGGTTCCGTTCTTTTCGTGTGATATTATAACGCCGAACTGCGCGCTTGTCAAGAGCGGAATTGAAGATTTTACAGACTTTTTACAAAATGAACGAACAAAAATCTCATAACTCAGCCCTTTCCGCGAAAAAAACTTGCTTTAAGTGCAGCTTTCGACGAGCGTACACCCCGAAAGGGTGGGTAAAAAGCGCTCTCCGCTTGCAAGGGGCGCTCTTGCGCTGAAGGAATAGTCCTTGGGAAGCTGTGAGGGAGAGACGCCTGTGAGCTCCTTAAACGTCCTATTGAAGGAGCGGATGGTGGGAAAGCCCGCCCGCTCTGCGATCTCCGTCATGGAGAGTTCGCGCTGCTTTAAAAGTTCGACGGCGCGCTCGGTGCGAAGCACGTTGACGTACTGCGTGAAGGTGCTGCCCGTCATCGCCTTAAAATAGCGGGAAAAGTACGCCTCGCTCATGTTCATGAGGCGCACGGCGTCCTCAAAGCCGAGCTCGCCGTCGCTTTCGAGCGCCTCCAAAAGGTGCTTGAACGCCGCCTCGGTGCCCCCCTCGCGGACGCGGCGCAGGAGTTCCTCGCGGCGGAAGATGTCAATGAACAATTCGGAGAGCACGCAGCGGGCCTCTTCACCGAAGAAGGGCGCTCTTTCCCTCAAAATGCCCATGAGGCGGGCATACGCGGCGGGGAAGGGATAGCTCCCTTTGAGTTTGGGCTCTGCAAGGCGAAGCTCCTTGAGGAAGGGAAGAAGTCCGCTCTCAAAGACGATGACCTCCAAGAGGGTGCCCTCTTCGAGGGCGCGCTGGTAGTGCATCTGCCCGCTGTCCGTAAAGAGCGCCTCGCCCGCCGTTAACAGGTGCAGCTTGCGTTCGCAGTACACCTCGAGGCTCCCCCGTTCCACATAGATGCACTCGCAGTCGTAGTGCCAATGCAGAAGGTTGTGCGAATTGCGGTATTTGCCCGCCCAAACTTTAGCGCCCGAAGGATATTCCCAGACTTCCCGCTTTGCGATCATATGCCCTTTCCCCCTTTTTATCGATTATAGCGCGGGAAGGGCGTTGCGTCAAGAGAAAAAGTCAAGAGAAAAAGTCAAGAAATGTCTGAATATCGGCAAGAGGCGGCTTGAAGGGAGCGCGCTTCTCTGCTATACTTTGAGGCGTTGAGAGGGAAACAGTTATGGATATTCGTTTGACGGTCGAAAAACTCATTGCCTATGCAAAGGCGCACCTTGATTTAAAAGAGGAAGATGAAGTTTACACTAAAAATTTGCTTTTATCTGCCCTTCGCCTGCCTTTCCCCCTATCTGGCGAAGCGGATGTAAAAGAAGCGGCAAGTATGGACGTTCCCGACGCACTCATGAGCGAAGCAGCCCTCTATGCGAAGGAGGCTCATCTTTGCGAGGAGGGCGCCGAGGAACGTTTTGCCGCCAATTTGTTCGGGCTCTTGATGCCCATGCCCTCCGAGGTCAACGCGGCGTTTCGCAAGCACTACGAAGAGGGCGGGCCCGAAGAGGCATGCGCGTATCTATACCGCCTCTCCGTGATGAGCGGCTATGTACAGAAGACCGCCATTTCGCGCAACCTCAAGTGGACGTATGATGACAAAAAGAGCGGGCTGGAAATTACAGTCAACCTCTCCAAGCCCGAAAAGAACAATAAGGACATTGCAAAGCTTCTAAAGGCGCCCGCGGGCGACAAGTACCCCATGTGTTCGCTCTGCAGAGAGAACGAGGGCTTTGAGGGCTCGGCGACGCACCCGCCGAGAAGGAATTTGCGCACCGTAAAGCTCACTTTGGGCGGCGAGAAATGGTTTTTGCAGTACTCCCCCTATGCCTATTTCGACGAGCACTGCATCGCCATCAACGAGCGGCATGTGCCCATGCATGTGGACGGGAGGACGCCCGAGAAACTTCTCGATTTCGTAGACTATCTCCCCAACTACTTTGTGGGGAGCAACGCCTCCCTCCCCATCGTGGGCGGCTCCATTTTAAATCACGAGCACTTCCAAGGAGGGAAGCACCTCATGCCCATGCACCATGCGGGCATCCTCAAGCATTACAGGAGCGAGGAATTCCCGACGCTTGACTTCGGCATCCTCGATTGGTACAATAGTGCCGTACGGATGGAGGGCGAAAACCGCGAGGAAGTTGCCGCGTGTGCCGCAAAGCTCATCACGGCGTGGGAGCATTTCGACTGCCCCGCATGCGACATCTTGAGCCATACGGAAAAGACGCCGCACAACACGAGCTCCCCCATCTGCCGCAAAATTGGCAGCAAGTATTCGCTCGCCCTCATCTTCCGCAACAACCGCACGAACGAGACCTATCCCGACGGCATCTTTCATGTGCACCCCGAGTACCTCAACATCAAGAGCGAGGGCATCGGGCTCATCGAGGCGATGGGGCTGTTTATCCTCCCGCCCCGCTTAAAGCGCCAGATGGCAGAAATTGCAGAGATTCTCGTCGGCAATACCGCCTATGACGAGAGCGCTTTGAACGACCCCCAGAACGACCTCTATGTGCATAGAAATATGATAAAGGCGCTGCTCGAGGGCGGCAGGGCGCAAAGCAAAGAGCAAGCCGAGGGGCGCGTGAAGGACTATATCAACAAAACTTGTGCCGCCATTTTGGACAACACGGCGGTATTCAAGAAGGACGAGGCGGGAAGACGCGGCTTTGACGGGTTTTTGCGCTCGGTCGGATTTCAGGAGGCATGACGATGCATCAATTTTTTGAAATTTTCGGGAAGCAGCCCACCCTCTTTGCGAGCGCGGCGGGGCGCATCAACCTCATCGGCGAGCATGTGGACTACTGCGGCGGGCCCGTGATGCCCGCGTCCCTCAACCTCTGCTGCGCCGTGTATGCCGCGCCCAACGGAACGGAATTTGTAAACGTGTATGCGGACGACTTGCAGGAGACGGCGCATCTCCCTCTTTCCGATCTTGATTCCTGTAAGAGCCTTCACTGGGGCAAATATCAGGCGGGCGTTCTCTCCGTTTTGAAGGAAGAGGGCTATCCGCTCATGGGGTGCGACCTCTACTATTCCTGCTCGGTGCCCTTCGGGAGCGGGCTGTCGTCCTCTGCCGCCATTGAAGTGGCGACCGCCGTCACGATGTGCGCGCTTGCGGGCAAGGAGTACGACTTAAAAGAGCTCGCCGTCCTCTGCCAGAAAGCCGAGAACACCTTCTGCGGGGTCAACTGCGGCATCATGGACCAGTTTGCCTCGGCGATGGGAAGGAAGGACAAGGCGATTTTACTAAACTGCAAGACGCTCGAGTATGAATATATCCCCCTCGAGCTTGGGGAGTACGAGCTCATCGTTGCCAACTGCAAGAAGCCGCACGCCCTTGTGACGAGCAAATACAACGAGCGCCGCGCCGAGGTGGATGAAGCGCTTGCCCTTCTTCAAAAGGAGCTTCCCTCTGCCCGCTGCCTTGCGGACATCACCCCCGGGGAATTTGAGCGGGCAAAGCACGTCCTTCCGCCCCTTTTAGAGCAGCGCGCAAGGCACGTCGTTTTGGAGTGTGCCCGCGTGCGGGAAGCTGCCGCCGCCCTCAGAATGGGCGATATCAAATCGCTTGCAAGGCTCATCAATGCCTCGCACGACAGCCTTTCGAAGCTCTACGAGGTGACGGGCAAGGAGCCCGACGCGCTCGCCTATGCGGCAAGGGAGACGGACGGGTGCATCGCCTCGCGCATGATCGGCGCGGGCTTCGGCGGCTGCACGATCAGCCTTGTCGAAAGAGGCAAGACGGAGGCGTTCAAGAAGGCCGTCGGCGAGAAATATCACGCGGCGACGGGCTATGAGGCGAAATTTTACGATACGAGCATCGAGGACGGCGTGACCGTTTACAAACTTTAAGGAGGCAGTATGCAGCACATCTTAGTCACGGGCGGGGCGGGGTTCATCGGCAGCCATACGGCGGTGGAACTTTTGAACCGCGGGTATGAAGTCACCGTGATAGACAACCTTGCAAACGCCAAAGAGGAAGCTTTAAGGCGCGTTGAGGAAATTACGGGCAAGAAGGTGAACTTCTGCAAGGCGGACGTTCGCGATCGAGCCATGCTGGAGCTCCTGTTTGAGCACACGAAGTTTGACGCCGTCATTCACTTTGCGGGGCTCAAGGCCGTGGGCGAGAGCGTGAGAAAGCCCATTGAATACTACGACAACAACTTATACGGCACGCTCGTCCTTCTCGAAACGATGAGAAAGTATAACGTGAAAAAGCTCGTCTTTTCGTCCTCTGCGACCGTGTATGGCACACCCGAAGCGCTCCCCCTCACCGAAGAGAGCAAGGTGGGCGGCACCACCAATCCCTACGGCACGAGCAAGTACTTCCAGGAGCTCATGCTGCGCGACGTTTTCCGCTCGGACGATAGTTGGAACATCATCCTTCTCCGCTATTTCAACCCCGTGGGGGCGCATCCTTCGGGGCGCATCGGCGAGGACCCCAAGGGCATCCCCAACAACCTCATGCCCTATGTTGCGCAGGTGGCGAGCGGGAAACTTACAAAGATCGGCGTGTTCGGCAACGACTACCCCACCCCCGACGGCACGGGCGTGAGAGATTATATCCACGTCGTCGATTTGGCGCGGGGGCACATCGCCGCCATCGAGGGCTGCAAGGAGGCGGGCGTGCATGTGTATAACCTCGGCACGGGCGTCGGGTACAGCGTGCTCGACATGATCCATGCCTTTGAAAAGGCGTGCGGGAAGCAGCTCCCCTATGAAATAAAGCCGAGAAGGGCGGGAGACATCGCCGCCTGCTATGCGGATGCGACGAAGGCCGAGAAGGAACTTAAATGGAAGGCGGAGTTCGGCATCGAAGAGATGTGCCGCGATCAGTGGAATTGGCAGAAGAACAACCCGAACGGGTATGGAGATTGACGCTTTATAAGGACGGGGCGGCCCGCGCAAACTGCGCGGGCCGCCCCTTTATGCTGTCGGAAATTATTTTAAAAGTTCTTTTTCAATGCTCTTGACGAGCTCCAACGCGTTCTCGGTGTAAAAGTCCGCGCCGATCTCACGAGCCACTTCCCTGTTCAAAACAGCGCCGCCCGCGAACACGGGAAGCGTACAGCCCGCCGCACGGAGCGCCTCGATGGTCGCCTTCATGGAGGGAACGGTGGTCGTCATGAGCGCCGAAAGCCCCACGCAGAGCGGTTTTTCGCGTAAGGCCGCCTCCACGACGCGCTCGATGGGCACGTCCTTTCCGAGGTCGACAACTTCAAAGCCGTACGACTCCAACACCACCTTGCAGATGTTCTTGCCGATGTCGTGCACGTCGCCCTTGACGGTCGCGAGGACCACCTTGCCGCGCCCCTCGCCCGTGCGTTCGAACTTCTCTTGGATGCGCGCAAACGCCTCCTTCGCCGCCTCCGCCGCCGCAATCAGCTGCGGGAGATAGAGCGTGCCGCTGTCATAAAGCCGCCCCACTTCCTCGAGCGCGGGAATGAGAATGCCGTTGACGACATCCATGGGCGCTTTTATTTTAAGTTCCTCTTCGGTGAAGGTGCGCGCCTCCCCCTTCCTTCCGCGGCGGACGGCCTCGTAGAGCGTCGCAACGGGCGAAGCGTTCGCGCTCTCCGCCTTGGGAGCGGCGGGAGCAGCGGCCGTCGGGGCGTTCGAAGCGCCCGCATAGCGGGAGATGTAGTCCTCCGCGCCCATATCCTCGCCCGAAAGGACGCGGTAGGCGTAGATGGTGCCCATCATTTCGCCGTCCATCGGGTTCATGATGGGCATATTCAGCCCTGCCTGCAGCGCCGCCGCCAAAAAGGCGCGGTTGAGGCGGGGCCTGTCGGGAAGGCCGAACGAGACGTTGGACACGCCGAGCGCTGTCTTCACGCCCAACTTCCGCACGAGCGTGAGCGCCTTCAAGGTCTCCTTGACGAGCGGCTGCTCTGCGGACGCCGTTAAGACGAGCGTATCGATCATCACCCTGTGGCGGGGGATGCCGTATTCCGCGGCGCGGGCAATGATGCGCTCGGCGATTTTCAGCCGCTCCTCGGCCGTGCGGGGAACGCCCTTGCCGTCCATCGTGAGCCCGAGGACGACCGCCCCGTACTTCTTGACGATGGGAAAGACTGCGTCCATGACCTTCCCCTCGCCGTTGACGCTGTTGATAAGGGGCACGCCCGCGTAACTTCTGACGCCCGCCTCGATGGCGGCGGGGTCGGAAGAATCGATCTGTAAAGGAAGGTCGGTCGCCTCCTGCACGCAAAGGGCGGCGCGCTCCATGACGGCGGGCTCGTTAAGTCCGGGCACGCCGACGTTGAGATCTAAAAGTTCCGCGCCCGCTTCCTCCTGGGAGATGGCCTCGCGCGCGAGGTAGTCCATATCCCCTTTTAAGAGCGCCTCCTTGAGCTTCTTCTTGCCCGTGGGGTTGAGCCGCTCGCCGCAGATGCGCGCCCCGTCGAGGTTCACAAGGCGGGTGGACGAAGTGATGACCGTCTTGTATTCGGGTTCAGGCTGTTCGACTTCCGTGCCCGAATACTTTGCAAGCTCCGCGATGAACTCGGGCGTGGTGCCGCAGCAGCCGCCGACAACGGAGACGCCCATCTTCAAAAACTCGCACATGGGCGCCATGAAGTCCTCGACGGTGAGGGTGTACTGCGTCTTTCCGTCAACGAGCTGCGGGAGGCCGCGGTTGGGCTGCACGATGACGGGAACGTGGGAGACGGCAAGAAAGCGCTCGACGACGGGCTTCAATTCCTTCGGCCCAAGCGAACAGTTGACGCCGAGCGCATCGACGCCCAGATTTTCAAGCAGCGCCGCCGCGATCTCGGGCGTGGTGCCGTTGAGGGTGCGGCAGGTCTTATCGAAGGTCATCGTGGCATAGACGGGCTTGTCGGTATGTGCCTTTAATGCGAGGACGCACGCCTTGAGTTCTTTTAAGTCGGAGAACGTCTCCGCGATGTAGCCGTCCACCTTGTTGCAGGTGAGAAGGGCGAGCTCTTCGAACGCCGCATACGCTTCCTCAAAGGTGAGCGTGCCGAGGGGCTGCATCATGCCGCCCGTGGGGCCGATGTCAAAGAATACCCTCTTCCCCGCCGAGCGCGCGTTTTGAATGGCGGCTTCGGCAACTTCTTGAATGGAAAACTTCCCGCGGTACTTGATGCGGTTCAACCCGAAGGTGTTCGTCGAGATGACGTCCGCCATCGAATAGGCCTTATGGATGGCGCGGACGTTCTCCGCGTCCGTGATGTTCAGATCTTCGGGCACGGGCACGAGCACACCGCGGCGCTCGAATTCGCTGCCCATTCCCCCATCGAATACCGTCACTTTTCGAAGCATACCCTTCCCTCCTTTCGGTAGGCGCAGTGCTCCTTTAAGATGCACTCGCCGCACGACTTTTGCGTTTTTTTGCCGAGGCCGACGATGCCCGCCATCGACTTCTGCGGGAGCATAAGCCCGCTCTCCGTACGCGTGATGCCGATCTTTTCCGCCTTCACGCTCTCCAAAATGTATCTGACGTCCCTGACGTCGCTCCCGCCGTACCCGGGGCAGAAGCGGTAGGTGCGCTCCGTGCCGAGGGCTTCCTCTGCGTCGTCTGCATACGCTTCGAGGAGTGCGCTCGCGCAGGCGTCCGCGACGAACCCCGAGAGCATGTCCTCCTTCGAGAGGCGGCGAATGAGCAGGTCGACTTCCCCGCCCAGCGTGACCGCCTCCAAGACGACGGTATGCGCGCCCGAGAGGAAGTTTAGGTACGGCTCCTTGCTTAAAAAGAAAGGGAGCGCCGTAAAGCGCCCCTCCGCGCGGCGAAAGCGTGCCGCCCCTTTGACGCGAGGCAAAATTTCCCCGATGAGCGCCCGCATCTCGGCGGTCGGCTCGCTGAAAAAGCCGAGATAGGTGAGGATGCTCCGCTCCAAATCAGAATAGTTCACGAAAGACCCTCTCGAGGCGGGAATAGATATTTTGTGCCGCCGCCGCATTGTTCATGATATAGAGATGGATGCCCGGCGCGCCGTTTGCAAGAAGATCGATGATCTGATAGACGGCGAAATTCAAGCCGATCTCTTCCATGACGGCGGGGCGGTCACTATACACCTCGATCATGTTGCGGAATGCAAGCGGAACGGCGCTGCCGCACATCTCCTTGACGCGCTTGATGTTGTTCACCTTCAAAAGCGGCATGATGCCCGGGATGATGGGAACGGTGATGCCGAGCTTTTCCGCCTCGCGCACGAGGCGGTAGTAATACGAATTGTCGTAGAAGAGCTGCGTGACGAAGAACTTCGCGCCCGCATCCTGCTTGACTTTGAGCGCCTCGAGGTCCTTGAAGAGGGTGTCGCACTCGAAGTGCCCCTCGGGGTAAGCCGCGCCCGCAAGCGAGAACGGGTACTTTTGAAGATACACCATTAAATCGCTTGCATGCGGGAAGTACTTGCAGAAGTCCGCCTGGAAGTCGACGGGCCTGTCGCCGCGGAGCGCCAAGACATTCTCGATGCCGAGATCGAGAAATTCCTTTGCCGTCCTGTCGATGTCCTCGGGCGAGGAAGGGCCGCCCGTGAGGTGGGCGAGCGGCTCGATGCCGATCCTCTTGATATAGCCCGCGATCTCGGCGGCGTTGCGCGCATTGCTGCCGCTGGCGCCGTAGGTGACGCTGATGTAGTCGGGGTTTAACTCTTTGAGCGCATCAATGGTCGCAAAAATCTTCTCGGTGCCCTCTTCCGTCCGCTTGGGCGGGAACACCTCGAAGGAGAGCGTGCGCTTTTTTTGCAGAACTTCGTAGATCTTCATGCTCTGCATTATACACATTCGCGCATAAAAAGTCAAGCGGCGCGCAAATATCGGCGAAAATTGGCGAGATTTCTTGCGCTTCCCCCCTTGCAGGCGGCGTTTTTCCGTGTTATAATCGTACCGATCAAAATATCATTCGGGAGGATATTATGCAATTTTTGTTTGAGAAGGACGGAACGCTCGTCTTTCGAAGAAGAAGGGAGCTTTTAGAGATTTGCGCCTGGGGAGAGGGGCTCCGCGTCCGCGCGACGCAGAACCGCGCCTTTTCGGAAAGAGATTGGGCGCTCGACGCCCCCCTTTCGCGCCCCGCGAAGGTGACGATCGGCGAGCACTTTGCGACCATCGAAAACGGCAGCATTGTTGCCGAGATCACGGAGTACGGCAAACTCACCTTTTATAACACCGACGGGAAACTTTTATTAAAGGAATACTACCGCACCTGGGAGTACGGCACGGAGGGGTGGCGGGAGCTCGACCAAATCTCTCAGCTGCGCGCGGCGGGGAGAGAATACCGCTCGGCGGGCGGGGATAATTATGCGCTCCGCGTCCGCTTTGAGCCCAACGATGAGAAGTTCTTCGGCATGGGGCAATACCAGCAGCCCACCTTTGATTTGAAGGGCAGTACCCTCGAACTCGAACAGAAGAATACGCAGGCGAGCGTGCCCTTTCTCCTTTCCTCGAACGGCTACGGCCTTCTTTGGAACAACCCCGCCGTGGGGAGGGCGACGCTCGGCACCAACTACACGGAATTTACGGCGCGTTCCTCGAAACAAATCGACTATTGGATCGTGGCGGGAAACTCCCCTTCCGACATTTTAACTTCGTATATGCAGGTCGTGGGGAAGCCGCCGATGATGCCCGAATATGCGCTCGGGTTTTGGCAGTGCAAGCTGCGCTATCAGACGCAGGACGAGCTTTTGTCCGTTGCGCGGGAATATCACAGAAGAAATATCCCCGTCGGGGTGATCGTCGTCGACTTCTTCCACTGGACGCAGCAGGGCGACTGGCAGTTCGATACCCGCTACTGGCCAAACCCCAAGGCGATGGCGGAAGAGCTCAATTCCATGGGCATGAAGCTGATGGTCTCCGTCTGGCCGACCGTGGACAGAAATTCCAAAAATTACCGCGAGATGGAAGAGCGGGATCTTCTCGTCCGCGTGGACAGGGGGCTCGCCGTCACGATGGACTGCTGGGGCTTCGAGCAGTTCTTTGACGCGACCAACCCCGAATCGCGGGAATTTGTGTGGAATTGCTGCAAGGAAAACTACCGCAAGAACGGCGTCACCCTCTTCTGGCTGGACGAGGCGGAGCCCGAATACACCGCCGCCGATTGGGAGCTCTATCGCTACTACGACGGCCCTGCGCTCGAGTGTGCCAACGAATATCCCGTGCAATACGCCCGCGCCTTCTACGAGGGCATGCAAAAAGAGGGCGATGAAAATATCATCAACCTCATTCGCTGTGCGTGGGCGGGGAGCGCGAAGTACGGTGCGCTCGTGTGGAGCGGCGACGTGCCCTCCACCTTCAAGGCGCTCCGCAATCAATACAACGCGGGGCTGCATATGGCGATGGCGGGCATCCCGTGGTGGACGGCGGACATCGGCGGCTTCCACGGCGGCAACATCCACGACCCCGCCTTCCACGAGCTGCTTGCGCGCTGGTTTGAGTTCGCGGCGTATCTTCCCGTCATGCGCCTGCACGGAGATCGTGACCCCCACGATAAACCGCCGCTCGGAAGAGACGGAGGCGGCATGTGCTTTACGGGCGCGGAGAACGAAGTGTGGGCGTATCCCCCCTTCCTGCAGGAGCTCATGGAGAAGTACATCCGCCGCCGCGAAGAGATGAGAGATTACCTCAGAGAGGTGATGAAAGCGGCGCATGAAGAGGGCGCACCCGTCATCCGCCCGCTCTTCTACTCCTTCCCCGACGACAAGAACTGCTGGGAGGAAAAGGAGGAATTTTTGCTCGGCGAAGCTATCCTCGTCTGCCCTGTGTTGGAGGCGAACGTTAGAGAGCGCGAAGTCTACTTCCCCGCGGGGGCAGATTGGCTCGACGAGGACGGAAAAGAGTACGCGGGCGGCACTTCCGCCGTCGTTCCCGCCCCCATCGACCGCATCCCCGTGTTTATGAGAAAGTAAATATAAAGACAGCAAAAAGGACTTGCTTTGCATGCAAGTCCTTTGCTTTTACAGGGTTTTAAGGAAGGTATCGGCGCGGGCGATCCAACCCTCGGCGCCCGTTGCAGAGCCGTCGCCAAAGCCGTGCGGCGCGCGGGGGAAGACGTCGAACTTTGCAAGTTTCCCCTTTGCCTGCAGAAGGGCGCGGAACTCCTCAAGCGGCTTTCGGCTGATGAGAAGGTCCTGCTTGCCGACTGCCATATAGGTAGGCGGGAAAAGATCGCAATGGCGGGAGACGTCGTATTTTTTTGTCATCTCTTCATCGGGAATTTTGCCGAACATGACTTTTAAGAAGCCGCGGTGGCGGATGTCCTTGAAGAGCTTTTCGCCCGAGATGGCGGGATAGATGGCAAGCAGTGCCTTGGGTGCGGGGAGTGCGTACTTAGAAAAGCCCAAATTGTCCGTCGCCCATTGGGTGATGAGGTTGCCGCCCGCCGAGAAGCCGCAAAGGACGTATTCCTTCCCGCCGAACGCGCCGCTTGCAGAGAGTTTGACGGCGCGCGCAAGGTCCTCGAGCGCCAGATCGACGGCGGGAGCGCGCCCCACGCGGTAACAAAGAACGAGCACGGGATAGCCGAGCGAAGAAAAGCGCATGGCGACGGGGAAGCCCTCGACGACGTTGCATACATACCCATACCCGCCGCCCGCGCAGATGAGGATGGTGGGTTTATTGCTGTCGCCCGCAAAATAGAAGAGGCGCACATCCTTCTTGCGTTCGTCGTCCGCACATTCGTTGGTCTCATATAGCGAGTAGACGACGCGGCCCTCGGCGCTCTTCTCCTTCAAAAATGCGAGCCCCTCCGCCATGACCTCCGCGGGGCAGCATGGATGAAATTTGTGCAATTTTTGCAGGGTGAGCTCCTTCTCCTTGCCGAGAAGCTTCTCCCAGCCGTAGTCGAGATAGCGCTCGAGCCCTGTAAGTTCGCCCGAAAATTGTGCATAAAGCGGTGTTTTGATGTCGATCATACTTCCCTCCCGATCGCCGCAAAGAGCGGTGTTCTTTGTTGTTATTTTGTGATGACGCGCAGATTTTTGGATGTGCAGTCGCGGGTGAAGCCGTCGTCGAGGTACTGCGTGTACTCCTTGCCGTCGCCGAGAAGGGTGACGTTCTTCATATCCACTTCCGAGGTATTTCTCCCGCCCGAAGAGACGGACACGCACTTGCCCTTGCGGATATAGAATACGACTTCGTTTAAGGGAACTTTTACGAAGTGTTCGCCCTTTTGTACGGGGGTCTCCGTAAACATCTTGCCGTTCCAGCGCACTTCCGTCATGTCCTCGGGGAGATACACCTTCCTCACCTTTGCGCCCTTCTCCATCACGGGGGCGATGAGGATGCTCTCGCCGAAGAGAAGTTCGTCCTCAACAGCTTTTGCCCTCTCGTCCGTGGGATAGGCAAAGGCGAGCGGACGGAAGAGAAGGTCGCTTGCAATCGCCGCCTTCATGTACTCCGAATAGAGGTACGGAAGGATGCGGTAGCGGAAGGAGAGGACGGCTTTAAAATCTTGCTTGCCCGCATAGCGGTAGCATTCCTGACGGCGCGTGAAGATGGTGGTATGGTCGCGCATGAGGGGGGTGAAGCAGGAGAGGGCGAGCCAGCGGAGAAGGAGCTCTCTTGAGCAGTTGCCGCCGAAGCCGCCCGTATCCGCGCCGCTGTATAAGAAGCCGCAGAGATTGAGCCCGGGGAGCATCGTAAAGTTGCGGCGGAGCATGAGCCAGGAGGAATTGTTGTCGCCCGTCCAGATGCCGCCGTAGCGGTGCGCGCCGATATACGACGAGCGCGAGAAGAGCAGAAAACGGGTAGGAAGAAGTTTTTCAAGCCCTTCCGAGGACGCTTCCGTCATCTTCGCGCCGAAGATGTTGTGCACATCCCAATGCGGCACCTCAGTGCCGTCTACGTCGTGCGAAAAGCTCTTATAGTCGGAAAGCGCCGCGCCGCCTTTATATAAGGGGTCGCCCGAGAAGCGGCTGCCCTTTTTGCCCTTGCTATATTCGCTAAAAAAGATGGCGGGCTCGTTCATGTCGTTCCAGAAGCCCTCGAAGCCGAGGTCGGTATAGAACTTGTACTGCCTGCCGAACCAGTCGCGCGCCTCCTTCTTCAAAAAGTCGGGGAAGTGGGTGAGCCCCGGCCAGACGGCGGCAGAAAAGTTTTTGCCCTCTAAATTTTTGCAATAATAGCCCTTCTCGACGCCCTCGTCAAAGACGGCGTTGCCGGGCTCGATCTTGATGCCCGCATCGACGATGGGCACGAGGCGGATGCCCCGTTTTTTCATCCTTTGGACGAAGCCCTTCATGTCGGGGAAGCGCTTTTTGTTGACCGTGAAGTCGATGTAGCGGTCCATGTAGTCGATGTCGAGGCAGATGTAGTCGAGCGGCATGCCCGCCTTCTCGTAGCCGTCGGCGACCTTTATAACGTCCTTCTCGCACTTATACCCCCAGCGGCTCTGCCCGAAGCCGAACGCCCACAAGGGGGGAAGGTAGCTCCTGCCGATGGCAGAGAGGAACTGACGGGCGATGTCGTTGCAGCTCGCCCCTTCGACGATGTAGACGGTGACGCCGCGCTCGCACTTAACGTCTATCTTGCCGCTGCCGTTTAGGTCGATATCGAACACGGCGCGCGCGGGGGTATCGAAGAAGGCGCCGAAGCGCACCTCGCCGTCGATGAGAAGAAAGTTGTGAGAGGCATAGAGCGATGGCATGTCGTCGTTGTGGCGGGGGTTGTCCGAATTGAAGGAGACGTACCGCCCGCCCCGCTTGTTGATGCCGCGCATCGTTTCGCCGAGGCCGTAGACAATATCGCCCTTTTGGAGGGGATAGGAGAAGCGGGCGCCCTCCCCCTCTGCCTTTCCCGAAAAATAGGGAAGGCACTCCCCTTCCTTGACGGGAGCTACGACGGCGCCCGTCTCCACATGCGTTCCGAAGGAAAATTTCTCGATCATGGTGTTCTCCTTTTATTTTCTACATTATAGCACACTTTTTGCAAATCGTATTGCATCTGCGTGTGATTTCTTGCAGAATTGTTTTAAATTTGATTGCCCTCTGCGTAAAAGGACTTTAAGAGACTGCATGCCGTCTCCTGCGCGGGCGAGAGTTTTTTATCGGAACGACGGATGAGGAACCAGCGGCGGGAAAGGTCGAGTCCCGAAAGCTGCACTTCTTTGAGGGTACCCTGCTTTAAATCTGCCGTCGTGAGCGCCTTGGGAAGGACGGCGACGCCCAGCCCCTCCCGCGCAAAGGACAAAAGCGCCGAATTGCTCGAGGACTGCAATTTGGGCTGCACGGCGAGGCCGAGACTTGCAAGACGGCTGTCGAAGAGATCGCGCGAGGCACTCCCGCGGATGCGAAGAAGCAGCGGCAGTTCGGAGATCTGTTTTGCATTCAGCGTGCCCAAGCCGAGCGAGGGCGCACACACGGCGATAAGGCGGTCAGAAGCAAATTCCTCGGCGTGCAGCGCGCGGGAGACGCTCCCCTCGACGGCGGCAAAGTCCAAGGATCCCTCCTCGACGAGCTTTTCGACATTCGCGGCGCTGTCGATGACCGCCCGAAATTCGAGGTTGTCGACCCTTCTTTCAAGCTCCTTCACGAGGCGGGGCAGCACCGTCTGCCCGATGGTGACGGACGTTCCCATGCGCACAAAGTGGCGCGCGCAGGTGTCCGCCGCCGCTTCTTCAAATTCCTGAAAGGAGAACACCGCCTCCCCCGCCTTGATGCGCAGCCGTTCGCCCTCGGGCGTCAAGACGAGCCGCCGCCCCACGCGCTCGAAGAGCTTGACGCCGTAGTAGCGCTCGAGCTCGGCAATGGTCTGGCTCACCGAGGGCTGCGCGACGCACAGTTTTTCCGCCGCCCGCGTGATGCCGCCCTCGTCACACACCGTGCAGAACGTCCTTAAATGCCGTATCGTCATAATGCACCGCCTATTGTTTTTATTTGATTATAGTATTTTACATATCGCTTGTCAAATGGTATAATGGGGTTTGGAAAACAGCGGGAGAATATAACATGCAGAAAGCAAAGCAATGCCTCAAACTCTTTTTGGTGATGTTTAGAATCGGCCTCTTTACCTTCGGCGGGGGATATGCGATGATCTCACTCTTGGAGAGCGAACTTGTCTCCAAGCGCAAGTGGGTGGAGACGGACGAATTTTACAACATGGTCGCCATTGCGGAATCGACGCCCGGGCCCGTCGCCATCAACGCGGCGACGTACGTGGGCTATAAGCTCGCGGGCTTCTTGGGGGCGCTAGCGGCGACCGTCGCCGTCTGCCTCCCCTCCTTTGTTATCATCTTTATCATTTCCCTCTTCTTCGACGCCTTCCTCTCGCTAAAGTACGTTGCCTATGCCTTCGACGGCATTCAGGTGTGCGTCATCTTCTTGATTTTACAGGCGGGCGTGAAGATGCTTTTGAAATTAGAGAAAAGCGTTTGGAACATCCTCGTGCTTATTTCCGTCGTCGCCTGCATGGTGACCTTGAGCGTGCTCTCCATCGCCTTCTCGTCGGTGTGGTACATCCTCATCACGGCGGGGCTGGCGATCGTCCTCTATCTCTTCACCTACTTTCACGCAAGAAAAACAAAGGAGAAGGGGGCGGAAAAATGATCTATCTCACCCTCTTTTTGACGTTTTTGAAGATCGGCGCCGTCTCCTTCGGGGGCGGGTACGGGATGATCTCGCTCATCCGCGAGACGGTGCTTGCAAATGCTTGGCTGACGGAAGAGGACTTTTTAAACTTCATCGCCGTTGCCGAGTCCACGCCGGGGCCGCTCGCCGTGAATATGGCGACCTTCATCGGCTCCGCGCAGGCGGGCTTCTTGGGCGCGCTCGTGGCGACGCTCGGGGTCGTTCTCCCCTCGTTCATCATCATCCTCATCATCGCCGCGCTCATTACCAATCTTTTAAAATACGCGGGCGTGAAGAGCGTGCTTCAGGGCATCCGCCCCACCATCGTCGGGCTCATCCTCGCGACGGCACTCACGATGTTTGTAACGCAAGTGTTCGGCTTTACTTCGGTGGGAGACGAATTCTCCTTCGATTGGAAGGCGCTCGTCATTTTCGCCATCATTGCAGCCATTGCAATTTTGTGGAAGGTATTCAAGAAGAAGCAGTTCTCCCCCATCCTGTTGATTTTGATTTCTGGCGGGCTGGGCATTGCCTTGAATGTGATATAGCGCCATGAAAAAGGACCTGCGCGCGGCAGGCCCTTCTTTTACTTTTTGTTGGCTTCGTTGAGGGAAGTCGTCATATGCACGGTGATGGTGCGGTCGTAGCAGGAGAAAATTTCGTTGACCTTCTCCGCGTCGGGCTTCTTGGTGAATTGACTGATGAGCGGCACGAGCGCCAAATTCAGGAACATGACGAGCGAGCCCAGATTGAGCGAGGAATCGAGCACCGCAGGCAGCGAAAAGTACGGGCGAAGGGCTAAATCGTAGATGAGATAGAGGACCATCACCGAGACGGCGAAGATAAAGCTGAACCAGCAGGCTGTCTTCGTCGTCTTTTTATAGTACAGCCCGTAGAGGAAGGGCGCGAGGAATGCCCCCGCCAGTGCGCCCCAAGAGATGCCCATCATCTGCGCGATAAAGCTGAAGCCGTAGTAATACTGCACGATGGCGATGACCGCGGAGATGGCGACGAACACGACGATGAGCACGCGCATCGTGAACACCTCTTTCCCCTCGGTGAGGGGCTTATTGTGCTTGCGCGCGATGGGCGAGATGAGGTCGATGGTGAGGCTCGCCGAGGACGCCATTGCGAGCGACGAGAGCGTCGACATGGACGCGGACAGCACCAAGATGATGACGAGCCCGATGAGGAAGGGCGAGAGCTCGCTGACCATCGCGGGGATGATGGCGTCGTACCCCCCTTCCGCGAAGGCCTCGGGGTAGAGGCGCGCAAATCCGCCCAAGAAGTAGCAGCCGCCCGCGACGACGACCGCGAAGAGCGTAGAGATGAGCGTGCCCTTTTTGATGGCGCTCTCGTCCTTGATGGCGTAGAACTTCTGCACCATCTGCGGGAGCCCCCATGTGCCGAGCGACGTCAAGACGACGACAAACAAGAGCGAGAGGATATCGGGGCCGAAGAAGGACGTAAACACGCCCGCCTGGTCGGAGACCGAAGGGTCGGAGACGTGGGAGAGGTCTGTTAAAATTTGCTCCCAGCCGCCGCCGTTCACGATGACAGCCACAATGACCGCGACGATGCCCACGAGCATGATGATGCCCTGAATGAAGTCGTTGACCGCCGTCGCCGTGTAGCCGCCCGCAACGACGTAGACGGCCGTCAGCACCGCCATGATGACGATGCAGATCCAGAAGTCGATGTGGAATGCCATCGCAAAGAGGCGGGAAAGGCCGTTGTAGAGCGACGCGGTGTACGGAATCAAAAAGATGAAGATGATGACAGCGGAGGCTATTTTTAAGGCAGGGCTCAAATAGCGCTTGCCGAAGAAGTCGCTCATCGTGGAGCTTTGAAGGTGCTGCGACATGACGCGCGTCCTTCTCCCCAACACCACCCAGGCAAGGAGCGACCCGAGCGCGGCGTTGCCGAGGCCGATCCAAGTGGACGCGAGCCCGAACCGCCAGCCGAACTGCCCGGCGTACCCCACAAATACGACGGCGGAGAAGTAGCTCGTGCCGTAAGCAAAGGCGGTGAGCCACGGGCCGACGCTCCTGCCGCCGAGCACGAAGCCCTCCGAAGAGGACGCCTTTTTGCGGCAGACAAAGCCGACGGCGATCATGATGCCGAAGAAGATGACGAGCATGACGATGTAGAGTACGATTTGCATATTATCACCTTATACTGCAATTTTTCTCATTGATAGTACCATATCCCGCATAAAATTACAAACAAAATGAGGCGACGCGGGCAAAAAATTTGTCCGAATTTGCATATTTGCCGCGCAAACATTTCACCTTTGCTAAAAAATGTGATATAATTAACGGAAAAGCGCCTCAAATATGACTATGCAAATGTACGACATCATCGACTTTCACACCCATACCTTTCCCGACGCCATTGCGGAAAGGACCATCCACGCCCTCGAGGGCAGAAGCCGCACCAAGGCGTTTTCGGACGGCACCGTTTCGGGGCTCTCCCAAAGCATCGGCGAGGCGGGCATTTCGCTCGCCGTCGTGCTGCCCGTCGTCACCAACCCTGTAAAGACGGAGAAAATCAACCGCGCCGCCGCCCTCGTCAACGAGGAGACGCAAAGGACGCACGTCTTTTCCTTCGGCGGCATGCACCCCGATACGCCCAACTATAAGGAAGAGTTAAAACGCATCAAGGAGCTGGGCTTAAAGGGCGTGAAATTGCACCCTGCCTATCAGCAGGTCGCCTTCAACGACATCCGCTATCAGCGCATCGTGGGCGAAGCGGAAGCCTTGGGCCTTATCACCCTCGTGCACGGGGGCATCGACATCGGCATTGCGGGCGAGTGGGCATCCCCCCGTCAGACACGGCTTTTGTATGAGGCGGTGAGACCCCAAAAGCTCGTCGTCGCGCACATGGGCGGATGGCAGCTCTGGCAGGAGGTCGAAGACTACCTCTTGGAGACGGAAGTCTACTTCGATACCGCCTTTTCGCTCGGCGAGATCGCCTATCAGGACGACTTCCCGAAAGAGAGCCGCATAAAGCAGCTCTCGACGGAGCGGTTTTGCAAACTCGTCAAAGAAATGGGCGCAGAGCGCGTCCTCTTCGGCACGGACAGCCCGTGGACGGAGCATCAAGAGCAGGTGGAGATCATCAAGCGCGCTCCCCTCTCTGACGAGGAAAAGGCGCTCATCTTGGGGAGCAACGCCAAAAAGCTGCTGCAATTGTAATTCGCCCTTTGCGCTTCTCTTCGAAGGCGCAAGGCAAGATCTATGTAAGGAGTAACATTATGAGCAAACAACTGATGCTGGGCAATGCGGCGCTCGCGCGCGGCCTGTATGAAGCGGGCTGCTGCGTCGCCTCCTCCTACCCGGGTACCCCGAGTACGGAAGTGACGGAAGAGCTTGCAAAGTTCGACGAAGTGTATTCGGAGTGGGCGCCCAACGAAAAGGTCGCGATGGAAGCGGCGTTCGGCGCGTGCATGGCGGGAAGACGCAGCTTCTGCGGCATGAAGCACGTCGGCCTCAACGTGGCGGCAGACCCCCTCTTTACCATCGCCTATACGGGCGTGAATGCAGGCATGGTCATCTGCGTCGCGGACGATGCGGGCATGCATTCCTCGCAGAACGAGCAGGACTCCCGCCACTACGCCATTGCCGCCAAAATTCCCATGCTGGAGCCCTCGGACAGCAGCGAGGCCCTCGCCTTTGCAAAAATTGCCTATGAAATTTCCGAATCGTTCGACACGCCCGTCATCATCAAGATGTGCACGCGCGTTGCACATTCGCAGAGCGTTGTCGAAACGGGTGAGCGCGTCGTTCCCGAATTGAAGCCCTATCAAAAGAATATTCAAAAGAATGTTATGATGCCCGCCAATGCCAAGCGGCGGCACTACGATGTGGAAAACCGCATGCGGGCGCTTGAGGAATACGCGGAGAGCTCCCCCCTCAACCACATCGAATGGGGCGGGAAGGAGCTCGGCATCATCACGTCCTCTACGTCCTATGAGTATGTGAAGGAAGTGTTCGGGGAAAGCGCGAGCGTTCTCAAGCTCGGCATGGTGCATCCGCTCCCCAAAAAGCTCATTCGTGAGTTTGCCTCCGAAGTGAAGGCGCTTGCCGTTGTCGAAGAGCTCGACCCCGTCATCGAAAATGCCTGCAAGGAGATGGGGCTTGCGGTCATCGGCAAGAACATTCTGCCGCTCGAGGACGAGTACTCGCAGAACAAAATAGCCGCCGCCTTCGGCCGCCCCGTGCATGCGGGGAAGAAGCTTGAAGAAGCCGTGCCGCCCCGCCCGCCCGTGATGTGCGCGGGCTGCCCGCACAGGGGGATGTTCTATCTTCTTGCAAAACACAAGCTCACCGTGTTCGGCGACATCGGCTGCTACACGCTGGGTGCGACGGCCCCCCTCAATGCCCTCGACCTCTCCACCTGCATGGGCGCGTCGCTCTCGGGCATCCACGGCTTCAACAAGGCTTTGGACGGGGAGAGCGCGAAAAGGACGGTCGCCGTCATCGGGGACAGTACCTTCATGCACTCGGGCATGACCGGCCTTGCCAACATCGCCTACAACCGGAGCGTCTCCACCTGCATCATTCTCGACAACTCCATTACGGGCATGACGGGCCATCAGCAGAACCCCACCACGGGTTACAACATCAAGGGCGACCCTGCGGGCAAGATCGATTTGGAGGCCCTCTGCAGAGCCATGGGCTTTACGCGCGTGCGCGTTGTAGACCCCTATGACCTCGCCTCCACCGAAAAGGTACTTTTGGAAGAGCTTGCAGCGGACGAGGCGTCCGTCATCATCAGCCGCCGCCCCTGCGCCCTTTTGAAGTATGTTAAGCACGCCCCGCCCCTTCATGTGGAGGCGGACAAGTGCAGAAGCTGCAAGGCGTGCATGAAGCTGGGCTGCCCCGCCATCAGCATGCGCGAGGGAAAGGCCGTCATCGACAGCACCCAGTGCGTCGGCTGCGGCGTGTGCGAAGAGCTGTGCAAGTTCGGCGCCATTCAGGGTTAAGGAGGACGGTATGCAGACGAAAAATATCATGATCGTGGGCGTGGGCGGGCAGGGCTCGCTGCTCGCAAGTAAATTATTGGGGCATCTGCTCCTCAAATACGGGTATGACGTCAAGGTCTCCGAAGTGCACGGCATGAGCCAGCGCGGGGGCAGCGTCGTCACCTATGTGCGCTACGGCGATAAGGTGTACTCCCCCGTCATCGACAGGGGCGAGGCGGACTTCATCGTCTCCTTCGAGCTCTTAGAGGCCGCCCGCTGGACGGAATATTTGAAGGAAGGCGGCGTCATCGTAACGAATACGCAGCGCATCGACCCCATGCCTGTCATCACGGGCGCAGCCAAGTACCCCGAAGACCTCGCGGAGAAGATCGCCTCTTTGGGCGTCAAGATCGACGCATTCGACTGCTTATCCCTCGCGCGCGAGGCGGGCAGCGAGAAGGCCGTGAATATCGTGCTCTTGGGCAGGCTTTCCTCGTACTTTGACTACGACGTCGAGGACTGGCGCGAGGCCATCCGCGAATGTGTGCCCAAGAAATTCATTGACCTCAATTTGAAGGCGTTTGATCTCGGAAGAGCTTCCGAACAAAAATAAAAATATAGATAAGGGAAAAAGGAGAGAATACCCATGCAAAAGTACTACCAGCCGCACGAAGAGACCATGTCTCGCGAGGAAATGCACGCCCTGCAGAACGAGAAGTTCTTGAAGCAGGTGAGGCACGTCTACGACAACGTGCCCTACTACCGCCAAAAGATGGAGGAAAAGGGCGTGAAGCCCGAGGACATCAAGAGCCTCGACGACATTCACCTGCTCCCCTTCCTCACGAAGGAGGATCTTCGCATCGCCTACCCCTACGGCCTGCTTGCGACCCCCTTAGAGCGCTGTGTACGCATCCAGTCCACTTCGGGCACGACGGGCAAGCGCGTCGTCGCCTTCTATACGCAGGAAGATCTGGACATCTGGGAAGAGTGCTGTGCGCGCGCCATCGTGGCGGCTGGCGGCGATAATTCCGACGTCGTGCAGGTGAGCTACGGCTACGGCCTGTTTACGGGCGGGCCGGGTCTTGACGGCGGTTCGCATAAGGTGGGCTGCCTCACCATTCCCACCTCTTCGGGCAATACCGACAGGCAGATTCAGTTCATGGTCGATCTTCAGGCGACCTTCCTCTGCTGCACCCCCTCGTACGCGATGTATCTTGCAGAGGCCGTCGAAGAGAAGGGGCTCCGCGATCAGATCAAGCTGCGCGCAGGCATCTTCGGCGCGGAGGCGTGGACGCAGGAGATGAGAAAAGAGCTTGAAAAGAAGCTCGGCATCAAGGCGTATGACATCTACGGCCTCACGGAGATCTCCGGCCCCGGCGTCTCGTTCGAGTGCGAGGAGCAGACGGGCATGCACATCTGCGAGGACCACTTCTACCCCGAGATCATCGACCCCGAGACGGGCGAAGTGCTGCCCGAGGGGAGCAAGGGCGAGCTCGTGTTTACCTCGCTCGACAAGGAGGCCTTCCCCCTTCTCAGATACCGCACCAAGGATATCTGCGTGCTTTCGCGCAAGCCCTGCTCGTGCGGGAGAACGCTCATCAAGATGAGCAAGCCCTTGGGCAGAAGCGACGACATGCTCATCATCCGCGGCGTCAATGTGTTCCCTTCGCAGATCGAGACCGTGCTCTTAAACCACGGCTATGAGCCCAACTATCAGATCCTCGTCGACCGCGTCAACAACACCGACACGCTCGACGTCAACGTTGAGAGGAAGGCGGACATGCCCTCCGACCTCGACACCGTGAAGGCGGCAGAGCGCAAGCTCGTCTCCGCGCTCCGCTCCATGCTGGGCATCACGGCGAACGTGCACCTCGTTGAGCCCAAGTCCATCACAAGGAGCGAGGGCAAGGCGGTGCGCGTCATCGACAAGAGAAAACTCTACTAAAAAAGAGACCTTCCATGCCAATCACCCAACTGTTAGAGAGAAACGCCGCGGTCTACCCCAACGACGTGGCGCTCGTCGAACTCAACCCAGAAATTCAGGAAAAGACGCGAAGGACGTGGCGGGAGTATGCCCTCGTCGAGAGCAACCCCCTCTGCCACTACCGCCGCGAAATTACCTGGCGCGTCTTTGATGAGAAGGCAAACCGCGTTGCCAACATGCTGCTCTCCCGCGGCATCAAGAAGGGCGACAAGGTGGGCATTCTCCTTATGAACTGCCTCGAATGGCTGCCCATCTACTTCGGCATCTTAAAGACGGGTGCGCTCGCCGTGCCCCTCAACTTCCGCTATACGGCGGAGGAGATCAAGTACTGCCTCGATTTAGCCGAGGTCAACATCCTGCTCTTCGGGCCCGAGTTCATCGGGCGTGTCGAAGAAATTGCCGACGAGATCGGCAAGTGCCGCATTCTCTTATTCGTGGGCGGGCAGATGGTGCCCACCTTTGCCGAGAGCTACGACCAGCAGGTGAATAACTATTCTTCCGTCAAGCCCGACATCGAGCTTTCGGACGAGGACGAGGCCGCCATCTACTTTTCGAGCGGCACGACGGGCTTCCCCAAGGCCATTCTGCACGCGCACCGTTCGCTCATGCACGCGGCGCAGGTCGAATACATCCACCACCGCCAGACGCGCGACGACGTATTCCTGCTCATCCCGCCCCTCTATCATACGGGCGCCAAGATGCACTGGATGGGAAGCCTGATGTCGGCGAGCAAGGCGGTGCTCCTTCGCGGCACGTCTCCCCTCACCATCATGGAGGCCATCTCCAACGAACGCTGCACCATCGTATGGCTGCTCGTGCCGTGGGCGCAGGATATCCTCGAGAAGCTGGACAGCGGCGAGCTCAAACTCAACAACTTTAATATCCGCCAATTCCGCCTCATGCACATCGGCGCGCAGCCCGTGCCGCAGAGCCTCATCAAGCGCTGGCAGAATTACTTCCCCGGGCAGGCGTACGACACCAACTACGGCCTCTCGGAATCCATCGGACCGGGCGCGGTGCACCTCGGCATCGGCAATCTTAACAAAGTGGGCGCCATCGGCATTCCCGGCTACGGCTGGCAGGTGCGCATCGTCAAGGAGGACGGCGTGACGGAAGTGGAGCAGGGCGAAGTGGGCGAGCTCTCGTTGAAGGGCCCCGGCGTCATGCTGTGCTACTACCGCAACGAAGAGGCGACCAAAGAAGTCATGCGCGGCGAGTGGCTCTTAACGGGCGACATGGCACGGCAGGACGAGGACGGCTTCTACTATTTGGTCGACAGAAAGAAGGACGTCATCGTCTCGGGCGGCGAGAATTTGTATCCCGTCGAGATCGAGAACTTTATGGCAAAGTGCCCGAAGATCAAGGACGTTGCCGTTATCGGCCTTCCCGACCCGCGCCTCGGCGAAATTGCCTGCGCCATCGTGGAAACCCCGCAGGGCGTCGAATGTACGGAAGAGGAGATCAATGCGTTCTGCATGGAACTCCCCCGCTACAAGCGCCCCCGCCGCATCATCTTCGCGAAGGTGCCGCGGAACGCCACGGGCAAGATCGAAAAGCCGCTCCTTCGCAAGATGTATCACGCCGACAACATCGTCGACGAGCAGAACCGTTCTTAATATTTTCGTCTCCTTGGGATGGAAAAAGTATTATGTGAGCGCGGCGGCGCATCCCGTTTGGGATGCGCCGCCGCGCTATATTGGAAGGGCGGCGCGCGAAATTTCGCGCGCCGCCCCATCCTATGAATAAGAAGACAGTTAAGAATGAGCGCCGTAATATTTTTGCCCGAGGCGGGTCGCCGAATCCTCGAACCAAATGCTGTCGTACGGCACATACGCGCCGTTCTTGTATTTGGGAATTTCCACGGCGAACAGCCACACGGCAAGGATGAGTGCATAGACGGCGAGCGCCGCGCCCACAAGCAGCAGGGCGAAATACCCGCCCACCGCGCCGCACAAAGCCGAGAGGACAATTAGCCCCGCTCCGAGCGCCCCCAAGAGCGCGCAGAGGCTGCCCGAAAACGCCTTCTTTCCGTTCAAAGTTCTTGCGTGCCGCATCCAATAGCGCACGGCGGACGGAATGCACACGACAAAGGGCATCAGCGGCCCTAAAAAGAGATTCTGGATGCCGTGCCCCGCCTCGTGCAGGCGCGTTGCGTTGGAGGCGTCCTTCGCCGTAAAGAAGAATGCACCGTACTCCATGCCGCCCCAACCGCGGCCTGTCTCGAAATAGACGTTGGGCCCAAGGCGCCTGGGCTTGTGCCCCGTAATGAGAAGCGCAAGGGCGATGAGCGCGCCCAAGAGCGTCATCACCCCGCCCCATGTGAGCGAGACGAGCCAATAGAGGGCGGTCTTTATCCCCCGCTTTGCCTTTTCGAGCTTAATGTCGTTCATGACTCCCCCGACTTTCTGATCTGCTTATAAACCTGGTCCGCCCCCGTTGCGGCAAGGCCCGACGAGAGGCCTAAAAGCACCGCCATGAGCACGTTGTCCGCGGGCATCGCCTCGGGCACGAGGTAGAAGGCGACAACGCCCAGCGCCGTTCCCAAGAGCCCCGCCCACACGGGAATGAGGCTCGTCCACACGGCGGCCTTCCCCTCCACCAACTTTGCATACACCGCCATCACGCCATACACGATGGCGGCGATCACCGGAATGGTGACGATCTCCACTGCATTCTGCATATTCTCCCCCTTTGCCGCAGTTTGCGGCCATTTTTTCAGACGACGTGTTCAACGCCGCTCTTTTCCAAAAACGCACGCATCTCGTGCTTGACCTTCTGCTCGTATTCGAGCGCCCTGTCCGTCTCCCCGTTCGCGTGCCCGCGCTTTAAGGCGGTCGCTGTCGCCTCGCCCAGACTCATCGCGGCGAGCGTGCCGCGGATCTGCAAGAGCTCGAGCTTGTGCCGCTCCTCCTCGCGCCGCTTTGTCTCTGCCGCGCGTTTCGCTTCACGCCGCTCTAATCTTCGGAAGAGCGCCGTCACGACGCAAGTGACGATGACGGACGGAATGCCCGCCGATAGCAACAATTCCCACATATTCTCTCCCCCGCGGAAGATGTTCCTCCCGCTTTTCCTTCATTATAGCATGATTAAAGACAAAAGCGCACCCATCTGCCAAAAAATATGCATTTTCCCTTGTAAAATTCCGCCCTTTTTGGTATGATGAAACAAAAGAGGACGTTATGGCGCAGCAATTCAAAAAACTTCATCGGCGAACGCATTGCCGCGCGGGAGGATGCCCTTGAAAAAGTTCTTTGCTTTTTTAAGGGAGCCGCCCGTGTGGTTTTTGCTCCTTTTATACCCTGTGACGGCGGGGCTCATCGTTGCCACTGCGTATCTTTCCACCTCGGGGTGGGAAGAGGAATTTTTCGCCGCCCTCATCTATACCGTCACGGCGCTGCTGCTTTCCTACGCCATCTATACGATAGTCAAGTGGGTTTCAAAAGCCAAACACGCCGCAAAGGAGAAGCTCCGCCGCAACAAATATACCAAGCCGTTTGCCGAGAGCTACTCCCTCCGCACGCTGTTCTTTTCGGCGCTCACGGCACTCATCAACTTCGCCTATGTCATCGTCAATGGCGTGACGGCCATCTATCACTCCTCGACGTGGTACTACGTCCTCATGTCTTATTACTTCGCGCTCATGGTGATAAGACTGCTCGTCATCCTGCTTTCGGGAAAGGCATTCAAAAAGTACGGCAAGGGTTCGAGCGGCTTTTTGCGGGCGCGGCTCTCCATCTACCTCTTCAGCGGCGCGGCACTCATCGTGCTCGAAGGGACGCTCTCCGGTATCATCGCCTTTATGATCTCCAATCCGCAGGTGACCGAGACAGGCCTCGTCCTTGCCATCTCCAACGCCGCCTACACCTTCTATAAGGTGACGCTCGCCATCGTCAATAAGGTGAAGTCGGGGCGCTCGCACGAGCCCATCGCACAGTCGCTGAGAAATCTCAATCTGACGGACGCGCTCGTCTCGCTGTTCTCGCTCAACATCACTCTCTCCGCCGCAGCGGGAGAGCTCATGCCCGTTGAATTTAACGCCACCCTCGGCTTTGCCGTGTGCGCCTATACGCTCTTTTCGGGCATTTACATGATCATCGACGGCATAAAGAGAAAGAAGAGGCTGCGCAACGCCCTCCGAGAAAACGCCGCAGAGGGCGCCGCCGAGCGCATATGACTGCCGCTCGATGGCGGGCACGGGCTGTTCCACTCCCCCTTTAATAAAAATTTTAAGGACTTCCCCCGCGGGAAGCCTTTTTTTGCGGCGAAAACCGCCTTATTTCGATGAATTTCTAAATAAGACGACTCGATTTATACCATTATATTTCGATATCTGTCGAAATAAGCAGCCTCTCCCCCATCGCCTTCCGCTTGCAGACGCTTATATCTCAACTTCGGCGAGGCAAACCGCGGATATTCCCCACAACTCTCCTTCCGCATAAAGAAAGAAGGGCGCAGTGCGCCCTTCTCTTTTGGCGGAAGGAGAGGGATTCGAACCCCCGGAGGTGTGACCCTCAACGGTTTTCAAGACCGCCGCGTTCGACCGCTCCGCCATCCTTCCGTATCGGCTCCCCTTTCATGGGAGGGGAGCCGTCTTTTCAATTATCAGCCCCGCCCTCTCAACGGTGAGAACCGAGGAAGAAGAGTGCGAGCGTACCTGCGCCCGAGTGGGTGCCGATGACGTTCCCCACATAGTTCACCTTGATCTCGTGCCCGGGGAAGTTCATCTTCAAAAGGGAAATGAGGTAATTTACGTCGTCCATGCAGTCGCCGTGGCTGATGAAGATGGGGTCGTTCTTGCCCATCGTCTGCAGCTCCTTCATGTGGTCGACGAGCGCGGAGATGGACTTCTTTCTGCCCATCGCCTTGCCGATCGCGATGAGGTGCCCCTCGTGGTCGACGTGCAGCACGGGTTTGATGTTGAGCATGGTGCCCACAACGGCCGTCGCTGCGGAGACTCTCCCGCCGCGCTTTAAGTGGAAGAGATTATCCACCGTGAAGAAGTGGCAGATGTGCTGCTTTAAGCCCTCCGCATAGTCGCGGCACTCTTTGAGGCTCACGCCCTCGTCGGCTTTTTTCACGACATAGTCGACGAACAGGCCCTCGCCGAGGGAGGCGCACAGCGAATCGACCACCTCGATGTGGCGGCCCTTGTAGTCCTCCATGAGGTCTCGCGCGGCGATGACGAAGCTGTTTGCCGTACCCGAAAGGCCCGAGGAAAAGGCGAGGACGAGCACGTCATTCCCCGCTTTGACGAGCGGTTCAATGGTCTGGCGCGCCTGTTCGGGCGTCACCTGGAAGGTCGTGGGCATCGCGCCCCCACGCAGCTTGTCGTAAAAGACTTTGACGTCCATCTTGTTGCCGCTCGTGCCGCCGTAGGTGACGCCGTCGAGGTTAAAGCCGAGGTCGACACAGGCAATTTGGTGCTTTTTAAAGTATTCCGCTGGAAGATCGGAGGCGGAATCGGTTACGATCGCAAAGTTTCTCATAGTGCTCTCCGTCCTGAGTCAGATTGGAGCGCTCTTTGGCGCTCTTTGAATATTTTCCATATTTTACCAAAAACCGCACCATTTGTCAACAAAGTTTAAGGCTTTCACTTGACGAGCGAAAAATTTTTCACACGGTTTGCACGGAAGGAGACGCTCACTTCAAAACAGTTCTTTGCGCGGTGCATACTCATGGAAATTTCGCCCTCGGGTTCGAAGTACTCCCCCGCAACGCGCGCAAATTCTTTGAGGCACGCCTCGCGCGTCACCTCGTTCATTTCCTCTTTGTCGGCATGTAAGATGTTCTTGAGCCGTTCCTTGGTCACTTCACTTCGCATGGTTTACCCCCTTTTAAGTCCTTTGAAAAATGCGCCCAAAAGCCCCGAGTACTTCCTCTCGCTCTCTTCCTCGGGCTTGGCGCCCATGTAGTAGTTCGCAAGCTGCTTGAATGACTTGCCGCGGTCCAAAACGTTCTCCAAAAAGATCTTATCTTCCTCGGGCACAATGGCGGTGAGCGGAAGGCGGAGCGCTTTGGAAATTTCCTCGGGCGTCAGCACCTCGCCCCGCCGCACCAAGTCTCCCCGCACCATGTTGACGACGAGGCCTATTTGCGTCAGCCTGTAGCCTTTCAGCATATTGCCCACGCGGTCGGCATCGCGCATCGCGGAGATGTGCGGCGTGGTGACGAGCAGTGCTTCCTCCGCACAGGCAACGGCGCGGTGAAAGCCCTCGTCGATGCCCGCAGGCGAATCGATGAGGATGTACTCAAACTGCGGCGCGATGGTATCCAAAATGAGCCGTACTGCCTGCGGGGAGACATAGCGTTCGGAGATGCGGTTGCTTGAAAGAGAGTAGAGATTGGGGTAGTGCGGGTGCCTCACGAGCGCCTGTTTGGGGCGGCAGCGGCCCTCGATGGCGTCGATGACGTCGAAGCTCGCAAGGTTTTCAACGCCCAGCACCACATCCACGTTGTTGAGACCGAAGTCGAGGTCGCACACAATGACGCGGCACCCGCTCTTTGCGAGCTGTACCCCGAGGTTGGCGGTGACCGTCGTCTTGCCGACGCCCCCCTTCCCCGATGTAACGACGATCTTTCTTGCCATGTTTGTTCTCCTCGCGCGCACCTTTTCTCCAAGCATACTAAAAATGAGAGAACATATTTCGGGGAGTTTTGCCGAAATATGCAAAAAGAGCTCCCCTTTTTGCGGGAAGCCCTCTCATATGCAAGATGGTGCAGGTTTTGGGCGCTTACGCACCCGGCCACACTCTGTTCTCCTTGAACCACGCGGTGTCCTTTAAGATCGTCGAATTGTTGCTGCCCGAGATGGACCATTCTTTGCCATCAGAGACGTAGGTAATGGTGCCGTTCATAGAAGTATAGTCCCAGCTCTCCTCCTCCCAATCGACGTTAACGGCGAGGGAAGTCACATAGATTTGGTCGGTGTACTTTGCAACGCGGTCGATCATCGCCTGCGTGGGGAAGGTGTTGTCGTTGTTTACGGTGTACTCGGGCGAACCCGCGCAGCAGCACACGCACACGATCTCGGGGCGGATGACAGAAAGAAGCGCCTCCGTTGAGGACGTCTTGCTGCCGTGATGGCCGCCCTTAAAGAGCTTGCACTGCGGCAGCTCATTGCTCTCCACAAGCGATTGCTCCCCTTCCTCTTCCAAATCGCCCGTGAAGAGGTAGTTGTAGTCGCCCTGCGTTAAAAGCATGCAGACGGAGTAGTTGTTCTCGTCCGAAGAGTCCTCTTCGTAGAACTTCTGATAGAGGAAGTTCATCGTCACGCCCTCGGAGAGGGTGTAACTTCTCGATGCGCCCTCCGTCTCGTTCCAGCACTCGAGGGCGGTGTAGTGCTCTGCCCCCGCTTCCACTTCCCTGTCGCGTTCCTCGAGGTATTCGTTGTAGATGACGGTGTCCTTATTCGTCCGCGGGAAGTCGATGATGACCTCGCACTCGAAACTTTCAAAGACGCCCGGGAAATCGTTCGTGCCCACAAAGGCCGCGATATGGTCCTGGTCGGCGTGCGTCGCAATGACGTACTCGAGGACGCCGTCCGTGCAGTATTCGGAGATGGCGGGGATGAGCGTCTCGGCAGAGCCCTTTCTGGAGCCCGCATCGATGAGCACCTCCGTGTTTCCGATCTTGATGAGCGTGCTATCTCCCGTGTACTTATTGCCGAGCTCCAAAAAGTTGATACTAAGCTCCCCCGTCTCGATGGTGCCGGGTTCATCAGGTTCGGGCTCGGGCTCGGGTTCGGGCTCGGGCTCGGGTTCGGGTTCAGGCTCGGGCTCGGGTTCGGGCTCGGGTTCGGGTTCAGGCTCGGGCTCGGGTTCGGGTTCAGGCTCCTCCGTCTCCTCTAAAGAGGCCATAAAGTCATTCCATGTATGGCCCTGTATTCCAAAATAATAGACGGACCATACGGCAATCAATGCCAGAATAATAGCAATAACAATCGCAGCAATCCGAAGGCGCTGCTTCGGTGTTTTCTTAGTTCCCTTTGCCATAAATTATATCTTTCGTATCCTCAATATTTAGTAGGTGAAGCGCAAAAAGCTCCAGCTCATGGGCGCAAGCGTGAGGGAGACGAGCGAGCCGTCCTTCACCGCGGGCACGTCCAAAAGTTCGGGTTTGACGGTATCGGGATGGTCAAAGCCGTTGACGGCGCCCAAATCGCTGTTCGTCATGCGGACGTACTCCTTTGCTTTGAGCGCCCCGAAGGAGCGAAGTTCGAGCTCCACCTCGCGTGCAGTTTGGCTGTAGTTGCAAAGGGAGACGCACACTTCGCGCTTTTCCCTATCGTGCGTGACCGCCTCGTTGATATAGCGCGCCGTGCCATACATATTCTCGAAGGTGTCGGTATCCGAGAAGGTGCGCACCGTCTCGCCCGAGGCATTGCCCGCAAGATAGCGGAAGGGATAGAAGGACGCCTGCTTGAAGGTGCCGCCGCCCTTCTTCGTCATGATGGGCGCAATGACGTTGACGAGCTGTGCAAGGCAGGCGATCTTGACGACGTCGCAGTTATTGAGGAGCGTATTCATGAGGCCCGCAAAGACGAGCGCGTCGCGGAAGGTGTAGACATCTTCGAGAAGATGAGGGGCCTTCTTCCAAAGGGGCTCGGTGCGGGGCGCGTCCACCGTCCAGATGTTCCACTCATCGAAGCTGATCTTAAGGTGCCGTTTGGAGCGCACCTTCGCGCGGACGTATTCGATGGTCGCCTTCAGCGTTCCGATGTATTCGTTCATGTCGTCGGCAGAGCCCAGAAAGTCCTCCAAGGGGCGCTTCCTGTCCTCGTCGTACTGATAGTAGCGGTGCATGGAGAGGTAATCGACGGCCTCGTAGGTGTGCTCGAGGACGACGCGGTCCCACTCGGGGAAGGACTTCATCTCGTGGTTGGACGAGCCCGAGACAATGAGCTTGAGATCGTGCGGGGCGTCCTTTTCGTGCTCGCCGTTCGTCCAGCGCATGACCTTGGCAGCCTCCAAAGCCTTCTTGCCGTACTCGTCTGCCGTAAGG
This sequence comes from uncultured Clostridia bacterium, assembly GCA_944376335.1. Classification (GTDB taxonomy): domain Bacteria; phylum Bacillota; class Clostridia; order Christensenellales; family Borkfalkiaceae; genus Gallimonas. The sequence goes on from CALWCH010000003.1 coordinate 36,860, forward strand.
TGCCCCGTCTGCCAGGGGCCGTCCATCTCGTTGCCGATGCACCAGTACTTGACGTTGTAGGGATCCTCCGCCCCGTTGGCGCGGCGCATGTCGGAGATCGTCGTGCCGCCCGCATGGTTGCAGTATTCAACGAGGTGCGCGGCGTCCAAAATGCTGCCCGTACCCATATTGACAGCCATCATCGGGGTGATGCCCGCCTTCTTGCACCACTTCATGAACTCGTCCGTGCCGAACTCGTTGGTCTCCGTCGAGAACCAAGCAAGGTCGAGGCGGGTCGGGCGGCTTTCGCGCGGGCCGATGCCGTCCCGCCAATCATACCCCGAGAGGAAATTCCCGCCCGGGTAGCGGACGATGGGCACGTTGAGCTCCCTGATGAGCTCTAAAACATCGCCCCTGAAGCCGTTTTCATCCGCCGTGGGATGACCGGGCTCATAGATGCCCTCGTACACGGCTCTTCCGAGGTGCTCGATGAACGAGCCGAAGATGTTCCTGTCGATCGCTCCGACGCGCAAGTTCGCGTCTGCAAAAATTTTCGTCTTCATATCATTCTCCCTGTTTTTCAAGTTGAAGCGCCTCAGACGAGGCCAAACATGGCGGCAATGTTCACCGTCGCCTCGTTGATGTTGTGCAAAAATTTGTTGACGGCAGCCTGAAGGCTCTCCAAATCGTTCTCCGTCTCCGCCGTCTTCAACACCTTGACGAGCATATCGAAATTGGTGTAAATCACGTTCGCCTCCACGTCGATGGTCTGCATGGCAGGATCCTCGCTGCCGTGCTGGAGGCGGTACATCTCCTTGATGATGCGGTTCATCTCGGGGAGCTTGTCCAAGTTGTTGGTCTTGAAGATCTCGACGATGACGCGGCTCAAATCAATGAGCTTCCCCGCAAAGTCCATCGTTACCTGAGAGGCCTGTTCTTCCATTATAGTTTCACTCCGTTTTTTTGTAATAGTTCACGGGCGCTTTCGATGCTGTCCGCGCCCGTCGCATTCTTGATGGGGGCAAATTCGTGTTCGCGTACCGCCTCGAAGGGGAGGCAGCTTCCCATGAGCCGCACGATGTCGACGGCGAGCGTCTCGTATTTATACGCATTCTCCGTCTCGGGCACGACCTTTTCGCCCGCCTCATTGAGATAGGGCACCTTCTTTTTCGCAAGATGCACGGGAATCGTGCTCCTTTCAATACTTTCAAGCGCCTCGCGCTTGAAGAGATAGTTTAAGATAACGCCGAAGGAGTAGACAAGCTCCCCCCTCTCATCGCGCAAATTCGCCATTTCTTCGGGAAGGTCGTAATATTCCACCACATCGGGCACGCCGCCGCGAAGGCATAGGACCCCCACCCGTTCGTGGGGCTCACACTTCTTGACGAATTTCGCCCCGCAGTTTGCGTTTGACAAGACCGTCGCGCCCACAAACACGGGGTCTGCAATGCGCTGCAGGACGTTATCGACGGCAAAGACGTTGAACCACTCCACGCCGCGCTTTTTAGCCTCTTCCCACAGCCCCGCCCGCTTGAGCGAAGAAAAGCATCCCCCGTTGCCGTTGGGCGAGAGCGCGAGCCTGCCCCTCTCTTCCAGCAAAATGTTGCCCGAAAAGTCGGTCGCAGGCGCCATATCCTGCAAAAAGAAGCGCACTTCTTCCTCGGGATAGCCGAAGTAGGCGTGCTCCTTCAAAAAAGCGCGCGTCTCGCTGTCCGTCTTGCCGCTCGTCATGATATAGAGGGGCACATACGCACCGCACGCCTTCGTCACTTCCAAAAGGTTGTTGATAAGGCACTCGTAGATATATAAGGGGCGGGAAAGGCCGATATTTACCGTGCCCTTTGCGCCCGGATACCCGAGGCGCGTTCCCTGCCCGCCTGCAAGCAATAAAGCTGCAACTTTGCCCGCTTGAATGGCGGCTTTGCCCGCCTCGAAGAACTCCCTTCTCCGCGCTTCGATCTCGGGCACGAGCAGCCCCTCGATGGGCGAAATATCCCCCTTGACGGGCCCAATGTGCGCTTCGGGGGAGAAGATGTTCCAATCGATCTGTTCGATCTCAGAGAGCAGCTCCTCGCGCTCCGCGCCGTTCAGCTCCACCCAAAAGGCGAGCAGGTGTTCCTGATGATGCTCTTTCAGAAGTTCCTTCACGCGCTGTAAGCGTTGCATTTTGTCCTCCAAAGGCAAAAAACTTCCCCTTTATTATAAGGGCTCGGACAGCAAAAGTCAATGCCCGGGCCCATATTCACAAAATTTTCAGCTCCCCTCAAACGCTCCGCTCCAGCAGGAACGCCGCCGCAGTGAAGGGTTTGCCCTCGATCCTAAGTTCGCCCTCCGCCGAATAGTTAAGGTCGGTAAAGGCACGCTTTAAGGTATAGCCTTTGAGCGGGAGCAACAGCCGCTCTTCATCTTCCAAAAAGTGCACGATGACGAGCTTTCTCGCCCCATATTCCTTCTCATACACCTGCCTTCCTATAGGGGCGCGGTAGTACTCCACCGTGTTTTCGATGAGGGCAATGTCGCCATATCGCACGATGTCCTTGACCTCATTGTAAAAATCGAGCCCCTCTTTGATGAGCGCGATGCGCTCGGGCGTGAGATGCAGCACATCGCCCGACAGGCAGATGCGGCCGAGCATGGCGGCGCACAGCGAATAGACGGTGCGGGAGACGCTCTCCCCCTCGCGAAGGACCGCCCAAATCTGCATCTGACGGGCGGGGATAACGCGGGAGACGTTGGCGGCGACGAGCGGGATCTCGTTGCATTCGTGCGCGTCCGAGAAGGAGCACATGGAGACCATGCTCATGCGGAGAGGCTCGATGCGGCTGCCGCCCGAGGAACAGTTCTCGATAACGACATCGGGCACGGCCTCCTTGAGCTTTTCCAGCCATATAAGGCTCTCTTCGGCAATCTGCCGCCCGCCCTCGCCGAGGCTCTCCGCGCCGTCACAGCCCATGCCGTAGGTGTCGTTGTAGTCGATCTTGATGTACGAAAAGCCGTTTCCTTTAAGGAAGTCGAGCATCCTCTCTTTGAGATACTGCTTGACTTCGGGCAGGCGCAAGTCGAGGAAGCGGCGGTTCTTGCTCGTGATGAGCTGCCCGTCTCTCTTTAAGAGCTTGCTCTCGTCATAGAAGCAATCGCTGTCGCGGCCTGCATTTTCGAACTCAAACCAGATACCCGCCTGCTTGCCCGCCGCGCGGATGGCGTCCGAGACCTTCCGAATGCCCTCGGGGAAGAGCGCTTTGCTCTCCCGCCAGTCGCCGATGGCGTTGCACCAGCCCTTATCGTCGGGCTTATACCACCCGCAGTCGATGACGAAGGTGTCGATTTGGAACGGCTCAATGGCCTTTAGAATGGCGTTGATGTTCTCCGCAGAGGGGCAGCCCCACGTCGTGCAGTATTCGTTGAAGAGCACGGGCATATTTTCCTCGCTCTTGGGAACGAAAAGGCGGGCGTCCTGCTCTTGAACGAGCGCGTTGCACACCGCGAGCAGGTCTCCTTTGACGCAGAGATAGGCTTTCGGCGTCTCAAAGCGCCCGCCCGCAGGGATGACTTTGCGCCAATGCCCGAACTCGTAGTCTGCCATGCCGCAGGAGAGCGAACAGCTCTCCTTTTCCTGATATACTTCCATCTGCCAGGAATAGGGTGCTTCGAGCTGTACGCCCCACACGACACCCGCTCTCTCGTCCTCAATGGCGGCGAAGGGATAATAGCCGCGGTTGGGCATGCTGCCGACCTCCCCCCACTTCTCCACTTTGACGCCGTAGCGCGCCCAGCTCATGTCGAGGCCGAGCGAAGAGAAGCTGTCCGTCTTGAGGCGGCACTCGCGCGACCATGCGCTCGTCATGCGGTGCAGTTTGAGCCCCGCCGTCGAAACGTTCCCCTGCGAGGGCGCGGTGATGCCGCTCAAAGAAAGGCTCTCCAGAAGTTCCAGCGTGCACGCACTGCCCGTGCTGTTTTCATAGACGACGCGGACGCAAAAGACGCCCGTCTTCTCGCTGTATTCAAGAATGTGCGTATAGATATTTCCTTTTCCGTCCGAAAGGCGGGTCGTGACGCCCCTTTCGTCCGCCGTCTGCCCTTCAACGTGAAGGAGCGTTCCCTCACGGTTGCGCATGGTGACGCCCTGCGTGTAGTCAATGAGCCCCTCATCACCCGTGAAGGAGACTTGCACGAGGCTGTCGCAGCAGAGTTTTTCGGGGGCGGGGCATGCGGCGGTTTCGGGGAACATGGCAAGGCCGATGGTCGTCTTCCCTTCATGCCCCTCGACGGCGCTCTCCACATAACAGACGGCGGTGTCGCCGAAGAGATATTTTTGAAAAAACATTTTACCTCACAAAAAATACGGGGCAGTACGCCGTACCGCCCCGCGCTCTCTTAAACTCTTAAAGTTTGGTCTTCCAAACCTGGTCCGACCACATGAGCTGCTTCTTGAATTCCTCGATCTTGGTGTTCTCGTCGATGAGGACGACTTCCACGCCCCACATATTGCCGAGGTCGACCATCTCCTGTGCGGTGACGACGGAGGAGACGACGGTGTGGTGCGCGCCGCCCGCATAGATCCAAGCTGCAACGCCCTCCTTGAAGTTGGGCTTATACTTCCACATGCAGCCCGCAACGGGAAGTTTGGGCATCTTGTGGGGGTACTTCACGAGCTCGATCTTCTGCACGATGAGGCGGATCCTGTCGCCCATGTCGACCATGGAGACGGCGATGGCTTCGGGAGACTCGATGCCCTCGAAGACGAGGCGGGCGGGATCGGACTTGCCGCCGATGCCGAGGGGGTGCACCTGAATTTCGGGCTTCGTCGATGCGAACTGCGGGGAGACTTCCAGCATGTGCGCGCCAAGGCAGAGACCGTCGACGAGGTCATAGGTGTAGTCCTCCATGAGGCCGGTGCCCTTCTGCCCTGCCATATACTGCATGACGGCGCCGAGCGCTGCGATCTTCCAGTCGCCCTCTGCGCCGAAGCCGTAGCCCTTGCCCTGCAGGTCCTGAATGGCGAGGCCGGGCAGCTGGTTCATGCCGTGGAGTGCCCCGAAGTGGTCGACAACGCCGATGTAGCCGCCGTTCTCGGTGCAGAAGCGGTCGATGGCGATCTCATACTTCGCCTGCTCGCGCACGACGTCGATGCGGTCGGTGCCCATCGTGTACTTCTCGGCATATTCCGCCATGAGGGCATCCACTTCCTCGTCCGTGATGGTGTTGATGACGTCTACAAGGTCGCCGATGGGATAGTAGTCCACTTCCCAGCCCATCTCGATGTGGCACGCGACCTTATCGCCATCGGTGACGGCGACGTTGCGCATGTTGTCGGAGAAGCGGCAGACCTTGACGTCCTTGGAGAAGGCGTAGCCCGCTGCCACTTTGCACCACGAAGCGATCTCCTTGAGCGCCTCGGGGTCCTTATAGTAGCCGACGACCACCTTGTTGTCCATGCGGAGGCGGGAGACGATGTAGCCGAACTCTCTGTCGCCGTGGGCAGCCTGGTTCTCGTTCATGAAGTCCATGTCGATGGTGTCGTAAGGGAGCTTCTCGTTATACTGCGTCGCAAAGTGGAGCATGGGCTTCTGCAGGAGCTTGAGACCCTTGATCCACATCTTGGCGGGCGAGAAGGTGTGGCACCAGGTGATGATGCCGATGCAGTTGTCGTCCGCGTTGACCTGCTTGATGGCGGCAACGATCTCTTCCGAGCTCTTGCACGTCGTCAAATACTTGACGGTGACGGGCACGTGCTCGTTGACGTAGTTCGCCATCTCTTCGGAGTGCTGCGCAACGTGCTGGAGCACGTCGTCGCCGTACAGCGTCTGGGAGCCCGTCAGCCAGTAGACGACATAGTCTTTCATGTTCTTGAGCTGCTTCATAAAATTACCTCATTCCTATTTTGATCTTATTTTCTCTCCGAATCCGTCGGAGTGCGGAACACAAGGATGACCCCGCAGTTGGGAGTCGCAAGGGCGGAAACAAGGACGTCCCCCTTCGCCTCGCGGGCGTTGGCGATCTCTTCGATACGCTTCGCACGCTTACGGCTGTCGGGCGTGTATGCGATCACTTCCGTCTCGATCATATTCTCACCGCTTGATCTGCCCGTAGTAGGCGTTCTTGCCGTGCTTTCTCAAATAGTGCTTGTCCATCATGAACTGGTCTGCCCTCTCCACATTGGGGTTGACCATTTCGGTGATGGCTGCCATCTTGGCGACTTCCTCGATGACCGTCGCGTTATACACGGAGTTGTCGCCGTCCTTGCCGAAGGCGAACACGCCGTGGCTCTTGACGAGGACGCCGGGAACTTCCAAGGGCTTGAGCCCTTCCATGCGGAACTTTTCGATGATGACGAGGCCGGTGTTCTTCTCGTACTCACCCTCGATCTCCTCGCGCGTCAGGGAGCGTGCGCAGGGAATGTCGCCGTAGAAGTAGTCGGCGTGCGTCGTGCCGTAGAAGGGAATGTTGCGCCCCGCCTGCGCCCAGGACGTTGCAAACGTCGAATGGGTGTGCGTGACGCCGCCGATGTCGGGGAACGCCTTGTAGAGCTCGAGGTGGGTGGGCGTATCCGACGAGGGACGAAGATCCCCCTCCACCACCTTGCCGTTGAGGTCGACGACGACCATGTCGCTCGCCTTCATCTCATCGTACTCGACGCCCGAGGGCTTGATGACGACGAGCCCGCTCTCGCGGTCGATCTCGGAGACGTTGCCCCACGTAAAGAGCACGAGCTTGTGCTTCACGAGGTCGAGATTGGCCTTTAATACCTTTTCTTTCAATGCTTCTAACATATCATTCCTCCCGAATGTCAGTCTTTCAAACTTTCAACGGCCTGGCGCACGATGGGAAGGCCCTCTACATAGCGCTTGGCGAACTTCTCGAAGCCCTCGACGTTTGCGGGGTCGGGTGCGAGCGTCACGCCCTCCTGCCCTGCGAACACCTTGTTCTCGAGGTAGTCCTCGAGGCTCTCGCCTTCCTCCTTCGTGATCATGTAGTTCGCAAGAATGGCAATGCCCCATGCGCCGCCCTCGCCCGCCGTCTTCATGACGGTGACGGGTGCGTTGATGGCAGCAGCCAGATAGCTCTGGCCGACGCGCTCGGTTTTGAAGAGGCCGCCGTGGCCCGTGATGCGATCGAGCTTGACGCCCTCCTCGCGCAGCATGATGTCGCACCCCACCTTGAGGGCGCCGAACGCGGTATAGAGATGCGCGCGCATGAAGTTTGCAAGGTTGAACTTGCTCTCCGACGTGCGAACAAACATCGGCCTGCCCGCGTCGACGCGCGTGACGTGCTCGCCCGAGACGTAGTTGTAGGCAAGAAGCCCGCCGCAGTCCTTGTCGCCCTTCTCGGAGGCGAAGTAGAGCTCGTCATACAGCCGCCACTTGGGGATATCCACGCCGAGGATGTGCGCGAATTCGCCGAACAAATCGACCCAGCCGTTGATGTCCGACGTGCAGTTGTTGCAGTGCACCATACCGACGAGGTCGCCGACGGGCGTCGTCACAAGGTCGATCTCGGGATAGGGCTTACTGAGCGCCTTCTCGAGCACGATCATCGCGAACACGGAGGTGCCCGCCGAGACGTTGCCCGTGCGCTTTTTGACGGAGTTGGTGGCGACCATGCCCGTGCCTGCGTCGCCCTCGGGCGGGCAGAGCGGGATGCCGGGCTCAAGTTCGCCCGACGGGTCGAGAAGTTTTGCGCCCGCCTCCGTGAGCGTGCCCGCATTGTCGCCCGCGACCAGAATTTCGGGCAGGATGTCCTCGACTTTGAAGGATACCTTGTCCTTGATGAGGTCGTTGAAAATTGCAAGCATCTTCTTATCGTATTGCTTGGTCTCGGGGTCGACGGGGAACATGCCCGACGCCTCGCCGATGCCGATGACCTTCTTCCCCGTGAGCATCCAGTGGATGTAGCCCTCGAGCGTCGTCTGGAAGACGATGTCCTTGACGTGCTCCTCGCCGTTCAAGATGGCCTGATAGAGGTGCGCCACCGACCAGCGCGCGGGAATGTGATAATTGAAGAGCTCGGTGAGCTTATCCCCCGCAGGCTCGGCGTTGTTGTTGCGCCAGGTGCGGAAGGGCACGAGCAGCTTGTCGTCCTTATCAAACACCATGTAGCCGTGCATCATGGCAGAGAAGCCGATCGCGCCGATCTTCTTGAGTTTGATGCCGTACTGATGCTCGACGGCGAACGCCATGTTGGAATAGCAGTCCTGCAATCCCTTCCAGATGTCCTCGAGCGTATAGGTCCAGATGCCGTTTTCGAAACGGTTTTCCCAAGTATGGCTGCCCGAGGCGATGGGCTCGTTCTTCTCGTTGACGAGAACGGCCTTGATGCGCGTGGAGCCAAACTCGATGCCGAGCGCGGTCTTGCCGCTCTCTATGGCGCTTTTGATGTTTTCCACAGTGGTCCCCCCCCTGAAAAAATAGTAGTGTATGTGCACATTGCACCTATCACATTATAGCCTAAACGCCGCAAAATTTCAATAGGCTGACGAAAAAAAGTCACAGAAATTTTCTAAAAAGTCACCTCTTTTTGCCCGCTCTCCCCAATCGGACGTTTAATTTTTTGGAAAGCACAGACTTCCCCTCCATGCCCCCTCATTATCGTTGACATTTTTTTCAGGGTTTGGTAAAATACAAGCATGCATTCATCCTTCGGATAGAAATAAGGAGAACGAATATGAAAAGTGTTCAGCAGCACCGCACAGCGCTCATGATCATGAACGTCATCGTCGCGCTTCTATGCATCGCGTCGATCGCGGGGTACTTCTTTATCCCGCTTTTCACCGTCCGCGTCAAACTCACCCCCTCCGCGGAGGACCTGAGGACCATCGTGGGCAATATTTCCGTCGGTGATGTAGAAGTTGTCTACCCCGACCTCGAGACGATGGAGCTTGAACTCTCCTTCGACACCATTGAATTCATCGGCCCCGTCTTCAGTTCCAACCCCATTGCCGAGACGGAGGCGCTCATCGCCAGGAAGGCGGACGACATCGCCGTTTCCGTCACCCCCGCCCTCCGCTCCGTCGTCACGCAGGTCGCCGAGGTCACCCTCGTGGAGACTGTAAAGACCGAGGTCTCTCAGATCGCGACGGACAAGGCCAAAGAGCTCATCGCAGACGCCATTCCCGACATCTCGGAAGATGAGCAGCAGGCCATTCTCGAAGAGGCGCAGATCAACGACGAATATTTTGAGATGAAGAGCGAGGAGGCACTCGAGCTTCTCAACAGCGGCACGGCCGACCTCGGGGCGGTGCAGGACTTTGCGGCGGATACCGTCGAAGAAGTTTACGACAAGCTCTCCGCGACCGACCATGAAGAACTCTCCGACCTCACCCTCAGCGAGGAAGACAGACAGCAGATCGATGAGATCGTAGAGGAAAACATCGGCGAATTTACCGATGAGGAAGGCAACCTCTCGATGGATACCATCGTCGACCTCATCCTCAGCGAACTCGCCTCGGACGGAGAAGGGACCGCCTCCGCACCCGCAGTCCGCGCCCTGTCGCTGGAGGCTGCCGCAGCGGCCGCACCCGCATCCGCGGCAGCGACCGATACGGATGAAGAACTCGCCGCCACCATCTCGGGCTATATCCGCGACTTCCTCATCGGAGAGAGCAGCGCCGCCATCTTCTACTATCTGGGGCTCGGCGCCATCGCGCTCATGGCATTCTCCATGCTCGCGTGGGTGTATCTGCTTCTCAAGGTATTCATCAAGGGCTTCTCGATGAACCCCGCCGTCAAGCTCAAGGCGCCCATCATCCTCTGGGGCTGGCTCCCCTTCCTCATCTTCTTCCTCATCCCCTCGGCAGGTATGCTGGCAGTCGACCTCGCCGGCGGCTTCGGCGCGCTCGCAGGCAGAGTTGCCGGAATTCCCGAAGTGGTCGCTGCCGTATTCCGCTCCATCACGAACATCTCCTTTATGACCTCCGGCCTGTTCGCGTTCATCGCGGCAGTCGCCCTCATCATCCTCTTCATTCCCTACAACATCGTAAAGAAGACGCTCACGCTCGAGCTTGCGCCCCGACTCACCCCGGAGGAAGAGGTCGATTACATCTCTCAGAATCCCTCGCTCATGCCGCAGGAGCCCATCGTCAAGGAGCACACCGTGCCGGGCGATCCCTATCTCGACGAAGAGCTGTTTGAGGCCGACCGCAATGGCACGGACAAGAGCAACGAGGAATAACGCGCACCCGCGGACGGCGATGCGCCTCCTCGGATAAAAAGACAACAATGCCGCGCCGTCCCGCAAGGGGCGGCGCATATGCCGCCGTGGCGAAATTGGCAGACGCGCAGGACTTAGGATCCTGTGCCGCAAGGCGTATCGGTTCGACCCCGATCGGCGGCACCATTTCACAAATTTCTTTTGCTGCGCAAAACAAATTTCGTGAGGGTCGAGCAAGGGTGTTCTTAAAACAGCACGGTGTGCTGTTTTCCCCTTGCGAGATGAGCGAGCGCATTTTTCCCGCGCGAGCGGTGACCGAAAACGGCGTTCTCCTTACGCCGTTTGAGAAGGAGTATCAACATCTCCCCCACTTTATCGCCCGCGCACTCGTCTGTTCTCAAAGACAATAAGTCCGAAGTATCGGATGTATGCCCTGCGGGTGCAAATTGGGTCCTTCAGCGGAGGGAAACCCTCCTCGAAGCATTATTTGGGAAGCGCCTTTCTGTAAGCAATCTGCGCAGGGAAACCCTGCTCGCGCAAATATAATTAAAAAGCACTCGCCCTTCTGATCTTGAACGGAAAGTCTGAAAAGCAAAAAAGATTTTCTATTCGTGGGGCGGGTGGGCGGGAATTATAAATCACTCTGCAAGAAGGGTTTCCCTTCGCAGCAGGCCCCTATTTGCGTATGCTTACGCTTATGGGGGAAAGAGTGAATGCGGGCGCAGTAAATTCGAAAGCCCTGAAAGTGCGCCCGCAGAGAGAAAACGAGCCGTCAAGACGCGCAGCGGCGAGCGGCGGTGTTTTCTCTTGAACTCACGGCAAAGATTTTTGCCTTTGCAAAAAGATTTGCGTGAACTTAATTCGTGAATAATCGCGGAGGAACATTATGAAATACGATACCATCATCGTGGGTGCAGGGCCTGCGGGCATCTTTACGGCGCTCGAGCTCAAAAAGCGCGGCTATGAAGGCTCCATCCTCATCATTGAAGAGGGCGCCGCCATCGAACAGCGCAAGTGCCCCAAGGCAAAGACGGGCCACTGCGTCGCCTGCGACCCCTGCCACATCACGACGGGCTTCTCGGGCGCGGGCGCGTTCTCGGACGGCAAGCTCTCCCTCAACTACGAGGTGGGCGGCGACCTTCCCGACCTTTTGGGCGCGGAATATGTGCAGAGCCTCATCGACTATGCCGATGAGATCTACCTCTCCTTCGGCGCAGACCACAGGGTAGAGGGCGTGAGCAACCCCGAAGAGATCAAGGAGATCAGAAAGCGCGCCATCATGGCGGGCCTCAAGCTCGTGGACTGCCCCATCCGCCACCTCGGCACCGAGAAGGCGCAGGAGCTCTACTACGCCATCGAGCAGGACCTCCTTGCCCGCGGCGTCGAGATGCGCTTTAAGACGGAGTGCACCGACCTCGTCATCAAAAACGGCGTCTGCACGGGCGTCAAGGTACGCAAGAAGGACGTCGAAGAGATCATCGAGGGCGGGCGCGTCATCGTGGGCGTCGGGCGGCGCGGCGCGGACTGGCTGGCGCGCGTGTGCATTGTCCACGGCATCGCCCACACGGCGGGCACCGTCGACATCGGCGTGCGCGTCGAAGTGCGCAACGAGATCATGGAGACCATCAACGACGTCCTCTATGAGTCCAAGCTCATCGGCTATCCCAACCCCTTCAAGGACAAGGTGCGCACCTTCTGCCAGAACCCCGGCGGCTTTGTGGCGCAGGAGAACTACGAGAACGACCTGGCGCTCGTCAACGGGCACAGCTATAAGGAAAAGAAGTCCGACAACACCAACCTCGCCATCCTCGTCTCGCAGAACTTCACCGAGCCCTTCCACCAGCCCATCACCTATGCAAAGAAGGTGGGCGAGCTCACCAATATGCTGGGCGCGGGCTCCATCCTCGTGCAGCGCTTCGGCGACATCCTCGATGGCAAGCGCACCTGGCAGAAGGAGCTCTCCCGCTCCAATGTGCGCCCCACCCTCCCCGATGCGGTCGCGGGCGACATTACGGCGGCCATGCCCTACCGCGCAATGACGGGCATCATCAACTTCATCAAGTCCCTCGATGAGGTCGTGCCCGGCTTCGCCTCCAAGGAGACGCTCTTGTACTCCCCCGAGCTCAAGTTCTACAGCAACAAGGTCAAGATGGACACCGACCTTACGACGTCCGTCCAAAACCTTCACTGCCTGGGCGATTCGAGCGGCTGGACGAGGGGCCTCATGATGGCGTCCGTGATGGGCATCCACATGGCGCGCGTGCTCACAAAGTAACGATTTCATATGGTGCGGGGCGGAGCTTTTGGCTCCGCCCCGTTTTAAAGCGCGGCGGCGCGGCCTAACCGGCCGCGCCGCCGCACTTGCATACGATGTTTACTTCCCTTCCTTCGCCGCCTTCTTATCGAGGCGCAGATTGCGGAAGTAGAGGATAAGATCCATCGAGACGACGATGAGATTGAACGCGTAGATATAGAGGACATACGGCACCGAGCCCTGCTGCACGGAAAGGAGAATTTTCCCCGCTAAACCGAAGATATAGCCGATCCAAATCGCAAAGAGGAAGATGATGCTCTTTCCTTTCGTCGTGCGGGCGCGGTAGGACTTGACGACGGAGACGGGCCAGCTCACGCCGAAACAGACGAGCATGACGGCCTCGAACGCGGAGATGACTGCCGACATCACAGCGCCTCCAGAATGGGCTTCAAAGCCTCAAAGACGAGCGCGTACGCCTCCGGCCACATGTGCACGCCGTCGATGGCGTACTCCGCCTTCAGCCTCCCCTCTTTATCCCTTAAGGGCGCGTTACAATCGAGCACTTCCGCGCCGAACTCCCTTGCAACGGCTGCAAGCGCCTCGTTCGCCTCGTTGAGCATCTCATTGGTGCGCTGTCCGAACGCCATCGGGTGCGGCTTCTTGTTCTCGTTCATGGGATAGAACATCATGAAATACACCTTCGCCTCGGGCAGCTTCTCTTTGAGCTGCGTGTAGATGGTGCGGTAGCGCTCCGAAAGCCCCTCCTTCGAATAGTCAGGCAGCGCCATGTCGTTGGTGCCGATGTTCAAAAAGACGGCGGAGGGCTGCAAATCGAAGAGCACGGCGTCGATATGGTCGAGGAACTCAAAGGACGTCGAGCCGCCCACGCCGCGGTTGTAGACCTTTTTTTGCGCGACCCCTTCCGCAAGCTCCACGATGGGGAAAAACTCCATGAGCGAGGAGCCCGTGAATAAGATCTGCCCCTTCTCGCAAAACGCGTTGAGGCGGCGGTATTTCTCGTACTTCTGCTCTTTGTCGCGCTTGCTCTCAGCGATCATGTACTCTGTGATTTCCTTCAGTGCTTGTTCGTCCATAGGTAGCTCCTTATCGTTTTATTATATTATATCGGTTTTACCTCTGTATTGTCAAGAAAATAATTTAGCTTTATTGCACAATATTGCGCTTTCTTTTTAGACATTCCGATAAAAGACGCGGATCATGCGTTCGTGCCGAACAGCTGCTTTCAACAGAAAGGCTCGGGAGTTTTTGTTCAACATGAATTGATTTAGATTAAAATAAAGTAAAACTAAAAATTAGGCGATAATTGTGCAAAATACCCAAATAAAATGATAGACTTCTTCCGCTATATATGATATAATGGCTCCAAGGTCAAGCGAGACGAGAGCTTCATGAAATCAATCCCCCCTATTTTGATCATTTTTTCGGCTCGTGTGATCGAAAATTTAAGGTAAAGGAACGGCGGCTTGCCGTTCCTTTCCTTTTTGTTCATTTAAAATGAAGCCGTGTTCGCGGGCGTTTTAGCCCCTCATGCCGCAGGCGCGTCGTGCGTCAGATTTTTCAGCCACTTATACTTTTTATAGCGGCCATACAGCCATGGAAGTTTTACGATCTCATCCGAGCACATCAAAATATACACCGCAATGACCGGCCAATCGAATACGAACGCGCCGAGAAGCGCGAGCGGCAGCGCAAAGCACCACGAAGAGAGAAAGACGCTGACGGCATCATAGTTCGCATCGCCGCCCGCAGGAAACACGCCGCAGACGATGATGGCATTCAGCGAGTACGCAAACGCATACAGCCCGTTGAAGAGCAGCATATACACAAGGTAGCGCTCTGCGGTCTCCGACAGAATGAAAAAGGCAGAAAATACGGGAATGAGCGCATAGAGCACCGCCATATGAAGAAGACCCGTAAAGATCGCGACCTTCCAGAAGCGCTTGCCGTACGCCTTCGCCTCTTCAAACAAGTTTTGCCCCAAGAGCTTGCCCACCATGATGCCCGCTCCCGCCGAAATGCCCTTGCAGAGACAAGTTATGACCTCCTGCGCGACCGAAGCGATGGACGCGGGTGCCGTGGCGTCGCTCCCGAGATGCCCCATGATGAGCGAATGCAGGGAAAACCCGATGCCCCACGCGAGGGAACTTCCGAGCATGGGCAAAAGTACCTTAAAAAAGTCCTTGGTAATTGCCCACGAATGCCATAAAATGCCCTTGAGATCGGCGCGGATGCTACCCTTCCGATAACTCTCCGCAACGCACCACACGAGCGCACAGAACTCGACAAAGACGGTGGAATACGCCGAGCCGTCCGGCCCGAACCCCTGAAAATCGCCGATGAGCCCGTAGATGAGGAAGATGTCGAGCACGACGTCGGCAATCAGCGCGAAGAGGGAGATATAGATGCTCTTTTTCGCCTTGCCCTCCAGCTTCATAAGGGCATAATAGCACTGTGTGACGCCGACAAATAGATAGGAGGGCGCCACCGCGCGGAGATAGGACGCGCCGATCTCGATGAGCGCCGTCTCCTTCGTGTAGATGCGCATGAGAGCCTCGGGAACAAACATCGCAAGGCAGAAAAAGACGGCCGTGATGCCGAAGGCGTACTTCAAGATCATGCAGAAGAGGTTTTTGACCATCCCCCCGTCGCCCTTGCCGTAGTATTGGGCGAGCAGCACCCCACCCCCGCCGACGGCCGCGCCGACAAAGAGGTTCATGATAAAGGAGACCTGATTGGCGAGCGACACGGCGGATACGGCGTCCTGCGAATACCTTCCCAACATGAAGGCGTCCGTCGCGCCGATAAGGGCGATCAAGAGATTCTGCAGCCCGATGGGAATGGCAAGCGAGAATAATTCTTGATAGAATTTCTTGTTTTCTCGGTTCATCTCTCGGCTTTGGGAAGGCCAAGCGCCTCCCAATTGATTTTTCTCTCTTTAAAGTAGTATTCCCTGTCGCGCTCCCCCACCTCGCGCAAGACTTTGCAGGGGTTGCCGACGGCGACGACGTTGGAAGGCAGGTCCTTCGTCACGATGCTCCCCGCGCCCACGACGACGTTATCGCCCAGCGTCACCCCGGGGAGAATGACCGCCCCCGCGCCTATCCAGCAGTTTCTGCCGATGTGTACGGGCGCATTATATTGATAGCCCTTCTCCCTCAGCTCGGGCAGAATGGGATGCCCCGCCGTCGCGACCGTCACATTGGGGCCGAACATGGTATAGTCCCCCACATAGATGTGCGTGTCGTCCACCAGCGTGAGGTTGAAATTCGCGTAGATGTTCTTCCCGAAGTGGACGTGCCCGCCCCCGAAGTTGGAATGGAAGGGCGGCTCGATATAGCAGTTTTCGCCGATCTCAAAGAACATCTCTTTAAGGAGCTTTTGCCGCCGCTCCATCTCGGAGGGGCGCGTTGCATTAAAGTCATACAGCCGCTCCAAACACTGCAGCTGCCGCGCCATGATCTCTTTATCCCCCGGGAGATAGAGCTCGCCCGTGTGCATCTTTCCGCTCTCTTTCATTGGATAGTCCTCCTTTGCAATAGACATTGCGCTTTTAATCTGATATCATTATATCATTCATTCAAAGGAAATTCTATCTCTATTAACACAAAAAGTATCGGGATATTGCAAACATGGCCATTTTAAGAAGAGACAACTCCGAGATCGTAAAATACAACTCCACCGAAGTGCCCGTCTATCTGCGGGGAGGCAAGCTCTCTGACTACCCCAATTTCAGCGAGATCGCACATTGGCACAACGACATCGAACTCATCGCCCTACTCGATGGCGAAATGCAGTTCAACGTCAACGGGAACATCCTCCCCCTTTCCGCGGGTGAGGGGGTGTTTGTAAACGCCAAACAGCTCCACTACGGCTTTTCCGACGGCACCGAGTGTCACTTTTTGTGCATGCTCTTCGACCCGTTCACTCTCCCCCTCTCGGAAGAGCTGACAAAGCGCTATGCGCTGCCCGTCACACAGGGCGCGCCCTGCCTGCACCTCACCCCTTCGGGCGCTCCGCAGAAAGCAGAGATCCTATCGTCCGTCAAAGCGCTCTACAGAATGCGGGAGAGCCCAGCCTTCTCGCTCCGCGCTGCGGGGAGCTGCCTCACCATTTTGTCGGCACTCTATGAGCTGACGGGGCAGAAAGCCTCCGCTTCGGGCGGACAAAACATCCTTCTCTTAAAGAAAATGCTTTCCTTCCTTGAGGAACACCACACGGAGAAGCTCTCCCTCGACGAAATTGCAGCTGCCGGCGGGGTGAGCAAGAGCACCGCTTGCAAACTCTTTAAGGAGTACCTCTATCAAACGCCCGTCGCCTATCTCATCGAATACCGCCTGCACCGCGCCGAGAGACTGCTGAACGAGACGGACAGGACGGTCACCGACATCTGCTTCGAGACCGGCTTTCAGGGCGTGAGCTTCTTCATCGAGACCTTCCGAAAAAAGTACGGGCTCTCCCCCGAGCGCTTCCGAAAATATCAGCGCACAAAACAACAATGAGCCCGAACAAGGCGGGCTCATCAAAACCAATATAGGTCGAGGCGAATGCCTCGGCTTTTTTAACGCACGTTCAGACGGCGGGAGAGCGTCACATAGACGAAATAAAGGAGCAATCCGTCGACAATACAATAGAAGAGGATGGCCAAAAGCCCCGCAAACGGCATACTCCACGCGCCGATATAGAAGAAGAGCGGCAAAAGAAGGTAGTTTGAAAGGGGCGGAAAGATGACGAAGGTGAAAAGGCAGTACAAAAGAACGGCCACCACCCCGCGCGAGGCGGGAACGTACTGCCCCGCGGCGCAGACCGCAAAGAGAAAGGCAGCTTCAAACGCCCCCGAAAGCAGAAGGAGGACGACAACTTCAAGTACAAGGACGGGCTCGGACGAGAGGAAGCCGTAGACGGCGGAGAGGATATTCTCCCAGCTCGCCCCTACGAGGGAGGTGAGGTCTACAAGCTGCACGAGCGAACACGTACACACGATAAGGACAACTGCACCCAAGACAAAACTTAAATAGCAGAGCAGAAACCTCAGTGCAAGCTGAACGCGGCAGGAGACGGGCAGGGTGAACTCATAAATGCGGTGCGGCTTTGCAAGCAGCCCCCAGAACCGCACCACGCCGATGATGAGCGCTCCTAAGACGAGCGCGGCGCCCGCTAAAAGTGCGAGGGCGGCGAGCAAAAGCTGCACAGGAAAGAGCGAGGAAGGCACCGCAAAGAGCGCCAGAAGCGTGCATAGGGCGGCAATGGGCAATGCAACTGCAAACAGCAGAAGATAGGGCTTTGCATCCCGCAAAAAGAGCACTTTCATTGGGTCACCTCATTATAATAGTCAAGAAGGGAGCGGCCGAGCCCGACAAGTTCATGGGGCGCGCCGTCCCAGACGATCCGCCCAAACTTGAGGATGACGGCGCGGTCGAGATAGGGCGCACAGCCGAATACATCGGAAGAGAACAGCACGACGCACTTCCCCCTTCCCTCGCGGAAGAGAAAGTCCTCGAACACCTTGCGGCAGAGTTCATTTGAGAGCGGCACCTCGTCGAGAAGATACACCTTCGCATCCCGCGCAAGCACAAAACTCAGGCAGACGAACCGCTGCTCGAGCGCCGAAAGCGCGGAAATTTTTGCGTTCTCGTCTATCTGAAAGGCATTGAGGTGCGCGCGGGCACGCTCGGGCGAAAAGTCGGAAAACGCCCCAAACAGCCCCATCTCCTTTTTTACCGTCGACTTCGGGCTCAAAAAGCTCCCCTCGGGGAGATAGGCTGTCGCAGCCTTGGTGCGTTCATTGGGGGAGCAGCCGCACACCTTCACCCCGCCCGAGAGCGCATATTCAAGGCCGACGGCGGCACGGGCGAGCGTCGATTTGCCGCAGCCGTGCTTCCCGAGGATGCCATTTACCCCCTCCGAGAGGGAGAGGTCGACGTCGACGGTGATCGCGGGAAAGACGCGTTGAAATTTTCGATATTCGAGAAAAGTCATGATTTTCTCCTATCATGTTGAATGAGTACAAATACTATGTCAGGCACAGTACTATGCAAAACGGCGAATTATGCAGTTTATTCCTCGTGCAGCAGCCGTTTCAGGATATACTCGCACGCAATGCGGCAGTGTTCGTAGGTGAGTCCCCCTTGGAAGTACGCCGTGTAGGGCTTACGGATGGGCGCATCCGCACTCAGTTCGACGCTCGCCCCCTGCACAAAGCTGCCTGCCGCCATAATGACTTTGCAATCATACCCGGGCATATCCCACGCCTCGAGCCGCACAAAACTGTCGACGGGCGAGCACTCCTGCACCGATTGAATAAAGCCGCACAGCTCCTCTTCCGTGTTGAAGCGGACGGCGCGGGTGATATCCGCAGGCATCTTGTCGGCAGCAGGGAAATTTTCATAGCCGAGCGCATCGAGGCACGCACCGATGAGCAAGCCCCCCTTGAGCGCCTGCGCAACCGTGTGCGGCGCCAAAAAGAGCCCCTGATAGTAGTACTGATACCCGTAGGCGTACGAGCCCACCTCGCCGCCGACCGAGGGTGCGGTCAGCCTATTTTCAATGCGGGAAATGCACGCCTCCCTCCCCGCAATGTAGCCGCCCGTGGGAGCCAGCCCGCCCCCGGGATTTTTAATGAGCGAGCCTGCGATGACGTCCGCGCCAACCTCGCACGGCTCCTGCTTTTCGACAAATTCGCCGTAGCAGTTGTCAATGAAGATATCGCCCTCAAAGCCGCAATTTCGCACGAGCGCGCACATTCGCCCGATCTCTTCCACGGTAAACGCGTCGCGGAGCTCATACCCGCGCGAGCGCTGGATATACATCATATTGTAATGTTTTTGAGAGAGTGAGGCAGCGATCGCCCCCTCATCGGGTTTGCCCGAGGCGGCAAGCTCCACCACGTCAAAGCCGATCTGATAGTCCTTGAGTGAACCGTTTCCCTCCCCCCAGACGACGCCACGCAGCGTATCGTAGGGCTTGCCCGTAATGCAGAGGACGCTGTCGCCCGACTTTAAGAGCCCGAACAGCGCAACGGTGATGGCGTGCGTCCCCGACAAGAGCGCGGGCGAGACGATGGCGCGCTCGGTTTTAAAAGCGCGGGCATACACGCGGCCGAGGGCATCCCTCCCCTCGTCGCCATAGCCATAGCCCGTAGATGGGGCAAAGTGACGGAGCGCGATCATCTCCTCACGGAACGCGTCGAGCACCTTCCGCTGGTTAAAAAGCGCCGTCTCGTCAATCAAAGAAAAGCGGACGGAGAGCTTCCCCTCTTGCTCCGAAATGAGTTCAGTTGCCTTCATAAAGTTTACAGACCTCCTTGGCAAGCGCCGAAGGTTCCCCCGGTGCCAGCCAAACGATATTGCGTTTTCTTAAATATGTTAGCTGCCTTTTGGCATAATTGCGTGTTTTTTGCTTTATTATGTCTGACATAGTACTTGTTATGTCTGACATATTACTATGCAAATCGGCATTTTTCAAAAATTCGACCACTTCTTTGTAGCCGATGCCCTGCATGCACTGCGCCGTCTCGGGCACTCCCCTATTTAAGAGAGAGCGCACCTCGTCGACAAGCCCCGCCCTCAGCATCTCATCGACTCGGCGGTCGATGCGCGCATACAGCGCTTCGCGAGGGAAGTCCACCCCCACCGCAAGAAAAGGGATGCGCGGGATGCGCTCGTCGTGCTGGTCAGACTTTCTCTTTCCCGTCAGCTCGTAGATTTCCAGCGCCCGCACGACGCGTTTTACATCATTGGGATGCAGCACCTCGGCCGAGGCGGGGTCGACCGCTTTCAGCCGCGCGAACAGGGCATCCTTCCCCTCTTCACGCGCGAGGGCCTCATACCGTTCCCGAACAGCCGCATCTGCAGGCGCGCCGCCGAGCGTCCTCTCATACAAAAGCGCGTCTATATAGAACGCCGTGCCGCCGCAGAGGATGGGCACCTTGCCGCGCGCACAGATATCCTGCATAATGGGAAGGGCGAGGCGCTCAAAGTCGCTCACGGAGAAGCTCTCGTTTGGCTCCACAACGTCGATCATGTGGTGCGGAATGTCCCCCATCTCCCCCTTCGTCGGCTTGGCCGTGCCGATCTCAAGGTCCTTATAGACAAGGAGCGCGTCCGCCGAGATGACCTCGCCTTGAAGCCGCTTTGCGCACTCCACGGCAAGCGCCGTCTTTCCGGACGCCGTGGGGCCGACAACGACGAGCGCCCTCATACGATCCTCTTGAAGAGCTTTTCAAGCTCCTTCTTCTTCACGGAGACGACTGCGGGCCGCCCGTGCGGGCACTTGAGCCCCATGTCGCCGTCCATGTCCGAAAGCAGCCCCTTCGCCTCTTCGGGCGAAAGTTTCTCGCCGCCTTTGACTGCCGCCTTGCATGCCATTGTGGCGAGGCGGTCCCGCACGATATCCTTGAGCTTGACTGCCCGCAAGGTCTCCATCGAGGAGAGCACTTCGCGCAAAAACCCTTCCACATCCATGCCGAAGAGGTCCACGGGCACGGCGGAGACCTTCACGGACGTGCCGCCGAACTCGTCAATTTCAAATCCGAGGGCGCGCAGCGCCTCGAACTGTCCCGAGAGAAAGGCAAACTCCTGCGCGTTGACGTTCAAGATATACGGCATGAGGACGGGCTGGGAAATGGCGCGCTTTTCCTCGCACTTCTTTACAAGGCGCTCATAGATGAGCCGCTCGTGCGCCGCGTGCTGGTCGATGATAAACACCTCATCGCCCCGCTCAAAGAGAAGATACGTCTGAAAGAGCACGCCCTGATAGGTGAGCGTCGCGGGGTCTATCTTCTGCTGCGCCGCTCCCTTTTCGCGCTCCAAAAGGTATTTTCTGTTCTCCTCAAAGGCGTCCGCAGCATTCTGCTCCGCAGGCGCGTGCTCCCGAGCGGGCAACACCTTCCCGATGGCATCTGCAGGCGGCGCAGGATAGCGGGAGGCGAGCGGCGAGCGCACCTCGAGCACATTCTGTTTGGGGCTTTCAAAGTAGTGCACAGGCTCCCTGCCCGCCATCGGCGGAATATCAAAGGCAAGCTCCCTCTTCGCCTCTTCAAGCGTCATAGTCTCCTTGGGTATAGGCGTCTCTTGGGGGGAGAAAGCGGGCTTTTCCGCCCTTTCCCCGCCAAAACAGCGCGCCGCCTCTTCGGGCGAGGCCGTCTCCTTCGGTTGAACAGAAGGAACTTTCTTGATTTCCTCGGCTTTTACAAGCCGCTCCCTGTTCTCCCCCGCCGTGGAAGCGATGTTCGGCACGATGTACTCGAGCGCCGAAGAGCTGCCGTCGAGGACCGCCGAGATGTTGGAATAGACGGTGCCGTAGACGACGCGGTTGTCCGCAAAGCGCACGTCCGCCTTGTTGGGGTGGACGTTGACGTCGACGACTTCGGGCGGCACTTCCAAAAAAAGCACATAAAACGGGTACTGCCGCTTCATGAGGTAGCTCCCGTAGGCGTTTGTGACCGCCGAGGCGATCGTCTGGTTGATGATGTATCTGCCGTTCAAAAAGAGGCTCTGATAGCTCCGATTTGGCTTATTGAAGCTGCGGTTTCCGATGTAGCCCCAAAGCTTCATGCCGTGCTTTTCGGCGCGGATGCAGATGGTGTTTTGAAGCGTTGTTGCCCCGTAGACGACGGCGAGCGCACTCTCAAGCCCGTCTCCAAACGAGCGGAAACGCACCTTGCCGTTCACCGTATAGGTAAAGGAAATTTGCGGGCGGGAGAGAAGGAACCGCGCCATCATGCTCGTGATGTCGCCCTCCTCGCTCGCGTCGCTCTTTAAAAATTTGAGGCGGGCGGGCGTGTTGAAAAAGAGGTCACAGACGGTCACTACCGTGCCCTCCGCGCCCCCTGCGGGGGTAAGTTCCCCGAGGACGCCCCCGTTCGAGGTGAGCTCAAAGGCCTCTTTCCCCTTGACGCGGGAGAGGATGGTCATTTTGGAGACGGACGCGACCGACGCGACCGCCTCGCCGCGGAAACCCAGCGTAAAGATGCAGGAAAGGTCGTCCGCCGTCTTGAGTTTGCTCGTCGCGTGCGGCAAAAAGGCGGCTTTTAAATCCTCTCTTTCGATGCCGCTGCCGTTGTCTGTCACACGGATGAGCTTCTTGCCGCCGCCCTCCACCTCAACCGAAACTTGCGTTGCGCCCGCATCGATGGCGTTTTCGACGAGCTCCTTGACGACGGAATACGGCCTGTCGACGACTTCCCCCGCCGCGATCCGATTGTAGACCTCGGGGGGCAGAATGTTGATGTTCATACCTTCTCCTTCCAGCGCGCGATGAGCTGAAATGCCGCCATGGGCGAGAGTGAATTGATGTCGAGGGCGGCAAGCTCCTCGAGGACGGGGCTCTTCTCCTCTTCCTCTTCGGGCGCATCCGAAATGGCGGCGCCCTTCGCGGCGATGTCGTTCTTTTCAAGCTTCTTTAAGATGCGTTTGGCACGCGCGGTGACTTCCTGCGGCACGCCTGCAAGCGCGGCGACTTCCACGCCGAAGCTGCGCGACGCCCCGCCCCGCACAATTTTGCGCAAAAAGACGATGGAGCCGTTGACCTCGCGCGCGTTGATCTTATAGTTCTTCACGCCCTCCAAGCGCCCTTCGAGCTCGGTGAGCTCGTGATAGTGCGTTGCAAACAGCGTCTTGCCTCTTATCTTATCGTTGAGATACTCGATGACCGCCCACGCGATGGAGAGGCCGTCGTAAGTGCTCGTGCCCCGCCCCACTTCATCGAGAATGAGAAGGGAGCGAGACGTCGCATTGCGCAAGATGTTTGCAACTTCCGTCATCTCGACCATGAAGGTCGAGCGGTCCAAAATCAGGTTATCACTCGCGCCGATGCGGGTGAAGATGCGGTCGATGAGGGGCACCCTCGCCCGTTTTGCGGGCACAAAGCAGCCGATGTGCGCCATGAGCGCAATGAGCGCCGTCTGCCGCAGATAGGTGCTCTTGCCCGCCATATTCGGCCCGGTGATGACCATCGTGCGGTTTTCGCCCCCGTCCAAAAGGCAGTCGTTAGGCACAAATCTGTCCTTCGAGAGCGCCTCGACGACGGGATGACGGCCGTCCTCGATCTCGAGCGCCCCGTCCTCTGCAATTTCGGGGCGGCAGTACTTATTTTCTTTGGCAACGACGGCAAACGAGAGCAGACAATCGAGCCGCGCAATGGCGCCCGAGAGCTGTTGGAGAACGGGAATGTTCTTTAAGAGCACTTCTAAAATTTCCTCAAAGAGCTGCTCCTCGAGCCTTCCCGCCCGCTCGTCGCTGCCGAGTATTTTGCTTTCCAGCTCCTTGAGCTCGTCCGTCGTGTATCTCTCCCCGCCCGCCAGCGTCTGGCGGCGCACATAGGAATAGGGCACCTTCTCCTTGAAGGAGTTGCTCACCTCGATATAGTACCCGAACACGCGGTTGAAACCGACTTTCAGCGTGCGGATGCCCGTCCGTTCGCGCTCACGCGTTTCAAGCGCCGCGATCATCGTGCGGCTCTCCGTCTTGATGTCGCGAAGCTCGTCGAGCGTCGGGTTGTACCCCCTTCGGATATAGCCGCCGTCTTTTCTCGTCGTCGCGTTCTCCGCGATCGCATTATCCAAGAGGGCGCATATCTCGCGCGTATCGGCTAAATCTGCCGCAATGGCGCGCAGCACTTCGGAGGTAAAGCCCGTCAGCTGCAGTTTGAGCGAAGGGATGACGGCGAGCGAACGAGAGAGCGCAACGCAGTCCTGCGGCTGCAAATTGCCGTTGGAGATGCGCCCCGTGAGCCGTTCGATGTCGCGCATGCCGCCCAGCATATCGGAAATGCCCATTCTGACGACGGTGGCGTTTGCAAGCTCTTCCACAGCGTCGAGGCGGCGCTCGATCTTTTCTTTATCAAGTAGCGGCGTGATGAGCATGGATGCAAGCCTTCTCGCCCCCATGCCCGTGCGCGTCTTATCTAAAAGCCAAAGTAGGGAGCCGTACCGCTTGCCCTCGGCATTGTTCTTTAAAATTTCAAGATTTCTGACGGCGACGGGGTCGAGCGTCATATAGCCCGCGCTCTCGGAGAGGGTGAGGCGGTTGATGTTCTCGAGCGCGTGCTTCTGCGTCTCGCGGAGATATTCGATGAGCGCCCCCGCCGCAATGACGACGACGGGTTTTGCGTCCACGCCCAAGGCCTCCAAAGAGGCCGCCTTGAACTGCTCTTTGAGATTTTTCTCGCAGGAGGCATTCGCAAACGCCCACGGAAGATAGCACGAAAAAGCGGGAAGAAGGTGCCGCTCCACTTCGGGGCTCTCCTTCACGTCCATCAAGAGTTCATCGTTGCAGATAATTTCGGCAACGGAGAGATTGACGAGGTGAGATAAAAGCGCTTCCCTGTCCTCTTCGGCACAGGCGGAGCATTCGCCCGTCGTGATGTCCGCCCAGGCGATGGCATACGCGCCATCCCGCTTGACGGCGCAGGCGATGTAATTATTTTTGCGCTCGTCCAAGAGCCCGTCCTCGATGAGCGTGCCCGCCGAGACGACGCGGATGACATCCCTATCGACCATGCCGCGCCCGGCAGCTTTCGGGTCGGAGAGCTGCTCGCAGATGGCGACCTTCTCGCCCAAAGAGACGAGCTTGGAGATATACGCCTCCGCCGCGTGGTAGGGCACGCCGCACATGGGGGCGCGCTCTTCAAGCCCGCAGTCCCGCCCCGTGAGGGTGAGGTCGAGCAGTTTTGAAACGCGCACGGCGTCGTCGAAGAACATCTCGTAGAAATCGCCGAGACGGTAAAATATGACGCAGTCCTTGTACTGCTCCTTGATCTTGAGATAGTGCTCCATCATGGGCGAGAGCGCCATAACATATCCTCCTATGCGTTAAACGATGGTGCCGTAGAGCGAAATGCCGTTTGCGCGGTCGATTTTAAGGTTTACAAATTCGCCGATGAGATTTTTCTCACTTGTAAAATACCCCATGCGGCCCTCTTCGCTGCGGCCAAGATAGAGGCCCTTCTTTTCGTCGTAGTCCTCGCAGAGAATTTCCGTCACCTTTCCGACGTACTCCTTCGACATCTCCCGCGTGTTCTCATTGACCGCCTCCACAAGACGCATAATGCGGTCTTTCGAGACATCCTCGGGGATGCGCCCCTCCATCTCGGCGGCCTTGGTGCCCGTGCGCGGTGAATAGACGAAGGTGAACGCCGAGGCAAAGTTCGCTTCTTTCACGAGCGACAAGGTCTCTTCAAACTCCTCCTCCGTCTCCGTGGGGAAGCCGACGATGAGGTCGGTCGTCACGGCGCAGCCGGGAATGAGTTCGCGCAGCATCTTGAGCTCCCCTAAATACTTCTCGCGCGTGTAGCGGCGGTTCATGAGGGAGAGAATGCGGTCACTCCCCGCCTGCACGGGAAGGTGCAGTAAATTGCAAATTTTCTCGTGTTTGCGCATGACGAGGGCGAGCTCCCTTGTAAAGTCCTTGGGGTGCGAAGTCATAAAGCGGAGGCGGAATTTGCCTTCAATTTGCGCACAGCGGTCCAAAAGTTCGGGGAAGGACATGCCGCCCTGCCCGTCGCTGTTATACGAATTGACGTTTTGGCCAAGTAAGGTAATTTCCTTATACCCTTCCTTTACAAGCCCTTCCACCTCTTTTAAGATGACTTCGGCGCTTCGCGAGCGCTCTCTCCCTCGCACATAGGGCACGATGCAATAGGTGCAGAAGTTGTTGCACCCATAGGTGATGTTCACCCAGGCGTTGGGATAGCTCGTCCTCACGGGCGTAATGCCGTCCTCCGTCTCCTTCCTTGCATCCAAAATGGAGACCTGTTTCTTTCTCCTTTCGCGGAGGGCGTCGATGAGCGAGGACAGCTCCCCTACATTGTGCGTGCCGAAGATGATATCGATGAAGGGAAATTTCTCCCTTAAAAGCTGCGCCTTGCCCGCTTCCTGCGCCATACAGCCGCCCACGGCGACGATGAGCCCCTTCTTGCGCCGTTTCAATTTCTTCAAATTCCCGATGTTGCCGAAGGCGTGGTTTTCCGCATTCTCGCGAATGCAACAGGTGTTAAAGACGATGATGTCGGCGTCCTCGTCCGTGTCGACGGGAGTCGTATAGCCCTTTTCCTGTAAAATGGCTGCGATCTTCTCCGATTCGTGGACGTTCATCTGGCAGCCGTAGGTGACGATATGGTAGTTCAAAGTTTGGAAAGTACCTCCCCCACTTTTTCATGAATACAAAGTTCCGCTTCGCCGTCGAGGGGCGTTGCGTCGCGGTTGATGAGGACGAGGTGTTCGCCCCTGAAATAGTCCAAAAAGCTCGCGGCTGGGTAGACGGAGAGCGATGTTCCCGCAACGATGAGAAGATCGGCATTCGAAATGGCGCGGATGGCGCCCATCACGGTCGCGTCGTTGAGCTGTTCGCCGTACAAGACGACGTCGGGCTTGATGAGCCCCCCGCAGCTGCACCGCGGCACGCCCTTGCTCTCTTTGATGTACTCCGCCGTATAACTTTTGCCGCAGGAGAGGCAGTAATTGCGATAAATGCTCCCGTGCAGCTCAAAGACGCGTCTTGAGCCCGCCTTTTGGTGCAGCCCGTCGATATTCTGCGTGACCACGGCAAGCAATTTCCCCGCCTGTTCCCACTCCACAAGTTTTCTGTGCGCCGCATTGGGCTGAGCGTCGAGCGGCAGCATCTTGTCGCGGTAAAACCTATAAAAGTCCTCGGTGTGCGAATAGAAGTAGGTATCCGAGAGCATCACCTCGGGCGGCACCGAATATTTCTGATTATAGAGCCCGTCTTTCGAGCGGAAGTCGGGAATGCCGCTCTCCGTCGAGACGCCCGCTCCGCCGAAAAAGACGATGCGTTCGGAGCGTTCCACAAGTTCTTTGAGTGTTGCCATGGGCGCAGTCCTCCTGACTATCAATTATATCACAAATGGCGCAATTTTTCAACTTTTGCCGCTCTTTCCCTGCGATTTTTTTGCAAAAAAGCGCATACTGCGGAAGATGAAAGCCGCCGAAAAGATACTCTTACTATTGCTGTCCGTGCTCGCCGTCGCCTTTTTGGCGCTCGTGCTCTATGCCTTCCTCTCCACGGCGGGCGCAAAGCTCGACGAGAAAAAGCTCTCCCTCGAAAGGACGCAGGTGCAGCTTTTGGACTGCGCGGGAGAGGTCATCGAGACCCCGCAGGGAAAGGTCTGCTATGAGGACTTTCCTTCGCACCTTCCTGAGGCCTTTATCGCCGTCGAGGACAAGCGCTTCTATGAGCACCACGGCCTCGACATCCTCCGCATTGGAAAGGCCGCCCTCAAAAATCTTGCCTCGTTCTCCTTTCGCGAGGGCGCCTCGACCATTTCCCAGCAGCTCATCAAAAATACCCATTTGACGCACGAAAAGAAGCTCTCGCGCAAGTTCAAGGAGTGGAAACTCACCCTTGCGCTTGAAAAGAAGTATTCGAAGGAGCAAATTATGGAGCTTTATTTAAACTCCATCTACTTCGGGCACAGCGCATTCGGGGTGGAGCGCGCCGCAAGTTACTACTTCGCAAAGCATGTGAGCGAGCTTGAACCCGCCGAAAGCGCCCTTCTTGCAGCCCTCGTGCGCTCCCCCAACCGCTATTCTCCCTTCCGCGACAAAGAAGCGTGCAAGGCGCGGCGCGACTTTGTCCTCTCCCTCATGGAAGAGCAGGGCTTTCTTTCGGCGGAGGAAGCGGCATCGGCAAAGGAGACCCCCCTTCCCCTCTCCCCCCACGAGAATAAAACGGTGAGCTACGTCTCCCTCGTCTTTGAGGAGCTCTCTGCGCTCTTTCCCGAGCTCTCCACGGGGGAAACCCTCACGGTGGAGACGTACTTCTCGCCCGCGCTCCAAGCGGAAATGGAGGCGTTTGAAAGCGAAACGGACTGCGTTCTCATGGCAGCCGACAACAAAACGCGCGGCCTTGTTGCCTACCGCTCGACCGTGGGCGAAATTCGCCGCACGCCCGCCTCGCTCATCAAGCCGCTCGCCGTCTATGCCCCCGCCCTCGAGGAAGGGCTTCTCTCCCCCGCCACACCCCTCTTGGACGAAAGGACCGACTTTGGCGGCTACTCCCCAAAAAATTACGACGGCAAGTGCCTCGGCTATGTGAGCGCCCGCGACGCGCTTGCAAAGAGCCTGAATATCCCCGCCGTCAAGGTCTTAAACAGCCTCACGCCAAAAAGGAGCGCGGAATACCTGAAAAAGATGGGTCTCCCCGTTTTAAAAGAGGACGCGACGCTCGCCCTTGCCCTCGGCGGCATGAGAGAGGGCTTTACGATGCAGGAGCTTATCTCCGCCTATATGACGCTTATCAACGGCGAATTTGCGCCCGCCCGCACCATTCAACGCGTCCTCGATGCAAACGGAAAGCCGCTCTACGAGCGGCAAAAGGTGAGAGAGCGCGTCTTTTCGGAGGGCGCGGCGTATCTTATCACCGATATGCTCCACACCGCCGCAAAAGAGGGCACGGCGAAGAAACTCCGCTCCCTTTCCTTCTATGTGAGCGCCAAGACGGGCACGGGCGGCACGGAAAAGGGCAACACGGACGCCTACGCCCTCGGCTATACCACGGCGCACACCGTGGGCGTCTGGCTGGGCAACGGGGATAATTCCCCCATCATGGCGACAGGCGGCGGCGTGCCCGCAAACGAGCTCTATACCCTTCTGAAATCGCTCTATCAAGAGAACGCCCCCGCCGCCCCCGAAAAGCCCAAGAGCGTTATCGAGGCGGCGCTCGACAGCGAGGAATACAATACTGCCCACAAGATGGTGCTCTTCGACCCCGAAGGGCCCGCCTACCTTGCAAAGAGGGAGCTGTTCCTCGAACAGTTCGCCCCCAAGACGGTGAGCGAGAAGTTCTCCCGCCCCCAAATCGAGACGCCGCACATCGCGCTCAAAAACGGCACGGTGTGCATTCAGCTTCCCCCCTCCGAATACTACGAGTATGAGATCACGCGCACGGGCGGAGGAAAGACGGAGACCATCTACCGCGGCAAGTGGCAGAGCATCATCTCGGACGGCGGCATTCAAGCGGGCATAGAGTATCTCTACACCGTCACCCCGTATTACGGGGAGAGAGCGGGCGAGCCCGTAACGCTTCCCGCCGTCATCTTGAAGGAGAGCGCCCTCCCCGACGATTGGTGGGAGGAATAGGCAAAATATCGCCGCCGCTTCACAAATTTTTTACCCGCACATGAAAAATCTCCCGCAGCAGCGGGAGATTTTCTCAGCCTTTGACGCCGCCCACCGTGACGCCGTTGATGAGCACCTTCTGGAAGCAGAAGAAGAGCACGGCGCAGGGGATGAGCATGACGGTCGCCGCCGCCATCTGAACGTTGGCAGGGGGTATGGAACCGGCGTTGTTGACGTAGCGGTAGTAAAGGCCAAGCGAAAGGTTGTACATTGCCGGCTCATTGATGTAGAGCAGCGGCGTCATGAAGTCGTTCCAACAGCCGATGAAGGACGTCAGCATCACATAGCCCACGATGGGCAGGCACATGGGCATGATGATGAGCGCATAGACGACGAACTTATTCGCCCCGTCCATCTTTGCCGCATCGCAGATGGAATCGGGAATGCCGCGCATGTACTGCCGCATGAGAAAGATGTTGAGCGCGCCTCCGCCGAAGAAGCCGGGAACGATGAGGGGCAGCCAGGAGTTGGTCCACCCCATCGCATAATACATTTTATAGAGGGGGATCTGCATGCAGATGGAGGGCAGCATGAGCGTTGCAAGCACCAAAGAGAAGCACAGCTCCCTGCCCTTGAAGCGCAGTTTGGCAAAGCCGTATGCGCACAGACTGGAGGAGAGCGTGATCCCCAGCATGCTGACGACCCCGATGATGAGTGTGTTCTTCAGCCACCAGAAGTACTCGGCGTCGAGCGCATCGAGGAAAGGCTGAATGGTGAACTCACTCGGGAAGAGCAGGCCGAAGCGGATGTCCTGATCGGTCATGAAGGACTTGAAGATCATCTCCAGCACGGGGAAGAGGAAGAGCACGGCGAGCACGACGAGGAAGAGATATTTGAGCGTCAAGCCGATCGCCCGTTTTGCCTTGATGGAACTTCTCATACGTCCTCCCCGTAGTACACCCACTTGTTGAATTTGAACGTGACGGCGCTCAAAGCGGCGATGATGATGAACAGGATCCAGCTCAGCGCGCACGCCATGGACAGGTCGGTGCTGTTGTAGTAGTCGTAGATCTGCACGACGATGAAGTCGAGTGCCTCTTTGCCGCTCGGCTCGATGTTGAGCGTGATGACGTTGGAGAACACCTGCAGCGAATTGATGATGCCCGTGATGAGATTATAGAAGATGATGGGCGTGCACATGGGGATGGTGATGGAAACGAGCTTGACGAACGCATTCGCGCCCTCGAGATCCGCGACTTCATACATCGTATCGGGAATGGATTTGATCTGCGCGATCCAAAGGATCATGCTGCTCCCGATCGTAAAGAACCCCATGACGATGAAGGTGAACATTGCCGTGCTCTCCGAATCGTAGAAGGGAAAGGACGGGATGCCGCAGGCATTGAGGATCATGTTGAATGCGCTCATATCCGAGCCATTGGCAAGCATCGACCACAAAATGCCGCTGACCACCGTCGGGATCATGACGGGAAGATAGTAGATGACACGGAACACCTTGATACCCTTGATGTCCTTCGTGAGCAGGAATGCCAGCCCGAAGGAGAGGACGAGGGTGAGCGGCAGCGAGATGACCGTGAAGAGGAAGGTTATTCCGATCGACTTGCCGATCTCCGGCCAATAGACGCCGAAGAGATCGATATAGTTCTGCAGTCCGACCCACTCCCCCGTTCCCTTGACCGTCGTGTAGGTGCGCGTGAAGCTGAATATGAGCGACGACACCATCGGGAAGAGCGTAAAGATGAGGATCCCGAGGACGACGGGCAGAATGAACGCGAACGAGGTCAGCCAGTCGCAGATCTTCGCTTTTTTATTTTGTGTGAATGCTCTCATGAAAACCTCCTGCGGCATGCCCCGAGCCTTCCCGGGGCGTACCGCACAGCGTACTCTCAGTTTGCCGCGTTGATGCGCACCATCATAACGTTCTTGTACTCATCCACCTTGGCATAGATCTCTTTGTAGTTGTTCCTGTCGATGGGAAGCGTCAGATCGGCGGGCCAGAAGCTGTCCTTCACGACGTAGGTCATGATGGAGATGCAGTTGTCGCTCACCGTCTTCTGAGCGGTCGCGGGGAAGGAATAGATGTCGTTGACCGCCATCGTCTGCTGCCCCTCGACGTCGAGGACGAACGCCTCGTGGTTGATGTCGGCGCTGCCGTACTCCAGCCAGGTGCCCTTGTCCTTCATGGACATGAGGGAGGGAACGCCCATGCCCGTCTCACCGATGGCGTTCTGACCATCCTCGCTTGCGATGTACTTGAGGAAGAGCCAGCCGTAATCGGCGTTGGTCATCTTTTCATTCGTCCCCTCCTTGGTCTCGGCATATTCCGAAACGCGCGTCTCCGCGAGCGTGGTGATCGCATACCCCGTGCAGCCGACGCCGACGTAATCGAACGGGAAGGGCAGAAAGTCCACTTCAAAGGTCGCATTGGCGGAGTTGACTTCCCCCCACGAGGGGCGGGTGGTGAACCACATCGCCGCCTGGCTGTTGGGGAATGCCGCCGCACCGCTCGATGCAAGCGTCTGCTTGACATAGCCCGGCTTTGCAAGGTTTTCATAGAAGGAGCGGTATGCCTGCATGGTCTCGTCCGAGTCCACGCTGAGCATGGCGTTGTAGTCGGGCTCTTCGCCCTCCCCCGCCTTGTCGAGACTGATCATGCTCCCGCCGTAGTGGCGCAATATGGGCTCGTAGGCGGGATACCAGTTGTAGCGCGCATCCACCGCGACCGTGCCGCGGATGAGGCCGGCGACCTTTTCTTCCTGCGGAACGGAGGAAGGGTCTGCCGCGTTCTCGGCCACCTTTTTGGTGACTGCGGCGCAGACCTCATAGAAGGTCTCGAGATCCCACGCCTCCTTGAGCGCCTCGAAGGAGCCGTATCCCGCATACATCTGCCCGTTTTCCCCGGGCACAAGGGCGAGCATGGTCTTGTTGACGAAGGTGACGACCTTGTTGTAGTCACGCGGCATGAACCAGATCCCCTCGTCCGTACTGTCGTAGTGCGTCGTCTCGATGAGTTCGGGATAGATATCGTCGAAGGAGAAGGTATCGTCTGCCTCGTCATAGGCGCGCAGGTCGACGAAGTGCCCGCGGGAGGAATAGGCCGCGTGCTGATCGCCGGGCGCAAAGACGACATCGGGGAAGGTGGAGTTCTGAACGTAGTTGTTCATGCCCGTCGCATAGTCACCGGGGATGGCCTCAAGCTGTACGACGACATTGGGATACTTCTCCTGAAAGCCGTTCTTATACTTGCGGAAGATCTCCTGTTCCGTCGTGCTGCCCAGAACGCCCACTTCGATGACGACTTTGCCGTCCTGTTCCTCCGGTTCTTCCTCAAACGGGTTGGTGCAGGCGGTGAGTCCGAGACACATGACCGCCGCCAAAAGAATACCGAAAAACTTTTTCATAATACCACCCAATCTTGTTTATTTTACCTGGATCTTGCAGGCCTTGAAGGGAACGGTCACGGTGACCGTATTTCCCTCCGTCACATAGTCGGACGTGGGAACGCCGTCGACATACACCCGCTGCCCCTCCGAGAAGGGAAGGGTGACGGAGAGCGAAAGCCCCGTCGGGAATCCCTTGACGTAGGAGACCTGGACAAAGTCCTTCCCCACACTCAGATCGTAGTTGACGCCGCGGTACTGCAGGTTTTCCATCTTCCACCAGTCGAGCGAATCGGGGATGGACGGTGCCACGGAGAGCACGTTGTATTCCTCGCTGCCGATGCCGAAGAAGCCGTAAGGGATGGCGGCAAGCAGGAGCGCCGACTCGAGGAATTCCTCATCCAGCCCGATGCCGCCCGCAGTCCCCGCACCCTGCATGATGATGCCGCGCTGCGAGTAATACTCACGGTAGAAATTCTTGGGGGCAGTCTCGTCGATATTTGCCTCATCCGCGACCGCCTTGACCTTCTCGTACCACGTCTGGATGCCCTTGAGCCGTTCGAATGCATCATCCGCACCGTAGGTCGAGATGCGGCTCATGAGATCGTAATAACTCAGATACATGATGGCGCCGCCGTCCTGCACCTGTCCGCCGAAGGCGTTGTTGCCCGCCCAGTTCCAGACGTACTGATTGATGTTCTTCACGGTCGTCGATCGGGGCGCGAACTCGAAATCGTAGATGCCGAGCGTTCCCGTATCCGCAAAGGAGCCGTCCTCGTTGAGGCGGGTGCCCTGATAGCCCGACGCATAGTTGCCCTGGCGCGCATCCTCGCTGTTGCCGGGGGCGTTCTGCGCGTCCTCTTCGACGATGCGCTTGCCGCTCACCCAGTCCATGATCGCCGTCGCCTGTTCGTCGGTGCAGATGCCGGCGGCAACTGCCTCGAGGTTGAACATGATGAACCCGTAGTCGATGACCTCGCCGTAGAGGTCGAAGCCCTCGATGAACCTGCCCTTCTCTTCATCCCAGAAGCCCGTCTTGGCATTTGTATCCACGGGCGCCTGAAGGGCGGTGCGGATGGTGCCGAGCAGCTCTTCGAGGCTCTCTGCCGTCTCGTCGTAGGTGAAGCTCCCCTCCTGCCCCGACGAATAGTCGCCGTTTGCAACGGTGGGCATCTCCGCCTCGATGCCGGCGGCCTCCGCCATCCGCTCGAGATAGAGCATGGAATCGATCGCCTTATAGTAGTAGATGTTGGTATAAAAGCCGTCGGGCGCGCAGGAGATGATATCCCAATAGCCGTTGCCGATGCTGTTGGCATACTCCGATTCCTTGTTGGTGCCGCCCTCATGCCCGACGAAGAAGTCGCGCATGGAGATGAGCCCGTCCTCTCCGCCGCAGACGCCGATGAGGAATTCCGCCGCCTTACGGAAGCGCGCGAGGTTGTTCTGAAGATACTCGTTGTCTCCCGTATATTCATAGTACATCCTGGCGGCGCGGAGCAGGAGCGCGTTGTTGTTGGTCTGGCGCGTATCGTACTGCCCGCGGACGTAGTTCAGGCTGATGCCGCCGTTGACCTTGACGCCGTCCTTCGCCTTGACCGTGATGCGCAGGCGGGTGATGGCGTCCGCAGGCTCGTTGGACCTGCCCCAATCGGAGTTGAGATACATGGGAAGGTAGAACTTCTTGCTGAAGGTTGCGCCGATGTCGGTCACATAGGTCGCATAGTCCTTGTAGGAGACCTGATACCATGTATCGCTCTTCGCGTTCTGCCACTCCACGATGATGTCGTCGAATCCGCTATTAGCGCCGATGCTGTCGTAGTCGTTGAGGCGGATATCGATCTCGAGGAAGGGCGCGTGCTTGGGGATGAGATAGGTGCCCGTTGCCGAGGAAGTGAACTCCACCGTCTCGATGCGGGAGCTCTCCACCGACATGAGGCCGGAGACGATGGTGGGCGTCGTCGTGCTGCCGTTGAGCCTGACCTCCCAGCCCTCGTCCATGCCGTTGTCGTCCCACTCCCAGCCCTGGCTGTTGCCGTAGCTCAAAGAGTAGTCGGGGAAGGGCCAGCCCTGCCCGAAATAGGTCGCCGCAGCAAAGTAGTTGGGCTGCAGTTCTTCTTTGTTCGACCATACATAGCCGTACTTGTCGACGGGAACATTGGTCGTCCAGTCCTCGATCATCGCATAGCGGTCATCGGGGACGGAGGAAGCGGAGTCGAAGTACATGAGGCTCATCGCCTCCCACTCCTTATTGAACATGACGGACGAACCGAGCGAGAGGCTGCCGATCCTGAGGTCGTCATAGCGGAGATGGCGATGAAGGTAGTCGTTGAGGAAGTTGTCCAGCCCCTCGTCGGAAGAGGAGAATTTGAGCATCGTCGACGTCCCCTGCTCGCGCTCGTAGACATAGTCGTCGCCGCTGAAGGACGGCGTGCCCTGTTGGGTGCAGGCGGCCGCCGAAAAGAGCATAACCGCTGCGCACCCGAGCCCCAGTATTTTCACAAACTTCATATCATTTTCCTTCCTTCTTTTTCTTTACGACGAGAACGATGATGACCGCAGCTGCCGCAACGATCACGACGCCGCCGACGCACAGCCCGACGATGAGCCCCGTGTTGACGGGTTCCTCGGCGGGTGCAGGCGTCTGTTCCGCCGTCACGTTGACCGTGAAGGTGAAGCTCACCGTCCTGCCGCTGCCGTCCGTCGTCTGCGCCACGAGGGAGACGGTGTTCTCGCCCTCCCGAAGGGTACCGCCCTCGAGCGTCCATTCGGGCTGAATGCCGTCCTTGAAGGCGACCGTGAAGAGGTCCTTGTCGAGCTCGGTGACGCCCGTGAGAAAGAGCGTGCCGCCCTCTTCGATGACGGTGCCGTTGTAGGCGACTGCCTCAAACTCGATGTCGGAGATGACTTCCTCCTCGATGACTTCCACGAACCTGCCCTCGTCCTTGCTGTAGGTGAAGGTGTAGTCACGGTCGAGCCTGCAGAGCGTGGGAACGGTGAAGCCCTCGCGGAAGGTGATCGTCCACTGAGGATCGGGATCGCCGATGTTGATCGCATAGGGCGTGGGTTGGCCGAACGTGCCGTCATCCTGGTCGACAGACGTCGCACGGAAGACGATCTGGATCTCGTTCTGATTGTAGTGCACCATGACGACGTTGACGGGGCGGTAGGCGGGGTTGTCCTCCGTTGCCATCAGCTCCTCGATGGTCATGCCGTTGAACTCGATCTTGGTCAGGCAGTCACGGATGAATCCATAGCTTGCAAGGCGGTTGATGGTCGCCGTCGTATAGCCGAGGTCGACGCCCGAGAGCCACTCCGCACCCGCATTGATGTGGTTGTATTGGGCATCCGTGATATTCTTGTCGAAGTACACCTTGA
Source organism: uncultured Clostridia bacterium (assembly GCA_944376335.1). Lineage (GTDB taxonomy): Bacteria > Bacillota > Clostridia > Christensenellales > Borkfalkiaceae > Gallimonas. The sequence goes on from CALWCH010000003.1 coordinate 73,107, forward strand.
AGGCGATGTTGCCGTCCGTATCGACGGAGACGGGGTTGTCCACCCGCACGACGGCGAGGCTGTCGTATTCCACAGACGAGAGGTCGACGTCGTTGCACCAGAAGCCGTACTCATACTTATACTTGACGCCCTGCGCGATGACGCCGCTGTCGCGGGGAACGGTGAAGCCGTCCGCAACCGCCACGCGCACCGTCTCGATGATGCTGCCGTCCTCATTCACGATACCGCCCTGATCGACGGGGATCTTGGCGCTCACATAGATGGAGAGATACTTGTCGTCGCCGAAGAAGATCTGCACCGCATTCTCGATGGGCTCGCCGTCCGCATCCGTCGCCGCAAGCAGCTCCTCGATGGTCCTGCCGTTGATGGTGATGTAGTCGCGGATCCAGTCCTCGCCGGTGAGGTCCTCGAACAGCTCGTACCTATCCCCTCTCACGTTCTTGGTGAAGGTGAGGTTGAAACCGTATGCATCGCGGTTGGAATCATAGGTAAACTGCTGCATGCCCGCAAAGCCGAGGTCGATGTCCTCGTCCGCCTCGTAGCTGTCCGTCACCGTGACATTGATCGTCACCTTTCCGTCCGTCGAGACGCACTCGAAGATGTAGTAATGTGCAAGTTCCGCCACCTTGCTCGCATTGGGCGAAGAGGGAATATCGTTGTAGAGCGGCATCCCCTTGAGAAGGACGAAGCGGTCGCCCACATTCCACTGCCCCTGCGGCAGCTGCACCTGCAGCGTATCGGCGTTGTTCACCTGAATGATGGGCGCAGACGTTGCCATCTGAGAGAGCAGCTGGCCGTTGATCATGACGTACTCTTTGACGTCGGCAGAATCCTGGATGGGGAAACTGGGGATGTCGGTCAGCGAGGAAAGCGGCGCCGCGATGTTGACGAAGGCATTTTGGGTGCCGCTTTCGATGCCGCCCTCGAGTTCCTGCCCGTCCGTCAGGCCGAGCTCAAACTGCTGCAGCACGACGGTCGCGCTCCAAGATTCACCCGACCACTCGAAGGACTGCTCCTCCGTGGTGACAAAGCCCGAAGGGAACTCCAGCCCGGGAAGGATGGTGACGACGGTGCCCGCGCCCAGCTTGTTGTCGCCCGGCTGCACGACGCCCGCTCTGCCGTCGATCCAGAGGGTGATGAAATCTTCGCCCTCAAAGACGGCGCGCGCCGTTGCGTAGATGGGAGCATCCGCAGAGCCGACGTTGATCTGAGCGATCTCGGCGAGCGTCTTGCCGTTGACTTCGATGTAGTTGTTCAGCCATGCCTCGCCGCCCACTTCGGCGTTGGCCTCATAGTCGCCGCGCACGCTCTCGCTGAAGCGGATCTGCATGCCGTAGAGATTGTTCGCCGCATCGTAGTGGCCGAGCGACATCCCGGCGACCGAGACGGGACGCGCCTCGCCCGCCTGCGTCTTGCTCATCGTAAACGCGCCTGCGCCGTAGGTGAGCGTGTAGTTGGCGTCCAGCGCATAGGTATTACCCGCGCTGTCCTGGAACGTGAACCCGTAGGGAAGGAACACGACGTCCCCTTCCTGCCAGGTCCAGTTCCCCTCATTCTTGAGGATCTGAACGGTGTTGGAAAGTGCGACGTTGAAGTATCCGAGCTCCGTGAGCGGCGTGCCGTTGATCGTGATGGAGGCAACATTGCGCTCCTCGCAGCCGCCCTCGCTCACGTTGTACGTCGTATTCATATTGATGAAGTTACCGTCCGAACCGACATTGACAAGGCCGATCTGCGCCGCAAAGGTGCAGGCACCGCTCTCGTCCACCGCATTGACGTAGAAGCCGAAGTCACGGGTGAGCTTGAAGAGCGCCGTGCCCGACGCGTCGTAGACGGTGAACCCTTCGAGGAAAGTGACGGTATCGCCCACCTTCCACGAGAAGGAATTGCCCTCGGTGGGAAGAAGACCGATGCTCTGAATGACGCCGACACCCTCGACATTGCCCTCAAGGACATAGAGCATGGCGTTTGCCTCGGCGATGGACTTGCCGTTGACGAGCACGTTGTCGACAGCCGTGCTCTGCGTGATCTGATAGCCAGCCTCGGGAATGCCCTCGATGGTCTGGTTGAGCATGAAGCCCGCGTTCGCCGCCGTGCCATTGCCGCGCGGGAGCAGTTCGGCAGTCTCAAGCGTGACGGGGTCCTCGTTGGGTGTCATCGCATAGATGGTCCTCGTTCCGAGCGTCTGGAACACGAGGTATGCCTTGCCGTCCGTAAAGTCGTCTCTCGTCACGGTGAGCGTTTGTCCCGCTTCGCCGACGACCAGCGTTCCGTTGACCTTCATGTAGGACGTATCGCCCTCGGCGCCCGTCCCGATGTAGTATTCGATGGTGGTGTACTGCGTAATATCGGCGGGCGTTCCCTGCGCGGTGCCGATCATGCCGCTTGCGGAATAGCCGCTGCCGAGCTGCATGGAGCCGCTCTGCATGATCGCCGAGACCTTGACTTGCGCAGGGCCGGGCGAATACAGATCCCCGCCCGCGAGGACGGCCGAACAGTCGTCGACCAGATAGACGCCGAGCCAGTTCTCCCCCGTGGAACGGAGCTTAAGGTAGTTCACTTTGGTGAGATCGAGCGCCGTCGTATTGTACGACGTAACGCCGCCCGCCGTCGTTGTGATCACCGAAGCGCCCTCATCGTTGACGGTAATGGGGTCCATGTTGGCATTCTGCACCCAACCGTTCTCATCGGCGGAACCGTGATCGAGTGCATACACCGACGTCGCCGCAAGGCCGACCGAGACCGCGAGTGAAGCCGTCAGCAATCCTGTCAGCACAAGCATAAGTGTCTTCTTCATGTTTGCCTCCCTTTATCGTTCTTCGGTCTTCCCGAGAACGTATTCTTTCGTTGATTTTTTGGGGAGCGGGTACACTGCCCCGTCATCCCGCCTGATTTCAAGCATTTCCGCTCAGACGCTGCAGCGTTCGATGAGTTTGGTCCCCACCCGCCGCACATCATGCTCGCTCACGTCCTCGTCGAGAATGAGATCGACATAGGCATACGCCTCCGCCCGCTTGTCCACCGCGATGGTCGTGAGTGCGGGCTGGAAAAATCCCGTAAAGTCGAGGTCGTCGCAGCCGATAACGGATACGTCCTGCGGGACCTTGATGCCGTGGTCGAAGAGCGCCTTGAGCGCCCCCAGCGCCATCATATCCGTCATGCACAGGATGCAGTCGAAGGGCTTTTCGGAGCCGATGAGCGATTCGCACAGCTCATACCCGACGTGATGCGCCTTGACCATGGGATAGTTCCCGCAGAGCACGAGATCGGGGTCGTAGCTAAGGCCGTAGCGCTCCGCATTCTCGCGGAAACAGCTCACGCGCAGGTCTCCGGGTGCGAGCCACGACTCGATGCCCGCAATAAACGCGGGGCGCGTTCTGCCCGCCCGCTGCAGACACGCCATCGCCTCGTGCATCCCCTCTGCATAGTCGACAATGACCTTCGGGCCCGTCGCCGTGCAGTTGATGAGGCGGATGCCCTCTTCGAGGAAGGTATCGTACCACGAGAAATCGCAGGTGAACATGGCGAGGTTGACGATGCCGCACACGCGGTTGGAGAGCAGGTCGTCCAGTACCTGCCGAACGTCGCGGTCGTTGACGGCAAACAGCGAGACGATGCTGTTCTTCTCCTTGGCGCGGCACACCATCGCCTCGGCAAGGTGCATGTAGTACGGGTTGAGCAAGTCCTCCACGAGCACCGCGATGACGTTGCTCTTACGCTTGCGCAGGTTGGCGGCGAGGTTGTTGCGGCGGTAGTTGAGCGTCCTGATCGCCTCTTCCACCTTCGCGCGGGCCTCGGCGGAGACGTACCCCTTTCCGCTCAAGACTCTTCCCACCGTTGCCGTCGAAACTCCCGCCCGCTTTGCGACATCCTGTTTCGTGACCATATTCCCTCCTGAATATGTCCTCGTGGACACATGCTTGAAAAATAAATGAGCACACAAAAGCTCAGTTAAATTTGTGATATATTCACAAAAAGTTACCCGTTTACACATTTATAGTAGCACAATCTCTCATCGTTGTCAATGGCTCCGCGTAAAATTTCATCTTCATTTTTTGGCGGCCGCCCCGGCGCCGCGCGGCTGAGACGCGGCGCACCCGAGCCGAGATCGTTCATTTCAGCGGAGATGCTCGATCAGCACCTCTTTGAGTCCGAATGAGACAAGGCGCGGTCTTGCGGTATAGTGCTCGTTTTCGCCCGCATCGCTCCAGCCGCCGCGCAGCGTAAAGTGGTCGGGCGAGACGCCGTTTTCCTCATCATAGTCCGCATGAAAGGGCCCGTAGCGGTTGCGCATGGTGGAGCTTATCTCAATTTTCAAGATATGTTCGCCCGCGGGCAGGTCGAACAGGGCGCCTTCCTCCAAAAGGACGGTCCTGCTCTGTCCGCAGACCGAAAGACGGCACATCGCAAAATCTCCCACGGGGCAGATCCGCACGCTGCCGCCGCCTCGCACGAGGGCGGTATAGCGCACCTTTCCGCAGAAATTTTCATAACCCATGCGGGTGAGGTCGCCCGCCTCCTTAATGCCGCACGCCGTCATCCGCCCCGCATGCGTATCGAATACGCCCTCCAGCCAAACGGGCTCGAGGCGGGTATGATAGCTGATGCAGTTGCGCAGGCTCTCGGGCGTATCTCCGAACAGCACTTCGCGAAGCTGCTCCGTATCGTCAAATCGGGCATCATAGACGAGCCGGTTGATGCCGCGGCGCACCCGGACGTGCGCGCGGAGGAAATTGCAGTCCTCCTGCGTCCCGGAGAACGCGCAGGGTTCGCCGTTGAAGCGCACATCCTGCACGGGTTGGCGCTCCATCACGAGGTCCGCCTCCACAGCCGTTTCACTCTCGAAGGAGAAGGTGACCTCCATCCTACCGCGTGTGCCGCGCTTTACGAGCCGTTCAAAGACGCCATAGCAGTACCCGCTCAGCTGCCCTTCTTCGGTTGCAGCGGACAAGTCGGTCAGCACGAGGCAGTTCGCATCGCTCCCCTCAAAGACGGGAATAACGCTTTCTGCGGCAGCCCTCTCGGGCATAGGCAGGGTGTATCCGCCCCCTTCTTCGAGAAGGATGCTCTCCCCCGCAGGAACGATATACTCTTCGGCGGGCGCATACCCCGTGCCGTTTACAAGGTCGACGCGGCAGAATGTACCGCGCACGGCGACCGGAACAGGCGCCTCCGTATCGTTGACGGCAAACACGAGCTTCCTGCCGTCCTCAAGGGTACGGACGGTATATGGCAGAGGCATCTCTCTTATGCACGCAGGCCGCGGGAGCGCGTCGCGGCGCACAAACGCGGTGAGATCGCGCGGGAAGCCCTCCACATAGCGGGGCAGAGCCCCCATCGTCTTGAGGGCGCCGCCCTCCGCAAGATAGCGCTCAAGCAGCGCGGCAGTGCTCTCCTTGAGCTCTCTGCAGTTGGCGAGGACAACGGCGTCATAGACGCGCTCCCCCACCCGAAGCCTGCCCTCTTCCACGCTGCCGAGGCGGGCAAGCACCTTCTCGTTGACGAGGTGATAGGCGATCCCCTCCCGCCTCAGGGCGAGAATGACCTCGGAATAGCCGCCGTCCACCTCGCGGATGGTCTGCTCCTCGTCGAGGCGCACATAGTCGAGATAGACGCTCTCCATGGGGGTGATGACCGCCACTGGGGCATCCTCCCGCGCAGTTCCGAGGAGCGCGCCGAGTTTCGCAAAGTATTCATTGAAGTCGCGGTATCCCTCCGCCCACGGCAGCGCCCTGCCGAACGAGACGGGATGATCGATCTTGCCCTGCCCTGCCAGGGAATAATTGTAAAGATGCTGGCACATCGTGTTCACGCCGTAAACGTACTGCCGCTCTGCAATGCGCCGCAGCATACGGGGCGTGACCCCGTATCCCGTGCAGCCGAACGTCTCCGTCAGCACATGCTCCCTGCCCGTCTGCGCCGCCACGGAGGCGGCATTCTTCGCAGAAAGGAAGGGGTCGCTATGGCGGGCGAGATTGTCGATGGCGGGAACGTGCTCAAAGAGATAGCTGGGCGCGCAGTCGGCGCCGCCCCACATCTGCGCAAAGAAGGCGTTCTCCTCGATGCTGTGCCCCGTGAGCATGCAGCCGTGTTCCCCGCACCATTCATAGACGATGCGATAGTAATTTTCACAGTACAGCCGGTTGAGCAGCGTATAGTAGCGCACGCGGAAGGGATAGCCGCGCTCGTCCTTGAGAAAGAGCCATAAAAACCCCTCTCTGACGTCCTCGCCGTATGCCCTTCGGTATTCCTCCTCCGCGGCGCGCGAGAAGGGCGTTTGATAGCGGTAGTACTGCGGTTCGTCGGTAAAGAAGCCGAGAAGCTCCCTGCCGAAACTCGGCGCAAACCGCGCATAGTACTCTTCATGTGTGAGGGCAACGAACTGCCGCGTGACGCGCGCATCGAGGATATCGACATACGCATCCGAGGTATGCAGGTACAGCGTGTGATATTGTGCGGCGCGCTCCCCCTCCCCGAGCAGGCGGGGAACGCCGTTCTCCATCGCGTAGACGGCATATGCCGCCCCGTCGAAGGTATCTTTGACTTCATAGGAGAGATACTGCGCCCGGTTTTTTTCATCGGCGAGCAATCTCCCGCCCGCAAACCCGCTCGGCCAGCCGTACTCGTCATAGAGCCAGACGCGCATCCCCTGCTTCTTCGCCTCGTCCAAGCAGATGCCCACGCAGCGGAACCACGCTTCCGAGAGGTATGGCGTTTCAAGCCCCGCACGCGCATGAAAGACAAACCCGCCCAGGGAAAAGCGCTTCATCTCGCATATCTGACGACGCAGCTCCCCCTCTTCAAGTGCGGAATTGATGCTCCAGAACACGACGGGCCGATAGGCGGCGAGCGCTTCGGGAGGGATGTTCAAACAGCTTTTCTGCGTCATGTCTCCTCCTCGACGATGAGCCTGATGCCGTCCGGCACACGCGCATCGGTGTGCACCCGCCCTTCTCTGACGCGGCAGTCGAGGGTGAGTTCGCCAAGCGGCGTCGGGAGCGTCGCCTTGACATAGTCAAGCCCGCCGAGACGGGGACGAATATGCACTTCACGGTATCCCGGCTGCGTGATGCTCACGCCGAGGATATACCGAAAGAGGAAGGGAATGACCCCCGCCGACCAGCCGTGGCACAGGCTGTGGCGATACCCGCTGTAGCAGAACTTGCCGTAGTCGCCGTGCACGTCCGTCTCTCCCGGCTGCGGGATGCGGTCGATGGGACAGACCTTTCCCTTCAGCCAGTCTATATCGAAGTCCTCCCAAAAGGTCGTCGCGCCGAGGCGGAGCATCCCGCCGTAATACTCGCGCAGGGATGCAAGCGCCGCTGCCTCCCCCGCCAGTTCGCTCTGTGCGCTCAGCAGAAAATAGCTCATAAACGTGGAAAACCCGCGCGCACCGCCTTGGGTGAGAAGCGCCCGCTCCTTCTCCGAAAGCGCCGTCCCGGAGAGGTATTTGAGCGCCGCGATCTGCCTTTTTTCGCTCACGACGGCGCCCTTTTCAGACAGTTTTCGCAAGATATTCCGAGAGAGCCGCCCGTCCGTTCCATAGAGGCGCTCGAGGAGACATGCACTCTTTGCGCAGAGCTTGCCGAGGCTGCGCACCCCTTCCCGTTCGTCGGGATGCCCGTGGGTGGGCCAATCGATAAAGCAGCCGCCGAAGTCAAAGCCGCCGTCCTCCGCGATACAGCCGTCGATCTGGGCAAGCAGCGGATAAAAATAGTCCTTTTGTGCCAGCGTATAGGCAAGATCGCCCGTCATGCGATAGTACTCGTCCACCAGAATGATCCACCACATGCTGTACATGGGATAGTTGTTCATCCAGCCGGGGAGGGGCGTCTCCGCCTTGACAAATTCCAGACTGCGGGCGACGCAGCCATCGTTGTTGCAGACGGACAGCAACGCGCACACTTCGGGATAGAGATCGCCCATCCAGACGAGGCGGTCGCGCTTGATGCCGTCCCAGATGTACTGCTGCGCGCACAGCTGCACCGTGTATGCGGCCGTGCGGAAGATCTCGTTGATGCAGGCATCCGAACACTCGAACGAGCCGATCTCAGGACGGCTGCTGTGCACATAGACGGCGTTGACTGCCTTCAGCCGAAGCTCCGCCCCCTCATCGAGCAGTTCGAGATTGACAAAACGGAAGCCGCTCAAAAAGAATTCACTGTCAGACAGCATGGGAAGCGGAAGCGTGATATCCCTCAGGGCATGATCGTTGCAGCTGCCCTTTGAGCCGGGTTCGGAGAGGCTCTCCCCCACCGACTCCCCGAGGCGGATGCGGACGCGCGCGCCGTTCGTGCCGAAGCCCGTCACGATGCGCACCTTTCCGTTGAGTTCCCTGCCGAAATCGAGCAGGATGGAACTCCGCCCGCGCACGAGCACGAAGTCTCTTTCGTTCAGCCCGATCTGCTCCGCGCGCCGCTGCGTGAGAAGGTCGGCCCGTTCCACCATCCCCTGCACGCGCAGGATGGCTTTCGGCAGGATAAGCTCCTGCACCATAGCAGCGGTTTCTGCGACAGCTCCCATGTTCCCTCCCGACCTTACGGCGAACACTGCCGCCGATTTTGATAGTATTTCACAAAGTAATGATTATGTCCTCGTGGACATGTTTATATTATCACAAGTTTTTCCGCTTGTCAATGGGTATTCAGAAAGTTTTTTCGGAGATTTTCCGCTATATGTCCTTCCGGAATATGGCTCCTTCGAATTACTTGAAGAAATGATTCGGTTTTTGCCCAAAAAAGAGGCGCGCCGCCCGCAAGAACTTGCGGGCGGCGCGCCGTACCAAAAAATCAAATTTCGTTCAAATCGTATACTTCCTTGCTCGCAAACGCCTCTTCCATGAGCCGCTCCACATCGAGCCTCCCCTCTTCCTCTTCGACGAAGGAGAGCTTTGGTTTGATGGCGGGGAACTCGGGCAAAAAGACGGTGCAGCAGTCCTCGTAAGGAAGGACGCTCGTCTCATAGGTGCCGATCCTGCGGGAAATCGCAATAATTTCGTCCTTATCAAACCCGATGAGAGGCCTTAAGACGGGCAGCGTGACGACGGCGTTGGAGGACGTGATGCCCTCGATGGTCTGGCTCGCGACTTGCCCCAGACTCTCGCCCGTGATGAGGCACTGCCCGCCGATGCTTCGCGCAAACTTCTCGGCAAGGCGGTACATAAAGCGGCGAAGAAGCGTCACATTGAGTTCCGGGGCGCACTTTGCGTGAATTTCTTCCTGAATGTGCGCGACGTTGAGGGTCGTCAGCCGCGCGGAATGCGAGAAGCGGGCAAGCTCCTTTGCGAGCTCCTTCACCTTCTCCTTCGCGCCGTCGTTGGTATAGGGATAACTGTGGAAGTGCAGAAGCTCCACGCTCATGCCGCGCTTTGCCATCATGTAGCCCGCGACGGGCGAATCGATGCCGCCCGAGATGAGCAGCACCCCCTTCCCCGAGGTTCCCACGGGCATGCCGCCCACGCCCGCCTCAAATTTGGAAAAGACGAGCGCCGTCGCATTCTCACGGATATCGAGATACACGGTATGCGCAGGCATATGCACATCGACTTTGAGGGCGGGGAATTGGCTCAAGAGATACCCCCCGACCTCGGCGTTGAGCTGCATAGAAGTTTTGGGGTACTTCTTGTCGGCGCGGTGGGTATCCACCTTGAAGGTGCCCTCTTGGGGGCAGACAACTTTTGCCGCCTCGAAGAGCTCCCCCATCGACGTGCCCGTCTCCAGCCCCACCGAATAGGAATGGACGCCGAACACGCGGGAGATGCGCTCGCAAATTTCCTCCGTCCTGTTCTCGTCGAAACAGGCGACAAGGTACCGCCCGCTCAGGCGATGCAGTTCGTGTTTAAGACCTTTGAGTGCCCGCTCCAAATTGACGGAAAACACGCGCTCGAAATAGCCCCTGTTCTTGCCCTTTAAGTGGATCTCCGCATAGCGGATGATGATGACTTTCTGCATATTAACTCCTTGCGGTGCGGGCATAAAGCTCCCTCGCCGCCCCGTTTGCGGCGTCTGCCGCCGCCAAGATGTCGCCTTCCGTCGTTTGGGGAGAAAAGCTGAACCGGAGCACGCCGTTTATATACTCCTTCCCCACCCCGCACGCGGTGATGACGCGGCTTGTAGGGTGCTTGCTCGAACACGCACTGCCCGTTCCCACGAGCACGCCTCTCTCCGACAAGAGCCGCTGCAAAATTTCGCCGCGCAAATTCTTTGCCGCCACGGTGAGGATATACGGCGTACCGTCCTCGGGGGAAATGCGGGCGAAAATGTCCTTTTCGAGCAGCGAAAACAGCTTCTCGCGGTACCCCTTCAGGCGGGTGAAGTCGGCGTCTATTGAAGCAAACTTTTTCTTAGCCGCCGCCGCGAACAGCATGATGCCGAACACGTTCTCGGTGCCGCTTCTCAGTCCCCCCTCCTGCCCGCCGCCGAAGATGTAGGGCGCAAGAGCGAGCGTTTTGCGCTTAATAAGCGCCCCCGTACCCTTTGCGCCGCCTATTTTATGAGCGCTGACCGAATAGAGGTCAATGTCGTTCGTCAAGCGAAACGGGAGCTTTCCGAACGCCTGTACGCCGTCGCTGTGAAAGATACAGCGCGGGTTTTTCGCCTTCACCGCCCTTGCGATTGAGGCAATGTCATTCACGGCGCCCGTCTCGTTGTTGACGTGCACGACGGAGACGAGCGTCGTCTTCTCATCGACAAGCGTGAGGAGCGCATCGATATCCACGCTGCCGTCCTTATGAAGGGGCGCAAAGCGGGGCTCGACATTTCTGTTCTTGAGCTCGGTAAAGCTCTGAAAGACCGCCGCATGCTCCCCCGCCGTCGTCACGGCATTGCCGCGGCGGGCAGAGGCAAAGATGGCGTGGTCGTCCGCCTCCGAGCCACAGGACGTGAACACAAGCTCAAGTTTCGCACCGTCTCCCAAATACGACAGGAGCGAGGCGCGCGCACGGCGAAGTTCCCCCTGCACGGCAACCCCTCCGCTGTAGAGGGCAGAGGGGTTGAAAAACTGTTCATGGAGATAAGGCAGAGCCGCCTCTACCGCCTCCGCGTCGGGGCGGGTGGTGGCTGCATTGTCAAGATAGATCATCTCAGTTGGGTTCGTACTTGCTTCTCCCCGCGGCGCGCACGAGGTATTCCAAAATTTCCCTTCTTGCCTCGATGATGACGAGCACCTTCTCCGTCGTCGAGGAATACAGGATATAGAAGAACTCCTTCCCCTTTGCGGGCTCGTCGTTGGGGGTCATCACCAGGATGTGCTTTTTGTCGATGCCCGCCTCGGTGCGCTTGTAGGAATCTTTAGCAACGCTCCCGATCTTGAGCATCTGGTCGCACTTGAGCGTTTTAAGGTGCTTGCGCTTCCTGCCGTTAAAGACCTTGGAGATGCGCAGCTCGTCCTCGACGAAGTGATAGTCATAGCTCACGTTATACCGCTTCTTGAAGATGAGCAGGAACACGCCGAGGAGGATGAAGAGCATGGGAAAGCTCGCCCAGAAGAGCACGTTGAAGATCTTGCCGATCGTGTCGAGCTCGTCATCTCCGAGGATATTGAACGCAACGGGAGAGAGAATGAAGATATAGAGAAGGGAGAGTGCGATACAAATAATCCCTGCGATGGTGAAGCCCTTGTTGAACCTCTCCTCCTTCATCGCATTCTGCGGGACCGCGCTCTCCTCATAGAGCATATCGCGGATCATCAGAACGCCACCGTCCCTTCGTAGATTTTCTGCACGCCGCCCGTTAAGATGACGTGCCCGTTGGAGCAATACCTTGCGATGAGGTCGCCGCCGCGGAGCTTCACCGTGATGTCGGTATCCTTTTTGCAGTATCCCTTGAGCACGCACGCGACTGCCGCCGCCGCTGCGCCCGTGCCGCACGCCCACGTCTCACCGTTGCCGCGCTCCCACACGCGCATCTTGATGGTGTACTCATTGACGACGCGGATAAACTCCACATTCGTCTTGTTGGGGAAGTACTTGCTGTTCTCGATCTTGGGGCCGATGACGGAGACGGGCACGTCGTCCACCTTCTTGGAGAAGATGACGCAGTGCGGGTTGCCCATGCTCACCAGCGTGACGGGGTAAACTTCGCCGTCGATCTCCATGGGCTGGTCGATGACCGTCTCCCCTTCCCACACGGAGGGGATCTTCTTGCCCGAAAGCTCTGCGACGCCCAGATCGACGCTCGCCGAAGTGACCACGCCGCCGAAGGAGAACACCGTAACGTCCTTGACGCCGCTGTTCGTCTCGATCTTCATATTGTCGCCCTTGACCATGCCCTTCTCGTGCAGGTACTTGGCAACGCAGCGGATCGCATTGCCCGCGATCATGCCCTCCGAGCCGTCCTGGTTGAAGATGCGCATCTTGGCGTCCGCGACGTCCGACTTCTCGATGAGCACGATGCCGTCGCCGCCAATGCCGTAGTGACGGCTGACAAAGTTGATGGCGAGCGATTCGGGGCAGGTGATCTGCCCGTCCATGTTCTCGAAGTAGATATAGTCGTTGCCGCACGACTGCATCTTCACAAAGTGCAGGTGCATCTTCTCGGTGCGCAGGCGGTTGATGTCGACAAGCTCGGTATTGTACTCCGTGAACTTGCTCGCGATGATGTCACAGAGCGCGTTGGCGGTGTCGAGCGAGGTGAGCACCGTAATGCCCAAGAGAATGGCATGGTGGTGCAGCTCGATGTAGTCTGCAATGGAATCGACGTCCGTCTTGCCCGTGTAGATCACATAGTCGATCTTGCCCTCGTCCATGAGCTTCGAGACCTGCTTGGTCGCCTTCAGGCGGTCGACGACGGTGACGTCGATGCCCAAATCGGAGATGACCTTCGCCGTGCCCGCCGTTGCATACAGCGTGCAGCCGAGATCTGCAAACTTCTTGGCGATGGAGACGATCTCAAACTTGTCCTGATCATTGACGGTAAAGTACACACCCACCGGCCTGTCGTGCGTGGGGTGGCACATCTTGAAGCCCGCCGAAACGAGCCCCTTGAAGAGCGCCTCGTCGATGGTCTTGCCGATGCCGAGGACTTCGCCCGTCGACTTCATTTCGGGGCCGAGCTGCGAGTTGACGTCGTTGAGCTTCTCAAAGCTGAAGACAGGCACCTTGACGGCGACGTAGGGCGACGCGGGATAGAGCCCCGTGCCGTAGCCCAGATCTTTGAGCTTGGAGCCCACCATGATCTTGGTGGCGAGCTCCACCATGGGCACGCCCGTCACCTTGGAGATATAGGGAATGGTACGCGACGCGCGGGGGTTGACCTCGATGACATACAATTTATTATTGTAGATGAGGTACTGGATGTTGATGAGACCCTTGGTCTTGAGGGAGATGGCAAGCTCCGTCGAGATATCGACGACCGTCTTTAACATCGCATCGCTTAAGTGATACGGGGGATAGACGGCAATGGAGTCGCCCGAGTGCACGCCCGCGCGCTCGATGTGCTGCATGATGCCGGGGATGAGCACGTCCACGCCGTCGGAGATGGCGTCCACTTCGAGCTCGGTGCCCATGAGGTACTTATCGCAGAGCACGGGGTTTTCGATGTGCTGGGCGAGGATGACGTCCATATAGCGGGAGATGTCGTTCTCCGTAAAGGCAATGGTCATGTTCTGCCCGCCGATGACGTACGAAGGGCGCAGCAGCACAGGGTAGCCGAGCGTCTCCGCGGCTTTTATCGCCTCCTCTTTCGTCATGACGGTGAGCCCCTTGGGGCGTGCGATGTCGAACTGTTCGAGAAGCTCATCGAAGCGCTCCCTGTCCTCCGCCCTGTCGACGCTGTCCGCGCTCGTGCCGAGGATGGGCACGCCCGTCTTGTCGAGATAGGAGCAGAGTTTGATGGCGGTCTGCCCGCCGAAGGTGATGACGACGCCGTACGGCTTTTCCACGTCGATGACGTTCTGCACGTCCTCGGGCGTGAGGGGTTCGAAGTACAATCTATCTGCCGTGTCGAAGTCAGTGGAGACCGTCTCGGGGTTGTTGTTGACGATGACGACCTCGTAGCCGAGCTCCTTCAGTGTCCACACGCAGTGGACGGAGGAATAGTCAAACTCGATGCCCTGCCCGATGCGGATGGGGCCCGAACCGATGACGATGATGCGCTTTTTCTCGCTCTTGTCGACAAAGGGCTGCGCCTCGTCGTGGGAGAGGTCGTCGTACGTCGAATAGAAGTAGGGCGTCTCTGCGGCGAACTCGGCGGCGCAGGTATCGACCATCTTGAAGCAGGCGCGACGGTGCATGGGAAGCTTTTGCCCGCTGTACTTTTCGAGCACCTTATCAGGGTACCCGAGGCGCTTTCCTTCCAAATATTCCCCTTCCGTGAGAGCTTTGCCCGTCACGCTGCGCTCAAAGTCGACCAAATTCAAGAGCTTAAAGAGGAACCAGCGGTCGATCTTGGTGATATCGAAAATTTCATCGGGGGTGATGCCGCACTTCAATGCCGCGAACACCGCAAAGAGGCGCTCGTCCGTCGTCTTATGCAGCTCGTTTAAAAGCTCGTCGCTGCTCATTGCCATGAACTTGGGGTGGTTTAGATCGGAGAGCGAAATTTCCGCGCCGCGCACCGCCTTCATGATGGCCTGCTCGAAGGAGGTGCCGATGGCCATGACTTCGCCCGTCGCCTTCATGCGGGAGCCCAGCTCGCGCTTGGCATAGAGGAACTTATCGAAGGGCCACTTGGGAAGCTTGACGACGACATAGTCGATGGTCGGCTCGAAGCAGGCATACGTCTTGCCCGTGACGTCGTTTCTGATCTCGTCGAGGGTATAGCCGAGGGCAATTTTCGTCGTCACTTTCGCAATGGGATAGCCCGTCGCCTTGGAGGCGAGCGCCGAGGAACGCGACACACGCGGGTTGACCTCGATGACGGCATATTCAAAGCTGTCGGGGTGCAGCGCAAACTGGCAGTTGCAGCCGCCCTCGATGCCGAGCTCGGTGATAATTTCCAGCGCCGCGGTGCGGAGCATCTGATAGTCCTTGTCGGAGAGCGTCAAAGCGGGCGCGACGACGATGGAGTCGCCCGTGTGCACGCCGACGGGGTCGAAGTTCTCCATCGAGCAGACGGTGAGCACATTGCCCGCGCTGTCGCGTAAGACTTCGAACTCGATCTCCTTCCAGCCGCCGATGTACTTTTCAATGAGCACCTGCGTGATGGGCGAGAGCATGAGCCCGTTGTGGGAGATGAGGCGCAGCTCGTCCTCGTCATGCGCGACGCCGCCGCCCGCGCCGCCCAGCGTGAAGGCAGGGCGCACGATGACGGGATAGCCGAGTTTCTCTGCAATCTTTACGCACTCGTCCACCGTATAGGCGATGTCGGAAGGAACGACGGGCTGATGGATCTTCTCCATCGTCTCCTTGAAGAGCTCCCGATCCTCCGCCCTGTCGATGGCGTCCAATTTGGTGCCGATGAGCTTGACGCCCCACTCGTCCAAAAAGCCCGACTTCGCGAGCTTGCAGCCCATCGTAAGGCCGGTCTGCCCGCCGAGCGAGGCAAGCAGGGAGTCGGGACGCTCTTTGATGATGATGCGCTTTAAGCTGTCCTCGGTGAGGGGCTCGAGGTAGATCTCATCCGCGAGCATCTTGTCCGTCATGATGGTCGCGGGGTTGGAATTGCAGAGGACGACGTTGACGCCCGCATCCTTCAGAACGCGGCACGCCTGCGCGCCCGCATAGTCGAACTCCGCCGCCTGACCGATGACGATGGGGCCGGAGCCGATGACAAGTACCTTTTTGATGTCGCTTCTCTTAGGCATTTTTCGCCTCCTTGTTCATTTCGGCGAGGAACTCGTCGAAGAGGTAATTGGCGTCGTGCGGGCCGCCGCACGCTTCGGGGTGGAACTGCACGGTGAACGCGCGCATCTTGGGATAGTTGACGCCCTCGCAGGTATTGTCGTTGGCGTTGACGAAGGTCACCTCCCCCACGCCCTTCAAAGATTCGGAGACGACTTCATACCCGTGATTCTGCGAGGAGATGAACACCTTGCCCGTCGCGACCTGCTTAACAGGCTGATTTGCCCCGCGGTGGCCGTACTTCATCTTGCGGGTCTCGCCGCCCATCGCAAGGGCGAAGAGCTGATGCCCGAGGCAGATGCCGAACACGGGGAGTTTGCCCGCGAACTTTTTGATCTCTTCAATGATCCCCGTATTCTCGGCGGGGTCGCCGGGGCCGTTGGCAAGCATGATGCCGTCGGGGTTCAGGCTGAGCGCCTCTTCGGCCGTCGTGTAGGCGGGCACCTCGATGACGTGGCAGCCGCGCTTTATAAGCTCCTTGACGATGTTGCCCTTGGCGCCGAAGTCGTATAAGACGACGCGCTTGCCGTCCTCGGGCCCGCTCTCGCGCCGCTCGCCGCCCGTCACAGCCTTCACCGCATTTTGCACGCGGTAGCCCTTCAGAACGGAAATATCCTTTAAGGGTTCAAAGGTGATGGCAGCCGGCATGACGCCCGCCTCTCTCACGATTTTCGTGAGCTCACGCGTATCCACGCCGTAGACGGCGGGAATGTTCTGCACCTTCAAAAAGTCCTCGAGCGTGCCCTTGCAGCGGAAGTTGGAGGGATGGTCGCACTTCTCGCGCACGATGTACCCCGTGAGCCAGCACCTGCCGCTCTCAGTATCCTCGGGGATCATGCCGTAGTTTCCGATGAGGGGGAAGGTCTGTGTGACGATCTGGCCGTAGTAGCTCGGGTCGGTGAGCGTCTCGATGTAGCCCGTCATGCCCGTCGTAAAGACGAGCTCGCCCACGACTTCTTTTTCCGCGCCGAAGGAGTATCCTTCGAACACCTTGCCGTTTTCCAGCGTGACATAAACTTTCTTATCCATGCGTTCCTCCCTCATTTCATGAGTTTGCACATGACTGCCTTCTGTGCGTGCAGGCGGTTTTCTGCCTCGTCGAAGATCTCGTCCGCATGCGCCTCGAAGACGTCCGCCGTGATCTCTTCGCCCCTGTGCGCGGGCAGGCAGTGGAGCACCATCGCCCCGTCGTTTGCCGCCTTCATCACCTCGGCGTTCACCTGATAGCCCTTGAACGCCCTCTCGCGCTCGAGCTTCTCCCCTTCCTGGCCCATCGACGCCCACACGTCGGTGTAGATGACGTCCGCACCCATCGCGGCGTCCGCAACGCTCTCCGTCATCATGAACTCGCCGTTCTCGCGCGCCCATTTCACAAGCTCTGCGTCGGGCTCATACCCCTTGGGGCAGGCGATGGAGAACGCCATGCCCGTCTTGACGGCGCCCACCATCAAAGAGTTTGCCATGTTGTTTCCGTCGCCCACAAAGCACATCTTGAGGCCCTTGAAGGAGCCCTTGCGCTCGCGGATGGTCATAAGGTCGGCCAAAACCTGGCAGGGGTGGCAGTAGTCGGTGAGGCCGTTGATGACGGGAATCGTGCCGTACTTTGCAAAGTCCTCCACCTCTTTCTGCTCGAAGGTCCTGATCATCACGCCGTCGAGATAGCGAGAAAGCACACGCGCAGTATCTTCGACGGGCTCACCGCGGCCGATCTGCAGATCGTGGTTGGAGAGGAACAGCCCGTAGCCGCCCAGCTCGTAGATGCCCGTCTCGAACGAAACGCGGGTGCGCGTCGAGGACTTCTGGAAGATCATGCCGAGCTTCTTGCCCTTTAGGTAGGGGCGGAAGATGCCGTTCTGGCGCTCATACTTGAGCTGGTCGGCAAGATTGAGGATGGAAAGGATCTCCTCGCGGGAAAGATCGCCGAGCTTTAGAAGATGTTTCATTTGCGTAATACCTCTCGTAATATAGTCAGACCTTCGTCCATTTCCGTCTTGGTGATGTTGAGGGGGGGCACGATGCGCACCTTTTCGTGCGCCGTCAAAACCAAAAGCCCCTTCTCCAAACATTTCTTGGCAATTTCCTTACTTGAGCCGTCCACTTCGAGCCCGATCATGAGCCCCAGCCCCGAGACGCGCTTGACGCCGTCAAACCCCTTGAGCTTTGCGCGCATATATTCGCTCTTGCCCTGCACCTCGAGTAGGAAGTCCTCGGTGAGGCGGGAGAGGATGCTCACCGCGCCCGCACAGCAGACGGGGTTGCCCCCGAACGTCGAGCCGTGGTCGCCGGGCTGCAGGGTGTGCTCGCACTTCTCAAAGAAGAGGCACGCGCCGATGGGAAGCCCGCCGCCGAGGCCCTTCGCGGTCGTCATGATGTCGGGCAAAATGCCGTAGTGCTCATAGCCGTAAAGTTTCCCCGTGCGCCCGTTGCCGCACTGCACTTCGTCGCAGATGAGAAGGATATCCCTCTCCGTGCAGAACGCGCGAAGCGCCTGCACGAAGCCCGCATCCAGCGCCTCGACGCCGCTCTCGCCCTGCACGCACTCGATGAGCACCGCGCAGGCGTTCTCGGAAGCCGCCTTCACGGCACCGATGTTGGCGTCCACCGAGACGACCTCGGGCACGAACGGGCCGAAGTAGCGGTGCATGGCTTCCTGCCCCGTCGCGGTGAGCGTAAACAGCGTCCTGCCGTGAAAGCTCCCGTTTAAGGAGATAATTTTCTTTCTCCCCTCGCCGTATTTATCGAAGGAATATTTCCTTGCCGCCTTCATGGCGCATTCGTTTGCCTCCGCGCCCGAATTGCCGAAAAAGACGCGCTTTGCCCCCGTGCGGAAGCAGAGAAGCTCTGCAAGTTCGAGCTGCGGCTCGGAATAGTAATAATTGCTCACATGCTGGATGCGGGAGAGCTGGTCACAAACGGCCGCCTTCCACTTCTCGTCGTTCGCGCCGAAGATGTTGACGGCGATGCCCGACCCGAAGTCGATATACGCCTTCCCCTCGCTGTCGCAGAGCGTCGCGCCCTCCCCCCGTTCGATGGCGACGGGGAAACGGGAGAACGTCTCCGCCATATACATCCTTTCCAAAGTATCGATGGTATGAAAATCCATAAGTTTCCGCCCGTTCGGGCGCGTTCCTCCCCTCAGTATTTTAGAAAAAGGCGATCGAACCCTTGTTCAGTCGCCCTTTACAAACATGGTGCCCATGCCCTCGTCCGAGAGCAATTCGAGCAAAATGGAATGTTTGACCCGTCCGTCTGTGATGAACACACGGTTGACGCCGCGGCGGATGGCCTCTTTGCAGCAGTTGATCTTGGGGATCATGCCCCCCGAGATGACCCCCTCGTTGATGAGGGAGGGAATGTCGGAGACGTACACTTTCTTGATGAGGGTATTGTCGTCCGCCTTGTCGCGAAGGAGCCCGCGAATGTCCGTCATGAGAATGAGGCTCTCCGCCCCCAAAGCCCCCGCAATGGCGGAAGCGGCGGTATCGGCATTGATGTTGTAGATATGCCCCTCTCTGTCGTAGCCAACCGTCGAGATGACGGGGAGATACCCGTTCTCCAGCGAATGGGTGATGACGCCCGTGTCCACGGAGACAATTTTGCCCACATAGCCGAGCGCTTCGCTCTCCTTTTCGCAAAGGAGCATGCCGCCGTCGATGCCGCACATCCCGACGGACTTGGCGCCCTGCATCTGCAGCCTGTGCACGAGGTCCTTATTCACCTTGCCTGCAAGCACCATGCGGACGACTTCCGCCGTCTCCTCATCGGTGTAGCGCAGCCCGCCCACGAAGCGGGACTCGACGCCCATTCTTTTGAGCGTCTCGGAAATTTCGGGGCCGCCGCCGTGCACGAGCACGACGTTGATGCCGACAAAGCGCAAGAGCGTCAAGTCCCGCATGACCGACTTCTTGAGCTCCTCGCTGATCATTGCATTGCCGCCGTACTTGATGACGAGCACCTTATTCTGATATTTTTCGATGTAGGGCATCGCCTCCAAGAGGAACTCTGCCTGCTCTTCCTTTCCGATCACGTTCTGTAGTCTCCGTTGATCTTTACATAGTCATAGGTGAGGTCGCACCCCCACGCCGTTGCCGAAAATTCCCCTCCGTTGAGGTCGACTTCGATGCCGATCTCCTTCTCGGAGAGCACGCGCTTTGCAAAGTCCTCCGAGAAGGGAAGCGCGCTGCCCTCCCGGTAAGCGGGAAGATAGCCCGCCTCCGAGCGGAATGCAACGTCTATTTTCATGGGGTCGAGGTCTGCGCCCGCATAGCCGAGCGCGCACATCACGCGCCCGCCGTTGGCGTCCGCGCCGAAGATCATCGCCTTCACAAGGTTGGAGTTGACAACCGCCTTCGCCGCCAGCCTTGCATCCTCTTTCGTCTTTGCGCCCTTCACGCGGCACTCGATGAGGCGGGTCGCCCCCTCGCCGTCCGCGGCGAGCTTTCGGCACATCTCCGTCGTGAGAGCATGCAGCGCCTCACAAAACGTCCTGTAGTCCTCATTTTCCGCGTCGATGAGCGCGTTTCCCGCAAGCCCCGAGGCGAGGATGCTCAAGGTATCGTTGGTGGAGGTATCCCTGTCGACGGAGAGCATGTTCAAAGAATCTTTCACGTCATCCGAGATCGCCTTCTGCAGCATTTGGGGGGTGATCGCGGCGTCCGTTGTAATAAACATCAGCATGGTCGCCATATTGGGGCAGATCATGCCCACGCCCTTGCAGATGACGCCCATCCTGACCTCTTTCCCGCCGAGCGTGAAGGAGACCGCCGCCTCCTTCTTCACGGTGTCCGTCGTCATGATGGCCTCTGCCGCAGACGAGCTGTGCTTTTCGTCCGACGCAAGCCCCTTTGCAAGCTCTTCCATGCCGCCCGCGATGGGGTCTATTTTCAGCTCCATACCGATGACGCCCGTGGACGCGACGATAACGTCCTCCTGTTTAATGCCCGTGTACTTTTCGACGAGCGCGCACATCTCCTCTGCGATCTGAACGCCGTTTGCATTGCAGGTGTTGGCGTTGCCGCTGTTGACGACAACCGCCTGCGCATAGCCGTCCTTCACATGCTCCTTGGTGACGAGGATGGGCGCACCCTTTACAAGATTTTGCGTATAGACGCACGCCGCCGCACAGCGCACGTCGCTTGTGATGAGGGCGAGGTCCTTTTTGACTTTATTTTTGCGGATGCCGCAGTGAACGCCGTTCGCCGCGAATCCCTTGGGCGCACATACGCCGCCCGCAACAAATTCCAACATGTTATTCTCCGAGGACAGCCGAACAGGGCCATAACGACCCTGAACCTGCTTATCTTATCTATTTTATCATAAATGCGCTTCCACGTCAAGCAGGAACGCGGCTTACTTTCTTGAATGGGGGCGCTTTCTCAGAGGGAAAGTCCTTCGTCAAGCCCCAGCGCAATGTTCATATTCTGCACCGCCGCGCCCGAAGCGCCCTTGCCGAGGTTATCGAGCCGCGCGGAGAGCAGGATCTGCTCGTCGTTGCCGCTCACGAACACCTGCAAAAGGTTGGTGCCCTCCAGCGTGTTGGCGGCGAGATACCCGCTCTCTTCCCTTTCAACCTTCACGAACTTTGCGCCCGCGTAGTGCTCCTTGAAAACTTCCTCCAGCTCCCCCACCGAAAGCCGCCTTTTGAGCAGCGAGCGATACAGGGGAACGTGCACGGTCATGCCGCAGGGGAAATCGCAGATGTACGGGTTGAAGATGGGCGGGTGAGAGAGCGAGCACACCTTCTGCATTTCGGGCAGGTGCTTGTGCTTGAGAGTGAGCGCGTACAAACGGGGCGAATCGAGAGAACGGTCTCTGTCAGCCGCTTCGTACTGCGCGATGCCCTTCTTCCCCGCGCCCGTATAGCCGCTGACGGCGTGACAGGTGAAGGGATAGTCCTTCCCCGCGATTTGGTGCGCGATGAGGGGATAGACGAGGGAGATAAACCCGCTCGCATAGCACCCCGGATTGGCGATGCGCTTGGAAGAGGCAACGGCGGCCCTATGAGAAGCCGAGAGTTCGGGGAAGCCGTACGCCCAGCCCTCGGCAGTCCGGTGGGCGGTGGAAGCGTCGATGACGACCGCCTTCGCCCCCTCCGCAAGTTTCACGGCCTCGCGCGCCGCGTCGTCGGGCAGGCACAGAAAGACGGCGTCCGCCGCATGAATGGCTTCTTTACGGGCAGAGGCGTCCTTCCGATGCGCCTCGTCGAGGGTAATGAGCTCCACGTCGCTGCGCTTTTTCATGCGTTCGACGATCTGCAGCCCCGTCGTGCCCGCGCCGCCGTCGATGAAAACCTTGATCATTTCCCGAGCTTCTTGTCGAGCATCGCCTTGACCTTGAGGGGCAGGCCGAACAGGTTGATGAAGCCCTCGGAATCTTTCTGGGAGTATGCGCCGCCGTCATCGTCGAAGGTGGCGATGTCCTCGCTGTAGAGGGAGTAGGGCGAAGTAATGCCCGCGCTCGTCACATTGCCCTTGTAGATGCGCAGCTTGACGTCGCCCGTGACGGTCTCCTGCGTCTTGGTGACGAATGCGGAGAGCGCCTCGCGGAGGGGCGTGAACCACTGGCCGTTGTAGACCATCTCGCCGAACTTGATGGCAACATGTTGCTTGAAGTGCTGGGTCTCCTTGTCGAGCGCGATGGTCTCAAGGAGCCTGTGTGCCTCATAGAGGATGGTGCCGCCGGGGGTCTCGTACACGCCGCGCGACTTCATGCCGACGAGGCGGTTTTCCACGAGGTCTGCAAGCCCGACGCCGTTCTCGCCGCCGATCTTGTTGAGCTCTTCGATGAGGGAAACAGGGTCGATCTCCTTGCCGTTGAGCATCGTGGGGATGCCCTTCTCAAAGTGCAGGGAGATGTAGGCGGGCACATCGGGCGCCTTTAAGGGCGAGACGCCGAGCTCGAGGAAGCCCTCCTTCTCATACTGCGGCTCGTTGGCGGGGTCTTCGAGATCGAGACCCTCGTGCGAGAGGTGCCACAAATTCTTGTCCTTCGAATAGTTGGTCTCGCGGCTGATCTTGAGGGGAATGTTGTGCGCCTCGGCGTACTCGATCTCCTCCTCGCGGCTCTTGATGTTCCAGATGCGCCAAGGGGCGATGATGGTCATCTCGGGCGCGAACGCCTTGATGGTGAGCTCGAAGCGCACCTGGTCGTTGCCCTTGCCCGTGCAGCCGTGGCAGATGGCGTCTGCCCCTTCCTTCTTGGCGATGTCCACGATCGCCTTTGCGATGACGGGGCGCGCGAAGGACGTGCCGAGCAGGTACTTATCCTCATACACCGCCCCCGCCTGCATGGTGGGGAAGATGTAGTCTTCCACAAATTCCTTCTTCAAATCGAGCACATAGAGCTTGCTTGCGCCCGTCTTCTTGGCCTTCTCTTCGAGGCCGTCGAGCTCCGTACCCTGCCCGACGTCGCCCGAGACCGCGATGACTTCGCAGCCGTCGTAATTTTCCTTGAGCCAGGGGATGATGATGGAAGTATCCAGCCCGCCCGAATATGCGAGCACGACCTTCTTGATTTGCTTTGCCATGGTATTTACCTCTCTTTTTGTCTTTGCATTTTGATTTTCGTGCATATTATAAATGCAAAGGGAGCGCAAGTCAAGCATTTTGCGTCCCCTATCTGCATATTTTTTGTTTATTTTTGATTATTCCTGCATACTTTCTCTTAATATTCGTATATTCATGAATAAATGTATATTATTCGGCCTGTTCGGGGCGATGGGCGCAGAAGCGGGAGATGTCCTCCGCCGTAAACTGCGCATCCGAGAACGCGGAGAAGGGCGCATGCTTAAAGAAGACAAAGCTGTCGCGGGAGTCCTGCGTCTCGAACACGGCGACAAAGCGGTTCTTATGCTCCTTGAGCTGTACGCAGCCCATGTGCACGTCGTAGGTGTATGTTTTGCGCGCGGTATGCAGGTGCACGACCTCGTTCGTCGTCTCCACCCCTAAAACGGTGCCGAGCGTCACGCGCATCGTATAGTACCCATAGACGATAAAGTAGAGCACGAGCGCGACGGCAGCCGCCGAAAAGAGGATGGGCTTGCCGATGTCGGTGCCGTTGAAGGCAAATACGAGCAGCGTCATAAAGACGGGCAGCATGACGACGCTGAATACGACAAAGAGCTTCTTCATGAGGCGGACGTACTTCACCGAGCCGTCCTTGTAGTAGTAAGGCACTTGTTTTTTCATGATTCCCCCCTTTCACGCCCCTCAATTGCGCTTTTCCGCGAAGGTAAAGCACGCCTCGGTGAGCGTCTCTTCGCCCATCTTCACGGCGGCAAGCAGCCCCTTTTCGCTCTCTTCCGCAAGGAGCGTAAGCTCGCTCCCCTCCTTCGCCTGTTTGGAATAGGAGATGTGGAAGCTCTTCAACGTTCTGCCTTTGAGCGCGTCCATCGAGAGGCAGTCCATAAAGAGGTCGGAATAGCGCGTGTTGTTGAGGTGCAGGTAGTGATCGCACAAGCTCTGCCGCACCGTCGTGCGGTAGACTTCCTTCCCCTCCCCCATGCGCTTTACCTTCCAGTTTGGAACGGTGATGCTCTTCTCGGGGTTATAGGGGCACTTTGCGTTGGCTTCGCCCAAAGCGTCCGCCGAAAGAAGGGAAAAACTCGCAAGGTCGACGAGGCACCAGCGGGACGCCGCCGCCGCAACGGGCTGCTCGTCCTCCCCCAAAACGCGGTAGTCTCTTTCAAAAAAGACATGGCGGGGCGGCAAGGGCCAGGTCTCTACGCAAAGCGTCTCCCCAAACATCGGCTGCCTGTAAATTTCGCCGTAGGTATTCACGACGAGAAACCCGAAGTTCTTGGGTTTTAAGTCATAATAGCCGAAGCCGAGCTCGTCCGCACTCCCCGTAGCGGCCTCCTGGATGATGCCTAAAAGGGAAGTGAGCGAGAGCTCGTCCTTAAAATCAAAGTCGGTATAGCGCAGCGGGAAGCGCTTTGTAAAGCAATAGCCCCTCATGCTTTCATTATATCATGCAGAGCGGGAGAAGTCAAAGATTTACACCGCCCGCGAGCACATTTCACCCATATTTCCGACGAACATTGCCCCTTAAGCCGCCGCCGAGAGATAGGTGAGCGCGCCCTCCAATATAGCCGAGGCGAGCTTTTCGCGGTAGCTCTCCGAAAGGAGCAGCTTCTCGTCCTCCGCATTGGACAAAAACCCGCACTCCACGATGGCGGAGGGCGCGTCGCAGCACTTTAAGATGAAGTAATCGCCCGCGACGGGGCTCGTCTTCTTGACGCACTCCTCCATGCCGTTGAGCGCCGACTGCAGGGCGAGCGCGAGCGCCTTGGACGAGGGAAGATCGAGCCTGTAGAACGCCTGCGCCCCGCGCCTTACAGGGTCGGAAAAGCTGTTCTGATGAATGGAGAGCACGAGCGCGGGCGAAGCCTCTTGGATGATCTGCGCGCGCGCAGCCATATCCCGCCGCTTGTGCCCCGGAGCCGTGGTGCCATATAGGCCCGCCTCGCTCCTTCTTGTTAAGACGGCCTCATACCCCGCCGCCTCGAACTTCTCCTGCAAGATGCGCACGATGGCAAGGTTGAGATCGCTCTCCTTGACGCCCGTCGCGCCCGAGACGCCGCCGTCGATGCCCCCGTGCCCCGCGTCCAGCACGACGACGGGCATGCTCGCCCCCGATGCCGTGCGGCTGAGCGCAAAGAAGCAGGTGCCGAAGGCGAACAGCACCAAAAGGAGCACGGCGGCGACCGATACAATTCTTTTGCGGGAAACGTTCATACCGCTATTGTATGGAGGGGCGGGCAAAGATATGCACTCTAAAAGACGGGCGCGCCCCGCCGCGAACAGTCCGAAAGACGGGCGCGCCCCGCCGCGGCAAGAGCCGCGGCGGGGCGCCAAAATATCGCCCGCGGCGACAAGCCGCGGGCGCTCCAAAAAAAGTTTATTCGTTTGCCTTCAAGCTCTCGTTCATGTCGATGCCGACGATCTTGCGCCGCAGGATGAGCGTGACGAGCGCGGTAAACAGCAGCACGACGACGGCGGCGATCGGCCAGACGAACCACGACACGCCCGAAAGCGAGCCGATGTTGATGACCTTAAACAAAAGCCAGATGAGGAACACCCCCACGGGGAAGCCGAAGATGATGCCGACGATGGTATTGATATACACCTCGCGGTAGATGTACCCCGCGACTTCGCCGTCGTAATACCCCAAAACCATCAGCGTTGCGATCTCGCGGTTTCGCTCACTGATGTTGATGTTGGTGAGCGTGTAGATGACGACCATCGTCAAAAGCCCTGCAAAGATGACGATGACCGTCGCAAGGCCGATGAGCGCCGCCGAGCCGAAGTCATGAAAGAGGCACATATCGAGTAGCGCCAGCCCCGCGAGCGCAATGCCCATCGAGCACGCCACCGAGATGACCGTCATCGAGAAGCGGTAGTGATAGCGCAGCACATTGCGCATCGTCGACTTATACTTGAAGGAGAGGCGGTTCCAGATGAGGGGAATACGCTCCAAAAATACCTTCCTGCCCGCCTTGGGCGGCTTGGAACGAAGAAGATCGGCAGGCTTCTCGTGCACCATCTTGCCCCCCGCGATGAGCGTTGCCGCGAACGTCGCTATGACGATGCAGCAGAAAGTAATGAGGAAGTAGAGCGACGTCGCCACATCCGTCATGGGCATCATCACAAAATTATAATTAAAGACATAGTAGATGAAGCTCGTCAGCCCCAGCCCCACGAAGTACGCGCCCACGCCGCCGATGCCCGTGCCGATGGCGGCAAAGAGCAGGTATTTGAACACGATGCGGAAGCCCGAATAGCCGAGCGTTCTGAGGCACGCGATCTGCGGGCGTTCCTCTTCCATGAGGCGGGTCATGTTGGAGAGCACGACGAGCGCCGTCACGAAGATGAACGCGACCATCAAAATGACGCCGATGGCAATGACCTTCCCCGCATAGGAATTTAAGGAATTTAAGGAGAAATTATCGTTTAAGGTGATAAATTCGATGTCCTCGCCGAGAAGCGCTTTGAGCGCCGCCTCTTCCTCGAGGACGTACTCGTCATATTCCTCCGAATAGGGCACGCGCGCGTCCTTCTCCGCAAAGGAGACATAGAGATCCCCTCTCGGCAGGATGGTCTCGTCGGCTTCCAGCCCGCCCATCGAGAGCATCATATCGATGACGTAGTCTTCAAGCCCCGCCCCCTCCAGCATGCCGCCGTAGGTGGGCACGAGCTCCCACGAAAAGTAATAGATGCCGCTCACGGTGTTGAGCTCGGCAAGCGCGTTGGCAACGTCGGGGATGACGGTGCCCTCCTCCTGAATGTAGCTCGGCTCGCCCTCCACGGTAAACGCGATGGGGCTTCTCACCGTTCCCGCCGCCGTCACGGTGACGGGCTCGGCGTAGGAAAGGAAGGTCTCCGCCGTCTCGGGCAGTTCCTCGCCCCCCTGCTCGGCAAGCTGGCGCAGAATGTCCGCAAAGTCGACGGTCACTTCCCCGCCCAAGGGCACGGACAAAACTTCCTTGCTCGACTTGATGTGCGCCGAAATAAACTCACTCTCTGGGTCAACTTCTAAAAAGCTCTCCCCTTCCAAAGTGTCGGGCACGTTGACCGTCCAATGGTCAAAGTCCAGAAAATAGAGGCGCACCGCCTCTCCGCCCTCTTCGAGGGTGACGTCCACGGACATCCCCGCATTCACGTTTTCCTCCCCGTAGCGCTCCCGAACGAGGGCAAGCTGTTCATCGGTAAATCCGTCGCCCGTGCTCTTTACGATGAGATCTGCAATGTTGTTGTCGCGGTAGCTCTCCACGATGGAGCGCTCGATGACCTCGCCCGAAGAGCCGACGCCCGAGATGAGCCCCACGCTCACCACCACGATGAAGATGATGGAGAGAAAGCGCATGATGTGCTTTTGGAACATCCGCGCCAATGTTTTGAGATAGGTCTTCATATTACCACTCGATCTCCTCGATGGGCATGGGATGTTCGTTCTTGACGATATTCTCGATGTGTCCGCTCTTGATATAGATGACGCGGTCTGCCATATCCTTGAGCGCCGCATTGTGCGTGACGGCGACGACGAGCTTATTGCGCTCGCGTGCAACGTCGTATAAGACCTTCAAAATGCGCTTGCCCGTCACATAGTCGAGCGCACCCGTCGGCTCGTCGCAAAGCAAAAGCCTCGGGTTCTTTGCAATGGCGCGGGCGATGGAGACGCGCTGCTGCTCGCCGCCCGAAAGCTGCGCGGGGAAGTTGTTCATGCGCTCCTCGAGCCCCACTTCCTTGAGCATCTCGGCGGGGTCCAGATGGTCCTTGCAGATCTCCACGGCGATCTCCACGTTCTCGAGCGCCGTCAAATTGGGCATCAGGTTATAGAACTGAAAGACGAACCCCACGTCCTCGCGGCGGTAGCGGCAGAGCCCCTTTTTGTCGAGCCCCGTCACTTCCCTGTCTCCCAACACGATCTTGCCCTCCGTGGCGCTGTCCATGCCGCCGAGAAGGTTCAAAAGCGTCGTCTTGCCTGCGCCCGAGCTCCCTAAGACGACGACAAACTCGCCGTCCTCCAAAGAAAAAGAGACGTCCTTGAGTGCCTGGACGTCTACCGAACCCGAGTGATAGGTCTTTCCGACGCCCTCCAGCGTAAGAAAACTCATCGATGTTACCTCCTGCGGTCTCCCGCTTGTGTCTGCGGCCGCATGCCGCATCGGGCAGCCCCGCCGCCCGCTCACACTTATCTTTACAGTCTCTATCTATAATTTAGCAAGAACAGTTAAACACTTTATTATATGTAAGTGAAAATATTGTGAAAATCCCCGCGGAACGTATCCGCGGGGATCCCCACTTCCAAAAGGAAGATTCAGTTGATGCCTTCGTTGAGCTTTTGAAGAAGGGCGTCGAGGTCCTCGCCGTGAACGGCGACCGCCTGAGCGACGGTCTCCCCATGCGCGAGCGCACAGCCGAAGCAGTGCATGCCCGCCGAGAGAAGGATCTCGGGCGCGTCGGGGTTGAGTTCCAGCACTTCGGAAATAAGCGTATCCGCCGTGATCTTTGCCATGACAATACTCCTTTTGTTCTCTATATGCGTATTATACCACAAATCGGGCAAAGTTACAACTCATTTTGCATATTTTTATCCGAGCCCCAAAAGCCAATAGACGAGCCCGACCGCCGCCCCCGCCGTCACGCCGAATACGAGGATGGGCCCCGCGACCAAAAACATCTTCGCCGCCATGCCGTAGACATAGCCCTCCGTCTTAAATTCGATGGCGGGCGAGGCAACCGAATTTGCAAACCCCGTGATGGGCACGATGCTCCCCGCACCCGCCTGCTTGCCGATGCGGTCATACACCCCGAGGCCCGTTAAAAGCGTTCCCAAAAAGATGAGAATGACGGAGACCGTGCCCGCAAGTTCCTCCCCCGAAAGCCCTGCGAACTCCAACAAAAAGCGGAAGAACTGCCCGATGCAGCAGATGAGCCCGCCGACGAGAAAGGCCCTCCCGCACGTTGCAAAGTGCTTGGTGGGCGGCGAGAGCGAACGGACGTACTTCAAATAATTTTGATTACGCCTTGCAAGCTCGCCCTTTGTCATCTCTCCCCCTTCGCGGGAACGTTCCCTCGCACGTCCTCCCGCCCGAACGCGGGAATACAGCTCTCCCGCTCCTCCTTCGTCTTGCCGGGAAATTGCTCTCTTCTTCTCATGCCCCTAATTTGGGGCATTTTCCGCCCGTTTATACCACCCCATCACACGTACGAGGCTAAAAGGTCGTAGAGCGTTGCATAGTACTCGCCGAGATAGGTGCGCGCGAGGGAGTCCATTGCATACGCCTGAAGCCGCTCGCCAGCCGACGGCATCTTCATGTAGTAGGCGCGCACGACGATAAAGCGCTGCGAATAGGATAGGTCGTAATTGGGGTTCGCGGGGTAGCTGTAGGGCCCCTGCTCGTTGCCCTCGCCCGCATCCAAGTCGTAGGCGATCTGATAGAGCAAATCTTCCTTGACGACGGCGATCTTTCCCTCCGCCTCGTCGTCGATGGCGTCCGAACGCTCCTCAAAGTACGTCGAGCGCACCGTGCCGTTTGTCAGAAGCTCCTTGAAGATCTCCCCCTTCTCCCGCTCCGCTTCGGCAAGAATTTCGTTCTTCTCCGCCTGCGCCGCGCGCACCATCGCCATCTGCGCGGCGTTGAGATCGGAAAACTCCTCGTCCGAAAGGTCGATGATATCGATGATCATGCTCTCCCCTCCCGCACTTCAAGCACGACGGAGCAAAGCCGCGCTCCCGCCGACCCCTTCACGCTCAGCGCAAAGCTGCTCCCCTTCAAGGGCGGGGAAAAGCGCAGTTCCTCGCCCGCATTGCCCCGCACATGGCGGCACATCCCCCTTTCCGTGCTCGCCGCAATGCGGAAACAGCCCTTTCCTTCCACCTTCACGCCGTCTAAACAGCGCGCCTCGGAGAGGCCGTACTCTGAAAGCGGAAATTCAACTCTCATCTCCTTCTCCGCCGCCGCGCCCTCGTCGAGGGCATACAGCTTCCCGCCGCGCAGAAAGTGAAACGCTCCCCCGCCGACGACGCTCTCCGCGCTCAGCCTTAAAAAGCTCGCCTTCTCTCCCGCAAGCGAGAAGATGCACCGCTCCCCTTCCTTCAGGGTGATGGCGGCAAAATAGGCCTCCCCCGCCGCCGCGCCCAAGACGGGCTTTTCAAAGTCGATGTGCTCCGCGCCGCATTCTTCGAGAGGGAAGAGCGTATTCCCCTTGATGGCAAACAGCCCGTCCTTCGCCGCAAACACGACGCGGATGCCGCAGCTCACCGCCGAGGCGGGCACCAGCCCCGTAAAGGCGCAGTTGAGCTCCTCCGCCTCGAAGTCCATAAAGTCCCCGGGCGCATAGAGCGCCGTCACGCCCCGCTCCCGCAGGAGCAGCAGCCGCCCCTTGTAGGGAATGAGCCGCAATATTTCGCCGCCCCTCGAAGGCAGGTCGATGCTCCCCGCACCGTCCGCGGATACCGTCCAATCTGCAGCATCCAGCGGTACAGAATAGGAGATCGTCTCCCCCGAGGCGATAAAGAGCCGCTCCTTGAACACCGCCATGCAGCTGCCCGCGGGCGCGCCCGTCACCTTTGAGGCGCCCGTCTCCCCGAGCGCATACAGTCCCGATGCGGTCAGCGCGTAGTACTCCGTGCCCGTCTCGCCCAAATAGGAGAGGACTTCCACGGGTTTTTCCGCAAGCGTAAAGCTACTTTCGCCCTTTGTAAGCACGGTCCCTGCGAGCGTAAAGAGCGCGCCGTCCTCCGTCCGAAAGACCGCCTCCGTGCCCGAAGGGAGCGTTTCAACGAGCTTTTTCCCGCCCGTCTCACAGAGCGCACCCCCGCGCTCTGCAGCATTGAGGGCAAACACCGCCGTCCTTCCGCTCCGTTCCGCAAAGAGGGCGGGCTTTATTCGCACCCGCTTTCTTTTGCGTTCGGGGAATACGAGCCGCTTTGCGATCATACCCACCTCCTCGGGCGGACGGAGAGCGCCCTTCTCGGCACGCCCACCGCCCGCACGGCGTCTAAAAAGCGGCTGTCCCACAGCTTCGCCTCTTCAAACATCCCGCGGGAGAGGCAGAACTCCCTCGCAACGCCGAAGGAGACGAGCCGCGCCGTCACCCTGCCGCCCAATTCCCCCTCTCCGTCGATGCCCTTGGGTTCAGGCGAATAGCAATAGCGGACGCGCACCCTCCCGCTTGCAACGGCGGGAAGATACAGCCCCTCCTTCCTCGGCTCAAAGGCGGTCTCCCCGCCCATCCGCTTCACCGAGCGCACCCCCGCGGGCGCATAGGAAAAGCTGCTCCACGCCACCATATGCCCCTCCGCCTCGAGCACTTCCTCCGCCTTCAGGGGAAGATAGTCGATGGCGAGCTCATTCTCGACGAGGTTATAGCACCTTACAAGGGAGGCAAGCTCCCCCTTGGGCGCCGTATTTTCGGGGAGCGCCTCCAATTCCTTCAACAGGTCTGCGCGGCCGAGATGCTCTGCGGCAAGCGCCAAAACTTCCTTGACCGTCATTCTCGGCCACCCCCTTGTTACTCGGTGATGCCCGTGAGCATGCCCTGCCCGACGGGGCGATAGCACATGAGCTCGGCGTACTTGACGAGCGTCGCCGTGTAGACGGGCTTCCCGGGGATCTGCTTTAAGACCTTGCCGTCCTCGCCCTCCAGCCACTGCCAGTCGCAGAGCTGATGCAGCCCGAAGTCGCCCGTATTCAAAAGGTACATCGTACCCTTGGGGCAGAACCTGTCCGCGACGACGGGAATGCCGTTGAAGCTCAGCGCCCTATAACCGCCCTGCAAGTCGACGGAGTCCGTCTTCTTATACGCCGCGAGCGCCGAGATGAGCTTGCGGCGCACCCCGCGCGAGCAGACGATGAAGTTGACCTTGCCGCCGCCGTATTCCTCCACGCCGTCGATGGCCTCCTGCAGCGCATCCTCGCTCATCGCCCCGAAGGACGTATCGGTATAAGGGGTGAGCCAGCTCTTGCCCTCCCTGTCGATGCCGTAGAGCTCGTCCGCCTCAAAGATGGCCTTAAGGCCTGTAATTTCGAGGTCCTTGGAATTCTGCAGGTAGATGACGTCGTTCTGTGCAGCGCCCGAGAGCGTGCCCTCAAAGGTGATTTGATTGTTCGCGCGGTCGACGGAGGCAATGACGGCGCCCGCCGTGTCGCGCGTGTTCGCGGTGTACACGTCCACCACCATGCCCTCTGCAAGGTTGATGGTGCTGTCCACGGTGTATTCGGTATTACCCGAAGAGGGAATGCCGGTGATCGTCGCGAGCTTGCCCGTGCCGTCGCCGAAGAGCATGCGCGAGAAGTTGAACGCGCTCGTCCTCACGAGGCTGTCCATCTCATCGTTCAAAAGGTTGACGAACGCGCCCTCGTTGCTCTCCGCAGCGCGGATGGCCTTGTCGCTCACCTCGATGGTGCCGTAGAGGTTTTTAAGGGGCGCAACGAACTGCGCATAGCCCGAAGAGAGGGCTTTCGGAAGTTCCCCGTCCTCCGTGCCCGCGCCCACGCCGCCGTTGACGCCGAAGCGCACCGCCTTTCTCACATCCCTCCCCCACACGTCGGAAGTGGTCTTCCTGATCTCGGCAAGCAGCGGATTCACCGTCTTGTCGAGCTGTTCGCTCACCACGCCGAGGTAGTAGGACTTCAATACGCTGTCTGCAGTCTGAGTCGTGATCATACATTATTCTCCTTTCTTTGCTTGTCTGAGGTAGCCGAGCGCCAGCCTGCCCGCCTCCTCGATGGTCTTTGGCCGCAGTTGGGGCGCGGAGATGCCCGCACCCGAGCGCGTCATGAGCGGTACGCGGGGAAGTGCAATGCCTTCGGACGGCGCAGGCTTTTCCGCCCCCGCCCCTTCCTCGGGCGCAGTCCGGACTGCGCGCTCCCCCTCTTCGCTCACTTCGCATGGAAGTGTTTCGCGCGCCGAGGGCTGCTCCTGTTTCACGGGAGCCGCCTTGTTCGCCTCTTCGAGTGCCCGAAGCCGCTGGCTGCGGCGGGTAAATTCCGCTTCGAGCGCCTCATACGCGCGCAAGAGGGCATCGACCGACTTAAACTTGGAAGGAAGCTCCCCAAGAGCGCCAAGTTCCCCCTCGGGAACTTCCCTTTCTGCCGTGTTCTCCTCTTTCATACCATTCCTCCTTTATTTTTCAAGCGCCCTGTGTGCACGGATGTGCGCCGCAAGCCGCGCTTTGACCGTCTCATCCTGCTCGCCGCCCGAAAGCAGCGCGCGCGTGTGCTCGGTGATGTGCAGTGCGTGGTCGTCATACTCGTCGGGCTCCACATCCCTCTCCCGAAGGTCGATGTTCTCCCGCTCCGCCTTTTTGAGGTGCAGGTGCGAGATATCCCTTGCACTCTCGAAGGAGCCGTACCCGAACGCATCCAAAATTTTGTTGCGCGTGTCGTCCGAGAGCTTCCCCTCGCCGTCCGTCAGAAGTCCCGCCTGGAAGAGCGACAAGATCTCTTCCTTGACCTCGGCGGGCGTCCGCTCGTACTCCGTCAAGAACTCCACGTCGTCTGCCGAGATGTCGCTTCTGTCGAAGTAATAAAGCTCCGTCTCGCCCCCTTCGCCCGTCATGCTGAGAAGCCGCTTGTTTGCCGCAAACTGCTTGTAAAGGTGCAGGATCTGCTTCCCGACCGCACGCAGCGCACGCTCCACGCTCTCCACGCTCGCCTGCATGCGGTTGGTGTCCTGTTCTAACAGGAGCTGCAGCCCCGTCGCCGACGTCACGCGGTAGACGGCGGAAGAGGTGCGCCCCAGCTCGCTCATGCCCGAGACGAGGATGAATTCGTTGGCGATGCGTTCCTCTTCCTCGGAAAAGTCGGAGGGAAGCGACCCGAAGTCGAGGAAGTGCGGCTCGTTCGCCCCCTGCCGGTACACGATCACCCGCCCGGGCGCAAGCCCCTCCTCGGCAAGTTCCTCTGCATCGAGGGAGCCGTCCTCGACCGCGAGAACGCCCGTCGAGAGGCGGTTCAAAAACTCCTGCTTTCTGTTTCTCACGGCGTTGTAGGCGCGCTGCAGGGGGATCATCCTGTCGATGATGCTCGCCCCGTAAAAGCTCCCCGGCACTTCCGTGCACGTCTGCCGCACGAAGGGGAAGATGCGCTCCCCCCTGTCCCCGTTCTCATAAGGGAGCGGCCCCTCATAGAGCAGCACGCCGCCCGCCGCAATTTCCAGTCTCCCCTCGGGGTGCGCCGTATCTGGGCGGGTATAGCGCTCGATGAGGATCTCCGCATCCTCCAGCATCCCTTCCGCAACTTCCACCTTGCGCCCCGCAAGCTCCGCGCCGAACCGCTCATAGATCTCCTTCACGGGCACCGCCTTGGCGTGGATGAGGCTTCTCACATCGTCGAGGCTCTCCGCCGAGAGCGAGTCGGGGTACACCTCGAAGGGCGAGAGCGCCGCAACGTTCACATCCCCCTCTCTTCTCGGCTGTTCGCCGTCCGCGCCGATGAGCTTTCCCTCGTCGAAGTTCCACACCACCTTATAAAAGGACGTGCCGCACGCCTCCGACCAGAGCGTCGCCCGCGCGATGACGCCGTCCAGATCTAGCTTCCCCCGCGCCGCCTTCAAAATGTTCGAAGAGAGCCGCGCCGTCTTCATGTCCTCGGGGCTATTTGAAAACGCCCTCACATTCAGCGTCGGCCGCACCTTGGCGAGGCGGGCAAGGCGCGCGTCTACGGTGGGCGCGATGTGGTTGTAGCACCCCCGCGCCTGCCAGAAGTACGCCGCTTCCTCCTCTTCCACCTCGCCCACGGGCGAGATGCCGCAGTACTGGTTTCCCTTCAAAAAATTCATGTTGAGCTGCCAGCCGCGCTCCAAACTCTTCCGCGCCTGCTGCCGCTCCAGAAAGTCGCGCAGGATGCCCTCGGCAAGCGCCTTCTTCCGCGCCTCTTCCATGCGCTCCGCCGTCCTTTCACTCTCCATCATCTTCCTCCTTCAAGCGGGCAAGAAGCCGCTGTTTTTCCTTCTCCAACGCCTCGTCGCTCAAGCCGCTATAGTCCTGCCCTTCCATCAGGAGCCGCACCGCCTTCAAATCGGGCGGGATGTCCTTCCGCGTCTCCCGCCGCTTGACGAGCGTCAATTCGCCGTCCTGCACGCCGTATTCCTCGGTCACTTCCTCCACGGAACACCCGAGCGCGACCTTCAGAATGGCGTCTCTCACCTTTTCTTCCACACTCTCCCCCTTGTCTTAATGCGGCCGCCTGCCCCGCTTCAGGGCACGCATGAGCCGCTCCTTCTCCCGCCCCACGTCCGTGAGCACCTTCGTCTCCTGATGGGCGGGCCTCGTCATCAGATAGTACCTCAGTTCATCGAGCGCATGGTCCTCCTTCTTCTCGGGCCGATCCCCCTTCCCCCAAAAGTACCCCTTCATCTCGCGGATGAGATTGGTACAGCTTCGGAAGATATAGAGATCGGGCCACCCGTTCCCCCGTTTTAAATAGCTCTTCACCCGCGCGATGCCCGCGAACATCTCCTTGTCGACGCGCGCATCAACTAAAATTCCCCGCTCATAGAAGAGCTCCGAAACGCTCTTTGCCGAAGAGAGCGTCCGCTGCCCCGCCGCCGGATCGATGAGCGCCCGCACTCTCCCCGCCCCGTCCTTCTTCCAGCCCAAGGCGTCGCAAATTTCGTGGATGCGCCCTGCATGATAGTCGATGTCCTCGCCCGCCTTGTAGTGCTCCGCAACGACGTAGACGTTCCCGTCGTAATCGACACAATACCAGTGCGCGGAGAGCGGGTTCCTCAGCCCCGGGTCGATGGAGATGTTGTCCTGCCAGCTCTCGGGCACCTCGAAGGGGTCGATGACGTGCACGCTCTCCTCAAATTCGGGGTAGACGAGCCCCTCGCGCCTCGCAAACCGCCCGTACCGCCGCGACTGCAGCGCCGTCTCGTCCATCGTCTGCTCTAAAAGAGCGATCTCCCTCTTGGAGAGATAGGGGTTATCCGACCACTCCATGAACTCATACCAAACCTCGGGGTCGTTCTTCTTGTTGAGGTAGATGTCGTCATAGAGAAAGGTCAGCCCCTTCAAGGGGGTCATCGTGCCGAAGATATCCCCGCACTTATCCAAAACGCGCATGCGGCACTCTTCATAGATATCCTTGGGCGGCTCCTCGTCGAACCACACAAAGTCCAAGGAGCTCCCCTGAAACTTCTCCCGCCCCTGGTCGCAGCTCTTAAAGCCGATCGTGCCCGTGCCGCCCGTCTCGTTCCTCAACACGATCTGGTCGATGACGCCCGATTCGGGGCTGTCCTTCCTCCCGCTCAGCATGACGATATCGAGGATCTGATCGCGCCTCAGATAGGAGAGCACCTTCTTCTGCGCCACATCCCGCTGCACCTGCTGCGAGAGAGAGACCACCCACCCGAACACATTCGCCCGGTTCTTGCGGTAGGGATGCACGCCGCGCGCCATCCACACCGCCTCCACGGCGCCGCACTCCGTCTTGCCCGAGCGGTTGCCCCCAAACACCCAGCGGTTGCGCTTCTTGCAGCGGTGAAAGGCCATCTGCTTCTTATGCACCCTTCTCCCCTTGTTGTACTGCGCAAGCCTGTCTCCCGCCGCCCGCCTCTTCTGCTCCGCCTCGATGGCGGCGATCATGTTGATGATTTCGTTCATATTCGCCAAAACCTCTTATCCCCCGCTCCCCCTTTTGGCTTAAGATAGCGCCTATGAAAGCACTCCTTCTTCTCATGGCGTCTCTCCTTCTGCCCCCGCTTCCCCTCTCCGTCTCCGCCGAAGAACTCCCCGCCCCCGCGTCCGAAGTGTACGCCGTCGCCGCCCGCTCCGACGTGTGGCTGTACGCCGAGGAAAGCGAAGAGAGCGGCCTCTTCCTGCTCCCGTACACCTACTATGTGCGCGTTTTAGAGCGCGGCGAGGAATACTCTTCCGTCGTCTACGGCGAGGATATTGCCCCCTACCGCACCGTCGAGGGGTACTGCAAGACGGACATGCTCACCTTCGTCGGCTTTATCCCCGAGCGCCCCTTCTTAAAGCTGGAAGTCACCGTCACCTATACCGTCGAGGGCGCCGCCTCCGAGATGGGCAACGGCACCTTCGACGAGATCGAGCGCTCCTTCCACTACTACGGCACGAGCTACCTCGGCACCCGCCGCTACTACTACGTCCTCTCCGACGGCGTGTTCGACTACATCCCCGCAGAGCGCGACGTTACGTTCGAGCTCAACACCGACTACCTTGCAGAGACCGTCGCCCCCGTGCCCGAAGAGCCCGCACCCGAGCCCTCCGCAGCGCTCTCCCCCGTCGGCATCGCCGCGCTCATCGTCGGCATCGCCGCGCTCTCGGCGATCGTCTTTTTCGTGCTGCGCGGAAGAAAGCCCGCCCCCTCCGACGAGGAACTCTGACCGCCGAACAGCGGCCTTCCGCTGCGCCGCTGCACGAGCTTTCTCTCCCACCCGTTCATGAGCGCCTTTAAGATGGTCATGTAGGGGGAAAACCCCTCAAAGTCACGCAAAAACGCCTCTTCGGTACAGCCCCGCCGCTGCATACGGCAGCAGAGCCGCGACAAAAGCTGCTTCTGCTTGCGGAAGTAGCTCCGCTCCGAGCAGGTGATCGTCCTGCCCGAAAGCCGGCTCTTCCTGCGGAAGTACTTGTACTCCAATAGGAAGAGCTCCTCCTCGCTGCAATAGGAGATCGCCCGCTCGAGCTGCTCCTTCCAGCGGAGCAGGCACTCCGCATGCGCCATGTCCGCCGCAATGCTCTCCATGATGGCAAGGGTGTCCATCGGATGCTTGAAGGAGAGGCTCGCCCGCACCTTCGCACCGACGCGCACCGCCTCCGAAAGTTTCTCCGCATGCGGGTACGCATACAGCAGCACCCGCATATAATCATACTTGTCTCTCATTGCTATTCCGTCCTCTCATGCCGAAACACGAACGTTTGTTTACGCTATTATGATAGCACGAAAAACAGGCACCCGTGCGCCGATATGCCAAAATTCTCTGATTTTCCCCGAATTTTTTTCCGCGCCCGCAGCGTCTTTCCGCCTTTTTTACGCCCGTCCATCAAAAGCCCCGCTCTCAAAGGGAAAATGGAGAGGTTTTCCCCTGCAATCTCTTGTCTTTTGCGCGCGCGCGTGTTATAATTGTCATATGAAAACGCGCACGAAACCCATCATCGCCCTCATAGCGGCGCTCCTTTTATCGCTCCTTGCGGGGTGCTTCCTCTCCCTTCCCGGGGCACTCACGGCATCCGCCGTTGCGGCGCCCTCCCTCTTCCTTCCCGGCTCGTACGAGGAATACCTTCCCCTCTCCTTCCCCACGGACGCCGCAATGACGGAGGACTACATCGCCGTTGCCGACGGCAGCACCCTCTATCTCTACGACCGCAGCGAGGGCAGCTACACCGCCTACACCCACCGCGGCAGCCTCTCCAAGCTTGCGTTCACCTCGGACGGCAGGCTGTTCTTCTCCGACCAGAACGCCCAGCTGTACCGCTACGACTTTTCGCGCGGCGAGGCGATCCTGCAGGAGAACGTTCCCTGCGCCACCTTCCTCATCGCGGAGAACACCCTCTACACGGCGGCGATCGCGAGCAATTCAACGACGCTGTATGCCATCCCGTGCGACAGCACCCAAATCTCCTTCGACCGTGCCGTACTCATCGACAACGTTCCCTCCCCCGCGGGCGCCTCTCCCCGCCTCGCCTACGAGAGCGGCATCCTCTACTGCGCGTTCAACCATCAGGTGTACGGCTATGCCCATTCTGAGACGGGCTACAGCCGTGAACCCCACTACCTTGCAGGCTCCTCCACGGACGTCACCGGCCTTTCGGCCTTTATCTCGCACGAGGGCGATTTCTACTACACCGTCAACGGCACGCTCGAGCGCGACGGGCTGTACCGCACCGTGCTCGACGGCAGCAGCGTCCGCCTCTTTGCGGGCAGCGGCTTTGTCGCCCTTCTCTCCTATAACGGCACCCTCTATGCCGTGCAGAACGGCTCTGTGCGCGCCTTTTCCCTCTCGGAGGACGCGGCATCCCTCACGGGCTATGAAATAGGCGCGGGCTCTGACGCCCTCAACCGCATCTCGGATGCGGGCGAAACGGTGCGCGCGGGCGATCTCCTCGTCATTGCAGACGAGGGAAACCGCCGCGTGCTCGTCTACGACAGCTCGTCGGAGAGCTACACCGCCTACCCCACCGACGGCATTCCCGCCTGCGTCGCAACGGACGGCGACAGCTTCGCCGTCAGCGTCGGCAACGTCATCTATGTCTACGACCGCGGCGAGAGCAAGCCCCGCTATACCCACACGGCGGAGAGCACCGTCTCGGGCATCACCTCGGTGTACGGCACCTACTACTATGTGACCGAACACAGCTACTACGGCATCGCCGAGGAAGGCGTGCGCGAATTCCCCCGCTCGGGCACCTCCGTTCCCGTCGGCATCACGAGCGACCTTCTCGGCAACATCTATGTCGCGACCGCCGTCTCCCCGGGTCAGACCGCTCTCGTCTACCGCTATACCGAGAGTGAATTTATGGACTACGCCGCCACGGGCACGCAGGTCGAGGGCTTCACGCTCCCCGGCAATTTCTGCTCCCTCCGCGCCGACTACGAGGGCAACCTCTACTACCTTTCGGGCAGCGCGCTCTATCAGAACGGCGCGCGGCTGGAGTCCTTCGACGTCTCCGCCGTCCTCTACCACGGCGGCGCAGCGGCGCCCTCGCCCGTCTCCTTCGCCCTCTCCTTCGAGGACGGCACCGTCTATCTCAACTACGGCGACTTCCTGCTCTCCGTCCCCCTCTCCTTCCCCAACCTCGGGGCAGTGCCCGCGGGCGGGCTCTACGAGCAGCTCCGCACCCCGGCGAGCGCAGACGCGCTCTCCTATGTCTCCGTCGCGGAGGGGGCTGTAGGCGTCGCCATCGACCTCACCGCGCTGAACAGCGAGAGCACCGCCTTCTCCTACGCCTCCCACAGCCGCATCAAGGGCGGCAGCGCGCTCGTCCTGGGCGAAACGGAGGAATTCCTGCTCATCGCCGTCTACGAGGATCACGCCTACACGGTGATGCTCGTTCCCGAAGCAAACTGCACGCCCGTCCTCGCCTCCGCCGAGGAGGGAAGCGGCACCTACTTCATCTCGAGCGACGTCTCCCTCACGAGCAATCCTCTCGTCTTAGGCGCCCTCACCCTCACCTCGCTCCCGCGCGGCACCGCCGTCACCCTCCTTCACGAGGTCACGCCCCCTTCGGGCCCCGCCTATGCGGAGGTCTCCTACGGCGAAGGCGGCCGCGGCTACATTCCCCTTTCCTACCTCAGTACCGCCTCGCCCGATCTTCCCGAGAACGACAGCTACAGCCTCGCCTATCTCAAGGCGGATGCAGACGGCGTCACCTTCTACGCCGCAGACAACAGAAACAACACCGTGCGCGTCACCGATCGCATCCAAGTCAAGGTCTACGAAGCGGAAAACGGCGCCCTCAACGTATGCTTCACCGACGAGGCGGGCACGCTATATACAGCACAGGTGACGGAGGATATGCTCGAGGCGGGCGGGGAAGACGCCCTCCGCATCAGCATCATCATCATTCTCTGCGTCATCGCCGTGGGCATCGGCGCGGCATATGTGCTTCTCGTGCCAAAGAAGAATAAAAAATGACGCACCCCTATTGACTTTGTCGAAAAAAGGTGCTAATATAGGTACGATCAAAATAGGATGGTGGAATAAAATGCAATATCTCTCCCCTTTGGTGCCTCAGCGCGCCGACCCCTACCTGTACAAATTTAACAAGAAGTACTACTTCACCGGCACCTGCCCCGATTATGACCGCATCGAACTGCGCTGTGCAGACACGATCAACGGCATCGCGACGGCAACCCCGCGCACCATCTGGATGCGCCACAACACCGGCAAGATGGCCTCCCACATCTGGGCGCCCGAGATCCACTACATCATGGGCAAATGGGTCATCTACTTCGCGGCGGGCGAGCTCCCGGGCATTTGGGACATCCGCCCCTATGCCCTCATCTGCGAGGGCGACGACCCGATGGAGGACAGCTGGGTGGAAGCGGGCATGATGCAGGCAGCCGAGGGCGACCCCTATTCCTTCACCGACTTCTCCCTCGACATGACGGTCTTTGAGCACCGCGGCAAGTGGTACACCATCTGGGCACAGAAGGTGGGCACGGTCAACGGCATTTCCAATCTCTACATTGCCGAGCTCGAGACGCCCGTCAAGCTCCGCACCGTGCAGGTGCTCTTGACGACGCCCGACTACGACTGGGAGCGCGACGGCGGCTTCTGGGTCAACGAGGGCCCCGCCGTCTTAAAGCATCACGGCAAAATTTTCGTCACCTTCTCGGCATCCGCCACGGGCGCTTGCTACTGCATGGGCATGATGACGGCAGACCTCAACTCCGACCTTCTCGATCCCCTCTCCTGGAGAAAGAGCCGCTATCCCGTCCTGCAGACGGATGAGACGCTCAAAGTGTACGGCCCCGGCCACAACTGCTTTGTGCGCGGCGACGAGAACGAGCACTTAACGCTTCTCCACTTCCGCTCCTACGAGAAGATCACGGGCGACCCGCTCAACGACCACAACCGCCACGCGCACGTCATGAAGCTCAGCTTCGACGAGAACGACGCACCCGTCTTCAAGCTCGACCCCAAGGCCATCTACAACACGCCCTTCATCAACGAGATCCAAAAGAACATCAACGATTAAATTTTCATGCGAAAAGCCCGCCTGTCGGCGGGCTTTTCGCATGAAAGAAGGCGCGGGCGCTTTTTGCAAGCGCCCGCGCCTTCGGGTACAACACATATCATTTCCGACCATGCGATACGAAATGCTGCTATGAAGTTTTCTCAAAAGATATCGTACTCGACGGGCGTTCTGAAATACTTCTCCGCCGCCTTCCCCCTTCTGCCGTCCGCGAGCGCGGCCATCAGCTTGACATACGCCGCCTCTAAGGTCATGCAGCGCGCCTCGATGACATTCTCGCAGGAAAGCAGCCTTCTCCCCACCGCATAGGCGCCGAGGGCGCTCCCCTCGCGCTCCACCTGCGTCGTGATGACGACGAGCTTTCCCGCCTCGGCAAGCCGCCTGACGGCCAAAAAGCAGGCGTCCTCGCGATAGGCAGGTAGCCCGCCCGAGCCGAACGTCTCCAAAATCAGCCCGTCGACCTTATCTTCGAGGTAATCGAAGATGCCCGCATCCAGCCCGGGTGTCAGTTTCAGAACGAACACCCGCTCGTTGAGCACATGCAAGAAAGCGGGGCTGCCGTGCGGCTTGTCGCCGCGGAGATAATAGAAGGGCGCGCCGTCCCGCATGACGGCAACTTCGGGGAAATCGACGCTCGAAAAGGCATTGTAGCTCCTCGTCCGCGTCTTTCTCGCGCGCGTGCCCAAAATGACGTTCCCGTCAAACACGATGCGCACGCCGTATGCCCCGTCGTCCGCGCAGAACCGGAACGCATCATATAAGTTCCGCCGCGCGTCGGTATCGCGCAAATACGCAGACTTCTGCGAACCCGTCAGAACGACGGGCTTCCTGCTCCTTTCCACCAAATATGAGAGCGCCGCCGCGGTGTACGCCATCGTGTCCGTGCCGTGGGTGACGACGAACCCGTCGTAACTTCTATAGTTTTCCTCGATGAGCGCGGCAATTTTCAGCCAGTGCGGGCAGTAGACGTCCGTACTGTCCAAATTGAAGGGCTGCACCGTCTCCACCGAGCAGAACTCGGCGATCTCGGGCACACATTCGAGGAGCTCTTCAGAGGTCATCGCGGGCGCGAGCCCACTCTCCGTCTGCTTGGAGGCGATCGTGCCGCCCGTGGCGATCATGAGCAATTTTTTCTTGGTCTTTTGAAACAGCATATTACCTGAGTTTCCTCTTGAGCGCCTCCAAAACGCCCCTTTCATACCCCAAATCTAAGAGATACCACTCCGCACCGCGGGGCGATACCGGCCTCTTCACCTTCGCCCCCGCAAGCTCCAAAAGGCAGTTTGCAAGCGGGATAAGGGCTTGCTCTTCCCCCGCCAAAAGCGCCCCTTCGGGCATCTTCGCGAGCCGCGCAAACAGCGCAAACGTCTCTTCCCGCGCAAAGAAGTCCTCCCTCGTCGGCACGCAGACGGTCTCAAAGCCGTACGGCGCACCCTCAGGCGGCTCCCCGAAGAGGCAGGCAAACGCCCCGAAGCGCGTGAACCGCTTCCCGTCATACCGCACTCCGCCCAGCTCCAAACACGTCCGCCCCTCCCAAACAAAGGAGCGTGCCCCGAGGGGCGCCCGAACGTACTTGATGAGCCGCACATCGTAGG
This sequence comes from uncultured Clostridia bacterium, assembly GCA_944376335.1. GTDB lineage: Bacteria > Bacillota > Clostridia > Christensenellales > Borkfalkiaceae > Gallimonas. The sequence goes on from CALWCH010000003.1 coordinate 116,652, forward strand.
GTGCATCTTCCTCTTTCGCCTCGAGGACGCGCTCCACGCGGGCACACTGCAATCTATCGTGCGAGCCCACGGGCGCCAGCACCCGCTCCCCCGCCTTCACGGCAAAGTCCGCGCGGTACCAATACACGCGGTCCGCAATATTTTCGTCCTCCGTAAAGCGGAGGGCGGCAAACGTCACCATTCGTTGGGGAAGGGCGGATGTTTCTCCATCCACCAGTCCTCATAGTAGTGCACATACGCCGAGCAATTCGCACTCACGTCCTCGGTAAGCGGCAATTTGCTCTCCTTCCAAAACGCCGTCACGAACGCCTCGCACCTCTCCGCGGAGATGTCCTTCAAAAACGCCCCGCCCAGCTCCAAAATGTTCTCGGGGCGATGCGAACACGTCCGCACGGCATCTTCCAAGCGGCGGTTGCAGGGGAAGAGCATGCGGTTTTCAAGCAAGATGAGCCTGTACACCGAATAGACGATCTCCTGCGCCAGGTGCGCCCGCATATAGGCGTTGTCCTCCTTCACGCAGTGCAAAAAATACCCGCGGTTCAATTGCAAATTGCTGTTGAAACAGCGAAGCTTCCCCTCAACCTCGTGTTCGGGATAGGCGGCAATCTTGTCGACAAGCCCCTGGATATCCTTATCCGTCGAATAGAGCGCCACGGCGTCGCGGTAGGCGTTGCGCGTGGGCTCGGAGGCAAACTCCGCGGCAAGCAGCAGTACTTCCTTGCTCTTGAATTTGACGTCGAAATACCCGCCTTCATAGGTGCAGTGCCCCGTGACGACTTCCGCAAGCCTGTTCTCCCGCTTGCGCTTTTCGTACTCCGCCTGCGTCACGACGATGATGGCGTCGAGATCGGAATCGGGCCGCGCGTTGCCGTGCATCACCGACCCGCCCACGACGACGGCGATAACGCCCTCCATCGCGGAATAGTAGTCTATGAGCCTCTTCATGCTCTCTTCATGGTGTTTGAGCATCGCTCCCCCCTTCGATGAGCGCCCGCTTCTCGGCGTGCGTCAGCTGTTTTAAGTGCCACTCCCTGCTTCTCGCCTCGTGCTCCGAGGCGAACGTTTCATAGTAGACAAGGCAAACGGGCAGGCGGCTTCTCGTGTACTTCGCCCCCTTGCCCGCGTTATGGCGCTTCACGCGCTCCTCTAAATGCGTTGTAAAGCCCGCGTAATAGCTCCCGTCAGCACAGGAAAGCAGATACGCGTAATAAATCTCACTCGTCCTCATGCTCCTCGGGCACGTCCTCTTCCTCGGGCTGTCCTTCGTCAGAGGCTTGCACTTCGGGCGTCTCCACAGGTGCGGGACTCCCATCCCCCTGCCACGAGCGCACGATGCTCTCGATCTGCCCCGAGGGAGCTGCATTCTCCTCTGCCTGCCTGCGCGAACGCTTCATCTCCGCGGAGCAGGCGACGATAACGGCGATCAGGAAGGCGACGATAAATCCGCCGACCGCAACGATGACGGGGCTCACACCGCCCGAGACGACGGCGCGGTTGGTGGAGAAATGCACGGCGGACTCCTGCTCATAGAGGGCGACGGAGACGGCCTTCACCGTTTCCGCAGCCGACTGCACGCGCTCGTAGAGCGTGTCGATGCGCGCCTCAAATGCCGTGATATTCTCCTCGGTGAGGGAATCCATCTCGTTTTCGATCTCCACGTTCCTCACCATGAGCTCGGCGATCATCTCCTGCACGGCATTGTCGGGAATGGAGGAAGAGGCGAGCATCTCGCGGAGCGTTTGGATCTTCTCCTCGTTGAGCCTCTGCTCGCGCTGGAGATCGGAAATGCGGGCGTCCAGCTCGTCGAGGGGAACATACCCGCGCGTCTCAAGCTCTTCGTCGAGAGCGTCGAGGGTGCTCGAACTGCAGGCAACGGCAGCCTCCGCGCGGTAGGTCGAGAGCGCCTTGCCCCCCACCGAATACCCTGCGCGGTAGTCGTCGATCCACTCGTCATAGACGGAGAGAATGTTCTCGCCCGCCTCCCTCAGAAGGGCAAGCTTGTCCTCGAAGGATGCCACCGAAAAGACGTCCTCGTCAATGGTATAGCTGATGCTCTCCGCCTTCTGCTTCACGCTATCGACGGCTGTCTGCGCCACGGCGCGGATGAACGCCTGCGCCGTCTCGCGCGAGGAAAAGTACTTCCCCTCGACGACGATGGTGTAGTTGCCCGTCTGCAGATAGACGCCGTCGGGCGCGGTAAATTCCGCCGTCACCGAGATGTCATCCTCGCGGATCATCCCATCCACGTCGACAGAGCCAAACCGCTCATCCGAGGCCTTGGCGCGAGCGAGCGCGTCGTAAGAGACGAACTCGCGGTAGGAAAACGCCGAGCCGTCGGGGTATTTGTGCGTCTCGCTCCCCGGGAAGGTGAGGTAAAAGCTCATCGAATACTGTGTGTCAAGCGGATTGACGACAAAGACAAAGAGAAGCGTCAGCGCCGCGGCAAAGAGAACGGAAGAAATGAGCACCGCCCAGATGTGCTTGAATGTCATGCGGCACACCTCACCGATGGTCACGCCTTCCTCGTGCATAGGTCGTATCGTTTGTTCTTGCATGGTATCGTATTTACTCCGGTCTGTTTTTATGATTTTGCGCCTGTCTGCGCGTTTCTTTGATGCAGGCACTTTCGCCCGCTCACTTTCCCCTTACCGCCTCGCGGAGGGCGGCAATGGCGCTCGCCCTGCCGTCCGCGCCCGTCTTTTCGTAGATGGACGAGATATAGTTGCGCGCCGTGCCGTCGGAAAGCTTTAATGCCGCCGCGATCTGCTTGTTGGTAAACCCGTCGCACAGCATGAGCGCGATCTCCGTCTCTCTGTCCGAGAGCGAAAAGGCGCGCTTTAATTTGAGCTCCCTGTCCCCCGCCACCATGCGGGCGGCATCGGCGATGTGCCGTGCGATCTTGGCGGGGAGGATGATATCCCCATTATAGGCATTCTTGATGGAATCGATGAGCACGGAGGCGGAGGTATCCTTCAGGAGATATCCGCTCGCCCCGTTGTTGATGGCGCCCAAAATATAGTCGCTGTCATCGAATGTCGTCAGAACGAGCACCTTTACGTCGGGCTGCTGCCGCTTTATCTGCTGCGTGGAGATGACCCCGTTCATCACGGGCATGCGGATGTCCATGAGCACCACGTCGGGGTCGAGCTCCGCCGTCATTTTCACGGCTTCCTCGCCGTTTGCCGCAATGCCCACCACTTCGATCTCCTCGTCGGACGAGAGCACGCTCTTGATGCCGTCCGCCAAAATCGCCTGGTCGTCTGCGATCAGGACCTTGATCATATCGCCTCCTCACCGGCCGCCGTCGAGCGGCAGCCGCAAATGAATTTCAAATCCTTCGTCTATCTCCGTCTCGAACCAGACGGACCCCCCGAGGCTCTCCGCACGCGCATGCATGCCCCTGAGCCCGAACCCCTCCTTGAGCGCGGAGATGTCCATCCCCGTGCCGTTGTCCGAGAGCAAAAACTCCGCGTCCTTCTCCCCCTTCTTGAGTTCGAAGTAAAACGCCGTCGCCTTGCCGTGCCGAAGCCCGTTGGAGATGCCCTCCTTCAATGTATTGCACAAAAACCGCGACTTCGCGTCGCAGAGGGTGATGTCGTCGATGTCGTACCGCACGGCAATGCCCGTGCCGTCCGTCGACTCATGCACGATGCCGACGAGCATATCGCGGAGCGACTCGCCCCCCTCCCTGCCCGAGAGCAGGTGTACGCTCTCCCGCAGCTCTTCAAGCGCGTGCTTTGCCTGCAAATTCGCCGCAACGATGGAGCGCTTCGCCCCCGCGGGGTCATTTTCAAGAGCGAGCTTTGCCGCCTCCGTCTGCATGATGACCGTCGTAATGGAGTGCCCCGCCGTGTCGTGGATGTCCTTTGCAATGCGCTGGCGCTCCTCGAGCGCCGTCACTTCCTTGAGCTTCTCCATCGCCTCGGCAAGCTTCTGGTTGCTCTCCGCAAGCTCCTTCGCCCGCTGGGCGATCTCCTCGTTCTTGCGGTAGATGAGAAGGAGAAAATTGACGAGCAAGAAGTGCAAAGCGAAGACGATGAGGTCGTTGAAGGCATTGGAGATGAGCATGTCGAGCTCCACGGGCTCGGCGCGCAGCAGCTGCGAGAGGGCGAGCATTGCAAGATACAGCACGACGCTGCACACCCCCATCGCAATGTTGCCCGCAAGTTTCTCCTGGCTCAGATAGAACTCCGAGAGGATGACGATAAAGAGCGTGGAGATGAGCCGCCCGCCCGAGAAGCAGGTGAGCACCAAAAGAAAGGCCAGGTCGATGACATAGCACACGATGCGCCGCTTGAAGGTGCAGATGGCAAACAGTTTGACGGCGTTCTCAATGAGCAGCGCAGCCGAGACGGGCAGGATGACGACGATCGCGCGGATGCCCTCGAAATACATGTCGCGGCAGTCGACCGCAAGGATGATGAGAACGAGGACGAGCGCCAGAAAGATGAGCACCTTCCCGATGGCAACTAATTTTTGATACGGGAGCGGATTGCGGTCGAAGCGTTCCTTCAGATTCACCTCTTTTCCCTCCCCAGCACCTTCCCGATGCTGTAGCGTTCGGCGAGCTCCTTGAGCTTTCCCGAGAGAAAGTAGCTGTAGACGCCCTCCTTTCCGTAGATGATGTGATCGCGCAGCGCAACGTTGTGCATGGAGCACAAGATCTCGAGCTGTGCGGTAAAGTCGTCGTCCTCGCCCGAGGGCGTCGGCGGCCCCTCGATGTGGTTGTGTACCACCACCATCGCGGCAGGCCTGTGTTCCACGATGAAGCGGGAGACCTCCTTGGGGTCGACGGCGGCCTGAAAGGTCCTTTCCGACGTAAAACGGCGGATGCCCTTCACGTTATCCCGCACGTCGAGGGCATAGATCTCAACGTACTCCTCCCGCACCTCCTTGAAGCGTTCGCTCAGATAGGCCTTGAAGGAGGCAAAGCTGAACGCAGAGGGCGGCACTTCGTCGTTTACCTCACAGCGCTCATAGAAGAGCCCGACGATGCGCAGGTACGCCGCCGTCGACTTCCCCACCCCGGGCACGGAGGCGAGCGTCTTCATATCGGCATGCAGCACCCCGCCGATGCCCCCGAACCGGAGCAGAAGGCTGTGTGCAAGCTCGTTGGTATTTTTTCGGGGGATGGCATTAAAGAGCAGGATCTCTAAAAGCTCATGCTCCTGAAGGGAATCTTCGGCCTCTTCCAGCCGCTTCATGATGCGTTGTCTGTGCCCCTCGTGCATACACGCCTCCACTTCTTATGATTATATCATTTTTTTAACGAATCGTCAACCCCTCATTCCCACTTTATCAAAAAGCCCTCCCCGAAGGGAGGGCATGCACTCACTTGGTGAGGCGAAGGAGCGCCTTTTTGTAGATGTCGATGAGCAGCCCCACGCGCTCGACGGAGATATACTCGTCAGCCTGATGCGCAACCGCCTCATCGCCGGGGAACTCGGGGCCGAAGCCGACGCCGTTCTTGAGCGCACGCGCATAGGTGCCGCCGCCGATGGAAACGGGCTCGGCGCTCTGCCCCGTGCACTCCGCATACACCTCGGAGAGCGTCCTCACGAGCTCGCTGTCCTTCTCGTGGTAGAGGGGCGGCTGATGATTGAGCGTCTCATACACGAGCCCCATCTTGCCGATGGCAGCGATGACCTCGGAATAGGGAATGGTCGCGGGATAGCGGATATCGACGACGACCTGCAGCTGGCTCTTGCGGAACTTGACCATCGTGGGCGCCATCGTCAGCCTGCCCGTCTCATCCCTGAGCGAGGTGAGTCCCGTCGTGTCGTCGAAGAGCAGCTCGATGACCCTGCGGATGCCGGGGTCTCTCTCAAAGTAGCGAAGAAGGGGCAGGATGGGGTTTACGGCGAGCTCTGGCATGGACGCATGCGCGCTCTTGCCGATGCACACGAGCTTCTTGCCGCGCGTCGTCAGCCCCCACTTCTCCGCACGCGACGCCTGGATGCTGCGGGGCAGCACTTCGCAGCGCCCGGGGATCATGTTGGGCGCCACGCCGCCCTGCATATAGAGGAAGGGCGCCCTGTCGAAGGGGAAGTGGAATCTCACCTGCAAGATGCCCTTCTCCGCATAGATGACGGGGAAGTTCGCATCGGGCGAGAAGCCCGTCTCGGGCATGTGCGCCACTTCGTTGTAGTGCTCGATGCACTGCCAGCCGCACTCCTCGTTGCAGCCGACGATGAGCTTGATCTTCTTCTTGGGCACAAAGCCCTCGTCCTTGAGCGCCTTCAACGCATAGAGCACGCAGACTGCGGGCCCCTTGTCATCCGTCGTGCCGCGGCCCCAGATCTTACCGTCGGAGACTTCTCCGCCGAAGGGTTCATGCGTCCAGCCGTCGCCCGCGGGAACAACGTCGAGGTGGGCAAGCACTGCAAACTCCTCCCCCTCCCCGAAGATCACTTCGCCGACGTAATTGTCGTAGTTGTGCGTCTCAAAGCCCATCCCCTCCGCAAGCGAGAGGAAGTCCTCAAGGCACTTTGCCGCGCCCTCGCCGAAAGGCATCTCGGGCGTTCCCTTCTGAAGGGAAGAGTCCGTCTTGACGAGGTCCGAGATCGCGCGGACCGCTTCTTCCTGATACATTACCATTTGCAAAACTCCGTATCGCGGAAAACCGCGTTTTTTACCATATACCGCATTATTGTATCACCTCACGAAAAAAAAGTCAACTGCAGGACATCGGAGAATTGTTAAAAGAATATGAAAAAAAGACGGCGAAGCACTTCCACCGTCCTTTTCCCCAAAATTATATTGAGATCAGACGATCCCCTGCGCCATCATCGCCTCGGCGACCTTCTTGAAGCCCGCGATGTTCGCGCCCGCAACATAGTCGCCCTCGCAGCCGTACTCCTTCGCCGCGTCGTCCATGTTGTGGTAGATGTTGACCATGATGTTCTTGAGCTTGGCGTCCACTTCCTCGAACGTCCAGAACAGCCTGCCGCTCGACTGCGCCATCTCGAGCGCACTCGTCGCAACGCCGCCCGCGTTCGCCGCCTTTGCGGGCAGGAACACGACGCCCGCCTTCTGGAAGACCTCGATGCCCTCAAGCGTCGTGGGCATGTTCGCGCCCTCGCCCACATACTTCACGCCGTTCTTGACGAGAATGCGCGCGGACTCGCCGTCGATCTCGTTCTGCGTCGCGCAGGGGAGCGCGATGTCGCAGGGGATCGTCCAGATGCCCTTGCAGCCCTCGTGGTACTCGGCGCCCGCAACGCGCTCTGCATACACCTTGATGCGCGCGCGCTCGACTTCCTTGATCTGCTTCACGACGTCGAGCTTGATGCCCTCCTTGTCGTAGATATAGCCGTTGGAATCGTAGAGTGCAACGACCTTCGCGCCGAGGCTCTGCGCCTTCTCGCAGGCGTAGATGGCGACGTTGCCCGAACCGGAGATGACGACCGTCTTGCCCTCGAAGCTGTCGCCGCGGCACTTCAGCGCCTCTTCCGTCATATAGACGAGCCCGTAACCCGTCGCCTCGGTGCGCGCAAGGCTGCCGCCGTACGAAAGCCCCCTGCCCGTCAGCACGCCGACGTGCTCGTCGCGGATGCGCTTATACTGCCCGAAGAGGAAGCCGATCTCTCTGCCGCCCACGCCGATGTCGCCCGCGGGAACGTCGGTATCCTGCCCGATGTGGCGGTAGAGCTCGGTCATGAAGCTCTGGCAGAAGCGCATGATCTCATTGTCGCTCTTGCCCTTGGGGTCGAAGTCGCTGCCACCCTTGCCGCCGCCGATGGGAAGACCCGTCAGGCTGTTCTTGAGGATCTGCTCCAGCCCTAAGAACTTGATGATGGAAAGGTTGACCGAAGGGTGGAAGCGGAGGCCGCCCTTGTAGGGGCCGATGGCGCTGTTGAACTGCACTCTGTAGCCCTTATTCACGTGCACGCCGCCGTTGTCGTCCACCCACGGCACGCGGAACATGACGACGCGCTCGGGCTCGACAAAGCGCTCCAAAAGCGCCGCCTTCTCATACTCGGGATGACGCTCGACGACGGGACGAAGGCCGTTCAAGATCTCGGTCGCCGCCTGGTGGAACTCGGGTTCATTGGGGTTCTTGCGCTTGAGCTCGTCAAGCACTCTCTCTACATAATCCATAAGAATACTCCTTTTGCGCACCTTTGCGCTTTCTTTTCAACTGTCATTATACCAAACTCGCCCCCCGATTGCAAAGTTTTGACCGCCCTTCACCATTTCGCATTGGTTATAACAGGTATAAGCAGAGCTTATAGTTTGATGACCGTACTCTCTATCCCTTCTTCCCGTTCAAATGCCCCCCCGCCCCGCCGTCAATGCCCCTCTTCTCCCCTTCGGTTTGCCCCGATGCTCAACTCTCTAACTCCGCCGCTATGCCCGCACGCCCCCTCCCTTCGGTTTATTCCGCTATCCGCCCCTATCCCCGCCGTCAATGCCCCTCTTCTCCCCTTCGGTTTATTCCGCCATCCGCCCCCTATCCCTTCCGCAGTACAATTCTCTAAACCACATATGATCATGCCCGATCATGCGCACCTTTGCAAACTTGACCCCGAAAAACGGTTGCCTTTTTGAGGGAAATGTTGTAAAATACCTTTGTCCATCGAGAGCAGCACCTCGCAGCCGCCCGTCGGATGCCATCCATATCATATAAGGCATACGCTTCCGTAGTTAAATGGATATAACAGCCCGCACCTCGGGGGCCGTTGTGGGTTCGCGCGAGGGGCTTTAGCCCTGACGCTCAGCCGAGGGGACCCCTTCAGGGGTGTCGGCTGATTCCCGCCGCATAAATAATTTCATACGCTTCCGTAGTTAAATGGATATAACAGCCCCCTCCTAAGGTATTGTTCTATCCACAAGATATTGCCCAAGACGCACGTCTTTCGGGCAAAACCGCTTGATTTATGCTTATTTTCACGGGGCGGAAAAAAGCTGGTATAAATTTTGGTATAAAATTTTTTCCGACAATGATTTCTGCCTCGTGCAATAAAATTCAATACGCTTCCGTAGTTAAATGGATATAACAGCCCCCTCCTAAGGGGCCGTTGTGGGTTCGATTCCCGCCGGGAGTACCACTTTGACCACAAGATATTGTGGTCTTTTTCTTTTCTACCACAATATTTAGGCAAGATTTTCCAAAATTGGTATAAAAAACGGGTTATACCAGAAAATTTTACTATCCAGCAAAAAGGAATGACCTCAAAGGCCATTCCTTTTACTCTGTCAGGCGGTTCAAAGCGTTCACCGCGATGCCCTGCGTATCAGGGATAAAGTGGCTGTACACTTTCAATGTGACGGTCGAATCGCTGTGTCCCATGTATTTGCTCACTGTCTGTATAGGCACGTTCTGCGCCAGAAGCAGGCTGCAATAGGTATGCCGCAAGCCGTGACAAGTGACGTGTTTCATGTCCCATTTGCGCTCATAGAAGGTCAGCCATTGCCCGATGGACTGCGGGTACAGCGGCTGCCGATATACATTTACGGCGAGATAGGTTTCGTCAAGACGGCTGTCAAACTCCTCGTCGGCGAGCCTGAACCAGCCCATGTACTTCTTCAAATCGTCTATCAGCACATCTGTCAAAGGAATGTCGCGAACGGACGTCTTTGTCTTGGGCGTCTTTTCATAGTAACCGAATTGTTTGGAATACAGCCTGTTACGCCGTATGTGTACGACTTTTTTGTCAAAGTCGATGTCCGACCATTTCAGACCGCACATCTCACCGTTACGGACGCCCGTCAAAAGGATAAACTTCAAGATGACTTTCTTGTGCATTTCGTCGTCGGGAATGTCCTCATCCAGCTTTCGCAGGAAAGCGCGCGCTTCATTTACGGTAAACACTTCCTTTTCGGCAACGGGCCTCAAAGAGGTATTGCCTTTCTCGGCGCCGACTTTGGTTGCACATACGGGATTTTTAGGAATCCACTCATAGCGGACGGCTTCATTGAACAGCGCGCGCAGGATACGGCGGTAGCCTTTGATCGTTTCGGCGGCATACGCCTTTTCGACGATGACCGTTTCAAAGTATTCGTCATAGGCAAGCCCGCAGCGGTCGCAGAGCATTTCCGCCGTTTCCTTTTCGATGTTCGCCCCCTTTTTATTAAGGTTATATGAGGCGCAACGGTCGATGACATTCTCCCGCGCCAGCTGCCGGAAATTCACCTTCTTGAGGAGCGGCTTTTTGAGGCGCGCTTTCGGCGAGCTTTTATACCCGGACGTCGTGAACGACGACAGAAACCTCTGCACGTCGCGTACGGTGATGGCGGAGATTGGTTTATCTGCCAAACCGTTCTGTTCCAGAAACTCGCCGAAGATGTGTTCGACCTTTTCGGCGCGTTCATAGTAGTTGATGGAAAGACCGGACTTGATGCCCGCTTTCCATTCACGCATCAGTTCGGCAAATGTCAGCACCTTTGAGCGGAGCTGTTCTTTGCCGTCCCGATACGCCCGCAGCACCTCTTCTTCAAAAGAGATGGCTGTCTTTTCGACCTGCTTTTTGAATTTCGCTTCGGTGAGATTGTCGGTATTATAGACGCGCTTGGTAAAAACTTTGCTTTTGCCTGTGGATACATCTTTACCGCTTACCTGAATTTTGGCCTGAAATTCGCCTTTCTTGTTCTGTGTGATTTTGAAATAAGCCATGTGTTACTCCTTGATAGCGATATAGTCCATCAGGCTCTGCACATCGACCAGAATTTTGTTGCCGGCGGTCAGGCACTTTATCTTGCCTTCCTTACACCACATACGGATGGTATGTACGGTGATCGCCGTATCCGGATCTTCCTGCTTGACCATATCGAATACTCTTTTTATACTTCGCAACATTCTAACGCCTCCCGTTTCATCTGTTTGTTTTATATGATAAGGAAAGACGAAGCGCGGCGGCATAAATCCGTTACGCTCCATCTTCCCGATGTTCGTTTTCTTCCTTATGCCGTTCGGCATGGTATTTTATTGTCTTGATAATAGCAGGAGCGCAAGGGCCGTAGTCCTTGCGCTCTCAAACTTATTGCTTATCCTGTTGTTTGTTCGGGCCGTAGTGATCGAGCAGGGCTTGATACCCTGCAACGATCAGCTCCACCTTGGTTATCCTGTTCTTTTTGAGAAAGGCACAGATCTCGTCGTGCAGCCACCTCGGCAGCCGCGTATTATATTGCTTTGTCGCCTGCTCCCGTTCCTCTTTATTCCGCGCCTCATAATTTCGGCGCGCGCGGCGGATCGGCGTATCTTCTTTCTTTGCCATAGTACCCTC
>CALWCH010000004.1 GCA_944376335.1 uncultured Clostridia bacterium
GTAAGAGGCCGCCGCTTGAATGCGCTGCGGGATATAAGTCTATTTATCAGATCATCAGGTTGCGCCGAAACTCATAATACTTGATCAACGGCAGCGGCGGGGACTTCATGCGAAGCCCCGCCGTTTTTTGTATAAAGAAAACCACGCGATAGTCGCGTGGTTGAAAAGAGGTTTACCGATGAGTCTTGAAAAAAGGCTCCGATTGTGTAAAATAAGAACTGACCTGCCAGTCAGAAAAGGAATACACAATCGGAGGATATTAAAATGAAAGACTCATCTAATACCATAAACAGTTTAGCACATACAAAATGGAATTGCAAGTATCATATCGTATTTGCACCCAAATATCGCAGAAAAGTGTTTTATGAAGAACACAGGCTGGAAGTACGGGAGATATTAAGAAAACTCTGTGAATGGAAGGGAGTGGAAATCATAGAGGGAGAAGTGTGTCCGGATCATGTCCACATGCTGGTAAGTATCCCGCCCAAAATGAGCGTTTCGGTATTTATGGGATATCTGAAAGGAAAGAGTGCGACGATCATATTCCAAAAATGGGGAAATATGAAATTCGCATACCGAAACCGCGAATTTTGGTGCAAGGGATATTATGTGGATACGGTAGGGAAGAATGCGAAAGCGATACAAGAATATGTAGCAAACCAGTTGAAGACGGACAAGGAAGCAGACCAGTTGAGCATCTTTGACCCGAGAGACCCGTTGACGGGTAGCAAGTAACCAATGCATGGCTGGCAGGCCAACTAAAAAACGCATTTGCGTTACGCCAGTGAACAAGGGCTATGCCCGAAAAATAAAAACCACGTGCTTTGCACGTGGATGATTATTTACATCGCTTTAAAAAATATGCTGCTTAGAATTTACTATGCTAGTCAATATTGAAATCTCTTTGCTTTTTAACTCCTTCCATACTTGTTATAAATCAATAGTAAAAAATACAATAAACATTATTTGCTAAAATATACAATAAAGGCGAATCCGTCTCCTAAAGGAAACGGGTTCGCCTTTAACTTGTTTGGTGACCCGTACGGGAATCGAACCCATGTTACCACCGTGAAAGGGTGATGTCTTAACCGCTTGACCAACGGGCCTTTATGAAAAACCGGCTCTGCCGAGTTTTTGCTTTGGTAGCGATGAGTGGAGTCGAACCGCTGACCTATCGGGTATGAACCGATCGCTCTAACCAACTAAGCTACATCGCCATATGGTTGCGGGGGCAAGATTCGAACTTGCGACCTTCGGGTTATGAGCCCGACGAGCTACCTGGCTGCTCCACCCCGCGATGTCCTACCCCGCTTTCGGAATAGCTTTTATATTCTAAACGAAGAAGGCGCGTTTGTCAACCGTTTTTGGCGAATTTCCCGAATTATTTTTTATTTTCTCCCCGCCCGTTGCATTTTTCGGGCGTTCATGCTATACTGTCCTCATATGGAGCTCTTTCCTCTCCGCCCATACTTCGGGCTAAAACTTTGCGTTGCCGTCTCGGGCGGCAGAGATTCCGTCGCGCTTCTGCATTTTCTTTCCCATCATCGGGAGGAGGCGCGCATTTCGCTCTCTGCCCTCACCTGCGGCCACGGCATCCGCAAGGAGGCCGAGGGCGATCTCGCCTTCGTAAGTGACCTCTGCGCCGCGTGGGGGGTGCCGTTCACTATCTTTCGGGCGGACGTTCCCGCGCGCGCCAAAGAGAGCGGCAGGGGTCTTGAAGAGGAGGGGAGGGTGTTCCGCCGCGAATGTTATCATAAAATGCTGGAGGGGGGCGCGGACGCCGTCCTCACCGCCCATCACCAAGATGACTGCGCCGAGACCGTGCTCTTCCGCCTTGCCCGCGGCACGTCTTTAAAGGGCCTCAACGCCTTTCCCGCGCAAAAAGGGCTCCTGCGCCCCCTTCTCGGGGTGACGAGAGCGGACATCGACGACTATATCCTAAATAATGACCTTCCCTACCGCGAGGACGCGAGCAATGCGGACGTAACGTTTGCTCGCAACCGCATCCGTCATGAGGTGCTGCCCGCCTTGGAGAAGGCCGTGCCGGGGGCGAGCGGCAATTTAGTACGCTTTGCAGAGCGCGCCGCCCGCGACGACGCGTTTTTGCAAGAACTTGCAGCTCGTGAAGTGCGGGGGGAGGGGGAGAAGCGCGTGCGTGCCGATTTGCCCGAACCGCTTCTCTTTCGCGCCTGCCTTGCCGCCATGAACGCCTTGGGGCTCATGCGCGACTACACCGAGGCAAATTTGAAAGAGCTCGAAAAGCTCACCCGCACGCAGGCGGGAAGACGGTGCAGCCTGCCCGCAGGGCTCATCGCCTACCGCGAGGGGGGCGACCTCGTCTTTGTGCGCGCATCCGCGCCGTCGGAGCCCGCCCTGCCCGTTCCCTTCACGCTCGGGCAGCTGCAATTTTTCGGGGGCATCTTAGAGGCGGGGGAGGGCGACCCGCCCGAGATTTCTCTGCAATACGAGGGAAAGCCGCTCCTTATCGACCTTGCCATGCTGCCCGAGGGGGCAGTCTGGCGGACGCGGCAAGAGGGGGATACCTTCCTCTCCTGCAACGGAAAGCGTAAGACGCTGAAGAAATTTCTCATCGACCGCAAAATTCCCGCGCGGGTGAGCGGCACGCTTCCCGTCCTCGCAAAGGGCAGCGAAATTCTCGCCGTCGCAGGCGTGGAGCTTGCAGACGCCGTCAAACGCACGGAGAAGACCGCGCGCCCCGGCTATCTTCTCTATACGCGCGGCGAAACGCCCGATAACCGATGAAAAAAATCAATGAGAGGTAACATACATGAGAGAACAAGCAAAGGACTGTGAACGCATCTTATTTTCGGCAGAGGACATCGCCGCCGAGGTGAAGAAGGCCGCCGCCTGGCTGGATGAACGCTTCGAGGGGAAGGAGCCGCTCGCCGTCTCCGTCTTAAAGGGCAGCGTCATCTTCTTCTGCGATCTCATCCGCGTGATGAAGACGCCCGTGCAGATGGACTTTATGACGCTCTCCTCCTACGGGGCGGGCACGGCGTCGATGGGCATGCCCAAGATCGTGATGGACCTCTCCGCGTCCGTCGAGGGGCGGGATGTGCTGCTTGTCGAGGACATCGTGGACAGCGGCCATACGCTCCTGCGCCTCAAAGAGCTGTTGAGCGGGCGGGGCGCGAAGTCCTTCACCGTCGTCTCCCTTTTAGACAAACCCTCGCGGCGGGAGGTGGACGTGAAGGCGGACTATAGCTGCTTCACCGTCGGCAACGAGTTCATCGTGGGGTACGGCCTCGACTACGCCCAGCGCTACCGCAATCTGCCCTTTATCGGCGTGTTGAAGAAGGAAATCTATCAAAAATGATCGGGAGGACAGGATGAAACGCGAAATCGAAGTTTTTGACTATGCAGGGGAAATTTTAAAGGCCCTGAAGCGCGGCGTGCTTCTGACCACGAAGGTTGGCGGTAAGGTCAACAGCATGACGATCGGCTGGGGAACGCTCGGCATCGAGTGGGGGAGGCCCGTCTTTATCGCCTTTGTGCGCGAGGGGCGCTATACGCGCGAACTGCTCGATCAAAGCCCCGAATTTACCGTCAACGTGCCCGTCGGCGGGTTCGACAAGAAAATTTTAGGCTTCTGCGGGAGCAAGTCGGGCAGGAATATTGATAAGGTGAAGGAACTCGGGCTCACGCTGGAAGCGGGCGAAGTTGTCTCCGTGCCCGCCGTCAAGGAGCTTCCCCTAACGCTCGAGTGCAAGGTCATTTACAAGCAATTGCAGGATAAGAACGCCATTCCCGAGGACATCAAAAAGGCGATGTACCCCGAAGGGGTGGGCAGCGACGAGCCGATGGCGAACGGCGACTATCACGTCGCCTACTACGGGGAGATCGTGAAGGCGTATATCGTAGAGTAACGAAAAAAGGGACGAACCTCGTCCCTTTTTTGCTGCCCTTCTCAGGTCATTTTTCGTACTTTCCGTTGACGCGCATGGCGTTGAGAATGGCGATGACCGCGACGCCCACGTCTCCGAACACCGCCAGCCACATGTTGGCAAAGCCGACGGCGGTGAGGATGAGGATGGCGACCTTGATCGCAATGGAAAAGATGATGTTCTCCATCACGATGACCATCGTTTTCTTTGCAATGCGCTTGGCAAGGGGGATGCCGCGAAGATCGTCCTTCATGAGCACGATATCGCTCGCCTCGATGGCGGCATCGCTGCCCACGCCGCCCATTGCAATGCCCACGTCCGAGCGCATGAGCACGGGCGCATCGTTGATGCCGTCGCCCACGAAGCACAGAACGTCCTTCTTGCCCTTGGCGGCAAGCATCTTCTCCACTTTCTCCACCTTATTCTGAGGAAGCAGCCCCGCCTTATATCCCGTCAGCCCGATCTCCTTTGCAACGCTTGAAGCAATGGCCTCGTTGTCGCCCGTCAGCATCACCGTCTTGGCGCCCATCTTGTTGAGCGCGGAGACCACCTCTCGGCTCTCGGGCTTTATTTCATCGACGATGAGAAGAGAGCCGATAAACTGCCCGTTCCTTGCCACATACACCACGGTGCCGACGCCCTCCATGGGGGAAACGGCAATGCCGTTGTCCTGCATGAGTTTTTGGTTGCCGCAGAGGATGACGCTGCCCTCTTTCTCCGCCTTCACGCCCGCGCCCGCAAGGTTGGTGAGGGTATAGCCGCCCTCGGGCGTCTTGGCATATTTCTGAAGGATAGACTTTGCAATGGGGTGGGAGGAGCCGTGCTCTGCAATGGCGGCAAGGCGCAGCACTTCCTGCTCCTTCCCTTCGGGAACGATCTTCGCGACGGCGAAGTTGCCCTTCGTGAGCGTGCCCGTCTTATCGAACACGAAGGTGTTGGCGCTGTTGAACTTTTCGAGATAGTTGGAGCCCTTGATGAGGATGCCGTAGCGGGACGCCGCGCCGATCCCCGCAAAGAAGGAGAGGGGAATGGAGATGACGAGCGCGCAGGGGCAGGACACGACGAGGAAGGAGAGCGCACGGTAGATCCACGTCGACCAGTCCGAGTCAATGAGCGGCGGCACAACGGCAAGCAGCGCGGCAACGCCGACGACGATGGGGGTATAGTACTTTGCGAACTTGGTGATGAAGTGCTCTGCCTTGGATTTCTGCTCGGAGGCGCTCTCCACAAGCTCCAAAATTTTCGAGACGGTGCTGTCGTAGAACGGCCGCGTGACGCGCACCCAGAGCTGCGAGGTGAGGTTGACGCTTCCGCTTACAACCTCGCTCCCCAAATTGACTTCGCGGGGGAGCGATTCGCCCGTCAGCGCCTTGGTGTCCAGCGTCGATGCGCCCCGTTCCACGATGCCGTCGAGGGGCACCTTCTCGCCGGGGTTTACAAGGATGAGCTCGCCCGCCTCCACTTCCGTAGGGTCTACGCGCTCGGGCTCTTCCCCGCGCAGGACGTTCGCATAATCGGGGCGGATGTCCATGAGCGAGGCGATGGACTTTCTCGAGCGCCCCGTCGCATAGCTTTGAAACCACTCCCCGACCTGATAGAAGAGCAGCACGGCGCACGCCTCGTCGAAGCCCTCGATGGGCTGGCCCGTCACGCCGCGGTAGATGGCGAGCGCAAACGCGCCGAGGGTCGCAATGCACATCAAAAAGTTTTCGTCAAATACCTGCCCGTGGGCGATATTCCGGATGGCACGCCATAAAACGTCATAGCCGATGAGAAGGTAGACGGCTAAATACAGCGCAAAGGGGAATACCCACGCAAACGGCCCGGAAAAGACGGAGCCGAGCGTGATGCACTTATCCGTGATGAAGATGGCAAAGAAGAGGACGAGCGCAACGATGATGCGAATCAAATTGCGCCTGTCCTTTTTTGAGAGTGAGGAGCGTTTCATAAAATTCCCCCGTTCAGCGCACGATCGTGCAGTCGGGTACCGCCCTCTTCGCGGCCTTTACCACTTTTTCCATCACCGCGTCAAACTCCGCCTCGTCCGCCTCAACGGAGAGCTTCTGGGTGAGGAAGTTCACGCTCACCGCCGTGACGCCCTCCACCTTGCCGATGGCGCGCTCCATGCGCGCGGCGCAGTTTGCGCAGTCGAGATCCTCCAGCTGAAAGACTTTTTTCATATCGGTTTCTCCTTTATTTTGTGCCCGCAGGCAGTTTTACAAAATATTTGTTCACTTAAACAATCGTTCAAATAAAGAGCAAAAAATTATTTGCCTTCGTTCACATGCGTCAGGCCGTACTCCATGATCTTGGTCACATGGTCGTCGTCGAGGGAGTACTTGACTTCCTTGCCCTCCTTCGTGCCCTTCACGAGCTTCGCCCCGCGCAATACGCGCAAATGGTGGGAAACGGCGGAATCGCTCATCCCGATGGCCTCGGCAATTTCCCCCACATAGAGGTCTTTAATTTGCAGGCAGCTCAAAATTTTCGCCCGCGTCGGGTCGCCGAACATCTTAAAGAGGTTGGCAAGTTCATAGAGCGTCTCGTCGCTCGGGAGCTTTTCGCGGATATCCGTCTTCTCTTCCATGCCTGCCTCCTTTGGGTATCATTTGAACGTTTCTTCAAATGTTCAATCATAGTATAGCGCGGTTCGGGTCATCTGTCAAGCGTTTTCCGCAAAAAAATTTCGGGAAACAAAAAAATCGGCCGCCCCGAAGGGCAGCCGACAAAAGCAGTCGCTTTTTACTTGTGATGGCGGACGAGCTCGAACGCCTTTGCGATCTCCATGACGATGATGGGAACGATGGCAAGCCCGATGCCGATGAGGTACATCTGCGGAGGAAGGTACTCTTCGCCGAAGCCGAACACTTCCATCACGCCCGGCGTGAACATGACGAACGCGATGAGCGCGAGGGCGATGAGGGTGACGATGTTGAGGATCTTATTCGTGAACGGCCCCACTTTGAAGAGGGAGTGCCCCGAGCGCATGTTGTAGGCGTGGAGCGTCTGCGAGAGGGCGAGCACGAAGAACGCCGCCGCGCTGCAGCCCTCCGAATCGAGCCCGAAGCCGAAGCGCGCGATGCAGTAGCTTGCAAGTGAGAGCCCCGCGAACAGACAGCCCTGCAATACGATCTGGACGCCGTAGCCGTGGGCGAAGATGCTCTCGTTTTTCGCTCTCGGCTTGTGATCCATAACGTCGGGCTCGAGCTTCTCCATGCCGAGCGCGATGGCGGGCAGGGAGTCGCCGATGAGGTTGATCCAGAGAAGCTGAATGGAGATGAAGGGGGAGATCTGCCAGATGCACATCGCAAGGAACACGACGATGACCTCGGAGATATTCGTTCCCAAAAGGAAGCCCACCACCTTCTTGATGTTGGAGTAGATGCCGCGGCCCTCTTTGACAGCATCGACGATGGTCGCGAAGTTGTCGTCGGTGAGCGTCATGTCGGCAGCGCCTTTCGCTACATCCGTACCCGTGATGCCCATTGCACAGCCGATATCGGCAGCCTTCAGCGCAGGTGCGTCGTTGACGCCGTCGCCCGTCATCGAGACGACCTGGCCCTTCTTCTGCCAAGCCTTGACGATGCGGATCTTGTTCTCGGGCGAAACGCGCGCGTAGACGGAGATATTTTCGACCTCTTTGTCGAGCTCCTCCTCGCTCATCGCATCGAGCTCTGCGCCCGTGATGGCTCTGTCGCCCTCCAAGAGGATGCCCAGCTCCTTCGCAATGGCGGAGGCGGTGATCACATGGTCGCCCGTGATCATCACAGGCTTGATGCCCGCCTTGCGGCAGACGGCAACGGCCTCCTTTGCCTCGGGGCGAGGGGGGTCGATCATGCCGACGAGGCCGAGGAACGTGAGCCCGTACTCGAGCTCTTCGCTCGTGGGTTCGTCGGAGACGCTGTCAATGACCTTATAGCCGACGGCGAGCACGCGGAGCGCGTCCGCACTCATCTCGTCGTTGACCTTTCTTGCCTTTTCGATGTCGCCCGCAATGCAGCGGGTCGCCATCACGTCGAACGCGCCCTTGACGACTGCGACGAGCTTGCCGTCGATGCGGTTGACCGTCGTCATCAGCTTTCTGTCCGAATCGAAGGGGAGGGAGGCAACGCGGGGGCAGCGCTTGTTGAGCGCGTCCTTCTCATTGCCCAGCTTGTGCGCGGCGAGCACGATGGCGGTCTCGGTCGGGTCGCCGAGGTGCACTTCCTTGTCGCCCTCAAATTCCACCGAACCGTCGCAGCACAGCGTGCCCCAGGAAAGGAGCTGTTCGGTCACCTTGTCGGTCGAAGCGGGGTCGAAGTTGATAGCCTCGCCGCCGTCCACATACGTTCTCACGAGCGTCATGCGGTTCTGCGTGAGGGTACCCGTCTTATCCGAGCAGATAACGGAAGCACTTCCCAGCGTCTCCACGGCGGGGAGCCGCTTGATGATGGCGTTCTTTCTGACCATGCGCGTCACGCCGATGGAGAGCACGATGGTGACGACGGCGGGAAGGCCCTCGGGGATCGCCGAGACGGCCAAAGAGACTGCCGTCATAAAGAGCTCCAGCCAGTCAAGCCCCACGCACGCGCCCACGATAAAGATGATGGCGCACGCCGCAAGGGCGACGATGCCGAGGTACTTGCCCAGCTGCGCGAGCTTGTTCTGAAGGGGAGTGCGCACTTCCTTCTCGCCTGCGAGAAGGCCGGCGATCTTGCCCATCTCCGTGTTCATGCCCGTACCCGTGACGACGGCGGTCGCCGAGCCGTACGTCAGAGAACAGCCCGAAAAGACCATGTTGCTTCGGTCGCCCACGGACGCCTTCTCCTTGACTTCGGCGCGCGCGTCCTTTTCCGAGGGCACGCTCTCACCCGTGAGGGCAGACTCTTCGCTCTTCAAGTTGGAGCTCGTCAAAAGCCTTGCATCCGCGGGAACGAAGTCGCCTGCCTCCAAATGGATGATGTCGCCCGGGACGAGTTCGGACGCCTGAATAAACTTCTCCTTGCCGTCTCTGAGCACGCGCGCGTGGGGGGCAGACATGTTCTTGAGGGCTTCCAAGGCCTTCTCCGCCTTGCTCTCCTGCACAAGGCCCATGACGGCGTTCAAAACGACGATAAAGATGATGAGGGCGGGCTCGACAAATTCGATGGGGTCCTCCTCTCCCGTCACGAACACCTGATAGCAGATGACGCCGAAGGAGACGCACGCCGCGATCAAGAGGATGATGATCATCACATCCTTGAACTGCTCCAAAAAGCGCACGACCATGCTCTTTTTCTTCTGCTCTTGGAGCTTGTTCTCGCCGAAGCGCGCACGTCTTTCCTGTGCTTCCGCTTCCGAGAGGCCCTTCTCAGCATCGGTGCCGAGGGAAGTTACCACCTCTTCCACGGAACAGCTGAAATACTCTTCTTGCTGCTTCACTCTTTCTTCTCCTTTACATAATTTTTTCCGTTTTTCTTCATTTATTGCAACGCGGAAAGCTTTCCGCGGGATCTTTTCTGTAAGGCGGCTTTTTCCGCCGCTCTATTCAATGAGCTTAAAAAAAAGATAAGAACTCAGGGACCCCCGAGTTCTTATCACTGGGCATATCGTTTTGAGGCATATTCCTCAACCGTTTTGTTGTGGGTAAAAGATGTATCATGCTTATTTGTTGGCGAAGGTCGCATCTGTCAGGCGGTAGACGAGGGTGCCGAGCGAATTGGAAACGGGCACTTCCATCCGAAGGAGCACGTTGCGGTAGGTGTTGTTTGCAGGATCCGTCGTCGCGGCATAGACGAGCGTCTGCGGCTGACCCGAGGGCTTTGTCGTGTAGGCAAGGTCGAGCTCAATGGCGTCGATCTCCCCGTCGACGGCGGTGCCGTCCATCGTGAATTCTACACTCTCCTTCACAGCGGTGGGAGACATAGAGGCCGAGCTCGTCGCAACCGTCGAAACGACGCCCATCACCGTATTGATGGTGCGGAAGGAGGGCGCAGAGGAGAGGTTGAGCCCGCGCAGGGCAAAGAGGATCTGCTCGTTGTCGAGGAAGGTCGTATCCCCCTCGATGTTGTATTCGCGCACGTCGGGCTCGGGGGTCGCGCCGTCCTCGCCTTCCGTGAGGTCGGTATACGTTGCCGTCGCGGTCGAAAGCGAAGCGTCGTAGCTCACGTCGTAGGTGTAGTGATAGGTCATAAAGGCGCCCTCGAGCGTCTCGGGATTGGAGACGGACGCCGACGTGGAGACGACTTCCTTGTGGCTCTCCACGGGGCGCAGCCCGTCGGTGACGCGCAGGAAGGAGACGGTGGACGTTATATGGTCTTGGAATGTCTCGCTCACCTCGCTCCCCAAACGGTATCTTCCCGAAATGGAAAGCTCCGTCGTATAGATATATCCCTCTGTCGTGGTGCCGTCCGAGAGCGTCACGTTGGTGTTCGTAAGGCTCGTCGTATAGGTGCCCGTGTCGTACTCCGCCTGAATACCTTCCTTATCTTCCTCAGGTGTAAAAGTGACGGAATAGACGAGCTCCTCATGCGTATCGTTGATGGAGCTGCCCAGCGCCGTATTGCGGTACCAGTTGGCGGTAAAGGAGAGGGGCACGCCGCCCGCACAGCCCGAAAGCAGGGCAAGAGGGGCGAGCAGCAGGAGCCCCGCCAAACGCATCTTCTTCATTCAAACCTCGAAAGAGAAAAGTCTTGCTCTATTATAGCACATTTTTTTCCGTTTGTAAAAACAAATCACCGAAATAAAGGGAAAATTTTATGAAAATTGTGCCCCCGATGTGTTATAATAGGGGAGCTGCGGGGCGGCTGCCCGTCCGCCGCCCGAAAAAAAGGAGGAACCATGTCCACCATCATCGGCGCTCCCACGCTCTCAGACGCGCTCAACCATCTCTCCGCCGCCGTCCTTGCAAACGAGCAGAACGGCGAAAAAACGCTCATCTTCTCCGAGGACAGGCTCACGCTGCTTGCAGAGCGCGCCGTTTTGGACGCCGTCGGGGGCACCATGCTCACCGAAGTCACCACCTTCGCGCGCTTTCTCTCGGGCGGGAGGGCGGGAATAAAGCTCCTGTCCAAGGAGGGCTCTGTGATGGCGGTCTCTGCCATTCTTTCAAAGAAGGAGGGCGAGCTCTCCTACTTCAAGAGGGGGGCGGCGCGCGCCGTATACGAGACGCTCGCACAGCTCTCCGCCTCCCGCGTCGACGAAGAACTGCTCAAAGAGAGCGCCCTCGAGGCGGGCGGCACGCTGGGCGGGAAGCTCAAGGACCTTGCCTTGCTCTTTGAAGAATATAAGGCCTTCCTCCGCGAGAGGGGGCTCACGGACGAGAGCGGCTATCTCGCCCTTCTCCCCGAGGCGCTTCAAGAGGCAAACCTTTCGGAGACCAACGTCATCTTCTTCGCCTTTCCTTCCTTCACCCGTCAGGCGCGGGAGGGCTTAAAGGCCGCCTTCTCCGCGGCAAAGAGCGTTCAGGGCATCTTTTTGGCGGGGAAGGCGGGCATGTACACCAACGCCGCGGCGCGCACCTTCCGCGAGGTCGCCAAAGAATTTCATAAAGACGTTCCCGAACTGCTCGAAAGCACGCAGAATGAGGACGCAGGGCACCTCTCCGAGGGGCTCTACACCCCCGAAAAGCTTGTCGAGCCGCCCAAAAAGACGGAGCGCATCCGCGCCTTCACCGTCCTTGACGAGGAAGAGGAATTCTGCGCCATCGCCGCGCTCATCAAAAAGCACATCTTCGAAAATAAGTACCGCTATTCGGACTTCGCCGTCCTCGTGCAGGATAAAGAGAGCTTCTCGCTCGTCCGCCGCGTCTTTTCCGCCTATCACATTCCCTACTTTGCCGACGAAAAGCGGCCCTTTTCCGAGCACCCCTTCTGCACCTTCCTTCTCGACGTGCTCTCCGCCGTCGCGGACGGCGTGCTTCCCGACGAGGCGGACGCCGTCGCTTCCTCGCTCTACTTCGGAGAGGGCGACGAGTACCGCAACTACCTTTTAAAGTTCGGCGGCTACCGCGGCGCGGTCAGGCGGGATATCAAGCAGGGCGATGCCGTCAGGGACTACGACAGAGACCTTCTTGTCGCCTGCCGCGAGAGAATGCTCGCCGTCCTTTCCTGCTTCCCCCAAAAGGGGAACGGGGCGCGGTTTGCAGAGGGCGTGCGTGCGCTCATGCAGGCGGTGGATGCGGAGCACGTCACCGAGGCCCTTCAGGAACAGTTCGAGGGCGCGGAGCGCGCCTTTTTAGAGCTTTCCCCCCTCGAAGGAGTCCTCGAAGAGATCGCCTTTGTCGCCGAAGGCAGCATGTCGGCGCGCGAATTTTCCACGCTTTTAAAGAGCGGGCTCGAGGCGCTCGAAATTGCCATGATCCCGCAGTCCGTCGACGCCGTCTTTGTGGGCGATGCAACGGAGAGCCGCATCTCCCGCGTCAAAGTGCTGTTTGCGTCGGGGCTCAACGCGGGCCTTCCCCGCGCCGCGCAGGACACCGCCGTCATCTCGGACGGCGAAATTGCCCGCCTTGCAGGGCTTAAAGTCGTCATCGAGCCCGCCATTCAAGAGGTAAACGCGCGCGCACGCGAAGGGCTTGCCCTCGGGCTGGGGAGCTTTGAGGAATATTTATACGTCTCCTGTCCCTTAAAGCGGGGCGGCGAGGAGAGCGAGCCCGGGGAAATTTACCGCTCCGTCGAAAAGCTGTTCTCCCTCCCCCCGATGCCCGAACTTTATCCCTACGACTGTTCGGAGCGCCTGCCCGCCATCCGCGGCATGCTGCGCCGCCGCTCTGACCCCCGCGAGCAGGGGCGCTTTTCCGAGATCGCCGCCTTTTTAAAGGGGCGCGGAGAGGACGTTTCCCGCCTTTTGGGGGAGGACAGAAAGCCGCGCGTCAACGGGAAGGAGCTGTATTTCCGCGGGAACGTCTCCCCGACGCTGCTCGAGACGTACTTCGAGTGCCCCTACAAGGGGTTTGCTTCCCGCGGCTTAAAGCTCAAGGAGCGCGAGGAACGCACGGTGATGGCGACGGACACGGGCACCTTCATGCACGCCGTCCTCGAGGCAACGGCAAAGGCGTTCCCGACGCTCCGCTCGGAAGAGGAATGCCGTGCGCTCGCCAAAGAGACGGGCGAGGAACTTTTAAGAACGCCCCGCTTTTCCGGGCTCTCGGATACGGGCGCGGGCGCATACACGGGCGAGCGGCTCGTCAAAGAGGGGGAAGAGGTCGCCTTGGCCGCCTTCCGCCAGCTTGCGGGCAGCAGATTTTCCGTCCTTCAGACGGAGGCAAAGGTGGGGCTCCCCGACTTAAGCCTCACGGGAAAAACCGACCGCGTAGACGCATCCGACGACTACATCCGCATCATCGACTACAAGACGGGGGAGATCGAGGACAGCCCTTCCGCCTACTATACGGGCAGAAAGCTGCAGCTCGAGCTCTACTTAAAAGCGGCGGCAAAGGGGCACACCCCTGCGGGGGCGTTCTACTTCCCTGCGGCGAGCGACGTCGTCTCCCCCGAGGACGCCGAAAAGCGCTTCCGCATGCGCGGCTTCTTCAACGGGGAGGAGGACGTCGTCACGCGCATGGACGTCTCCCTCAAAGAGGGCGAAAAGAGCGCCGTCATCGAATATACGATGGACGGGAGAAAGCGCGACCATGCCATGAGCGGAGAGGACTTTTTGAACTTTTTGGACTATTCCGTGCTCGTCTCGGCGCGCGCCGAAGGCGAGATGAAGGCGGGCAACATCGCTCCCTCGCCCTATAAGGGCGCCTGCCGCTACTGCGCCTACCGCTCGCTGTGCGGCTTTGTGGGCGAGGAGAGGAGCGAGGGCAAAGTCACCTGCAAGGAGATCGCAGACATCGCAAAACGCGAAAAGGAGGGCAAGTGATGCCGAATCCGACCAAAGAACAACAGGCGGCCATCGAGTCTCGCGGCAGGGTCATCGTCTCCGCGTCCGCGGGGAGCGGCAAGACGTTCGTCATGATCGAGCGCCTCGTTGCCCTCATCGTGGGCGGTGTGGACGTGAGAGAGGTGCTCGCCGTCACC
Source organism: uncultured Clostridia bacterium (assembly GCA_944376335.1). Classification (GTDB taxonomy): domain Bacteria; phylum Bacillota; class Clostridia; order Christensenellales; family Borkfalkiaceae; genus Gallimonas. The sequence continues at coordinate 13,889 of CALWCH010000004.1, forward strand.
TATACGCGCAAGGCGGCGGCGCAGATGCGCGAAAAACTGCGCACGGCGCTCGTCAAGGCGGTGGGGGAGACGGCGGACAAGGCCCTCCGCGCCCGCTTAAAGGAGCAGATCTCCCTTCTGCCCCTTTCCGATATCTGCACGATGCACGTCTTCTGCGCGCGGCTCATCCGCACCTATTTCTACGTTGAGGGCGTCGACCCCGCCTTCCGCATTGCGGGCGAGGACGACGGCGAGTGGAAGAACTGCTCCCTGCGCGCCCTCGACGAGACCTTCGACGAGGCATATAAAGGAGACGGCGACTTCCGCACCCTGCTCTCCTTCTACTTCCGCAAGAAGAGCGACCGAACGCTGCGCACCATCGTCCTTCAGATGAACGCGACCGCCGAGGACAGCGTCGACCCCGAGGGCTGCTTAAAGGGAGCGGGCACCCTTCCCTTCCAAGAGGCCGTCTCCATGCTGTGGGAGCGCATCCGCGGGCGCATCGGCTATCTTTTGAAGGAGACGGACGCCCTTCTCCCCGCCCTTACGGGGAGCAAGGCGGCAGCGGCGCTTGCAAATGCCGTCTCGGAGCAGCTTTCGGCGCTTCATGCGGCAGGGGGGCTCTTTGATGCCGTCCGCATTGCAAACGAGAGCGAAAAGACCTTCCCCCGTGCGCCCGCCGTCACCAAGCTGCAGGGGGAAGAACGCGAGCGCGTCCTGCGCTTAAAGGCGCTTTCCGAGGGGCTCAAGGAGCTCAAAAAGGAGCTTTCATCCCTCTCCGATGAGGAAACCGAGCGTCTCCGCCATGAGGACGCCTCCGCGCGCGCCCGTGCGCTTGCCGCCCTCGCCCTCAATTACCGCGAACGCTTTCAGGCGCTCAAAACCGAGGCGGGCATCCTCGACTATCACGACCTCGAACACACCGCCCTCCGCATCCTCGCGCGGGAGGACATCCGCGCCTCCGTCCGCGAGAAGTACCGCTATGTGTTCGTCGACGAGTATCAGGACGTCAACCTCGTGCAGGAAGAGCTTTTGCGCCTCGTGGGCGGGGAGGAAGTCTTCCTCGTCGGCGACGCCAAGCAGGCCATCTACGGCTTCCGCGGCAGCCGCTCCAAATATTTCCTGCAAAAGACGAGGGAATTTCCCCATTCTCTCACGTTGAGCGAGAGCTTCCGCTCCTCCCGCGCCGTCCTGGATGCCGTCAACGACGTCTTTTCCCGCGCCATGACGGGGGAGACGTGCGGGCTCGACTACGCAAAGGACGCGAAGATGCACGGCGGTGAGCGCTACGGCGAACATAGGGGCGAAGCCCATTTTGTGCTCGCCCCCAAGGCGGAGAAGGAGAAGAAGGAGCGCGGCGTCTATTCCGTGCTCGCCCCCCGCGAAGAGGGGGAGGACGACCTTCTCGCCCAAACCTGCGTGCGGCTCGTCAAGTCGCAGCTCGGCACCCTCTGGTACGATGCCGACGCAGGGGTGGAGAGGCCCGTCACCTACGGTGACATCGCCATCCTCGCGCGCACCAATCAGGGGCTCACGGCGCGCTGTGTGCGGGCGCTCGGCGATGCGGGCATTCCCGTCGCGGCAACGGCAGACGTCAACGTCTGCGACTTCTGGGAGGCGCGGCTCATCTTAGATTGGCTCTCCTTCCTCGACAACGCCGAGCAGGACATCCCCATGGCGGGGGCAATGCTCTCCTTCCTCGGCCACCTTTCGGAGACCGACCTTTCCGCCGTGCGCCTCCGCTTTCCCTTCGCACCCTCCTTCCGCGCCGCCTGCCGCGAATACATGGAGAAACTGCAGGACGCCGTTTCCGCCAAGCTCAAGGACTTTTTTGCCCTTGCGGCGCACTACCGCCTCTTATCGCGCGTGAAACCGGCACGCGAGATGATCGGCATGCTCCTTTCGGACGGGCTGGAGGCGGAAATTTTGAGCAAGGAAGAGGGGGCGCTGCGCTTAAAGCGCGTCCTGCGCCTTTCCGAGCAAGCGGAGGGCAGCATCTCTGCCTTTCTGCGCAGCCTCAAGACGGCGGAGGGGGTGGACTTCCGCGAGAGCGGGGGCGAAAATGCCGTCAAGGTGCTCACCATGCACTCTTCCAAGGGGCTCGAATACCCCGTCGTCATCCTGCTCGATCTCAACCGCTCCTTCCACGGAAAGGAGCGCGACGAAGTCTACTATTCCGATGCCTGCTCCTTCGCGCCTAAGAGCTTCGACGCGGCAAAGAACGCTGCCTGCCCCACGCTGCACCGCTATCTCATCGAGCTTGAAAGGGCGGACGAGGAAAAGAAGGGCGAGCTCAACCTTCTCTACGTCGCGATGACGCGCGCCAAGTACAAGCTCTTTCTGCTCTTTTCCGAAAAGCCCTCGGGCGCGCCCCCCGCGCTTGCGGGCAGCTTTTCCGATTTCGTCGGCGGCCCCTGCTACGAAAAGTACGAGGCGGAGCTCCCCGCCGCTTCGGAGCGGCCCTCCGCCGAAGGCATTTCACCTGCAGAACGGGCGGGCAGTTCGCTTTCCCGCGTCTACGCCGCGCCCTATCCCTTCGAGGCGAGCACCTCTCTCCCCGTCAAGAGCACGGCGACCGAGCTTCTGCAGCGCGTGAACGCCGAATGGCAGCCCATCTCGCCCGAAGAAGGGACGGGAAAGGGCTATTCCGCCGAGGAGGGCACCGCCTACCACGCCTTTTTGGAGCACGTCCGCTTCGGAGGGCCCGTCAAAGAGGAACTTGCCCGCATGAAAGCAGAGGGGCTCTTAAAGGAAGAACAGCTCGCCCTTCTGAACGAGAAGAAGCTCGAGAGCATCCTCTCCCTTCCCTCGCTCTGCGAGGCGGCGGCGTCTTCGCGCATCTTCCGCGAAAAGACCTTCCTTCTGCGCCTTTCGGCGCGCGAGGCGGGGCTTGCGGAGACGGACGATATGATCGTCTTTCAGGGCGCTATAGACCTGCTTTTGGAGACGAAGGAAGGCTTTCTCATCGTCGACTACAAGTATTCCGCGCACGAAAGGGAGCGGCTGTGCCGCGACTATGTGCCGCAGATCTCCCTCTATAAAAAGGCGGTCGCCCGCGCCATGAAGGTCGACGAGCGCACCGTGCGCGCGCGCATCGTCAACATCGCCCGCGGATTTGAGGTGAACGTTTGACAAATTTCCCCAAAACGGGTAAAATAAGGACTGCGTTCGAGCCCCCGAGCGGGGTATCATCACAAAGGAGACTTCTATGGCACAAATCATTCTGGATATCAGAGACTTTTTGGAGCTTTTGGCGCAGCTCCCCGGGTGGTTCCTCTACTTCTGCGCGCCCGCGCTGCTGCTTGTCACGGGGCTCATCCTCGCCGCCGTGCATGCCGACCGCGCCTATCCGCCCCTTGCGCTCTTTCTGGGCGCCGTGGGCACGTTCCTCGTCGCGAGCATCGCCGTATCGCTCAACGACTTTCTCGTCTGGGCGGCCATCTACGTCGCCGTCGCGGTGCTCGTCAGGCTGTTCTTCTACATTCCCTTCCCCAAAAGGAAGGCAAAGCGCCCCCGTGAGGACATCTATAAGACCTTCCATGCCGACCTCGACATGGGCAAGCCCGTCGAGGCGGAGCTTCCCCCCGTCCTCTCTTTGGAGGAAGGCGAACTGCAATTGAGGCACGTCGATTCCCTCATCGAAAAGCTGCGCACTTCAGAGATGACCCCTGCCGACCGGCTGGAGCTGGACGCCGTTGCCCGCTCGCTCGAAAGTTACCGTGGACGGGCGCTCTCCGCAGGGGATGCGCGCGCCTTAAACGACTGCCTCTCCGCCGTCTTAAAGCTCTCCGCAAAATACAGCCTGTAATAAAAAAGACGAGCCGCCCGCCGCGCGAAATTTCGCGCGGCGGGCTTTTTTTTCAAATTCCGCATAAAATAGGCGCGGCATGCCCAAGATAAGCGTTGTAACGGAGGACACGAAATGGACTTTTCCAACACCCAAACGTATTTGAATTTGGCGCGCGCCTTTGCGGGGGAGTGCCAGGCAGGCATGCGCTACCAGCTCATCGCAAAAGAGGCAACTTCCGCAGGGCTCATGGCGCTTGCCGATACGCTCCGCACCATCGCAAAGAACGAGACCAACCACGCCCGCGTCTTTTTCGAGACGCTCATCGCCCACGCGGGCAGCACGGACAACATCCCCGTCGAGGCGGGCTATCCCTTCCACACGGGCACGATCGCCGAGAGCCTCTTGTTCGCCGCCGAGGACGAGAAGAGCGAGCACGAGCACATCTACCCCGGTTTTGCAAGGACGGCAAGGGAGGAGGGGTTTGAGGACATCGCCCGCTCCTTTGGCGAGGTCGCAAAAGTGGAGAAAAATCACGAGGTCATCTTCCGCTATCTGCACGAGGCGGTAAAGGGCGGCACGCTGTATGCCTCGGAGCACCCCGTCATCTGGATCTGCGGCGAGTGCGGCTATATGCATACGTCGAAGGAGGCGTGGAAGGTGTGCCCGCTCTGCGGGGCAAAGCAGGGGGAAGTCCTTCTTCACCTCCCTTACGAGGGCATTTGAAGTGCCATTTTTACGGAGGAAAGTATGACGGAAAAGAAGAATTGCGGCAAGACTTGCACCAAGAACGCCGAAAAGCAGGGCGCAAGGGCAAAAAAGACGCAGAAGACGGAAAAGAACTGTGACTGAGCGGCGGTCAAGGGGCGGGAGCGCCCTTAAAAGAGGGGCGAAGATGCGCTCCGAAGAGGACGCGCTCGGCTCCTACACGGGCGTGCCCCAAGAGGGCGAAGTCCCCGAGCAGGACGCGGACGATCTGTGACGGCAGAGCGCTGTCACCCGTTCACAAAGCCAACAAAAAGAAGAAGGGCGAAAGTTCGTCCTTCTTTTTCCTTGTATTCGGGGCGGGTATATGGTATAATGAGCAGGCGCAGTCCGTGCGGCATGTGCCTGCATCGGCAAGCGGCTTTCATCTTTTTTATAAGCTGCCCTTCGGAAATGTGTACTGCCATGCAGCACGAGGAACTTGCGCACGCCCTACTTCAGCAGGAATGCCGCGCTTGCGGCAGGAGGATGTTATGAAAAAAATCACGTTAGCCGCACTTTCCGTTCTCTTGGCGGGAATGTTCACGCTTTCGCTGGCGGGCTGTACCTTTTTTGTTGCCCCGCCCGCGACCGATGGCGACAACCCCATCGTCACGCCCACGCCGGACGACCCCGATGAAGGTGAAACGCCCGTTGACCCCGACGAGGGCGAAACGCCCGTCGACCCCGACGAGGGCGAGACGCCCACCGATCCCGATGAGGGCGAAACGCCCACCGATCCCGATGAGGGCGAAACGCCCACCGACCCCGACGAGGGTGAAACGCCCGTCGACCCCGACGAGGGTGAAACGCCCACCGACCCCGATGAGGGTGAAACGCCCACCGACCCCGATGAGGGCGAAACGCCCACCGACCCCGACGAGGGTGAAACGCCCACCGACCCCGATGAGGGTGAAACGCCCGTCGACACCGATGAGGGTGAAACGCCCGTCGACCCCGACGAGGGCGAGACGCCCGTCGACCCCGACGAGGGCGAGACGCCCGTCGAACCCGACGAGGGCGAGACTCCCACCGACCCCGACGAGGGTGAAACGCCCGTTGACCCCGATGAGGGCGAAACGCCCGTCGAGGATGGCAGCACCGAGCTCTACCTTCTCTATCAAGACGCCAAGAAGGACGGCTACACGGGCACGTTTGTCGACTTCTTGAAGGAGCTCGGCATCGGCAGTTCCGAGGAGCCTGCCTATACGATGGGCACGGCGGTGCAGTCCGTCGTCTCCATCCGTTCGGTGTACTATGAAGAGGGCGCAGACCCCACCCTTCCCGATACCGAGCCCGCCGCCATCTATTCGGGCGCAGGCGTCATCTACAGCCTCGACAAGGAGGCGGGCGACGCCTACATCATCACCAACTACCACGTTCTCTACGAGCAGAGCTACGGCGGCTTTGCCGATGAGATCCGCGTCTATCTCTACGGGCAGTACTACTACGGAGAGAGCGAATATGATGACGTTGTGAGCGTCGAAGACCATCATATCGTCGCGGAGTATGTGGGCGGAGCAATGGATTTCGACATCGCCGTCATCCGCATCGAGAACAGCGAGCGCCTCAGAGAGAGTGCGGCGCTTGCCTGCGAGATCGCCGATTCCGATGAGCTCAGAGTGGGCGAAACGGTGTATGCCATCGGCAACCCCGACAGTCAGGGCACTTCCGTCACGCGCGGCATCGTCTCTGTGCCCAATGAGTACATCAGCATCGATTCTGCGGACGAGTCGAAAAAGCTCAGCCTTCTGGAGATCCGCGTCGACGCCGCCATCAACCACGGCAATTCGGGCGGCGGCCTCTTCAATGAGAAGGGGCAGCTCATCGGCATCGTCAACGCCCGCCTCGAGGGCGGCGGCATCAACGATTTCGGCTATGCCATCCCCGTCAACCAGGCGGTCGCCGTCGCACACAACATTCTCGACAACGCCGAAAAGCCGGGCAAGGGCGCCTACCGCGCCATGCTGGGCATCACGAGCATGGTCACCGCCAGCACGAGTGTCTACGACGAGGAGACGGGCGTCTCCAAGGTCATCGAAACGCTCACCATTGTGGAAGTCTCCGCAAATTCGCCCGCCGATGGCGTCATGGAGGTCGGGGATATATTGAAGAGCGTCCGCTTCGAGGGCGGTGAGGAAGTGCCCATCCTCTACCTTCACACCCTCACCGTATTCATGTTCAACGTCCGCCTCGGCGATACCGTCGTCATCACCTACGAGCGGGATGGCGTGGAATGTGAGGCGCGCTTTACCTACGACGCCGAGTCGATGTTCACCCTGTGTGCATAAAACGCGGCGGGGCAGAGAGTCAACGCAACATAACGCGGCGCGGCGGGAGCTTCTGCTCCCGCCGCGCCGCTTCTTTATAAAATTACTTTAACATGAGGCGGATGATCTCCTCGTCCGTCTCGCGCATGCCCTTGCTCGCGAGCTCGCCCACGTTGCGGATGGTGTTCTCCACGCCCTTTTCCACGATGCCGTCGCCGCCGTAGAACTGCCCGCCCGCGCGGTAGAGCTCAAAGCCCATGAGCCCCGCCTCCACGGCGCACGCAATTTTGGCGGCACAGCTCGACTTCGCCCCGTCGCACACCATGCCCGAATCGACGGCAATGGTATTGACGATGGTATGCGAAATTTCATCCACCCCGCCGCCATGGAGATAGCAGATGCCCGCCGCCGCGCCCGCGCCCGCGCTCACCGCGCCGCAGTATGCCGACAGCCGCCCGATGCCCGACTTTAAGTGAATGGTCACGAGGTCGGAGAGCGCCAGCGCCTTTAAGAGCTTCTCGTGCGGAACATGCAAGTGCCGCGCATACGCAATGACGGGAACGGACGCCGTGATGCCCTGATTTCCGCTCCCCGAAACGACCACAACGGGCAGGGGGCAGCCGTTCATGCGCGCATCCGACCCCGCCGCCGCCCACGCCTTGGCGCGGTTGTGGATGTCGTCGCCGAACGCGTTTAAAAGCGTCTTCCCCACGCGCGCGCCCCAGTCATTCTTGAGCCCCTCGTTGCAGATGGCGGTGTTGTACTCGATCTGCCGCTCAAGCGCCTCTCTGACTTCGGAAAGGTCGCCCTCGTTCACGAATTCCACGATACCGCGCACGGTCAGGATGTCCGCCTCTTCGCCCGCCTCGCCGCTCTCCGTGCGGTTTAAAAGTACTTCGCCGTCCTTCTCAACGCGCACAACGTTGGTATGATGCCCCGTGATGCGCACAAACGACGAATGTTCGCCCCCAAAGGCGCGGATGCCGATGTCGAACACGCATCCGCCCTGCGCCTCCCTGACGGGGAGCGGGGTACTTTTTAAGTATTGCGCGATGCGGGGGTAGTCGCTCTCCGGAACGGACGAGAGCACTTCGAGTTCGCGGTCGGCTTCTCCCGCCACAAAGCCCGCCGCAGCGGCGCTCTCCACCCCGCGCAGCCCGCCCGTGTGGGGCACGATAACGCTCTTCACGTTCTTTAAGATGTTGCCGCTCACCTCGATCTCGGCGCGCTCGGGGAGCGCCCCCAAGGTCTTTTTCGCGAGGGCGGCGGCATAGGCAACGGCGATGGGTTCGGTGCAGCCCATCGCGGGCACGAGTTCTTCTTTCAGCCGCTCGATGCACGCCCGCCCGAGGGTCTCTTCCATGGTATTCCTCCGAAAAATAGTTGACGAAATAAAGTATATTTGTTTTTTGAGGAAAAGTCAACCGATAATGGAACGGCAGCCCGTTTCGAACATGATTTTGCGCAAAATCGGGCAGGAAGGCAGGAAACGGCAGTACCTTCGCACAGCGCCGCAAAGCGGCGCACGCTCGGTGGAAAAATAGGGCTCCCAAAAAAGATTTGCCTGAAAAGATTTTTTGGGAAGAGGAGCCGCAGGCGGGGAAAGCGTGCAGGGCGGGACACTTTCCGCACTGCCGCAAACCATGCCTTGCAGCGACGAGCCCCTCGCTCGGGCTCCGCTTGGGAAGCTGACGCCTCCAGATAGAAAAAACGAGCCATAAAGGTCTTATAGGGCTCCCAAAAAAGATTTGCCTGCAAAGATTTTTTGGGAAGAGGTTGAGAAACGCATTCTTGCAAACAGCACGGTGTGCTGTTTGCGCGTTTCGAAATAAGGAGCTTGCATTGTAACGCAAGCTCCGTGACCGAGAAGGCACTTCCCCTTGGTGCCTTCGAGAAGGCAGGCGTAAAAAAGAAACAGGGCAGAATTTTCTGCCCTGTTCAAAACCGCGCCTTGCAAGAGATAGGGCTCCCAAAAAAGATTTGCTCTGCAAAGCTTTTTTGGGAAGAGGAGGTGTAACCGCGCAAATGGGGCGATTTGCGACAGCAAATTGCCTTTAAGACGCGGTTTGCACCGACGAGGAGCAGGAAACGGCAGTACCTTCGCACAGCGCCGCAAAGCGGCGCGCGCTCGGTGGCTTACAGCACGCCCCTCGCTCGGGCTCCGCTTGGGAAGCCGACGCCTCCAGATAGAAAAAGACGGGCTGAAAGCCCGTCAATGTGTGGAGCAGGAAACGGCAGTACCTTCGCACAGCGCCGCAAAGCGGCGCGCGCTCGGTGGCTTGCAGCTCGCCCCCGCTCGGGATCAGCTTGGGAAGCTGACGCCTCCAGATAGAAAAAGACGGGCTGAAAGCCCGTCAATGTGTGGAGCAGGAAACGGGAGTCGAACCCGCCGGGATCAGCTTGGGAAGCTGACGCCATACCGCTAGGCGATTCCTGCATATTCATATCCAAACTTTCGGCTCCCGTTTCCGGTGAGCTGCCGCCTCCCGTTTGCGAGAGCAAGCTTAAATGTTCCTCTATTATAACGGAAAACGGGCGGGCTGTCAAGCGCAAAAATTGCAAAAGCAGGAGAAATTTTTCCGAATTTTGGCGAAAACATTCTCCGTTTTCTACCCGTTTCGACAGGATAGTACAAAACGTTTCACCATTCGACGGCGCCCCTCTGCTATAATGCCCTTATCAAATACCTCGGGAGGAACAAGATGGAAGTACTCTTAAACAACGTTGATCTGGAGCAATTCAAAGAGGAACTTGCGGCAATGCTTGCGGTCTGCTTTGAGGGGGAAGTGAGGACGGGGGATAACATCCTTCTCACCCTTGCAAGCGGCGAGGTCTTCCGCATCGCGGTGGAGAAAGTGCGCTGACATTTCACGCGACTTTCATTTTTCGCCTTTGCATGCGCTTGACATCGCGCCAATGCCCCGCTATAATGATTAGGAACCTAACAGATAGGTCTCTAATCATTTTTTTATTTCGGGAAGGAGGGAGACATGAGCGACAACAACGATTTAGGCTTTGCCATCGGCAGAACGGCGCGCATTCTATACCGCCTTTTAGACGACAACCTGCGCTCACTTGGCCTCGGCTTTGCCCAGATCAAGGTGCTCGGCTTTCTCTCCTATAAGGAGCAGGCGGGCGAGGAAGTCACGCAGAAGCTGTTAAAGACGGAGTGCCTGAGTACGCGCTCTTCCTCCGTGACGGGCGTTCTGCAGGGGCTGGAGCGGCAGGGCTACATCGTGCGCGAGGCGGGCGAGGATGCCCGCGTCAAGCGCGTTGTACTCACCCCGCGGGGCGCGGAAGTCGCCAAGGAGTGCCTCTCCTACGTCCAAAAGACGGAGGAAGTCATGCGCCGCCGCCTCACCAAGGAAGAGCAGGAGACGACCCTGCGCTGCCTCTTCGTGATGGCGGACGAGCTCGAGGCGTTCTCCCTCGAACACGCACGGCTCCCCCGAAAGCAAGGAGATAACTAGGAGTTTTTATGGTCAAAACGCTACTCAGGAGCGTGCGGCAATACAAGTCGCGCGCCATCTTAACCCCCGTCGTCATGATCGTGGAGGCTGCCATGGAGATCCTCATCCCCTATGTGATGACGCTGCTCATCGGCGTCGTCGCAGATGCCGATGAGGCTGGCCGCCCCCTCACCTCGGCAGATTTCAGAGAGATCGTATTCTACGGCGTTATCATGTTTGCGCTCGGCATCCTGTCGCTTGCAAGCGGCGCGCTGGGCGGGAAACTTGCCTCCGAGGCGAGCGCGGGCTTTGCCGCCAACCTTCGTCAGGACGCCTACGACAAGATCCAGACGTATTCCTTTGCGAATATTGATAAGTTCTCCACGTCCTCGCTCATCACGAGGCTTACGACGGACATCACCAGCGTGCAGATGGCGTTCCAGATGTGCATCCGCATGCTTGTGCGCGCGCCCGTCATGTTCATCTTCGCGGCCATCATGTCCTTCTTCATCGCCGCCGATATTGCGTGGATCTTCCTCGTCGCGGCGGCAATTCTCTTCGTGCTCGTCATCGTGCTCATGAACAGTGCACAGCCCTACTTCCGCCAGATGTTCAAGAAGTACGACCGCCTCAACGCCGTCGCGCAGGAAAACCTCATCGGCATCCGCGTCGTCAAGAGCTATGTGCTCGACGGGTACGAGATCGACAAGTACCAAAAGGCGACGCAGGAAGTGTATGACTATTCCGTCCGCGCCGAAAAGATCATGGCGGGCATGATGCCCGTCGTGCAGGTCATCATGTATGCAACGATGATCATCCTTTTGACGGTGGGCGGCATCAGCATCGTCGATAAAACCCTCGGCATCGAAGATCTCACGGGCCTTCTCTCGTACGCTACGCAGATCCTCTCGGGCGTCATGATGGTCGCCATGGTCCTCACCTTCATCGCCATGTCCCGCCCCGCCATGGAGCGTCTTGCCGAGATCCTCTCCGAAGAGAGCACCATCAAAGACCCCGAAAACCCCGTATTCGACGTGAAAAACGGCGAGATCGTCTTCGATCACGTCAGCTTCGCCTACCGCAAGGGGGGCGAGGGGGAGGACGTCATCCGCGACGTCTCCTTCAAGATCTCCTCGGGCGAGACCATCGGCATCATCGGGCAGACGGGCTCTGCAAAGAGCACGCTCGTCTCGCTCATCCCCCGCCTCTACGATGTGACGGAGGGCTCCGTCAAGGTGGGCGGAAGAGACGTGCGGGAGTACGATCTCACCGCTCTCAGAAACGCCGTCGCGATGGTGCTGCAGAAGAACGTCCTCTTCTCGGGCTCGGTCGCAGAAAATCTGCGCTGGGGCAAGGAGGACGCGACGCAGGAGGAGCTTGAGTTCGCCTGCAAGCAGGCGTGCGCCGACGAGTTCGTCGAGCAGCTCCCGGGAAAATACGAATACGACCTCGGCCAGGGCGGCGTCAATGTCTCGGGCGGGCAGAAGCAGCGCCTCTGCATCGCCCGCGCCCTCTTAAAGAGCCCCAAGGTGCTCATTCTGGACGACTCCACGTCCGCCGTCGACACCAAGACGGACGCCCGCATCCGCGCGGCGCTTCGTGAGCACGCGCCCGACGTCACCAAGATCATCATCGCCCAGCGCATCAACTCGGTGCAGGACGCCGACCGCATCCTCGTTTTGGACGAGGGCCGCATCTCCGCGTTCGGCACGCACGAGGAGCTTGTAAAGAGCAACGAAATTTACCGCGGGATCTACAAATCTCAGGTAAGGGGAGGTGGCAAAGATGCCGATGCCGAATAACAACCGTTCGCGCGTTCCCGTCAAGCTGGACGCCAACAGCAAGAAGATTTTCTCGCGGCTGATGAACTACATGTTCCGCGACCACAAGGGCAAGTTCCTCTTTGCGTGCGTGCTCATCGTCGTCTCCGCGCTCGCCTCGGTGGGCGGCTCGATGTTCCTCGGCATCTTCGTCGATGAATTTATAAGCCCCCTCATCGGCGTCGAAAACCCCGACTGGAGCGGCTTCATCGGCGCGCTCTGCGCGATGGGCGGCATCTATTTGGCGGGCGTCATCTGCAGCTATACCTACAACCGCATCATGGTCGTCGTCTCGCAGGGAACACTCAAGCGCCTCCGCAACGAGATGTTCTCGCACATGCAGAAGCTGCCCTTAAAGTTCTTCGATACGCACACGCACGGCGCGCTCATGAGCCGCTACACCAACGATACCGACGTGCTGCGCCAGATGCTCTCGCAGACCATCCCGCAGCTCATCAACTCCGCCATCACCATCGTGGGCACCTTCTGCATGATGGTGTTCTACTCGGCAACGCTCACCGCCGTCACGATGGTGTTCGTCGCGGGCATGTTCCTCTTCACGCAGAAGCTCGCCAAGAAGAGCGGCGGCTACTTCCTGCAGCAGCAGCGCGCCCTCGGCGCCGTCAACGGCTATATCGAGGAAATGATGAGCGGCCAGAAGGTCGTCAAGGTGTTCTGCCACGAGGAACGCGCCAAGGCTTCCTTCCGCACGCTGAATGAAGATTTGCGCATCAACTCCACCAAGGCAAACGTTCTCACCAACGTCATCGGGCCCATCTCCAACAACATCGGCTATATCCAGTATATCATCGTCGCGTTCGTCGCGGCGGCGCTCGTCATGAACGGCGGCTGGGCGGCACTCTCCCTCTACGGCCTCACCGTGATGGGAACGGGCGGCGCACTCACCCTGGGCGCCATCGTCTCCTTCCTCAACTTCGTCCGCTCCTTCAATATGCCCATCCAGCAAATTACGCAGCAGTTCAACGCCATCGTGCAGGCATTCGCGGGTGCGGAGCGCATCTTCGAGATGCTCGACGCCGTTCCCGAGGACGAGGGCGGCGACGTGACGCTCGTCCGCGTCACGCAGACGGGCGAAAATTGGTACGAGGAGCGCGCGGACGGCGAACTCTGGGCATGGAAGGTGCCCGACGGCTCTCCCGCCGGCCACCACTTCGTGCTCTTAAAGGGCGACATCCGCTTCTACGGCGTCACCTTCGGCTATGAAGAGGGCAAGACCGTCCTCCACGACATCTCCCTCTACGCAAAGCCCGGGCAGAAGATCGCCTTTGTGGGCTCAACCGGCGCGGGCAAGACGACGATCACCAACCTCATCAACCGCTTCTACGACATCCAGTCGGGCACCATCACCTACGACGGCATCAACGTGCGCGACATCAAAAAGAGCGATCTGCGCCATTCCCTCGGAACCGTTCTCCAAGATACCCACCTCTTCACGGGCACGGTGATGGAGAACATCCGCTACAGCCGCGTGACGGCGACGGACGACGAGTGCATCAAGGCAGCCATGCTCGCGGGCGCGGACAGCTTCATAAGGCACCTGCCCGACGGGTACGATACCATGCTCACCTCTGACGGCGCCAACCTCTCGCAGGGGCAGCGGCAGCTGCTCTCCATCGCCCGCGCCATGGTCAGCGACTGCCCCGTCCTCATTCTCGACGAGGCGACGAGCTCCATCGATACCCGCACCGAGGCGCTCATCGAACAGGGCATGGATAAGCTCATGGAAGGGAGAACGGTGTTCGTCATCGCCCACCGCCTCTCCACCGTGCGCAACAGCCACGCCATCATGGTGCTCGAGCACGGCCGCATCATCGAGCGCGGCAACCACGACCAGCTCATGGCACAGCAGGGCAAGTACTATCAATTATATACGGGCAAGTTCGAACTCGAATAAGGTTTTTCCGATACAAAAAGCGCCCCGCAGCCATTCGTCTGCGGGGCGCTTTGCTTTTTAGTAGTTGATCGCCCGTTCGGGGTCGAAGAGAAAATCGGAAAGGGAAACAAGGAGGATGCCCTGTTCATTGTATCCGGAGAGGATGGCACTGTTGACGATGACGATCTTGCGGAAGGCATCGTCGATGGCGAGCAGGGAAGCCTGTTCCTGCGCCATTTTTTTCTCCGAAGGGAGGTCGTAAGCCGATTGGATGTAATATCTTCGATCGCCTGCATTGACGACGAAATCTACTTCGAGCGATTTTCTCACCCATGCCTCATCCTGTTTTTTAACGTTTTCCACAACGCCCACGTCCACCGAATATCCGCGTGAGCGCAGCTCGTTGTAGATGACATTCTCCATGATGTGGGTATATTCCTGCTGCCGGAAGGAGAGACGGGCATTTCTTAAGCCCATATCCACAAAGTAGTACTTAGCGGGCGTATTGATGTATTTCTTTCCCTTGATGTCGAAGCGCAGAGCTTTCTCGATCAAAAAGGCGTCCTGCAAATAGCCGAGGTATGCCGAGATCGTGTTGGCGGAGAGCTTTACGTTCTTTGTGCTCGCGAATGTGTTGGAAAGCTTCAAAGGGTTGGTGAGCGAGCCGATCGAAGAGGCGAGCACATCGGTGAGTTCACCGATCTCCGCATTGCCGCGCAGGTTGTTCCTGCCGACGATGTCGGCAAGATAGGTGGTCTCGAACAGGTATTTCAAGTAGTTTACCTTGTCCTCCCGTGTCTGCATGGAGAGAAGAAGGGGCATCCCGCCATAATTCGCGAACGTCAGCCATGCGCTCTGAAAGTCGCCGCCGTATGCGGAATAAAATTCCGCAAAGTTCAAGGGATAGATGCGGATCTCATCGCCCCTGCCGCGGAATTCCGTCACGATGTCCGAGGAGAGAAACCTGGAGTTGCTGCCCGTCACATAGATATCGGCGTTGGGAAGATGCAGAAATCCGTTCACGACGCTCTCAAAGTTCTTTACGAGCTGGATCTCATCGAGCAGGATATAGTAGTCTCCGTCGTCCGCAATGCGCCCCTTCACATGCCGATAGAGCGCATCGGGGTCGAGCAGCTGCACGTTTTCGTAATCGTCCAGGGCGATCGATATGATGTGGTCGTCCCTTACGCCGCTCTTTCTGAGATGCTCGCGGAACAGGCGGAACAGCAGGTAGGACTTGCCGCACCGCCGCACCCCGGTCACGATCTTCACGAGCCCGTTCCTTTGGTGACGAATGAGTTTGTTGAGGTAAAAGTCGCGCTTGATCTCCATAATGCCCTCCGAATGATGCCTTGTATTCATTATAGCCGTTTTGTGCCGCGAAGTCAATGGGCTATTGAGAATTTTTGTCAATCTTTGCAGAAATTCTCAATGGAGAATTTCCCGCCGCGCCGCCCGCCCAAACGGGCGGGCGGCGCGGCGGTTCCCGCGCTCTTTTAATGCCCGAGGCGCGGCGGCGGTTCCCAGGCTCTTTTAAGGCGGGCGGCAATGAAATTGCGTTCCCGCGCGCATCTGCCCGCCGCGTTCGCATAAGGAAACGCTTGATAATTTGGGGAATTTATGCTATAATCTCCGTCATGAAGGTGTTTGCGATCAGCGATCTGCACCTCTCGGGCAAGTGCAACAAGCCGATGAACGTGTTCGGCGCCGACTGGGAGGGGCATTTCGAAAAAATCAAGGCAGATTGGGAGAAGAAGGTGACGGACGAGGACATCGTCCTCATCGGCGGCGATACCTCGTGGGGGATGTACCTTCCCGAGGGCATGTACGACGTCGCCTCTTTGGCTCCGCTCAAGGGGAAAAAGGTGTTCATCCGCGGCAACCACGACTATTGGTGGAACGGCATCACGCGGGTGCGTGCCTCGGCGCCCGATAGCAGCTTCACCTTCCTTCAGAACGACTGCGTGAAGATCGGAAACGTCATTATTGCGGGCTCGCGTGGGTGGGCGTGCCCCGGCAGCGCCGACTACACCGAGCACGACGAGGCGCTCTACCGCCGCGAGGGGGAGCGCTTCCGCCTCGCCTTCAACGAAGTCAAAAAGGTAAGGGAGGAAGGGGATACCCTCATCGCGCTCATCCACTACCCGCCCTTCGGCGTCAAGAGGGAGGATACCCTCTTTACTTCCATCTTCGAAGAGAATAAGGTGGACAAAGTCGTCTTCGGGCACCTCCATGGCAGCGTCTACTTCCCCCTAAAGTGCGAAAAGGCGGGCATCGAGTACTTTTTAACGTCGTGCGACAAGGTGCATTTTACCCTCACCCAAATTGTTTGAAAGGCTTGACTTTTGCAAGTTTTTCTGCTACGATATAGGCGTCGTTTTTAAGAGCGGTACCGTGATGCCGACAAGACGCAGCGAATATGAACGATCGGGGCACCCATTGCCCGCTTTTTCAGGAAAAGCACAGTCTTGCGGCGATACCGCAGGGCTGTTTTTTTGCGCCTCGCTGCAAAACGCGCGGGCGCGGCGCGCGGCTGTTTGCCGCAGGAGGGACTATGCCTGTCATTTTGGATGAAAAGGGCTTAAAGCGCACCATCGTCCGCCTCTTTCACGAGATCGAGGAAAAGAACGAGGGCTTTGAAAAGGTGATGCTCATCGGCGTCAAGCGGGGCGGGGAAATCGTCGCAAACCGCCTCAAAGAGGAGATCAGGGCGAGCACGGGGATCGAGCTCCCCTCGGCGGGGCTCGACATTGGCATGACGCGGGACGATCTCGTTTCCGCCTTCTATGTGCCCGATGCGGGCGTCAACGATTTCGGGTTCGACATCACGGGCGGGCGCGTCGTCCTCTGCGACGACGTCCTGCACACGGGCAGAAGCGCGGTCGCAGGGATAGAGGCGCTCTTCCGCTTGGGCCGCCCCGAGCGCATCCAGCTTTTAGTCCTTGTGGATAGGGGCGGGCGGGAAGTGCCGGTGAGAGCCGACTTCGTCGGCAAAAACGTGCCCACATCCCGCTCGGAATATGTGAGCGTGCACTTTACAGAGCTCGGCGCGGAATGCGATGAGCTCTCCATCATACGGAGGGAACATGCTGAAAAGTAAAGATATCTTAGGGCTTCGTGAGATGCCCGCGGAGGAGATCGACGAAATTCTCACCGTCGGCATGAACATGAAAAAGCTGCTGCGGCAGAACATCAAAAAGCTGCCGCACCTGCAGGGCAAGTCGGTCACGACGCTCTTCTACGAAAACTCCACGCGCACGCGGTGCAGCTTCGAGCTTGCCGCCAAGTACATGGGCGCGCACGTCGTCAACATCTCCGCGGAGAGCTCCTCCGTCAAGAAGGGCGAAACGCTCGTCGACACGGGCAAGACGCTGGATGCGATGAAGAACGATATCATCGTCATCCGTCACCCGATGGGCGGCGCGCCCGCGCTGCTCGGGAAGACGGTCAAGGCGCACGTCGTCAACGCGGGCGACGGCATGAACGAGCACCCCTCGCAGGCGCTTTTGGATATGCTCACGATGCGCGAAAATTTCGGCTCGCTCGAAGGCCTCAAGGTCGCCATTTTGGGCGATATCTCCCACTCCCGCGTTGCAAAGAGCAATCTCTTCGGCCTCAAAAAGCTGGGCGCCGAGGTCACGATGTACGCCCCCAAGACGCTCATCCCCACAGGCATCGAGAAGATGGGCGCAAAGGTGTGCCGCTCCCGCGAGGAAGCCGTGGAGGGCGCCGACGTCGTGATGGGCCTTCGCATCCAGCTCGAACGCCAGCACGCGGGCAACTTCCCGTCCCTCGGCGAATACAGCAAGTTTTACGGCGCGAACGAGGCGCTCATGCGCTATGCAAAGCCCAACGCCCTCGTCATGCACCCCGGGCCCGTCAACCGCGGCGTGGAGCTCACGAGCGGGCTCATCGACGGCGAAACGAGCCGCATCGAGGAACAGGTACTCTCGGGCATCGCGGTGAGGATGTCCATGCTCTTTTTGCTCACCAAGGAGGAGATATGATCTTCAAGAATGCAACGCTTGTCTTGCCCGAAGGGCTGCGCCGCGCCGACATCCGCACGGAGAACGGCTGCATTGCGGAAATTGCCGAACACATCGACGGTGAAGGCTGTGATTGGAGCGGGCTCACCGTCTTCCCGGGGCTCATCGATATGCACGTCCATCTGCGCGAGCCCGGCTTCGAGCGCAAGGAAGATATCGAAAGCGGCAGCAGGGCGGCCGTCAAGGGCGGCTTTACGCAGGTGTGCTGCATGCCCAACACCAACCCCGTCACGGACAGCAAGGTGGTCGTCACCTATATTTTATCGCGCGCGAAGGACGTGAATTTGTGCAAAGTGCGCCCCATCGGCGCCATCACCAAGGGGCAGGAAGGCAAGGAGCTCGCCGCCATCGGCGGCATGAAGGCGGCGGGTGCCGTGGCGCTCAGCGAGGACGGCAAGTCCGTCGTTGCCACTAACCTCATGGCAAACGCGATGAAGTACGCCTCCGACTTCGGCCTCATCTGCCTCTGCCATTGCGAGGATAAGTCTCTCGTCGACGGCGGCGTCGTCAACGAGGGGTACTACTCCACGCTCACCGGTCTCAAAGGGAGCATCCGCGCGGCGGAGGACATCATCATCGCCCGCGAGATCTGCCTTTCGGAAAGTTTGGATATCCCCGTACACATCTGCCACGTCTCCACTTACAGCGGCGTGCAGCTCATCCGTGAGGCAAAGGCCCGCGGCGTCAAGGTCACGGCGGAGACCTGCCCGCACTACTTCACCCTCACCGACGAGGTCATCGCCTCGTTTGATACCAACACGAAGGTCAACCCGCCCATCCGCGAGGAACAAGACCGCCTCGCCGTCATCGAGGGGCTCAAAGACGGCACGCTTGACTGCATCGTCACCGACCACGCCCCCCACCACGAGGACGACAAGAACGTCGAATACGACCTCGCCGCCTTCGGCATCAGCGGGCTGGAGACGAGCTTTGCGCTCTCCTACACCCAGCTCGTTTTGGGCGGCGCGCTCACCCTCGAAGAGCTTGCAAAGAAGATGAGCTATAACCCCGCCCATATCTTAAATTTAGAGGGCGGCAGTATTGCCGTGGGGGCACCCGCCGACCTCACCGCCGTCGACCTTTCCGAAAAGTGGGTAATAGACCCGAAAGACTTCGTCTCCAAGGGCAAGAATACCCCGTTTACGGGCAGGGAAGTGTACGGCCGCGTCAAATATACCGTCGTCGACGGCGACATCAAATACCGCGAAAAATAAGGAGAAACTATGATCGTCGATACCCTCATTGAGAAAATCATCCAAAAGCAGAACCCCACCTGCGTGGGGCTGGATACTTCCTTCGACTACCTTCCCAACGCGATGCGCGCGGGCGCAAGCACGGCAGAGGACGCCGCCGACGCCATCTTGATGTTCAACCGCGGCATCATCGACGCCGTTTCCGACATCGTGCCCTCCGTCAAGGTGCAGATCGCCTACTACGAGCAGTACGGCCCCGCGGGCATGCGTGCCTTTTTAGAGACGCTGCGTTACGCGAAGGAGCAGGGGCTTGTCGTCATCACGGACGCCAAGCGCAACGACATCGGCGCAACGGCATCCCAATATGCAACGGCATACCTCGGCGAGAGCAAGGTGGGGGAGACCGCCTTCTCCGCTTTCCCGTCCGACTTTCTGACGGTCAATGGTTACCTCGGCTCGGACGGCATCGTGCCCTTTGTGAATGAGTGCAAAGCGCACGACAAGGGCATCTTCGTCCTCGTCAAGACGAGCAACCCCTCTTCGGGCGAATTGCAGAATTTAAAGCTCGAGGACGGCCGCACCGTCTATGAGTGCATGGGCGACATGGTGGAGAAGTGGGGCGAGGGCACCGTCGGCAAATACGGCTATTCGAGCGTCGGGGCCGTCGTCGGGGCGACCTACCCCGAGGAAGCCAAAGTGCTGCGCGCAAGACTTCCCCGCACCTTCTTCCTCGTGCCCGGCTACGGCGCGCAGGGTGCGAATGCCGAGATGCTCAAGAACTGTTTCGACAGTAACGGCCTCGGGGGCGTCGTCAACAACTCGCGCGGCGTCCTCTGCGCCTATAAAAAGCGCGGCGGCAGCTACGACGAGGCGGCGCGCGCGGCGTGCCTCGATATGAAAGCCGACCTTCTCGGCGTTCTGGGGGCAATATGCGCGAAGTAACGGCGACCATCTTAGAGAACATCCGCATCGCGGAGAACATCTATTCCCTCACCTTTGCCACGGACGAAGAGTTCTCTGTCCGCCCCGGGCAATTCTGCATGGTGGGGGTCAACGGCTATCCCCTGCGCCGCCCGATTGCCGTCTGCAAGGCGGAGGGGGAGCGCATCACCGTGTGCTATCAACTCAAGGGCGGCGGCACGTACATCCTTGCGGAGAACTATAAGCAGGGCGAAAAGCTCTCGGTGCTCCTTCCCCTCGGCAACGGGTTCTATGTGGAGGAAAAGGAGCGGCGCGTCGCGCTCGTCGGCGGGGGCGTGGGCATCTTCCCGCTCATCTCCTGTATCCGCGCCTATCAGGGCAAGAAGCAGCTCTTTTCCTACATGGGCTTTCGCAACCGCGCCGCCTACTGCATGCCCTATGAACTGCAGCGCAGCGATCATCTCGTCGTCGCCACCGACGACGGCAGCATGGGCTATCACGGCACGGCGGTGCAGGCATTCATGGAGGAGATCGACGATGTAAAACCCGATGTCATCCTCTCCTGCGGCCCCACGCCCATGCTCCGCGCCCTCAAGAAGGCGACGGAGGGGCGCAATATCCCCGTCTATGTCTCCCTCGAAGAGCGCATGGGGTGCGGCATCGGCGCGTGCCTCGTGTGCGTGTGCGAAAAGACGGACGGCGCGCACGCCCGCGTCTGCAAGGACGGCCCCGTGTTCAAGCTCAGCGAGGTCGTCCTGTAAGCAGCCTTTATTAAAAAATATAACAAGGAGGGGAGACTATGAAAGAAAACGACATCATCGGGTTCCGCGCCAATT
Source organism: uncultured Clostridia bacterium (assembly GCA_944376335.1). GTDB lineage: Bacteria > Bacillota > Clostridia > Christensenellales > Borkfalkiaceae > Gallimonas. Next base: position 34,828 of record CALWCH010000004.1, read on the forward strand.
CCCCGCTCGTGTACTTCGGCATCAGCTTTTTGGTGGGGCTGGCGCTCATCGCCGTCTGTATCATCGTGCCGCTTGCAGGCGGGCGCGGCCTCGCCCCGTGGATGATCGTGCTGCTCATCCTCGGCGCGATCCTTTTCTGCATCGGGGCGGTCTGCTTCGTGCGGGTACTCAAAACGCCCGACCCCGCCATCTATGTGGAGGACGGCAAGCTCTGCATCGCAGACACCTGCATCCCCATCGGCATGATCGTGGACGTGCGCTGCCGCCCTGCAAAGTCCCGCCTCATCACCTACACCTGGGGGCAGATCGTCGTCGAATATCAGGGCGGGGAAGCCAAGTGCAATTATGTCGCCCTTGTGGAGGACGCCTTCGAGCGCATCCAAGCCCTCATCGGGGAATATGAAAAGAGAGAAGGGGGAGCTTTATGACAGACCGCGAAGTTATCGCCCGCCGCACGGGCAGCGCACGGCCGATGTATCTCCTTTCCGCCATTCTGGGAGTCGCTATCCTCATCGTTTCGGTGCTCTTCATGGGGCAGGCGGACGGCGAGACGGGGCAGTCCGTCACATGGGGAATGCTCATCGTCGTGGGGGTGCTCGTCGCCGTCCTCGGCGCTGTTTACTTCGTCAAGGCGATGAGAACGCCCGACGTCATCTGCGAACGCGAGGGCGATCACATCTTATTTTTGGGGAAGAACATTCCGCTGAAGGATATTCTGAACGTGCGCTGCCGCCGTGCCCATTCTCGGTATGGCGATTACGGCTGGGGCAAGCTCACGGTGGATTATGCAGGCGGGAGCATCGAGAGCGACTTTGTCGCCGACGTGGAAGCGGTCCACGACCGCCTCATCACCCTCATGCGCGAATACGCGGCGGAGGGCAAGGGAGAATAAACATGGCAGACCTTTCTTTGCAGCTTTGCGGGGTCAAACTCAAGAACCCCGTCATCCCCGCCTCGGGCACCTTCGGGTTCGGGCGGGAATTCAATGAACTTTACGATATTTCCTGCCTGGGCGGCGTGGCGACCAAGGGCCTCACCCTAAAGCCTCGCCTCGGCAACCCCGTGCCGCGCATCGCGGAGGGGCGCAGCGTCATTTTGAACGCCGTCGGGCTGCAGAATCCGGGCGTCGAGGCGTTCATCGAGAACGATTTGGAGTGGCTGAAAAGTAAGACCCGCGTGCTTGCCAACGTCGCGGGCAGCACCATCGAGGACTATGCGGAAATTTGCGCGCGTCTCAACGGCCTTGTCGACTTTGTCGAGCTCAACATCTCCTGCCCCAACGTAAAGTGCGGGGGCATGGCGTTCGGCATCCGCCCCGAGACCATCGGGGAAGTGACGCGCGCCGCCAAGGGGAGCCTTACAAAGACGCCCCTCATCGTCAAGCTCTCGCCCAATGTGGAGAGCATCGCGCTCAACGCACAGGCGGCGGAAAAGGGCGGGGCGGACTGCATCTCCCTCGTCAATACCTTCACGGGCATGGTCATCGACATCGAAAAGAGAAAGCCGCTCATCGCCAACAGAACGGGCGGCGTGTCAGGCGCGGGCATCAAGCCCATCGCCGTGCGCATGGTGTACGAGGCGAGCCATGCGGTCAAGATCCCCGTCATCGGCATGGGCGGCATCTGCACCGCCGAGGACGCCGTGGAATTTCTGATGGCGGGCGCCACGGCCGTTCAGGTGGGCACGCACAACTTTACGGATACCTTCGCCTGCCCCAAAATAGTCGCGGGCCTTTCCGACTGGTGCGACCGCCACGGCGTCTCAAACGTCACTTCCCTCACGGGCGCAATGAATGAATAAGGAGAAAATACATATGCTCAACTACAAACAGCGGTTCATCAAGTTCATGGTGGAAAACGAAGTGCTTCTCTTCGGCGATTTCACGCTCAAAAGCGGCAGAAAGGCGCCCTATTTTATCAATGCGGGCAAGTACCGCACGGGCGCGCAGATCGCCCAGCTCGGCGAATACTACGCGGAGTGCTACTTGGAGCACGGCGTTGATGTCAAGACGCTCGTCGGCCCCGCCTATAAGGGCATCCCGCTCGCCGTCGCAACGGCAATCGCGCTCGCAAAGAACCACGGCGTAGACGTCGGCTTCTGCTTCGACCGGAAGGAAGTCAAGGACCACGGCGAGGGCGGGCTCTTTGTCGGCGAAAAACTTTTAGACGGCGACAAGGTGTGCATCATCGAGGACGTGATGACCTCGGGCAAGGCGCTTCGGGAAATTCTTCCCAAGTTAGAGGCGGAGGCGAAAGTCGACGTCGAGGCGATGATCATCTCCGTCGACCGTCAGGAGAAGGGTACGGGCGAAAAGTCCGCCGTCGCGGAAGCCTACGATACCTTCGGCATCAAGGTATTCTCCATCGTGACGATGGAGGACATCATTTCCGCCATCGAGGACGGCGTCATCGAAGGGAGGGAGTACCTTCCCGCCATGCGCGCCTACCGCGCCGAGTATGGCGCTTAAATTGACGGCGCTTCAAACTGAAGAACAAGAGCGGGCTTTTCTTCGGGCCCGCTTTTTTCGCGGAAAAAAATTTTGCAAATGCGAAAAAATCGGCAAAAAAGCGTTTAAGCGGGGGAAAATCACCTTATATTAGAAGTGAATGAAAACGAAAAGGCAAAAGGGCGGTATGAGCAAAGAAAAAGACAAGGAAACTTTAGAGGAAGTTCCCGTCTCGGAAGCGGCGGCAGACGCCGCAGAAGAGATGAAGCAGGCGGAAGCCATAGAAGAAGTCGAGAACGCGGAGCTGAATGCCGCGCTCAAGGCAGCGGAAGAGGCCAAGGCCCAGGCAGAGGACTTTAAGCGCAAGTGGTATTCGGTGACTGCCGAGTACGACAACTACAGAAAGCGCACGGCCATGACCCGCGCGCAGGCTTACGCCGAGGGCAGGGCAGACGTTGTATCAAAGCTCTTCCCCATTGCAGATAATCTGGAGCGCGCGCTTCAGTCCTGTCAGGACGAAAAGACGCACAAGGGCATCGAGATGGTGCAGAAGGCGTTTGAAAAAATTCTCGAAGACGAGAAGATTTCCGTCATCGACCCCGTCGGGCAGCCCTTCGACCCCGAAAAGCACGAGGCCATCATGGCATCCGACCCCGAAGAGGGCGAGGAGAGCGGTATCGTCCGTCAGGTGTTTGCAAAGGGCTACGAACGCGAGGGCAAGGTACTTCGCTTTGCGCAGGTGCTCGTCACAAAGTAACAAATTCGCCTGCAAAGGCAGGCATTTCCAAATAGAGAGATAAAGGAGAGAACAGTTATGTCGAAAGTTATCGGTATCGATCTTGGTACTACCAATTCGTGTGTTGCGGTCATGGAGGGCGGTGAGCCCGTCGTGATCGCCAATGCGGAGGGCTCGCGCACGACGCCTTCCGTCGTCGCCTTCCAGAAGGACGGCACCCGTATCGTCGGGCAGGTCGCAAAGCGTCAGGCTGTCGCCAATCCCGACAGAACGGTCATTTCCATCAAGCGTGAGATGGGTTCGGACTACAAGGTGAAGATCGACGACAAGTCGTATTCCCCTCAGGAGATCTCCGCAATGATCTTAAGCAAGCTCAAGGCGGATGCAGAGGCTTATCTTGGCACCAAGGTGACGGACGCCGTCATCACCTGCCCCGCGTACTTCACCGACTCCCAGCGTCAGGCCACGAAAGACGCGGGCAAAATTGCAGGCCTCAACGTCCTTCGTATCATCAACGAGCCCACGGCGGCGGCGCTTGCCTACGGCCTCGATAAGGAGAAGGAGAACAGCAAGGTCATGATCTACGACCTCGGCGGCGGTACGTTCGATGTCTCTATCCTCGAAATTTCCGACGGCGTGTTTGAAGTGCTCGCGACCAACGGCAACAACCGTCTGGGCGGCGATGACTTCGATAAGCGCCTCATGGACTACATGGTCGACGAGTTCAAGAAGAGCCACGGTGTCGATCTTTCCAAGGATAAGATGGCGATGCAGCGCTTGAAGGAAGCTGCGGAGAAGGCCAAGATCGAGCTTTCCGGCATGACTTCGACCTCCATCTCCCTGCCCTTCATCTCCATGACGGACGCAGGCCCCGCGCATCTCGAGATGGACATCACCCGTCAGAAGTTCGAGGCGCTGATCTCCGACCTCATCGACAAGACGGCAGAACCCATGCGCCTTGCGATGAAGGATGCGGGCCTTTCCTACAACGATATTGACAAGGTCATCCTCGTCGGCGGTTCCACCCGTGTGCCCGCCGTCGTTGAGAAGGTCAAAAAGCTCTCGGGCAAGGAGCCCTTCAAGGGCATCAACCCCGATGAGTGCGTCGCCATCGGCGCAGCCATTCAGGGCGGCGTGCTGACGGGCGAAATTAAGGACGTCCTCCTTCTCGACGTCATGCCCCTCTCCCTCGGCATCGAGACGCTGGGCGGCGTGTTCACGAGACTCATCGACAGAAATACGACCATCCCCGTCAAGAAGAGCCAGGTGTTCTCGACGGCTGCCGACAACCAGACGAGCGTGGAGATCCACATTCTCCAGGGCGAGCGCGAATTCTGCCGCGACAACAAGACTTTGGGCAGATTCATGCTCACGGGCATCGCTCCCGCGCCCCGCGGCATCCCGCAGATCGAAGTCACCTTCGACGTCGATGCAAACGGCATCGTGCACGTCGAGGCGAAGGACCTCGGCACGGGCAAGAGCACGGATATCACCATCACATCTTCGACCAACCTCTCCGAGGACGAGATCAACAAGGCCGTCAAGGAAGCCGAGCAGTACGCCGAAGAGGACAAGAAGCGCAAGCAGAAGGTGGACAGCCGCAACAAGCTCGACGGGCTCATCTTCTCCGTCGAACAGACGCTCAAAGAGAGCGGCGACAAGTTCTCGGACGAGGAGAAGGCTACCCTCAACTCCGCCGTCGAAGAGGCGAAAAAAGAGCTCGACGCGGACGACGAAGAGCGCTTCAACGCCGCGTTTGAAAAGCTTTCGAACGCCGTGCAGCCCATCTTCCAGAAGATGTATCAGCAGAACGCGGCAAACGGCAGCGGCGCGCCGAACGGCGAGCCCCAGGCGGGCGACGAAGAGTTCCACCAGTAAGGCACGCGGCGCGTTCCGCAAGGCATAAGCAAGTTGATTTAAGGGGCGGCGCTGCCGCCCCTTAACGGGCGATAAGAGGAACAGAGCATGGCAGAAAAAAAGAACTATTACGAAATTCTCGGCGTGAGCAAGAACGCGACGGAGGAGGAGATCAAGGCGGCGTATAAAAAGCTCGTCAAGCAGTATCACCCCGACCTTCACCCCAACGACAAGCTCGCCGCAGAGAAGTTCAAGGAGATCAACGAGGCGAACGAAGTGCTCTCCGATAAGCAGAAGCGCGCTGCCTACGACTATGAACAGGAGCATCCGGGCATGGGCGGCATGGGCGGCGCAGGCTTCGGCGGCTTTGGCGGCGGGGGCTTCGGCGACATCTTCGACAGCATCTTCCAGGGCTTCGGCGGCAATGCCTCCGTGCAGCGCGATACCTCGGGCGAGGACATCCAGCTCGAGATGCGCCTCTCCTTCATGGACGCCGCCAAGGGCTGCGTGAAGGAGATCAGCTATTCGCGCAACGAGCCCTGCCCCACCTGCGGCGGCACGGGCGCGAAGGGCGGCACGGCATATAAAACGTGCTCCCGCTGCGGCGGCAAAGGGCAGGTCAGATTCTCGCAGGATACCATGTTCGGCCGCATGGTGCGCGTGGGCGCCTGCCCCGACTGCGGCGGCAAGGGCAAGATCATCACCGATAAATGCCCCGACTGCAAGGGCAAGGGGTATGTGCGGAAGGAGACGAAGGTCTCGCTCTCCATTCCTGCGGGCGTGGATACCAATTCGTATATCCGCAAGCGCGGGTTCGGCCAGGCGAGCACGGAAGGGGGCCCCGCGGGCGACCTCATCGTCGTGTTCCGCGTGGAGCCGCATAAAATTTTCCGCCGCAAGAACATGGACCTCTATATCGACCTGCCCATTCCCTTCCAAACGGCGTGCCTCGGCGGCACGGTGCGCGTTCCCACCATCGACGACGCCTTCGACTATACCATTCCCGAGGGCACGCAGACGGGCACCACCTTCACCATCCGCGGCAAGGGCTTAAAGACGCGCAACGGCACGGGCAATCTCTATTTGAACGTCTTTGTCGAGGTGCCCACCCGCCTTTCGCGCGAGCAGAAGAAGAAGGTGCAGGAAGCGGGCGCGTCCGTCGACGTCAAGCAGTACGACAAGGCGAAGAAGTATCAGGACGATATGTCCGCCCTCTACGGCACGGACGCCTATAAAAACTGAAAGCAAAAAGAGCTCCCTTGGGAGCTCTTTTTTTTGTTCAATCGTCGTAGTCGATGCGCTCGATTTTGAAGATGACGGGGCGGGTGCCGTCCGAACAGCAGGCGATCATCGTGTTCTCGTTTTTCATCCACTGTTCCATGATGGAGCCGCCCTGCAGCCCCGTGTAGATGTAGCGGGAAATACAGTCCCACAGCTCCGAGCAGAAGGGGAGCTTGGGCCCGCCCGCAACGGTATTCGCATCTCCCGTCGTCTTCACAAGGGTATTCAGCCCGCAGTGCCAGAAGTCATCACGCTCGCCGTCGCGGTAAAATTCAAACACGTCGCCCACGTTGTAGCAGGGGCATGCGCCCGCGTGCGGGTCGATGCAGTGCGCCGCCTGCAGTTCGGGGTACAGCTTTTTATCGAGCACGGTGAGTCTCACTTTGTGTTTCATAGTGTCTCCTTTTATAAAAGGGCTCCCGTAGGAGCCCTTTTCCTATGCAATTACGATTTGGAGCGGATATATTCGTCCATCGCCTTTGCAGCCGTCTTGCCCGCGCCCATCGCGAGGATAACGGTCGCCGCACCCGTCACGGCGTCGCCGCCCGCATACACGCCGTCAAGCGATGTCTTGCCGTTCTCGTCCGCGACGATCTCCCCGCGCGGCTTGGTGTCGAGCCCTGCCGTCGTCTTCTTTAAGAGCGGATTGGGCGAGGTGCCGAGCGCCATGATGACGCAGTCGACGTCCATATCGAACTCGCTGCCCTTCTTCTCGATGGGGCGGCGGCGGCCGGAAGCGTCCGGTTCGCCCAGTTCCATCTCGATGCAGCGGAGGCCTACGACGTTGTCGTCCGCGTCCACCAGCACTTCGGTGGGATTGGTGAGGAGTTTGAAGATGATCTCCTCCTCTTTGGCGTGCTCGATCTCCTCGCGCCTTGCGGGAAGCTCCGCGTCCGAACGGCGGTAGACGATGTACACGACTTCCGCACCGAGGCGCTTTGCCGTCCTCGCCGCGTCCATCGCAACGTTGCCGCCGCCCACAACGGCGATCTTTCTGCCGTGGTAGATGGGCGTCTCGCTGCCCTCTTCGTACGCCTTCATGAGGTTGCTGCGCGTGAGGTACTCATTCGCCGAGAACACGCCCTTGGCGTTCTCCCCGGGGATGTTCATGAAGCGGGGGAGGCCCGCGCCCGTGCCGAGGAACACCGCCTCGAAGCCGAACTCTTCCTTGAGCTCGTCGATGGTGAGGACTTTCCCGATGACCATGTCCGTCATCACCTTCACGCCGAGGGCCTTCAGATTGTCCACTTCCTTCTCGACGATGGCCTTCGGAAGACGGAATTCGGGAATACCATAGACGAGCACGCCGCCCGCAAGGTGCAGGGCTTCGAATACGGTCACGTCATAGCCGAGCTTTGCAAGGTCGCCCGCGCAGGTGAGGCCCGCGGGCCCCGAGCCGACGATGGCCACTTTGTGCCCGTTGGGAGCGGGCTTTTGGGGCGCCTCCGTGGAATGAGAGTTGTGCCAATCTGCCACAAAGCGCTCGAGGCGGCCGATGCCGACGGGCTCGCCCTTGATGCCGCGCGTGCACTTGCCTTCGCACTGCGTCTCCTGCGGGCAAACTCTGCCGCAGACGGCGGGGAGCGACGACGTGCGCGCGATCACCTGGTACGCCTCTTCAAACTTGCCCTCCGCAACGAGCTGAATAAATTCGGGAATGGCAACGTTGACGGGGCAGCCTGCAACGCACGGCTTATTCTTGCAGTTTAAGCACCGCTTTGCCTCTTCCACGGCGGTCTCCGCGCTGTAGCCGAGCGCCACTTCCTTAAAGTTCTTGTTTCTCACGAGGGGATCCTGCGAGGGCATGGGGTGCTTCTTGGGATCCATATTGAATTTTGCCATCTCAGCGGACCTCCTTCTTGAAGAGATTGCAGTGCTTTTCGCGCGCCTTTGCCTCAAATTCCTGATAGGTGCGCGCGCGCTTCATCGCCTCGTCGTAGTCGATGAGGTGGGCGTCGAAGTCGGGGCCGTCCACACAGGCGAACTTGGTCTCGCCGCCGACGGTGAGGCGGCAGCCGCCGCACATACCCGTGCCGTCGATCATGATGGGGTTCATCGACGCGATGGTGGGGATATTGTATTCCTTGGTTGCAAGGGCCACAAATTTCATCATGACGAGCGGGCCGATGGTGATGACTTTATCAAATTTCTCGCCCGCCTCGAGCATCGCCTTGAGCGGCACCGTCACATTGCCTTTCTCACCGTAGCTGCCGTCGTCCGTCATCACCACGAACTTGTCGGAAGCCGCCTTGAATTCGTCCTCCAAAATGACGAGATCCTTATTTCTAAAGCCGACGATGGACGTGACTTCACAGCCCATCTCATGCAGCTCTCTCACGACGGGGAGCGCGATGGCACAGCCCACGCCGCCGCCCACGACGCACGCCTTCTTGATGCCCTCCACTTCGGTGGGGTTGCCCAAGGGGCCCACAAAGTCGGCAATATAGTCGCCCTCATTTAAGGCGTTCAAGGTCATCGTCGCGCCGCCCACGACCTGGAAGATGATGGTCACGGCGCCTGTCTCCTTGTTGGTCCCCGCCACGGTGAGGGGAATGCGCTCCCCCCGCTCGTCGGCGCGGAGAATGATGAACTGCCCCGCGCGCGCCTTTCTCGCCACGAAGGGCGCCTCGATCTCCATCAGCGTCACGGTGGGGTTGAGGCACTGCTTTTTCAAAATGCGGTACATAATTCCTCCCTGCTATCATTGGGTCTCGGGGGCAAAAAGCGGCAAAAACCGCCTCGCCCGCACCCATTATTATAGAACGCAGACGGCAAATTGTCAAGTTTCTTTTTTTATTTTTTCACTCATAAAGTATGTGCGTTTGGTTGACAATCGGGGGCAAACCCTCTATAATAAAAAAGTCACGAAGTGAACAAAAACAAAGAATTGGAGAAACGATCATGGCAATGGTAAAGATCGTCACCGATTCCAACAGCGGCATCTCGCAGGCCGAGGCGGAGAGACTGGGAATCTCCGTCATCCCCATGCCGTTTGTCATCGATGGCGAACAGTATTTCGAGGATATCGACCTCACACAGGCACAGTTCTATGAACACTTGGCGCACGATGCGAACGTCTCCACCTCGCAGCCCTCTTCGGTGAGCGTCACCGAGGCGTGGGAGGCCCTCATCAACGAAGGCTACGACGTCGTGCACATCCCCATGTCGAGCGCCCTCTCCGAGTCCTGCCACACCGCGCAGAACCTCGCAAAGGAGTATGGCGGCAAGGTGCAAGTGGTGGACAACCGCCGCATCTCCATTACGCTCAAGCAGAGCGTCTACGACGCGCTCTCCATGGCACAGCGCGGCATGTCGGCAAAGGAGATCGCAAAAAAGCTCGAGCAGACCTCGGAGGACAGCAGCATCTACCTCACGCTCGAGACCTTGAAGTACTTGAAGAAGGGCGGCCGTCTCACGCCCGCGGCGGCGCTTATCGGCACCATCTTGCGCGTCAAGCCCGTCCTTCAGATCCAGGGCGGCAAGCTCGACGCCTTCAAGAAGGTGCAAACGGTCAAGCAGGCAAAGCAGGTGATGATCGACGCGCTCAAGAGCGACCTTGCGACCCGCTTTGCAGACTACGTCGCGGCAGGGGAGATGCGCATCTTCCTCGCCCACACCGAGCGCGAGAAGGAGATCAAGGAATTCGCCGACGAACTCGCAGCTGCCTTCCCCAACATTCCCATCAGCTTCTGCGATCCGCTGCCTTTGAGCATCGCCTGCCACGTCGGCCCCGGCGTCATCGCCTGCTCGGCGACGCGCTGCCTCAACTAAGCAAACAAAAACGCCCCGTGCTTTCAAGCACGGGGCATAATTTTTGCCGTTTTATTCGAGCGGTGCGGCTGGCTTTTTGCGCCTGCGGAAGATTTGACTTCTGAAGAGAATGATGTTCATCACGATGAAGAATCCGACGAGGATCAAAAGCGTCCATTCGGGGTTTTCGGGCGCGAAGGTCGCGAGCAGCATCATCGGGAAGCCGAACACCATCGCGGGGAAGTTTTGATAGACCAAATTCTCCGCGGCGGGGGTCTTCAAATCGGGGTCGAGCTCGCGAAGGAGAATGACGCCCGTCGACGCCGTACCCGTCAGCATGCCGTACATCACGAGGAACTGCTCCTCGGAATAGGCGGGGAAGAGCTTTCTTGCGATCCAGATGTTGTAGAAGTAGGTGATAAACAGGCCGACGATGCCGAGGATGAGCAGGACGTGCCAGTACTGCTTGAGGGTATCCAGCTTGATGGCGGCAATGCCCGCAACGATCATGATGTCGAAGAAGAAGTTGCTGATGCGCGTGAGAAGAAAGTTGTTCGTATATTGCTTTTTGATGACGTTCTTCTTGCGGAAGAGATTGAGTATCGCCTTCACGATGACGGCCGCCAGCACGCCGAGGAAGAAGTTGAAGCCGTAGATGGTCGCCTGCATCGAGGGAAGCAGCAGCCCTAACCCGTACATTAAGAAGTATGCCAAGACATACGAAAGGGCGATGAGCGCAATCTGAATGGTGATCTTATCGATGCCCTGGTTCATGGGGATATCCCCCTCGTTGTGCACTTCGCTGCTCGGGATAAAGTCCTTCTCGTTGCCCACGCGGCGCACTCTGCCTTTTTTCCTAATGATATTGAGGTGCACCACGCCGCCGATCGCCGCACTCAAAAAGCCCAACGCCGCCACGGAGAGCCCGAAGCTCTTGCCGCCCTCAAAGCCGTACTGCGTCTCGTAGATGTTGCCGTAGTTCATGGCCTGGCCCGAACCCTGCCCGTAGCCGAAGGGCAAAAGAATGCCCGCCGCCTTGAAGAATCCGGGGATGACGAACGCCGCCAAGATGGTGATGGCAAGCCCGAAGATGCCCTGTAAAAGATAGCTTGCGACCGTCGTCACGCCCGTGTTGAAGATCTCCACGCCGCGCTGTTTGTTCATCTTGCCGCCCGTGCTCTTGAGCGTCGAGGCAATAAAGCCGAGCGCCAGCGTGTGGTAAGTGAGGATCTCCAAAAACGCCATGCCGTTGCCGCCGAAGAACGTGGTATCAAAGAGGTACCCGTCCGTCACGGCCGTGTAGATGGACGAGATGATGAGCAGCATAAAGCCGCCCAAGACAGAGGTGGGAATGAGCGAATTGCCGAGGGGCTTAATGAGCCGCTTGAGCGCGTTGGCAACCAGCAGGCTGATGAGCAGAATGGCAATGACATTAAAGCTGCCCCACACATTAGAATCCCAAAAATTTCCCATATTCGTCTCCTTTCAAAAGGTTTTGGAAGCGGTGATGAAGGTGCATGTATTTCACGGGGTTAAAGTGCCTGTCTCCCTTGAACTGAAAGACCTTGTCCCCGAAATACAGGTTGAGCTTGTTCCTTCCGAGCACGGTAAATGCCGTAATTTCGCGGAAGGGGTATACCCGCGTCTCGCTGCCGAAGGTCACTTCCAGCCGCCCGCCAAAGAGCTTCAAGTGCGCCTCTTCCGAAATCGGCTCCTTATTCTTATAGAGGATAACTTCCTTCATCGAGGCGGTGTCCTCAAATAAAAGCTCATCCTCGCGGGACAAGAGATCTAAATTGTTGATGTAGCTCTCCTGATAGTCGTACCACTCGAGAGGGTTTTTGAACGGACCCCTGTCGAAGGTGCGGTCCTCCAAATACGTCCACGTTTGATGGCATTTGGTGCAGGTGAGCGTCTGTTTTTCGGCACGGAGCGTCGCAAGCCCGCAGTCGGGGCACACATGCAGGAATCTGTCCATAAACTCCGCGCGCGCCTTGCTCTTGTAGGTGCCGCCGAAGTCGAAGTCGTTGACGTAGAGCTCCTTTTTCACGATGTCCGCAACTTCGTCGTCCGTAAGGTTTTTGTATTCCTCGGGCTCCATGATGCGCGAAACATACACGCGCATCTTGCCCTTGCGTACGTTGTTCGCCCAGCGCGGCTGCACGCCGTAGCCGCCCTCAAAGCGGACGAACACCACGGGAAGGCGCAGAATCTTCACGAGCCCGCCGATCGCGGGGTTGATGTACATCGTCCTGCCGCTGTAGGTGCGGTTGCCCTCGGGCGCAATGGCGATCGTGCCGCCCTCTTTCGCGACCTTCACGCACGTCATCACGGCGCGCACGTCCGTCGTCTGCTTGCGGATGGGAATGGGCCGCACCGCCCACTCGAGCATGCGCGAGATAAACCCGTTGGAAAAGAGGTCCTCGCTCGCCACATAGTAGATGGGTCTTAAATAGAGCATGCCCACAAAGAATTGGTCAAAGGCGGTCTGATGGTTGGAGAGGATGAGATAAGGCCGCTTCCCGGGCCTCTTCATGCGCTCCACCTTCGCGCCGTACCATAACTTGACGAGCGGCGAAAAGGGCAGCACGAGCGACTTCACAACACCGTGCCGGAAACGTCTCCAACGGTTTTTCTTTTTGTTCTTTTGTTTATTCTTATCGTTTGTCATCGTCAGAAGAGAATGGGGGAGAGGAGCAGCTCCTCATAGGACGTGATAAAGAGGTCGGCAGTCGTTTTCAGCGCCTCTTCGTCACGGCGGGAGCCCTCGTCAAACACGGCGGCGGTATAAAACCCGCCCGCCTTCGCGGCCCTCACGGCGGGGAGGATGTCCTCAAACACCGCACACGTTTGCGGTTCTGCTCCGATGCGCCGCGCCGCTTCCAAATAGACGTCGGGGTGCTCCTTGCCGCGCTCCACCTCGCACACCGTCACGGCGGCGGAAAAGAGCGTATCGATTTGATTATATCTGAGCGCAGGCAGGAAGATCTGTTTGTCCGAAGAGGTCGCAATGGCAAGCTTGACGCCCGCCGCATGCAGTATTTTTAGGTATTCCTTCGCATACGGCTTCAAGGGCATGCTCGCGTACGCGGCGCGGATGTAGGCGAGCCACTCCGCCATGATGTCCTCGGGGCTTTCGCCGAGCGAATAGCGCGCCTTTGTGTAGAGGGCGGCCTCTTCGAGGTGCATGAGCTTGACGGCCTCGGTATAATCGGGCGTGAGGGGGATGCCTCTTCGGGTGAGAAAGGCGCGGTCGGCGTCATCCCAAACGCCGAGGGAATCAAAGAGGGTGCCGTCGAGGTCAAACACTGCCGCCTGCATATGATATTGCGTGCTTCGCTGCATGCCGCCTCCTTCGGGCGATGCGCCCTTTCTCAAGCTCCACCCGAAATTGTAACATAAATTGACAACAAAGTCAACGAAGTTAAAAACGCCGAGCGCCGCCCGGGTGTAAAAAATTTGTATTCGCTTTTAAAAAACGCTTGCATTTTTCCCCGATTGTGGTATAATCATGGTATCTTTTATGGCGAAGAGCGGTTTGCCCGAAGCAAGCACCCGCCTTAGGAGGCGCCCGCGAAGAGCAGTTTGCCCGAAGGGGCGCCCGCCGCGAGACTGTTCCTTCAGCAGCCCGCCGCCTTCAAACAATTTCACATGGGGATATAGCACAGTTGGTAGCGCGATACGTTCGCAACGTATAGGTCAGGGGTTCGAATCCCCTTATCTCCACCAAGTCAAAATAATCCGAACTTTTTGGCAACAGCCGATTGGTTCGGATTTGTCTTTTATCTGACCGGATAAAAAAACGAGGGGCTTGCGAAAATTCCGCAAGCCCCTCGTGCCGCCTCTCAAGGTTTATGATATTCGGCGCAGCCGCGGCGCACGAGCCCGCAGGGCGAAGTAGGCGCTTTGCGTCGCCATTACAAAGCGTGCTATGAAAATAGTAAAACCTGATTCCAGTACCTTGCTTCTTTTTTTGTAGTCCCGCACAATATCAATGTTGTAGTCGTTGTAGTCTACGATGGTATAAGCCATGATGTCGTCTGCGCCCGTCAGCTTGTTCACGCGGTGTAACTCTATATATTGCGGCGCAGTTATGATTATCGGGCCGAAGCAGTCAATATAAAAGTAGTAGTCACCGAACTCTGCTGAAATTTCTACCGGAAGTTCAGGGTTATCCTCAAAAGCTTGCGTTTTTAAATTGAAGCAGCAGTTCTTATTGGTTACAAACTCGCCGTTCTCTTCGCCGCAGCCCCCGAAAATGATATAGTCGCCCCTTACCTCGAGCGTATGATATGTCCAATCGACAGCATGATCATCAAAATCGCAAAAATAATGAAAGACATTATCTTTTATCAGGTAAAAGATGATCCGGGTAATTCATAGTGTGACAGGAAAGCTCATCCGTGCAATCTTCCTTATATTGTGATAAAGAATGTATTTCACGATTACTTCACCATGCTTGGCAAAATCATTTTTCTATTGAATCCTGCTTTGCGACAGTGTAGAATAGCCGATGCGTTTTGGGTAGTATGAATGAGGGTGTTTTCTTAAAAGATATGATATTATACTATCAATCTGTATTTTACGCGGCGGGGGATGTCCCTCGTCAAGGAGGAACGCGCTCTCATGAACGTCGTAGAACTCACCTGCCCCGGCTGCGGGGAACGCCTGACGCTGGATATGAAGATCTGTCCGTCCTGTCACGGCCCCGTCACCATCACTTCCTTCGGCAGCCTTTCATCGATGTCGCCGATCGAGCTCAACAAGTATGCGAGCGCCTATCGGCGGGCACTCTCGGAGCATCCCGACGATCAACGGCTCAACTTCTCTGCGGCGATGTGCTATCTCAAGCTGGGCGTCTACGAGAAGGCCATGCCCGCGTTCGAGAAGGCGATCGAGGACAACTTCGACGACGCCGAGGCATACTTCTATGCCGCCGTGTGTCTCTTTCACGGAAAGAAGGCCTTTCTTCAGCCGCGGCCCGTCATCGACAGAGCGCTCGAGTATCTCTCCGCCGCCGCCATGATCGAGCCCAAGGGCATCTATTACTACTTCTCGGCATACATCAAATACGATTATTTTGCGAGAAAGGGCTATCTCACGTCACCCGACTTCAGAGAACTGCTCGCGCTGGCACATGAGGCGGGCGTCTCGGAGAGCGACGCGGCTCTTCTCTTTGAGCTTTTGCATACGGAACGGCCGGATTGTCTCTGAGGCACGCTCTGCGGAAAGGGAAAAACAACGCATAAGGGGGTCACATGGCATTCTTCAAAAAAAATCCCAACGAAACGGCATATCACGAGGGGAAGAAGCACTTTACAGACGTCATCAAGAACACGGGCGAGGGCGGACTTCTCATCTGGCGGCAGCCCGAGGAGGACTTCAATACCAATTCAACGCTCATCGTCATGCCGGGCGAACAGGCACTGTTCATCAACGGCGGCACCATCGAGCAGATTTTCGGCGAGGGGACCTACCGCCTCACGACGGGCAACTATCCCTTCATCAGCAGGCTGAGGAACGTTCTCACGGGCGGCATCAGCGTGTTCCACTGCGTCGTCTATTTTGTGCGGACGGCGCACAGCGTCGAGATCCGTTGGGGAACAGATTCTCCCATCCAGGTGCGCGATAAGCTGCTCGGCATTGCGACCAAACTCCGTGCGCGGGGCTCCTATAAGGTCGCGATCGAAAACCCTGCGCTCTTTTTGCAGAAGTTGGTCGGCAGCAACATCCGTTTTCAGGAGCAGGAGGCGCTCAACGCCTATTTTGTCTCCGAATTTCAAAGCAAGATAAAGTCGGTCATCGCAAGGGCGGTCAATGCATCGGACGCGGAGCTTCTCGGCATCGATGCGCGCCTCGATGAATTTTCCGATACCATTCAGCCGTACATGCAGGAGATCTTGTCTCAATACGGGCTGCGCTGCGTGCGGTTTGCGGTGTCCGCCATCGACCTTGACGACAGTGAACTGCGCAGAAAGTACGACGAGATCGGCATGCGGGCGCTCGAGGAGCGGCGCATGGCGGCGGCAAAGGCTGCGGGCCAGCGCGATACGATGGATATCCTCGGCGACGATTGGGGGAAGCAGCAGTCGGCAGATATTCTGCGCGACCTTGCCAACAACCAGAGCGCGGGCGCGTTGGGCGCCATGGGCGCGGGCGTCGGCATGGGGCTTACGGCGGGCACCGCGTTCGGTGAAATGGCGGGGCAGATACTCGAGCCGGTGCCATCTCCCCGCGGGAATGAGGCGAAGGCCGCGGCTGCGGAGGACCCCGTCGAAACGCTCACAAAGCTCAAGCGCATGCTGGATGCGGGGCTCATCGAAAAGAGCGAGTACGACGCCAAGAAGGCGGAGATCCTGCGCCGTATGTGAGAGGGCGGTATGAAACTCAAAGTCATCAAACTCGTCTTTTACGCCGTTTTCCCCGTGCTGTTCAACGTGTTGTTCTTCGTGCTCGGCGGAACGCAGCACCTCTCATCCGTTTGGCTCTCCTACGGGTGCATCCACTTCGCTTACCTCATCGCAGTCGTTGTCTCGGCGTTCGCGGGGAGGAAGCACCGCGCCGAAGTCCTCCGCTTCACGGCAGGGGAGATCGCATTTGCGTACTTTTGCGCCGAGCTCATCGCGGGCATCGTCTTTATCGTGCTCTCCCTGGAGGACATCACGGCGGCGCTCATCGTGCAGATCGTGTTGTTCTGCATCTTCCTTCTTGCATTTTCGTGGAACGCATGGCACGACGCGCGCACGGCGGCCGAGGAGGGCAGGCGGGCGGAAGAAGTCGGATTTATCAGAAGGGCCTCCCTTCGGGCAAAGCAGCTTTCAGTCGGCACGCGGGATGATGCCCTTCGCCGCAAGCTGGAAGCGATGTACGACGTCATCCGCTCCTCCCCGTCGCGTTCGCCGCAGTCCGCAAAGGGGCTTGAGGGGAAAGTGATGGAGATGCTCGACGCGCTCGCAGAGGCGCTCGAAAGCGGAGAACGGGAAGAGGCGGAAGCTCTGGCGGAGCGGATCGTGCTTGCCATGCAGGAGCGAAACGAAAAGGCCGCCGTTCTCAACGATAAACTGTAAAATAAAAAAGGGAGATACAATATGAAAAAAAAGAGACCCATTTTGGACCCTGCAAAGCGCTATTTCCGCTATCAGGAAGACCGTCAGCCCGTCATCGAGCGGACGCCCGAGCAGAAGAAGATCTTCGATGAATACTTCGTCATCGAAAACGAAGCTTACGGGAAGATGCCGCTGCTCATTGCAGGGCTCATCCTCCTTGTCGTCGGCATCATTCTGGCGCTTGCAGGCATGAAGACGATCGCGCTCATCATCAGCGGATGTGTCGCAGCGGTCGTCGGCATTGTCCTTCTCTATCTCTACAGGAAGCACAAGACATATAAACCCAAGATGGTCATGACGGATATGGAGTTCGAGACGCTTGTAAAAAAGAAGATCGAAGAACTCAACGTTCCCAAGCTGGGCATGGAGCGCCTCGGGCTGGATCCCGATGAAGTGCGCGAGATCGCACCCATCACGCTGCGCGATAAGGCGATCACAGATACTTCGCTCACCGTGTACGACTCCATCGAAGGGGTGATCCATTCTTCAACGCAGTGGGTCGCCGTGCTGTACTTCACCGACCACCAGCTTCTTACCTACAAGCTGTAGTTCGATATGTGCTGCAACAAGCGGGATGAGTGGACTTCGGAATTCTTCTACAACGATATCTGCGACGTCTCCACCAAGTCGGAGCGCAACATTCTCGCGCTCGGGAAAGACGATAAGAACAAGATCGAGTACGGCACCACCGCGGTCGATATCATTTCGACCAACTCTCAGATCGGCTTCGTATTCGATTCGAATAACCCCGCAGCTGCCTCCGTGCATGCGATGAAGCAGAAGATCAAAGAGCGGAAACAGGCATAAGAGAGGGTGAGAGATATGCAAAATATGTTATTGTCGTTCTGGACATGGCTGGAGAACTTTCCGATGTGGGCGATCGTTCTCATCGTGGTCGTCGCAATCGTTGTAATATTCTTTGTCATTGTCTTTTTTGCGAGTCTCAAGGATATGATCACCATGAAGGTAAACCCGGATGAATTGGGCAAGGATGATCCCGATGCAGACGCCAAAGATCCGGGCATAGGATACTACCGCTATCAGCCCGACCGTCAGCCCGTTGTCAAACGGACGGAGCAACAGCATCGCATCTTCAGCGAGTACTTTGTCATCAAAAATTCGATCACCATGCATCCTGTCTTCTGCATTTTGGCAATTGTATTTATTCTTGCGGGCGCCTGCATGGTAGGGTTTACGCTCAAAACGATCGGTGTGGTGTTCTGGGTGGGTCTCGGGCTCATCGCGCTCGGCGTCGTTGCTTTCGTCATCTTCGATAAAACCAAAAAATGCAAGCCCGAGAAGGTCATGTCGAGCAAGGAGTACGAGGAACTCGTTTCCAAAAAGATCGCTGCACTCAATGTGCCCGATCTGGGCATGAAGCGCCTCGGGCTGGACCCCGATGAAGTGCGTGAGATCGCACCCGTCATGCTCCGCGACAAGTCGTTTACAAAGACTTCGTTCAAGGTGTACGACCCGAGCGACGGCACGCTGCATTCCTCCACGCAGTGGGTCGCCATGCTTTACTTCACCGACGAACAGCTGCTTCTCTATAAAATAGAATTCGATATGTGCTGCAACGTGCAGACGGAGTGGACGTCGGTATTCTACTATAAGGACATCTGCGACGTCTCCACGCACTTCTCCGAAAACGTCATTGCACTGGGCAAGGAGAAGTTTGCGTACCGTACGATGGACTTTGTGTTCATCACGACCAATTCCAAGATGGGCTTCTCCATGAGCGGAAAGAACCACGGGGCGGCATCCATCGCCTCCATGCGGCAGAAGATCCGCGAACGCAAACGCCCCCGCAGGCGCTATTAAAAGCTTCCGCAAAACGCCCTCATTGCCCTCGATGTGCCAACCTCGCGCGTTTACAGGGTTTAGTCTGAATGAGTACCGCGGCGCCCCGATTCGGGGCGCCGCGGCGTCGTTTCGTGCGATATCTCACACTTATTGTTCTTAGAATGGCAGAAAGGTGCGCGGGCGAAAATGTCGGGAGATGTCCCCTCTTCACCCCTCACGGCAAAGATTTTTGCTTTTGCAAAAAGATTTGCGTGAATCTCTCAGAGGAGGGGCACGTTTTTCTCCCTGCAAACAGCAAGGGTGTTCGCGTCCCAAAGGGAGGCCTGCACCTCGCCGATGTGCGCGCAGCCGATCATCAGCATGCAGATGCGCGACTGCCCGATGCCCCCGCCCACAGTCAAGGGCAGCTCGCCATTAAGCAGCATCTTGTGGAAGGGGAAGGCGCGGCGATAGTCGCACCCCGCGATCGAAAGCTGCTTATCGAGCGACTTCTCGTCCACGCGGATGCCCATCGACGACACCTCGAGCGCGCATCCCAGCGCCTCGTGCCAGAAGAAGAGGTCGCCGTTGAGCTGCCAGTCGTCGTAGTCGGGCGCGCGGCAGCCGTGCGGTTTTCCCGATTTGAGCGCCCCGCCGATCTGCGTCACGAACGCCGTCTTGTGCTCTCTCACAAAGGCGATCTCCCGCTCCTCGGGCGAGAGCGAGGGCCACCTGTCCTCCAGCTCCTGCGAGGAGACAAAGGCGATGTCGCGCGAAAGGGAGATAGAAATCTGCGGGAATTCCCGCTTGAGCGCCTCGCTCACGTTGCACACGGCGTTGACGATGGAGCGCACCGTTTCGTATAAAAACTCCAAATTTCTGTCCTCGCGGGAGATGATTTTCTCCCAATCCCACTGGTCCACATAGACGGAGTGAAGATTGTCGAGCGCCTCGTCGCGGCGGACGGCGTTCATGTCGGCATAGAGGCCCTCGTGCATCTGAAAGCCGTAGCGCTTGAGCGCAAG
Source organism: uncultured Clostridia bacterium (assembly GCA_944376335.1). Taxonomy (GTDB): domain Bacteria; phylum Bacillota; class Clostridia; order Christensenellales; family Borkfalkiaceae; genus Gallimonas. The sequence goes on from CALWCH010000004.1 coordinate 54,811, forward strand.
CCGCTTCCACTTGGCGAGGGAGTGGACGATCTGCCCCTCCTTGCCGATGGCGGGAATGTCGAAGGCGACGGGCCGTTCTGTGCCGCTCAAGTCGTCGTTGAGGCCGGAATCGGCGGAGACGAAGAGGGGTGCGGAGACGCGCTTTAAGCGCAAAGAGCGCTCGAGTTCGGCCTGAAAGCCGTGTTTGATGTAGCCGATCGCGCACTGAAGGTCGTATCCCCCGAGCGCGGGCGTATAAGTTTCGGGAATGTAGATGCGGTTCATTGGAATACCTCTTTCAAAACAGTATAGCACAACTTTGATTTTTCTGTCAAATGCGAGAGGGGCGGCGGCGCGAAAAATTGCGCTCTCGGGCAAAAAAACCGCTCATTTCGCCGCGGGAGGGGCTCAGCGTACGCCCGAAAGGTCCTTGATGGCTTCCCCCGCAAGGATGAGCCCCATCACCGAGGGCACAAAGGCGACGCTCCCCGGCACGGGTTTTGCGCCGCGTTCGCCCTCAAAAGAGCCGCCGAAGTCGGGCAGGTGCGGCTCTTCCTTGGAATAGATCGCCTTGACGCCCGTAATGCCGCGCTTTTTGAGCTCCCTTCGCATGACGCGCGCGAGGGGGCAGACGGACGTGTTTTCTACAAAGTCCACCTCAAAGCGGGTCGCATCCAGCTTGTTTCCCGCGCCCATCGCGCTGATCGAAGGAACGTGCGCCTGAAAGGCCCCCTCCAAGATGGCGAGTTTGCCGCTCACCGTATCGATGGCGTCCACCACATAGTCAAAGGCGGAAAAGTCAACTTCGCCGATGTTTTCGGGCATCACGAACATGTCATATGCCGTCACGCGGCAGTTGGGGGAGAGAAGGGCGATGCGCGCCTTCGCGGCTTCCACCTTCCGCATGCCGAGCGTACGCTCGTCCGCAAAAATTTGGCGGTTCAAATTGGAGAGGGCGACGGCGTCGCCGTCGAATATGTCGAGCGCCCCCACCCCCGAGCGGGCGAGTGCCTCCGCGCAGTGTCCGCCCACCCCGCCGAGCCCGAACACCGCCACGCGGGCATTTGCGAGCTTTTGCATCGCCTCATCGCCGAGAAGCGCGCGCGTGCGGGAAAAGCGCTCCCTGTCTCTTTCGTTGTCGAAGATGTTCATATAAAAATACTACCATGTTTTGGGGCGGCTGTCAACTTTGATGGCGTCGCTTCCCGAAATACGGAGAAATCGCCCGAAGGTGCGCCTCGCGTTTTTGAGAAAATGGCGCAAACCCTTTACAAAACCAATAAATCGTGTTATAATGCCATATGGATATATAGTGCCCCCGCAAGAGGACGTACGCAAAATAAGGGGGAAAGGGAGACATATATGCGCTGTTTATACTGCAACTGCACGGAGAGCAAGGTCATCGATTCCCGCTCGGCGGACGACGACCGCACCATTCGCCGCCGCCGCGAGTGCATGGGCTGCGGCAGACGCTTTACGACGTACGAGACCATCGAGGTCCAGCCCATCCTCGTCGTCAAGAACGACGGTACCCGTCAGGCGTTCGACGTGAGCAAGATCAAGCGCGGCATCATCAAGGCGTGCGAGAAGCGCCCCGTTCCCATCGAGAAGATCGATGCCCTCGCCGACGACATCGCAAAGAAGCTGTATAATTCGATGGCGCAGGAAGTCTCCTCCAAGCAGATCGGCGAGATGGTCATGGAGGGGCTCAAGGAGCTCGACGAAGTCGCCTATGTGCGCTATGCCTCCGTCTACCGCTCCTTCAAGGACATCTCCTCCTTCATGCGCGAACTGCAGCAGATGATGGAGTACAAGGCCGAAGAACAGAAGGCGGAAAAGCACGCCGAAAAGGACTGATATGACGAAACAAGTCATGGTGGGGGGCGTTCGCGTCGGCGGCGGTGCGCCCGTTTCCGTACAGAGCATGACCACGAAAAAGACGGGCGGCGTAGAGGAGTGCGTCGCCCAAGTTTTGCGCCTCGAAGAGGCGGGGTGCGACATCGTGCGCGTCGCCGTTTCCGACGAAGCGGATGCGAAGGCTTTGCCCCTCGTCAAGGCAAGGGTGCATGTGCCCATTGTCGCCGACATCCACTTTTCCCCGCGGCTTGCCGTGATGGCGGTCGAGGGGGGAGCAGATAAATTGCGCATCAACCCGGGGAACATCGGCGGGGAGAGGGAAATCGCCCTCGTTGCGGACTGCGTCAAGGCGCACCATATCCCCGTGCGCGTGGGGGCGAACACGGGCAGCATCGAGCCGCACTTTTTAAGGGAGTACGGAAGATGTGCCCGCGCCCTCGTCGAAAGCGCCCTCTATAACGTCAACATTTTGGAAAAGCACGGCGTTTGTGACATCGTCATCTCCGTCAAGGCGAGCGATGTGCCCCTCACCGTGGAGGCATATGAGCTTTTAGCAAAGTGCACGGACTATCCCCTGCATGTCGGCGTGACGGAGGCGGGCACCGAGCGCGCGGGGCTCATCAAGAGCAGCTGCGGAATAGGGGCGCTGCTCCTTCGCGGCATCGGCGATACCATCCGCGTCTCGCTCACCGCCGACCCCGTCAAAGAAGTCTATGCAGGCCACGATATTCTGCGCGCCTGCGGGCTGGAAACGCAGTTCGTCGAAGTCGTCTCCTGCCCCACTTGCGGGCGGTGCCGCTACGACTGCATGGCGCTTGCCGACAAGGTCGCTTCGCGCGTCCATGCCGTGAGAAAGAAGCTCAAAGTCGCCGTGATGGGCTGTGTTGTCAACGGCCCGGGCGAGGCGAAGGAGTGCGACTTGGGCATTGCGGGCGGGAGTGAGTACTGCGTCATTTTCGAGAAGGGCAAAGAGAACGTGCGCGTTCCCGCAGGCGAGGCGGAAGGGGCGTTCTTTGCCCGCCTCGAACAGCTTTTGAAGGAGACAACATGAGGCAGAAGGAATACTTAGAGCGCATCCGCGAGATCCCCGCGCTCTCCCGCGCCGTCTTAAAGAAGCTCATTGTCGAGGGCGGGAGCGTGTGTTTTCACCTCGTCACCGACCTCACCTATCACGACGAGGACGTCTCTGCCGCCCGCGCCGTGTCGCAGCAATTTGTGCCCGAGGGCTGCAGAGCCGAGGTGCGCGTCGTCAAGTCCGTGCCGAGCGCCGAGGGCGTCAGGGCGCACATTGCCGATTACTTGCGGCGGGAATTTCCCTCGTCGGCGGCGTTCATCTCCCCCGACGACATCGCCGTGGAAATGGACGCGGCGGGCGGGCGGTTTTTGATCGGTGTGGCGGACTCAGAGCGCACGCGCATGGTGCGGGGGAACGTTTTAGACGCCGTCGCTTCGGAGCTTTGCCGCACCTTTCCGGGCGCATGGACGGGCGACTGCCGCTCCGTCCAGAAGGTGATGGAGGCTCCCCCCGAGGAGGAGCTTCCCCCGCCCGAGATCATCGTCGCGCCCCGCGTCTTTCCCATCGAAAACTACGCGCCCATCGACGGCGCCAAGCCCAAACTCGCCGTGTATATCGCAGACCTTGCGGCAGGGCAGACGAACGTCTCCGTCTGCGGCACCATCACCTTTATGGAAGAGCGCATGACGAAAAAGGAAAAGCCCTTCTTCTCCTTTACCATATCGGACGGCAGCGGGCAGCTGCGCCTTTCGTATTTCACGCGGAAGGCGACGCTCGAGAAGGTCCGTTCCTTAAAGCAGGGCGACAGCGTGTGCTTCACGGGGGAGATGGAGCTCTTCAACGGCACCCTCTCCTTCCGCCCCAAGGCGGTGGACTACGGCATGCCGCCCAAGGATTACGTGTTCGAGGCGCGCCCCTCCCGCCCCGCGCCCGCGCGCTATACGGCGGTCATCCCCGAGCCGTGCGAGGACCTCGTGCAGGGCAAACTCTTCGGCGAGACGTCGCTGCCCGCAGGCTTTGAGAGGGAGAAGTTCGTCGTCTTCGACTTAGAGACGACCGGCCTCAACAACAACCCCGTCGCAGGGCCGATGGACCGCATCATCGAGGTGGGCGCCGTCAAAATAGAAGGGGGGAAAATTTGCGAGAAGTTCTCTTCCTTCGTCGCCTGCCCCGTGCGGCTTCCCGAGGAGATCATTCAGATCACGGGCATCACCGACGACATGCTCGTCGGCGCCCCCGATATCAAGGACGTCATCGCGGACTTCTATAAGTTTTGTGAGGGCTGCGCGCTCGTCGGGCACAACGTGCAGTTCGACTACAAGTTCATCCACTACTACGGCGAGGAAGAGGGCTATCTCTTCGACGCGAAGACGTACGATACCGTTTCCCTCTCCCAGCAGCTCTTGCGCCTTTCCAACTACAAGCTCAACACCGTTGCCGACTACTTCGGCTTCACCTTCCGCCACCATCGGGCGTTCGACGACGCATTCGTCACCGCCAAAATTTTTCTGGAGCTTGTAAAGCGCAATGGCGGCGTTCCCAAGGCATAGCGGGGCATTTGCATGGAAAAAAGCAAAGAAGTGCAAAAAAACGCTTGCAATTTGTTTTCGGGCGTGGTATAATCAAAACGCTTAATCGAGGAAACGGAGATTGAGAGCGGGCAGCCGCTCTCATCTTTCTTATTCGGAGTATTTTGGAGGCGTAAATGAAAGTCAAACCCATCGCCGAAGTCGTCGCCTTTCTCGCCCCCGCGGCCGAGGAGGCGGGCGTGGAGCTCGTCGACGGCGCGTGGAACATGCGCGAAAAGTCCCTCACCCTCTATATCGATGCCGAGGGCGGCGTGGACCTCAATTTGTGCGAGCGCTTCCATCACGCGGCGGACGCGCTCTTAGATGAGCTCGACCCCACCTACGGCGTGCCCTATACGCTCAACTGCTCGTCTTTGGGGCTGGATTGGCCGATAAAAACAGACCGCGACTTTCAGCGCAGGCTGCACGAGAAGGTGGAAGTCAAACTCTTTGCCCCGCAGGACGGGAAGAAGGAATACGTCGGCGAGCTTACAGCTTTCGATGAGAACACCTTCACCATTTTCACGGAGAAGGGCGAAGTCACCTTCGAGCGGGCAAAGGCAGCAAAAGTTACCCTCTACATCGAGGTCTAACCAATACGATAAGGTCATTTCGGAAGGAGTAAAACTATGGTCAATAAAGATTTCTTTGCGGCGCTTGCCGATCTGGAGCGCGAGAAGGGCATCAGCGAACAGGTGTTTTTGGATGCGCTCTCTTCGGCGCTCGCCTCTGCCTACAAGAAGCAGTTCGAGGGCGAAACGGGCACCGTGGAGGTGCGCGCGGACGAGGAAAAGGGCACTCTCCGCTTCTTTTTGACGCACGTCGTCGTCGACAGTGAGGAGGCGCAGGAGGGGGAGATCACCCTCGAGGACGCCCTTCTCATCAAAAAGACCGCCAAGGTGGGCGACGTCCTTTCCGAGGAATTTGTGCCCAAGGACTTCACGCGCATCGCCGCGCAGACCGCAAAGCAGGTCATTCTGCAGAAGATCCACGAGACGGAGCGCGACAACACGCTCTCCGAATTTTCCGATAAAGAGGGCGAGCTCATGAGCGGGCTCGTCCGCAAGATCGATATGAAGAACGTCTATGTCGAGCTCGGCAAGGGGCAGATCGAGGGGCTCATGCTTCCGCAGGATCAAGTTCCCGGCGAGCGGTACGAGGCGGGCGACCGCATCAAGGTGTACGTCAAGCGCGTGAGAAGCGGCAGCCGCAACGCGCAGGTGCTCGTCTCCCGCACCGCCCCGGGGCTTGTAAAGCGCCTCTTTGAGGAGGAAGTGCCCGAAATAAAGCAGGGCACCGTGCTCGTCAAGTCCATCTCCCGCGAGGCGGGGCATAGAACCAAGATGGCAATCGCCTCCGAGGACCCCCGCGTCGACGCCGTCGGTGCGTGCGTGGGCAACAAGGGCGCGCGCGTCAACGCCGTCGTGCAGGAGCTGGGCGGCGAGAAGGTGGATATCATCCTCTGGAGCGAAAATCCCCTCGAATTCATCGCCAAAGCGCTCTCCCCCGCGACCGTCGTTTCGGTGACGCAGACGGGCGAAAAGTCGGCGATCGCCGTCGTGCCCGACGATAAGCTCTCCCTCGCCATCGGCCGCGACGGGCAGAACGCCCGCCTGGCTGCGCGCCTCACGGGCTGGAAGATCGACGTCAAGAGCGAGTCTGTCGCCGCCAAGCTGGAGCAGCAGGCGAAGGAAGCGCAGGAAGCGCTCTCCGCGGCGCTCGAAAGCATGCCCGCGGCAGACGAAGCGCCCGCCGCCGGGGAAGGCGAGACGATCGAGCCCGCCGTTCCTGCGGAAGCGGCTGCCGAAGCTCCCGCAGAGGGGACGGAGGAATAAATGCCCGCGCAAAAGAAGATCCCCATGCGCACCTGCATCGCCTGCCGCGAGGAAAAGCCCAAGAAGGAGATGCTGCGCATCGTGCGCAACGCGGCGGGGGAGATCAGGCTCGATCTTTCGGGCAAGCTCCCGGGGCGCGGGGCATATATCTGCAACAACGCGGCGTGCATCGCCCGCCTCAGAAAGCAGAAACTGCTGCACAAGACGTTCTCGTGCGAGGTGCCCGAGGCGGTGTATGCGGGCATCGAAGAGGAGTTCAGCCGTGCGCAGTAAGATCGCAAGCTATCTGGGCTTTGCAAGGCGCGCGGGGAAACTGACGCTCGGCATCAACGGTACGGCGGCTTCGAGGAAGGTGTTCCTGCTCGTCGCGGACGTGACCGCATCCGAAAATTCCAAAAAAGAGATACAAAAGCTCAAAGAGCGCTTCTCCTGCCCCTTGATATGGGCGGAGGAGCTGGGCGCGATGACGGGCAAGGAGGGCTGCAAGCTCGCTGCCGTCCGCGACAGGGCTTTGGCGGACGCTATTTTGCGGGAAAGTCCCGAAGCGCCGCAATAAAAAGAGCGCCCCTTCGGGGGCAAAACGAAGAAAGTTTAAGTCAGGCGGAGCGTTCCGCAAGAGGGTATGGAGGATCCATGGCATACGAGAATATCGAAAAATTGAGCTCCCTTCTGGGGGATAACGAGATCAAGGCGCTCATGAAGGCGGTTCAGGGCAGCGAGAAGAAGCTTTCCGAGGTCTCGAGAAAACTCAGCGAGTGGGAGGCTGTCATCGGCCGCCGCAAGGCGGAAGAGGAGGCGCGCCGCAAGGAAGAAGAGGCGCGCATGGCCGAGGCAGAAGCGGTGCACGAAGCACCAGCACCCGAAAAGGAGCCTATAAAGCAGTCTGTGCAGTCTGTAAAGGAGACGGAAGCTCCCGCGGCGCCCGTTGCGGAAGTGCAGGCAGCGCCCGCGCCCGTACAGCCTGAAGCCGCCGCAGAGGCGCCCAAGGCCCCCGCAGGGGAGGAGCGCCCCGCCGAGCCCGCCCGTCCCGCACAGCCCGCGCAGAACGCGCAGCAGCGCCCCCTTCGCGACCGCCCGCGCGAGAACGCTCAAAGGACGGACCGCCCCGCCGCAAGGGACGGCCGCCCCACCTATCGGCCCGACCGTCCCGACCGCCCGCAGGGGCAGAGCACGCGCCCGCAGCAGGGTCAGCGTCCGCAGGGGCAGGGCTATCAGCAGCGCCCGCAGGGGCAGGGCATGCGCCCGCAGCAGGGTCAGGGCGTAAGAGGCCCCCGTCCGCAGGGCACGGGCACGGCGGGTGCCCCCCGCTTCGTGCGCCCCGCAGCCCCCGCACCCGCACCGCAGGCGCCGAGAAGGGAATTCTCCGCACCCAAGAAATTTGAAAAGACGTACGTCGAAAAGCACCCCGTCAACAAGCGCGCGCTGCAGCGTCAGCAGGGCATGAACGTGGGCGACTTCGACGAAGATAAGAGCGGCTACCGTAAGGCGCGCTTTTCCAAGAAGGGCGTTAAGCGGGAGGCAAGCGCCATCAAGATCGACCACGCCGTCGTCACCAGCCGCGAGATCCCCATCAAGACGCTCTCGGAAAAGCTGGGCATCTCCGCCGTCGAGATCACCAAGCGCCTCTTCCGCGAGGGCGTGATGAAGACGGTCAACGAGTCTGTCGACTACGACAACGCGGCGTATATCGCCCTCGAGCTCGGCATCGACCTCGAATATAAACCCCCCAAGACGGCGGAGGACGCTCTTTTGGAGCAGTACGACAGCGCGGACGAAGCGGAAGTGCGCGTTCCCCGCGCGCCCGTCGTCACCGTCATGGGCCACGTCGACCACGGCAAGACGTCCCTCCTTGACGCCATCCGCAAGACCAACGTCACGGAGGGCGAGGCAGGCGGCATCACGCAGAGCATCGGCGCGTACACCGTCTCCTTCGGCGAGGGCAAGAAAGTTACCTTTATCGATACCCCCGGCCATGCGGCGTTCACCGCCATGCGTGCGCGCGGCGCGTCCGTCACGGATATCGTCGTGCTCGTCGTTGCGGCGGACGACGGCATCATGCCGCAGACGGTGGAGGCCATCAACCACGCAAAGGCGGCCGATGTGCCCATCATCGTCGCGATGAACAAGATGGATAAGCAGCAGGCCGACCCCGACAAGGTCAAGCAGGGCCTCATGAAGTACGACCTCGTGCCCGAGGAATGGGGCGGCGATGTCATCATCGTGCCCGTCTCCGCCAAGACGGGGCAGGGCATCGACGATCTTCTCGAAAACATTTGGCTGGTCGCCGAGATGCAGGAGCTCACCGCCAATCCCGACAGAAAGGCGAAGGGCGTCATCATCGAGGCCAAGCTCGACAAGGGCAAGGGCCCCATGGCGAGCGTGCTCGTCCAGAACGGTACGCTGCACACGGGCGACAACCTCATTTCGGGCACCACGATGGGCCGCGTCCGCGCGATGATCGACGACAAGGGCAGGACGGTCAAGGAGGCAGGGCCTTCGACTGCCGTCTCCGTGCTCGGCCTCGAGGACGTGCCCAACGCGGGCGATACCATCTTCGCCGTCGAGCAGTCCCTCATGAAGCAGGTGCAGGAGGAGCGCAAGAATAAGCAGCGCGAATCCATGATCAAGGAGACGCAGAAAGTCACCCTCGACGACGTGTTCGCACAGGTCGCGGAGGGCAAGATGAAGGAGCTCAAGCTCATCGTCAAGGCCGATGTGCAGGGCTCGGTGGAGGCGGTGAGAAGCTCGCTCGAAAAGCTCGAAAACGAGGAAGTGCGCGTGCACGTCATCCACGCGGCCGCGGGCGCCATCACGGAGAGCGACGTCATGCTCGCCTCGAGCGCCAACGCCGTCATCATCGGCTTCAACGTCCGCCCCGACACCAAGGCCAAGCAGCTTGCAGAGCGCAGCAAGGTGGACGTGCGGCTCTATCGCATCATCTACGAGCTTCTCGACGACATGGAAGCCGCGCTCAAGGGCATGCTCTCGCCCAAGTATCAGGAAATTTACATGGGCAAGGCGGAAGTCAAGCAGACCTTCAACATCACGGGCGTCGGCACGGTCGCGGGCTGCTATGTCACGGAGGGCAAGCTCGTCCGCGGCGGCAAGCTGAGAATTTACCGCGACAACGTGATGATCGTCGAGGGCAACGTCAAGCAGCTCAAGCGCTTTAAAGACGACGCCAAGGAAGTCTCGGGCGGCTTTGAGTGCGGCTGCGCCATCGAGGGCTTCAACGAGATCCGCGTGGGCGACTTCATCGAATGTTATCTCATCGAGGAGATCAAGCCGGTATGAAAGGTCAGCGCTCCCAACGGGTGAACAGCGAGATGCAGAAGGAGCTTGCCGCCATCATCGCAGGCCCGCTCAAAAATAAGGAACCCGAACTCAAGGGGCTCATCTCCGTGACGGGTGCGGACGTCGCGCCCGATCTTAAGACCGCCAAAATCTATGTGAGCGTGCTTGCAAAGAACGCGGAAGAGACGAAAGAGACCTTCCGTATCCTCCGCGAGAACGCGGGGTTCTTGCGGCACGAGCTCGCCCGCGTCATGCGCATGCGCACGGTCCCCGAACTTTCCATCATCGAGGACGGCAGCATGGCATACGGCGCGCATATGGATAAGCTCCTTGAAGAGCTCGAACAAAAATGATGTGGTCCGAGGGGACGCTTCGGCGTCTCCTTTGGTTTTATCTTCCCAAAACGCCGCTGCATTTTGGGAACTTCGGAGGAACATATGAACACCATTTCCGAGATCGCCGAACTCATCCGCTCTTTCAAGTCCGCGGTCATCTTCACGCATATGCGCCCGGACGGCGACACCATCGGCTGCGGCATCGCGCTCTCGCACGCGCTCGATCGCATGGGCATCAAGAACCAGCTCGTCAACGAGGGGGAGATCCCGCAAAAGTTTTCCTACCTTCGGGGCGTGGAGAAGTTCCGCACCTTCCCCACCCTCGATGCGGAAATGTACATCTGCGTCGATGCGAGCGACGAGCGCCGTCTCGGCGAGCTTGCAAAGACCTTTATAAAGGGCGTAAACAGGGGCAAAGTGACGGTGAACATCGACCATCATATCTCCAACACGCGCTTCTCTCAATACAATTTCGTGCGCGAGAGGTCGAGCAACTGCGAGAACATCGCAGAGCTTTTAGAGGCCCTCGGCGTGCCCTTCGACGAAGTGATCTCAAACGCCCTTATGACGGGCATCATCACCGACTCGGGCAGCTTTGCCCACTCCGACGTCAACGGCGATACCTTCCGCGCTGCTGCCAAGGCGGCGGATGGCGGCGCAAAGGTGGACATCATCACCAACGAGCTCTACCGCCGTCAGAGTAAGGCGCGGAGCGAGCTGTATATCGGTGTGCTTTCCCGCCTTCGCTATCTCTTGGACGACAAGCTCACCATCGCCGTCGTCACGCAGGAAGCGCTTTCAAGGGGCGATCTCTCCCAGTCCGATACCGAGGGCATCGTCGACTACGGCCTCACCGTCGCCCCCGTCGAGGTCAGCATCTGCCTCATGGAAGTCAAAAGGGGGCAGTATAAGGCGTCCTTCCGTTCCAAGGGCAAGGTCAACGTCAACGAAATTGCGGCGCTGTTCGGCGGCGGCGGGCACGTCCTCGCCTCGGGCTGCATGGTGTTCGGCGAGCTCGAGGAGGTCATCGACCGCTTAAGGTACGCCGTCTTCAGCCACATGGGGGAGCTATGACGGGCTTTCTCAACATCTGGAAGGAGGAGCGCGACACCTCGGCATATGCCGTCTCGCGCGTGAGAAAACTTTTAAAGACCCCCTGCGGGCATCTGGGAACACTCGACCCGCTCGCCTCGGGCGTTCTGCCCGTCGCCGTCGGCAATGCCTCGCGGCTCTTCGACTTCTTTTTGGATAAGGAGAAGGTGTACTTGGCCCGCTTCCGCTTCGGCGTGACGACGGATACCCTCGATGCAGAGGGGGCCGTCCGCCCCGCGGGGCGCGTGCCCGCAAGGGGGGAATTGGAGGCGGTACTTCCGCAGTTTTTGGGGGAGATCGACCAGCTCCCGCCCAAATACAGCGCCAAAAACGTGGGCGGCAGGCGCAGCTACGAGCTCGCGCGGGCGGGCAAAGAGGTGGAGCTTGCCCCCAAGCGCGTGCGCATCGACGGTATTGAACTGTTAGAGGCGACCGGCCCCGACGAATTTTCCTTCCGCATCACCTGCGGCGGGGGCACCTACATCCGCGCGCTGGCGCGCGACATCGCCGCTGCCGTCGGCACCGAGGCGTACATGAGCGGGCTCGTCCGCGAGCAAAGCGGCCCCTTTACCAAGGAGACCGCCGTGCGCCTTCGGGAGCTCACCCCCGAGAACGTCCTCGATTATTTGATCCCGACGGACAGCGTGCTCCTTTACCCTTCCCTCAACGTCACCGATGCGCGCTACTTTCAGGGCGTCTACATTCCCGTCGAACACGACGACGGGCTCTATAAAATTTACGCTCAAGAGGGCTTCTACGGCCTCGGGCGCGTGGAGGGCGGGCTGCTCCGCCCCGAGAAAAAGCTATGTTAAAGTACTTCAAAGAGGGCACAAAGGGCCCCTTCGCGCTGCTTTTAGGCGGGTTCGACGGCTTCCATAAGGGCCACGGCGAACTCTTGAAGGCGGCGAAGGAGACGGGCCTTCCCGTCGGGCTCACGGCGCTTTCGGGCGGCAAGGGGGGAGAGCTCTTCCCGCTCTCCGAAAGAGAAGAAATTTTCCGCGCCCTCGGCTTCTGCTTTGCCGATGAGCACGTCCTCACCGAGGAATTTAAGAATACTTCCCCCGAGGACTTTTTGCGCGATCTCTTCGCCCGTATTCCCGTTTCGGCCGTCTTTTGCGGCGAGGACTTCCGCTTCGGGAAGAACGCTTCGGGCACGCCCGAACTTTTGAAAGCGCTCGCCCCCTGCCCCGTCCATATCTTGCCCCTGAAAGCAGAGCACGGGGAAAAGATCGCCGTCTCGCGCATCAAAGGGTACCTCTCGGCGGGGGAAGTCGAGAAGGCGAACGAGCTGCTCCTATACCCCTATTTTGTGGAGAGCAGCGCCGAACACGGCAGGGCGGTGGGGCGCACCTACGGCTTCCCGACCGCCAATTTAACGCTCCCCAAGGGCAAATTTCCCCTAAAAGAGGGCGTGTATGCGGCGCGGGCGCGCGTCAAGGGCGGTGAATGGCCTTCTATCGTCAACTTCGGCCCCTGCCCCACGTTTGGGGTGGAGGATAGAAAGACGGAGGCGCACCTCATCGGCTTTCAAGGCAACTTATACGGCGAAAAGGTCACGCTCTTCCCCGTCAAATTTTTGCGCCCCATTCAAAAGTTCGACGGGAAGGACGCGCTCGAGAGCCAGCTCGAACGCGACCGCGCGGCGGCACTTCAGCTCATTCCCAACACCAAGGAGAAATAAAATGATCAAATTCGGCCCCAGCGGCAATTCCGAAAGCTTCTATGCGGAAGGCTATGAACACACCGAGGACGCGGCGCACTATGTCAAGGAGCGCGGGCTCGACTGCTTCGAATACTCCTTCGGGCGCGGCGTGCGCATGGGGGAGGACAAGGCGCGTTCGATCGGCGCGGCGTTTCAAAAGGAGGGCGTGGAGATCTCCGTGCATGCGCCGTATTTTATCAACTTTGCCAACCCCGACGACGAGATGGCGCAAAAGTCCTTCGGCTATGTTTTGGACAGCGCCAAAATGGCGCGCCTCATGGGCGGCAAGCGCATCGTCTTCCACCCCGCGGCGCAAGGTAAGGTTGAACGCTCCGTCGCCGTCATGAAGACCTCTGACCGCCTCAAGGTGCTCCGCGATTACATCTACTTGAACAACTTGCAGGACCTCATGTTCTGCCCCGAGACGATGGGAAAGCTCGCCCAGATCGGCACCCCCGAGGAAATTGCAGCGTTCTCTTCCATCGACCCTGTCTTTACCCCCTGCATCGACTTCGGGCACGTCAACGCGCGCACGCAGGGCTCTTTAAAAACGGAGGAGGACTATACCCGCCTCTTAGAGGGCTTTTTGGACGTCTTGGGCTACGAGCGCATGAAGCACTTCCATGTGCATTTTTCCAAAATTATGTACGGCGCGAAGGGGGAGATCAAGCACCTCACCTTCGCGGACGACGTCTACGGCCCCGAATTCGAACCGCTCGCGAACGTGCTTTTAAAGCTCAAGCTGGAGCCCTACATCGTCAGCGAGTCGGACGGCACGCAGGCGGAGGACGCCGCCGCCATGAAGCGCATGTATCTTGCAGCGCTAGGCGCATAACGGCGGTTTTTTGGCGGTTTCGGTGCGACTTGGCGCGTTTTTTCGCGCAACTTCGTGCGAGCGCACAACAAAATAAAAAAAATCATTGACTTTGCGCCCTTGCTTTGTTATAATAAAACCATGTCGGAAGAGAAATTACAGCACATTTTCGAGGCGGCAGGCGTCGACGCGCTCTTTATCGAGGCAGACTTCCTGCGCAGGTACCTCACGGGTTTTTATTCGACGGACGGCTACGTCATTCTCGACGGAAAGGGCTGCCGCTATGTCGCCGACCTTCGCTACTTCGAGGCGGCGGAAAAGGCTCTCGCGGGCTCGCCCGTCGAGGTCATCGAGGGCTCGTACAAAGAGGCAATGGCGCTGCTTGCGCCCTACAAGACGCTCGGCGTGCCCTATCCTTATACCGACCTTGCATCGGCGGAAGCGCTCAAAAATAAGGGCTTTGCCTTAAAGGACTGCATGCCCGCCTTAAAAGATGCGATGATCGTCAAGTCCGAGAAGGAGCTTTCCCTCATTCAAACGGCTTGCACCATCGCCGAGGACGGCTTCCTCGCGCTGCTCCCCGACATCAAAGAGGGCATGACGGAGGCGGAAGTCGCCGCCCTTCTCGAATACAACATGAGAAAGTTCGGCGCGAGCGGCACCTCGTTTGAGACCATCGTTGCGTTCGGCGCGGGCGCCAGCGTGCCCCATCACGAGACGGGGAACACGAAGTTAAAGTTCGGCGATCCCATCCTCATCGACTTCGGCTGCAAGGCAGAGGGGTACTGTTCGGACATCACCCGCACCTTCCTCTTCGGCGACGACAAGAAACACGAGGACTTCAAGAAGGCGTATGGCGAAGTTTTGAAGGCGCACGAGCTCGTCAAGGAAAAGCTCACCTCGGGCATGACGGGGAAAGAGGCGGACGAGATCGCGCGCGGCTCCCTTCGCGCTGCGGGGCTTGAAAAGCTGTTCACGCACTCTTTGGGCCACGGCGTGGGGCTTTTGATTCACGAATATCCCCGCCTTGCCCCCGCAAGTTCCGACGTACTTCAAGACGGCATGGTGTTTTCGGACGAACCGGGCGTCTACGAAGCGGGCAAGTTCGGTATCCGCATCGAAGATACCGTCTGCCTCAAGGGCGGCAGGGTACATTCCTTTATGAGCAAGACGCAGCGCGAACTTCTCATTCTTTAATTTTCGGCAATCATTGAATTCAGATAACAAGGAGAACGAATTATGGCACAGATCATGGCAGGCGACATCAGAAAGGGCGTTACCTTCGAATACAAGAGCGGCGTTTACACCGTGACGGAATTCCAGCACGTCAAGCCCGGCAAGGGCGCGGCGTTCGTCCGCTGCACGCTCAAGAACGTGGTGACGGGGCAGGTGCTCTCCGACGAGACCTTCAACCCCACCGCGAAGCTCGAGACGGCGCAGGTCGAGACCAAGAAGATGACCTATTCCTACACGGACGGCGAGTTCTACTACTTCATGGACGAAGAGTTCAACATGACCCCTCTCAACTTCTCCCAGGTCGAGGACGCGCTCCGCTATATCCGTGAAAACGACACCGTCACGGTGAAATTCCTCTACGGCAGCGCCTTCTCCGTCGAGCCCGAGAACTTCGTCGAGCTCAAGGTCATCGAGGCAGAGCCCGGCGTGCGCGGCAACACCGCCACCAACGTCACCAAGGCCGCAAAGGTCGAGACGGGCGCAACCTTCCAGGTCCCCATGTTCGTCAACGAGGGCGACACCATCCGCATCGATACCCGCACGGGCGAGTACATGGGCAGAGTCTGATGATATTTGTGGCACAGCGCGTCGCAAAGGCCGCATTGTGTGTGAGCGGGGAGCTCGTGTCCGAAATAGGGCGCGGGCTCGTCGTCTTTCTCGGGGTCAAAGTCGGCGATACGGAGCGGCAGGCGGAAAAGGCGATGGAAAAGGTCGCCTCTCTCCGCATCTTCGAAGACGACGCGGGCAAGATGAACAGAAGCGTCCGCGATGTTGCGGGCGAGGTGCTGCTCGTCTCGCAGTTTACCCTCTTGGGCGATGCAAGAAAGGGCAATCGGCCCTCCTTCACCGATGCCGAGCGCCCCGAACGGGCAGATGCGCTCTACAAATACGCCGCCGAATACCTGCGCTCTTTGGGCGTGCCGGTAAAACTTGGCGTGTTTGGCGCGGACATGCAGATCACGCAACAAAACGACGGGCCCGTTACTATCATCTACGAATGTTAAGGCGCAAGGAAGATTAAAAATTGTTGGGACACGGACAAGGAAAAGTTCCGAGCAAGACAAGGAGCGCGAGGAAAACCCGAAGGAGTTTACTAAGGGGTAAATGACTGAGGGTTGCCGCAGCGCGACACAGTATTGCGACGGAAATCTTCCTTGCGTAATTATACTATGAACATACTTTTTTTAGGAACGGGCGCAGCCGAAGGCATCCCCGCGCTCTTCTGCAACTGTGAATACTGTAAAACCGTGCGCGCCCTCGGGGGAAAAGCGGTGCGTTCGCGCGCACAGGTGATTGTGGATAGAGAGCTTTCCATCGACTTCTCGCCCGACGTCTTTTCCCACGGCGCGCGGGCGGGCGTCGACCTCTCGGCCATCAAATACCTTCTCGTCACGCACTCCCACTGCGACCACTTCTACGCGCACGATTTCGTCCTCCGCGGCTATAAATATGCGAAGGATATGACCTCGCCCGCCCTCACCATCTTGGGCAGCGGCGAAGTGTTAGAGGTATTTTTGGAGAGCGTCCGCCGTGAAATGCGCCCCGACGTCGCCGATACCATTGCCTTAAAGCGCCTCTCGGCGTTCGAGCCCGTCTCCTTCGGCGATTGGACGGCGCACCCCTTAAAAGCCCGCCACTCCTCGCAGGAGCCCTTCGTCTACCTCCTGGAGGGCAAGGGCAAGCGCATCTTGCACCTCACCGACACGGGCCTTCTCCCCGACGAGGACTACGATTATCTCAAACACTTGGGCGGCAGGGCATATGATCTCGTGACGCTCGACTGCACCTTCCTCTACGACGAAAAGCCGCACTCCGACCGCCACATGGGCGTCAAGGAGAATGCCGCCGTCCTTTCCCGCCTCGCCGATAAAGGCCTTGTCGACGGGCACACGAAGATCGTCATCACGCACTTCTCGCACAACAGCGAGCCCGACGAGGAAAAGCTTGCGCGCGCCGAGAAGGAACTTTCCGCCATCGCCGCCTACGACGGCATGCAGCTTGAGATCTGATGAGAACGCTCTATCTTGCCGACCTCGACGGCACGCTCTTAAACCCCGATCAGCGGGTGAGCGAGCCTTCCGCGCGGCTCTTAAACGCGCTCATCGGGCGGGGCTGCCTTTTGTCCTACGCCACGGCGCGCTCCCTTGAAACTTCCCGCGCGGTCACGGCGTCGATCCGCTTTCAAAGCCCCGTCATCGTCCACAACGGCGCGGTGACGGCAGACCCCGTCCTCATGCGCCCGCTCACCGTCGAGCGCTTTTCGGAAGGGGAGAAAGGGGAGCTTTTGAGCGCCTTTTTGGGGCGCGGCCTCGTGCCTATCACCTATTCCTTCATCGAGGCTAAGAACCGCTTCTCGTACATTTGGGAGCGTTCGGGCGCGGTGCAGCGATCGTTCATTCTCACGCGCACGGGCAGCGCGGCGGGGAGCGAGCGCGCCCGCAAAGTATATTCGCCGAAGGAGCTTCTCTCGGGCGACGTCTTCTACTTCGCCTGCCTCGGCGAAAAGGAGGCGCTTGCGCCCGTCTACGAGGCGCTGCAAGCAAAGTACCGCTGCTTCTTCGCGCCCGATATCTACTTAAAGGCGCAGTGGCTGGAGATCGTAAAGAGGGGCGTGAGCAAGGCAGGGGCGGCGCTCGCGTTAAAAGAGCGGCTGGGGGCGGAAAGGCTCGTCGTGTTCGGCGATGCGGAGAACGACATCCCCCTCTTTGAAATTGCCGACGAGCGCTATGCCGTCCAAAACGCCGTGCCCGCATTAAAGCAAATGGCGACCCAAGTCATCGGCAGCAATTCAACGGACGCCGTCGCCCGAACGATTCAGCACTTATTCGAAGGGGAACAGGCATAAACTTCCCGCGAACGGGCAGCGCCCCAAAGATTTGCAAAGAATCGCGCTCGTTCGGGAGTGATCCCGCCTGTCCGTAACGCACCCGCTTCTCTGCCGCGGGTGTTTGTTTTTTTCACCGCTCGGCAGCCCTTCAAGAATCGTTGACTTTCTCATTGCATTTCATTATACTGTCATTTCGGTCGGCAGATACGCCGCCCGCACGCAAAGAAGGCCGCCTATGCAAAAGACACACGCCCGCCACAAGGCGCGCAGCCTTTCCATGACGAAGGGCTCGCTTTTCAAAAACATCTTTCTCTTCAGCCTGCCGCTCATGCTCTCCAACGTGCTGCAGGTGCTCTTCAATATGTCCGACGTCGCCGTCGTGGGCCGCTTCGGTCCGGACAGCGCGTTGGGTGCCGTCGGCTCTACGACGACCTACGTCGCCCTCTTCACGGGCCTTCTCATCGGCCTCGGTGCCGGCATCAACGCCGTCGTTGCACAGCGCATCGGCGCCAACGACGAGGAATACACCTCCCGCGCCTCGCACACCGCCTTTTTGGTCGCCGCCGTATTCGGCGTCGTCGTCGCCGCACTTGCGATGGGCCTCGCCCGCCCCGTCCTCATCCTCATGAAGACCAAGGAGGAATTTTTAGACGGCGCGCTCCTATACATCTACATCTACTTTACGGGCGCCGTGGGCACCGCCATCTATAACTTCGGCAACGGCGTGTTCTCTGCCGACGGCGATACGAAAAAGCCGCTCATCTTCCTCAGCATCTCGGGCGTCACCAACATCCTTTTAAATCTCTTCTTCGTCATCGTCTGCGATCTGTCCGTCGCGGGCGTCGCGCTTGCAAGCTCCATCTCGCAGTGGCTGTCGGCGGCGCTCATCCTCATCGCCCTGCATAGGACTTCCCGCCCCTACAAGCTGCAATTTTCCAAATTGAGGCCGGACGGCCGCATCGTCAAGCTCGTGCTCATGCTCGGCGTCCCCGCAGGCATCCAGAACGCCATCTTCCAGCTCGCCAACCTCTTCATCCAGGCGGGCGTCAACACCTTCCCGCCCACCGTGGTCGAGGGCAACACCGCAGCGCTCAATGCCGACACCCTCGTCTTCGAGCTCATGGCGGCCTTCTACACGGGCTGCACCAGCTTCATCGGCCAGAACTACGGCGCGGGGCAGGGAGACCGCATCTTAAAGAGCTACTTCATAAGCCTTGCCTACTCCTTCGGCTTTGGGCTCATCTTGGGGCTATTGCTTTTCGCCTTCGCCGATGTCTTCCTCGGGATCTTCACGAACGACGCCGCCATCATTTCGGCGGGCAAAGACAGGCTCCGTGTCATGTGCTTCTCCTATGCCGTCTCGGCATTCATGGACTGCACCATCGCCGCCTCGCGCGGGCTCAACCGCACGGTGTGGCCGACGGTCATGGTCATCCTCGGCTCGTGCGTGTTCCGCGTCTTTTGGGTGTATGTCATCTTCCCGCTGCAGGGCACCACGACGCTGCTTTATCTTCTCTATCCCGTCTCGTGGGCGCTGACGGCGGTGTGCGAGATCGCCTACTTCGTCTATGCCTACAAAAAGACCCGCCGTAAAATGGACGCGGCAATTTTGGCCCGCGCGCAAAAAAACGCATAAAACCTTCGTTCAAACGCTTGACTTATCGGGAAGCGTTTGATAAGATAGAGAAAATTCAAAAAACACCTGCCACCGGGTAGGGAATGCAAGGGCATTCGTTGCGGCATCGTTAGGTCTTGGAAGATGCGGCTGCGGATGTCCTTTTTTGTGAGGTAAACTATGCAGGCAGTCAAAAAGTTCATCCGCTCCTTCACGAAGGCAGAGATCGCGCTCTACTTCTCGTCCGTCCTTCTCATCCTTCTCTCCTTCTTCATCTTCGACCGCACCAACTGGCTCACCCTCATCGCCTCGCTCGTGGGGGCAACGTCGCTCATCTTCTGCGCCAAGGGCAACCCCGTCGGGCAGGTCCTTATGCTCGTCTTCAGCGTACTATACGGCATCATCTCCTGGACGTTTTCTTACTACGGGGAGATGATCACCTACCTCGGCATGACCGCCCCGATGGCGGTCGTCGCGCTCGTCTCCTGGCTGAAGAACCCCTTCAACGGCAACAAGAGCGAAGTCAAGGTCAACCGCTTAAAGGCGAAGGAAGCCCTTTTTGCCTTCGCCCTCACCGCCGCCGTCACAGCCGCCTTCTTCTTCATCCTCCGCGCGCTGAATACGTCCAACCTCATCCCGAGCACGGTCTCCGTCGCAACCAGCTTCATCGCCGTCTATCTCACCTTCCGCCGCAGCCCCTACTACGCCCTTGCCTACGCCGCCAACGACGTCGTCCTCATCGTCTTATGGGTGCTCGCCGCCACCGAGGACATCGCATACCTTTCCGTCATCATCTGTTTCGTGATGTTCCTTGTAAACGACCTCTACGGCTTCATCAATTGGAAGCGCATGGAAAAGCGGCAGAAGGCGACGGAAGGGGAGACCCCCCAACCCGCGCCCGACACGGCTTCCAAGTGAAAGTTTGGTGAGTTCTTTGTGAAGTGCTTGACGTGACGGCGGGGCGGGGCTATAATAGAGGCACCAAGCGCAAGGAGGTGCTTTTATGGGTAAAAATTGGAAGAATACGCTCTCGAAGGTGTTCGACATCCTCGGCGAGATCCTCGCCGTCGTGTATGTGGTCGTGTTCGCGCTGCTGCTCATCGACGCGCAGTGGTCGTTTATCAGCAACGTCGACTGGCTGTACGCCATCTTTAAGGGCATCTGGTTCTACGGCGCGTTCGTCATCGCGGCGATCGTGGGGCTGGAGGCGATGGTCAAACGCAATTTCCTCTTCTTCATCATCTTTTTGGCGCTGCTTGCGATCTGCGTCATCTTCATCTTCTTCCCCGGAACATACGAAAATCTTTTAAGCTTTATCCCTTCCAACTAAATGACGAGGGGGCGCGCCCGCCAAATGGCGGGCGCGCCCCTTTTGCGCTCCATGAGCGCAAAATTGGCCGAGGGGCGCCCGAATGGGCGCCCCGCGGCGTTCAAGTTATGATGGAAGAAGAAGTATGGTCATTCAATGGGGCCGAGGTCCGCGGTAGAGACAAGATAGCTGTCCGACACCTGCAGTGCGCCTTCGCGCTCATAGCGGATGCGGATGCTGTCTCCCGAACGGACATTGAGAAGGATATCGTAGATATGGAAGGTGCGCGAGATCTCGTATTCCGTGCCGTTTACAAGGAAGGCGTCGATGCGGTCGCCCGTCTCCAGCCCCAGCGCCCCCGCAATGCCGCGCGAGGAAACGGAAGAGACGGTAACTTCCTCTTCGATATGTCCGTAGCCCGAGGCGGCGTCATACACATAGCGTGAGCTGTCCGCCATCACGGAGAGGTCGAGGGTGATGCGATAGGCGCCGTTCGTCGAAGAGTCTCCGTCGTTTGCATAGTAAAGGATATTGTCGGCAACGCCCTGTACAAGGTCGAAGGGGATCGCATAGTTGATGTTCTCGTCATCCATGCTGCCCGCATTGGTGATGCCGATGAGCTCGCCCGAAAGGTTGAACAGCCCGCCGCCCGAGTTGCCTTGGTAGAGGGGCGTATCGATGCGGAGCGTGCGATAGGTGCGATACTCGCCGCCGAGTTCGATCGTGATCTCCTCATTTTCGGTGCTGATGATGCCCTGCGTCACGCTCAGGCCCTCGCCCTCGGGGTTGCCGACGGCAATGGCCGTCTCGCCCACATAGTAATCATCGGCAAGCGTCACCGCCTTCACGTCGGGGTTGAGGGCGCGGAGCGCCGAGAGCGAACCCTTCAGGACGGCGATGTCGTTCTCCACAGAGCCGCCCACATATTCAAAGGCAATGGCGCTCTCGCCGTAGGCATACTCCGTATAGCCGTCCTCGTCGGTGTCGGCGCGGCCGTCGTTGTCCTCGTCGATGGGGGAGGGCTCGTTCTCACTGCCGTAAAGGTAGCCATGGATCGCCCGTGCGATATACCCGCCGTTCTTGTTCGTATCCGCATCCTCGTTGTAAACGACGTGATAGTTGGTCACAAGGTACGCGGTATCGTTCGCTTCGTCGATGCGGTAGATGACGGCGGAGCCCGTCGAAATGGAAACATCGGTGACGGTAGTCGTTCCCCAGAAGGGGTTGTAGGAGCTCTCGGTAACGACGCTCTCCGCATAGATCTTCAACGTCGAATTGAGGCACGCCGCCACCGCCTGCGCGTTGGAGTCGTCCTCCGCCGTGAGGTATTTTTCGAGGAATTCCGAATAGGTGATATCATCCCCTGTCTCCGCGAGGTACGCCTCATACGCGTCCTTGGCAACGTTGGGGATCTCTTGGGATGCGGCTGCGCCCGCGAGCACCGTCGACGTACCGTCCGAGTAGAATACCGTGTATTGGAGCGAGCCGTCCGCCGCCGTCGACTGAGAGATGGACGTCACATACACACTCTCCGTCTTTTGCCAGAAGGTACAGCCCGTAAGCGCCAGCCCCAGCGTTAAAATTCCCGCCGCCGCGCATACCGCGGCCGTCTTTGCATGTTTCATATCTTCCTCCCGCGAGGGCGCATTCCTATGCGTTCCCCGCCCGCTTGTTCGTAAGTATTATACCCAAGCTTTGAAAGAGCCGCGTTACAGAAGTATGTGTTTTTTGTTAAATTTTTGCGAAGAGGGGAGTGGGGGAGCGGGGAGAAACGCACGCCGCCGCGCGGACGAAAGTCCGCGCGGCGGCGTGCAATGTCATACTTCTTCCACAAAGCCCTCGAATACGGGCTTCAATTCCTCTGCAACGTCGAAATACCCCTCGTGCGTGAGGCAGCTCAAAAGCGTCTTTCCGTCCTTCAAAAACCGTATATCGCCGAAACTCACATAGGGGGCGTACCGCTCATAGGCGTCATAATGATAGCGATTGAACCGCTTGAAGGAGAGAAGGTATTCTTTGAGCTTTAACGTCGGCTTTAATGAAACGCACAGCACGTTCATTCCGTAATTTTCCGTCCGTTCCGTCCTCACGGCTCCGTCCAGAATTTCGGCGAAGCGCTCGTCGCTCTCGTCGCCGAGGCGCACGTTCTCCTCCGCGTAGAAGCATACCTCGTCGCACTCCGAAAAGAGATAGTCAAGCTGCAATGCGGAGAGCTTTTTGGCGCATTCGTCCTCTTCGACGGCCTTATGATAGTCGTCGAGATAGCCGCTTTCTACATAGTCTTCCCAAATTTCGATTTGGTCGTAGATGCAGTCGGAGGGCATCTCAAAATAAATTTCCTCCGTCTCCTCGCCCCTGAGCGTCTCGGCAAGGTCTACAAACGGCATACTCTCGGGCGAAGTCCTTTTCAGGTTATAGAGGGTAGACTCGTCCATCATCTGATTGTTCTGAATGAATGCACCGTACTCGCCAATAGCTTTTTGGTACGCCTCGCCGCTCTCCGCCTGTCTGTGCATTTCCACTATTTTGCCGTAAACTTCATCCTGCATCTTCCGTCCCTTTTCTTCATCGGAGAGGGACGGGTCTTCCATGATCTTTTGCGTCATTTCCTCTTCCCATTCCCTGATATGCTCGGTATAGCGGTCAATTTCGGCAAACAGTCTCTCCCGCTCCTCCTCGAATGTTTTTCGCTTTTCGGCATAGCCTTCCGACTCCATCAGCTCCTTTATGGCGGTAAGGTGCGCGAGCTTCTTTACACCTGCCTCGCGGAATGTTTCGGCGGTGTACGGCTTTTCCCTGTCGATTTCGTTTACAGTTGTTATAGGTATCAGCTTTTCCATAATTCTTTATGTTCCTTTTTCTGTTGATTCTTTCATATTATCTGCCCGCGTTTCCAATCGTTTCAAAACGGTTTGCGCAATTTGCGGTAAAATTATATGAAAAATAAATTTTATATCCTCTATAACCGTCCTCAGGGGCGTTATGAAAACAGATCGCCCCATAGGTTTCGGTTATAAATTTTTCTAAATATTCGAGATTTGTCATCTTACCATAACCATTTCAATGTTGTAATTCAATTTTCTTCCTTTAACCCGCAAGAACCCGCTATATGCATATCGGCATATAGAACGACTCTATCCCCACATTGCCTTCATCGTCCGTATCATTTGCGCACCAGTAGAAAGCCATTCGGTAGATTGCTACATCTGTTGTGACGTCGTATGCCATATTGTACCATTTTCTTTCTATACCGCCGTCCTTGTCCTCTTCAACTGTTTTTATCGGTGATAATGCCGTGCTGCAATCGAAAAATTACCGCCGATGACGGCATTACTGCGGCAATGGCGGGAGCGGCCATGCGGGAAATGCGTCATAGCCGACCTCCTGCATGGAGCGCAGTCGGCAGACTGCCGCCTCATAGCGGCACAGAAAGTGGTGGTATTCCCCTGTGCGGTAGATGCTCACGGGCACGATGAGCTCGCTGCCGTCCTCGGAAAAGGACGGATAGCCGTCGATGCTCTCATAGCCGCGGGGCAGCGTAACGCGCCTTATAAGCGTAAGATCTTCCAGCGAAAAGAGGTAAAAGTGCTTTCCGTTCTCCAGCGCCGCAAGCAGCCGCCCGTCGGGAGAGACGTCACCCGTATAGAGATAACGAAAGCCGTTCATCCGAAAGCGCAGCTCCTTCGTCTGTCCGTCAAAAATTCTTACGCTGCCGCCGTTGAGTACGATCCGAAAGCGGTCCGTCTCAATGGTAAAAAATGCGCGCCTGCCGAAATCAAAGTCGAACACGCGCCGCCATTTGCCTTCGATCGCGATCTGTTTGTCCATACTGCTCTGCTCCCGTTGCCAAGCGGACGCGTTCGCCGCGCCGCCCGTGCAAATCTTATATAGAGTATAACAAAAGAATGTAGTCTTGTCAATGGGCGGGCAGTATTTCATGCCGATAGGGGCGCGAACAGCGCCACTCTCTCCCGGTAGGGGAGTATCGTCAAATAGAGCCCAACTCTCGCCGCGGTGGGGGAGAGTTCTGCCGCCCGTCCGACCCTTGCTCTGCTGCCTGCCCGCTCTGCCGCTCTCCGCGCCCGCTCGCCGTCCGTCTGCCCGACGCTTAACGATAGGGGAGCCCGCCGCCGCTCCCACCCCCATAGAGGATGATAGACGGCAGAAAACCCGCCTGCACGGCAAAAGCTCCGCTCGATAGGGGAGCGCATAAACCTTGCCGCCCTGCTCCACGCAATGGGGCGCGCGCAAAACAAAGAGGAAACGGTGCATCGGGGAGCGGCAGCGCTTCCCGCGCGCCGGGGGGAGTATCGCCGAACCGAACTTGACTGCGCCTCAATAGGGGAGAGGCTCAACTTCCCCTCAAACACAAAAAGTAAGCGGTGCATCGGATGATGCACCGCTTGTAGACGAATATGAAATTTATGGATCCGATCGCTGATTCTGAAAAGTATTTCTCATGGATCGAACTTACAGGCTTTTCCCTACTTTTCTCATTCGGTCAAAATCACGATCCGGAAAAATTTTTCTTTCCTTTTTACGATCTTCTTGCTCTTTTCTTCCCATCCATTCCGTGTTGTTTCTTAACTTTCAGGCCTCGAACTTTTTTCCTCTTCTCAACTTCCAAGTTTTCATCTCTTCCGTCTTGAAAATTCAAATTTGTTCTTTCCCGAAACCGTTCTTTGGCTCTTCATCAAGTTCTTCAAAAATTTCCTTTTGAAAAATTCCCGATTTTCCAAAGACTTTGTTCCCTCTGAATGCGATTTGAAGGGTTTCGAGCGATAAATTTGATATCCGCCCCAACAAATTGGTAACTTTCTCGGCTTGTTCCCGTTTTATTCCTGCGCTTGAAATAAACCGTCTGTGGAAGGAATGACTTCTTATTTTCTTTTGAGATAGTTCCAAATTTTTCTTTCCGATTTGGGGGAGGCATCTCTTACTTGTATTTCTTGTCTTTTTTAAGGTTCTTTGGTTTCGGTCTTATTTCAAAACCGTCCACAGAGAAAACTTACGTTCCTTAAATCAAACAAGTCATCCGTTCGGAAACTGTCCTTTTTGTCGGGAAGCCAAACTTGGCTTTTCTTAAAATGTTTTAAGAAGGTTCGCCGTGTTGGTTACTTCCTTGTTGTGCCTTCATTATAGCACGCTTTTTGATTTTGTCAAGCGTTTCGGGAAAAATTTTTCCCGCTTTTTGCAACTTTTTTTCGGAAATATTTTTTACCCTTTCAAATTATGAAAACAGGGCACATTTTTGCCCAAGAGAGCGCCCCCCCCGGCGCCCTTCTTTTTTTCCGAACTTGCCCTCAAAACGGCTTTGCGTTGTAGTTTTCAAGGAAGCGGTTGATGCGCGGGAAGTCGGAAGGGGTGATGATGGAGAGCGCCTTCTCGCCGAATACGCCGTGCTCCGTCACGATGACGGCCGTCAAATCCTTCTTCTCCTCAAAGGCGACGAACACGTCAAACACCGTCGCCTCCTGGCTCATGATGAGGTACCGCTTCATCTCCTCCTCGTCCACAAGCTCGCGGCAGGGCGTTTGCTTTAAGTAGTCCGTCACGCTCTTGCCCGACGCCGCAATTTGCAGAATTTTCGAATAGAGAAGGTAGGTATTCACCGCGCCGATCATCGTGCCGTGGTCATAGACGAGCAGCGTCTTCTGCCGGTAGGCGGCGAACGTCTCGATGGCAGACATGATGGGCTTGTCGGCAAACACCGAAGTCACCTTCTTCACCTTGATGGCGTCCATGAGCCGCGGCGGGTGGCATAGTAGCTTTTCGATGAACTCGATCTGGCGCACCACCTCGTCGCAGGGCACGGCGATCACGGTCTCGCCCGCCCCGCCGTCCGTGCGGTGGACGATGGCGTTTCTCAGTTTCCCGTAGTCGATGAGCTCGGTCTCATAGCGGCGCACGGTGATGTCGAGGTCGGCGCACCGCTTTACAAGGTCTGTAAAATTCTGCGTCGCCTTTGCGTTATAGACGAGCTTCAATTGCGCCTCGATGCGGTTATAGCTGTTGATGAACCGCGATGCATTGGAGATATCCATACTGTCCTCCCTATATCTTCATATGCACAGTATAGCATACTTTTCGTGCAAATTCAAGGGGGTATTTTTCGGGGGAGCGGGCAGCGCGCCCGTATGCAAAAGGCGCCCCCGCAGAAGGAGCGCCCGAATTTTATGCCCGTTTTTTGTTCTTTTTGAGCGTCTTGTCTCTCTCGAGGATGTTCGTGAGCACGCCGACGGCGTTTTCCGTGCGCATGTGCGCCTCCGAGAGCCGCCAGCTCTCATTCCCGCCGTTTAAGCGGAAGGCGGAAAGTTCCCCCCGCGCCTCTTCGAGCAGGGTGCATACCTTGTCCATGTCGCCGTCGCGCTCCTTCTGGGCGAGGGCGCTCGTTGAATAGATGAGCTTGTCGCAGTCGGAGATGAGCTTGCCCGCGCGGTTGATGCGCTCCACAAGCCGTTCGGGGGCGCTTTTCTCCGTCTCCTTTAAGGCAACGGAGAAGGCAGCAACGCGCTCCTTCACGTCCGCGTGCGAGGGCAGGCGGGTCGCGCGCCGCAGGAACAGCAGCACGATAATGCCCACGGCGATGATGACAAAGTAGATGATATAGTCCAAGAGCAGCTTGCCGCCCGCGGCGTCCGCGGCGGTCCCGGCGGCGTCCGTCAAAAGAAGAAAGGTATTCACTTTTCGTCACCTCCGTAGGAAGCGTTGGGCCGCATCGTCACTTCGAGGCGGTTGTAGGGGATCTCGATGTTGTTCTCATTGAGGACCTTTAAAACGGTATCGCGCACGGCGGCGTGGGTATCCCAGTAAAATTCGTTGGGCGTCCAAAGGCGCACCGAATAGCCCACCGCGCTGTCCTCGTAATCGGTAATGACGCACGACGGCGCGGGCGGGTCTAAAACGTTGGGAATTGCCTTTACCCCGTCCAAAACGGCTTTTTTCACCTTCTCGGGGTCCTCCCCGTAGGCGGCGGTAAAGTTGAAGACGATGCGCCGTATCGGCATCGTGCTGTAGTTCACGAGGTCGCTCCCCAGCACTTCGCTGTTGGGAATGATGACGGTGTCGTTGTCCGCCGTCAAAAGTTTGGTGTTGAAGAGCCGTATCTCCTGCACCGTGCCCGTATAGCCGCTTATCTTGATGCTGTCGCCCTTCTTAAACGGCTTGGAGAAGATGATGATGACGCCGTTCGCAAGGCTGCCCAAGCTGTCTTTTAAGGCAAGCGCCACGGCGAGGGCGACGGCGGAGAACGCCGCGATGATGCTCGCCGTCGAAAAGCCCAAAGAGCTCACGATCACGATGACGAGGGCGATGTAGAGCACCACCGAGAGGATAGAGAGCACGAACGAGGACGCCGCGCGGTCGAGTTTGTTGGTCTTGAGCGTCACCGAACGGGCGATGATCTGCACGATGCGGATGACAACGAGCCCAAGTACGAGGAAGGCGAGCGTCCGCACGATGGTAAGGCCCGTGTTGTTCACGAACTCCTCCCAGAATGCCGCAAGACCCTCCCCAAGTCTTTCCCAAAAAGTCATAACTTATCTCCTTTATGGTCATGGGCGCACATATGCCCATCACCATTGTACCACGCCCGTATTGTATTGTCAACCACTGAAATTTTTTTATGCACCCGCAAAAAAAGAGAGACGGCCCTTTCGAGCCGTCTCCCTGAAGGTTGGGGTGCGTGTAAGCGATTATTCTCTGCCTGCGAGGTGCTTGTACCCTGCAAGGCGCTCTCTCGAAGCCTCTTCGGTCTCCTTGAAGAGCTCCTCTGCAACGGCGGGCTGCGTCTTCTTGAGGGAAGCGTAGCGCGTCTCGCCGAGGATGAACGCCTGGTAATCGCCCGTGGGATCCTTGGAATCGAGGACGAAGGGGTTTTTGCCTTCCTTGGCAAGTTCGGGGTTGTAGCGGAAGAGCTGCCAGTAACCGCAGTCGACTGCCGCCTTCTCCTCTGCCTGCGACTTCGTCATGTTGATGCCGTGGTTGATGCAGGGCGCGTAGCAGATGATGAGCGAAGGGCCGTGGTAAGCTTCTGCCTCTTTCAGAGCTTTAACAAGCTGTGCCTTATCCGAGCCCATCGCGCACTGTGCGACATACACATAGCCGTAGGTCGCCGCGATCATGCCGAGGTCCTTCTTCTTCACGCGCTTGCCGCTCGAAGCGAACTTCGCGACCGCGCCGATGGGGGTGGACTTAGAAGCCTGACCGCCCGTGTTGGAGTAGACCTCGGTATCGAGGACGAGCACGTTGACGTCTTCGCCGGAGGCAAGGACGTGGTCGAGGCCGCCGTAACCGATATCGTATGCCCAGCCGTCGCCGCCGATGATCCAGAAGGACTTCTTGACGAGGCAGTCCTTATCTGCGAGCACTTCCTTGACGAGCGCATCCGCTTCGCAGCCGCAGTCCTTGCAGCCTTCGCAAGCCTTGATAAGCGCCGCTGCCGCCTTCTTGCTGCCCTCGGCGTCGTTCATGTTCTCGATCCACGCCTCGCAGGCAGCCTTGCCCTCTTCATAGCCCGCCCAAGCTTCTGCAAGCTTTGCGACCTTATCCTTGAGGGTCTCTCTCCTTGCCTTGTAAGCGAGGTTCATGCCGTAGCCGAACTCTGCGTTGTCTTCGAAGAGGGAGTTTGCCCATGCGGGGCCGTGGCCCTGCTTGTTGACGGTGTAAGGGCAGGTAGGGGAGGAGCCGCCGTAGATGGACGAGCAGCCCGTCGCGTTCGCGATGATCATCCTGTCGCCGAAGAGCTGGGTGACGACCTTGACGTAAGGTGTCTCTCCGCAGCCTGCGCACGCGCCGGAGAACTCGAAGAGCGAAGGGGTGAACTGGCTCTTCTTGACGTCTGCCATCTTAACTTCGGAGAGGTCGACTTCGGGCAGATCGACGGCATATTCCCAATTTGAGGCTTCCTTGACTTCGAGCTCTGCGAACGGGGTCATGACGAGCGCCTTGTTGCCCTTCATGCCGGGGCAGACCTCTGCGCACACGCCGCAGCCCATGCAGTCGAGCGGGGAGACCTGCATACGGAACTCATAGCCCTTGATGCCGGTCGCGGGCTTGGTGTCGAAGTCTGCGGGCTTCTCTGCGCCTTCCGCAACGAGGGCGGGACGGATGCAGGCGTGCGGGCAGACGAAGGAGCACTGGTTGCACTGCACGCAGTTTTCCTTCACCCACTTGGGCACCATGACGGCGACGCCGCGCTTTTCGAACTTGGTCGTGCCGGTGGGGACGGAACCGTCCGCATTGAAGGCGGAGGAAGGCAGCTTATCGCCTTCGAGCGCGAGGATGGGCGCGATGACGTTCTTGAAGTAGTCGTTGTCCGCGAGCTTGATCATCTCTGCGCCTTCCGTCGTCGTTGCCCACGATTCGGGGATGTCGATCTGGACGAGGTGCTCTTTTGCGGAGTCGATCGCGTTGTAGTTCATCTGCACGACGGCGTCGCCCTTTCTTGCGAAGGACTTGTACGCCATCTTCTTCATGAGGTCGACCGCCTCGGTGTAGGGCATGATCTGCTCGTTGATGAGGAAGAACGCCGACTGCAAAATGGTGTTCGTCCTGCCGCGGAGGCCGAGCTTCGCCGCAATGGAAATGGCGTCGATGACATACAGCTTCGCGTGCTTCTTTGCGAGGGTGTTCTTGACCTTGGCAGGCAGGTTGACTTCGAGCTCTTCGATGCTCGTCCAGGGAGCGTTGAGGAGGAAGGAACCGCCGTCCTTCAAATCGCTGACCATGTCGTAGCGGATGATGTAGGAGGGGTTGTGGCAGGCGATGAAGTCCGCCGCGTCGATGAGGTACTCGCTCTGGATGGGCGTCTTGCCGAAACGGAGGTGGGAGACGGTGATGCCGCCCGACTTCTTGGAATCATAGAAGAAGTATGCCTGCGCGTACATATCGGTGTGGTCGCCGATGATCTTGATGGAGTTCTTGTTCGCGCCGACCGTGCCGTCCGAGCCGAGGCCGTAGAACTTGCACGAGGTGGAGCCTGCGGGCGCTGCGTCGAATTTCTCGGAGAAGTCGAGCGAGGTGTTCGTCACATCCTCGTAGATACCGACGGTGAAGTGGTTCTTAGGCGTTTCCTTTTCGAGGTTCTTGTAGACGGAGAGCACCATCGAGGGGTTGAACTCCTTGGAGCCGAGGCCGTATCTGCCGCCGACGACGGTGATGTCCTTCATGCCGTGCTCGAGGAGCGCGGTGCAGACGTCGAGATAGAGGGGCTCGCCGAGGGAGCCGGGCTCCTTGGTGCGGTCGAGGACAGCCATCTTCTTGCAGCTTGCGGGGATGACCTTCACGAAGGCTTCGGAGACGAAGGGGCGGTACAGGCGGACCTTGATGAGGCCGTATTTCTTGCCCATCGCGTTGAGCTTGTTGATGGACTCTTCCACCGTCTCTGCGCCCGAACCCATGATGACGATGACTTCTTCTGCATCGGGAGCGCCGACGTAGTCGAAGAGGTGGTAGCTCCTGCCCGTGAGTGCGGAAACCTCGTCCATCATCTCCTGCACGATGGCGGGAGCGGCGAGATAGTAGCTGTTCGCGGTCTCGCGGTTCTGGAAGTAGGTGTCGCCGTTCTGCGCGGTACCCTTCTGGATGGGGTGCTCGGGGTTGAGCGCCCTTGCGCGGAAGTCGGCAATGTCCTTTTCAAGGCCCTTCTTGTCGACGATGGCCTTCATTTCCTCATAGGAGATGACGTCGATCTTGCTGACCTCGTGGGAGGTGCGGAAGCCGTCGAAGAAGGAGATGAAGGGAACGCGCGCACGGAGGGTCGCAAGGTGTGCGACGAGGGCGAGGTCCATGACTTCCTGCACCGAGCAGGAGGAGATCATGGCAAAGCCCGTCTGGCGGCATGCCATGACGTCGGCATGGTCGCCGAAGATGTTCAGGGAATGTGCGGCGAGCGCACGCGCCGAAACGTGCATGACCATGGGCAGAAGTTCGCCCGAGATCTTGTACATATTGGGGATCATGAGAAGGAGCCCCTGAGAAGCGGTGTAAGTGGTCGTCAGCGCGCCTGCGGAGAGCGAGCCGTGCACGGCGCCCGCAGCGCCGCCCTCGGACTGCATCTCTGCGATGCGGAGCTTCTGTCCCCACATGTTCACTCTGCCCTGGGTGGCCCACTCATCCGCGGACTCCGCCATGGGCGAGGAAGGCGTGATGGGGTAGATGGCCGCTACTTCCGAGAAGGCGTAAGCGACGTGGGAGGCGGCGGTATTGCCGTCGATTGTCATTTTAGTCATCCTAAAACCTCCATAAATATTAAAGAATTCAGCGATTTGGGCACGCGAAAAGCAAAGCGCCTTTTCGCCGCCGGCTTTATTATACCTTCTTTCCCGCCCGAAGTCAAGGCACATTTTCAAAAAAACAACAGGAAAGTACAGATTTCTTTGTCCGCTCACGTCATTTGCCGCGAAATTTCATTTCCTCCGCGCTTTCGGTTGTAAAATTTTGCCCCGTTTGGTATAATAGAAAAAAACTTCGGGCGAGAGGAACACTATGTTACAGGTCACGGGCGTCAGCCTGCAATACGGCAGCAAAAAACTCTTCGAGGACGTCAACCTCAAATTTACTTCGGGCAACTGCTACGGCATCATCGGCGCGAACGGCGCGGGCAAAAGCACCTTTTTAAAGGTGCTCTCGGGCGAGATCGAACCCAACAAGGGCGAAGTGACCTTGGGCAAGAACGAGCGCATGAGCGTGCTCGCCCAAAACCAGAACAAATACGACTTCGAGACGGTCTTAAGAACGGTCATGCTCGGCCACAAGCGCCTCGTCGAAGTGATGGATGAGAAGGAAGCGCTCTACGCGCACGCCGAATTTACCGAGGAAGACGGCGTCCGCGCTGCAGAGCTCGAGAGCGAGTTTGCAGAGCTCGGCGGCTGGGAGGCCGAGAGCGAAGCGGAGACGCTTTTGAACGAGCTGGATATCCCTTCGGAGTATCACTATCTCCAGATGGGCGAGCTGGACGCCAAGCAGAAAGTCAAGGTGCTCCTCGCTCAGGCGCTCTTCGGCAACCCCGACGTGCTCCTTCTCGACGAGCCCACCAACAACCTCGACCTCAAAACGGTGCGCTGGCTCGAGAACTATCTTCTGGACTTTGAGAACACCATCATCATCGTCTCGCACAACCGTCACTTCTTAAATAAGGTGTGCACGCACATCTGCGATGTGGACTACGGCAAGATCAACCTCTTTTTGGGCAACTACGATTTCTGGTACCAGACCTCGCAGCTTCTCGCGCGCCAGCAGAAGGACGCCAACAAGAAGGCGGAGCAGCGCGCCGCCGAGCTCAAGGAATTCATCGCCCGCTTCGCGGCGAACGCGAGCAAGTCCCGCCAGGCGACCTCCCGCAAGAAGGAGCTCGAAAAGCTCACCATCTCCGACTTCAAGCCCTCCCTCCGCAAATACCCCTTCATCGACTTCAAATACGAGCGCGAGATCGGCAACGACATCCTCACCGTCGAAGGCCTCACCAAGGAGGGGTATTTTAAGGACGTCTCCTTCACCGTGCAGCGGGGGGATAAGATCGGCATCCTCTCCGATAAGTCCACCTCCGTCACCATGCTCTACGACATCTTAACGGGCAAGGAGCAGCCCGACGAGGGCACCGTCAAGTGGGGCAAGACCATCTCCTATTCCTACTTCCCCGAAAACAATTCCGAGTATTTCGACGGCTGCTCTTTAACGCTCGTGCAGTGGCTCTCGCAGTTCTCGAAGGACCACTACGAGGAATACCTCCGCGGCTGGCTGGGGCGCATGCTCTTCTCGGGCGAGGAGGCGCTCAAAGAGGCAAAAGTGCTCTCGGGCGGCGAAAAGGTGCGCTGCATGCTCGCCAAAATGATGCTCGAAGGGGGCAACTTCCTCATCTTCGACGAGCCCACCAACCACCTCGACCTCGAGTCCATCACGTCACTCAACAACGGCCTCACGGCGTTCAAGGGCTGCATGCTCTTAACCTCGCACGACCAGGAACTCATGAACACCGTTGCAAACCGCATCATCGTCTTAGACGGCACCAAGGTCTACGATAAGAGTATCACCTTCGACGAGTATCTCGACAGCATCGAGGGCTGACATCAACAGAACTTTTCTGCGCCGCGCGGGGGGCACGAATGTGCCCCCCGCGCGGCGCTTTCCCTTTCCCGCCGAAGCCGACCATGAGAACGAAATCGGCATTATATGTCATATTCCATAACTATTTTACACAAATCGACGATTTTTGTAAAAAAACAAATGACTTTTTTACAAAAATAGCTTTACAACGGCAAAAAGTTAAATTATAATTGTGGTATCATCTCATCTGGGGGCAGAATATGAAGACGCAGCGGGTGTTGATCCTGGAAAGCAACGAAGTTTTTGCAAAGGAACTCAAGGAACAAATCGCCTCTCGCACGGGCTGGGAGGTATGCGGCGTTTCCGCAAGCGGCGAGGAAGGCATCGCCCTTTTGAAGAGCGAAGAGCCCGACATCGTGATCTTAAGCCTCTTTTTGAAGGGGTTCGACGGCTTCACGGTGATGGAAGAGGCGCGCCGCTCGGAAAAGAAGTGCGCCTTCATCGTGATGGGCAACTTTTCCGACGACAAGATCATCAACCGCGCCATCGCGCTCGGGGCGCGGTACTACCTCATGAAGCCCGTCGAGGCGTCCGTCGTCGCGGAGCGGGCGGCGGAAGTCGCGGGCGAGCCCTTAAAGCGCGAGAGCCTCGAGCGCCGCCGCGCCAATACGCTGGATGAGCGCATCAGCAACATCTTCATCTCCATCGGCATCCCGCCCCACATCAAGGGGTATGCCTATCTTCGCGAGGGCATCAAGATGGCGGTCGAGGACCCGCACGTCATCAACAACGTCACGAAGGGCCTCTATCCCGTCATCGGGGAGAAATTCCAAACGTCTGCAAGCAAGGTGGAGCGCGCCATCCGCCACGCCATCGAGGTCGCCTGGAACCGCGGCCGCATCGACGCCGTCAACGCCATCTTCGGCGCGCGCGTCTACATCGGTACCGAAAAGCCCACCAACAGCGAATTCATCGCGCTCGTCGCCGATAAGCTCATCCTCGAGAACATGGGCTGAAAGGTCAAAACAGGGGAGCGGCCGCCTCTTTTGGCGGCCTTTTTCATGCCCTCAGAAAAAGAGGGGAGGGGGCGCTTTTTCCGTGCATTT
The DNA here is from genome assembly GCA_944376335.1 of uncultured Clostridia bacterium. Classification (GTDB taxonomy): domain Bacteria; phylum Bacillota; class Clostridia; order Christensenellales; family Borkfalkiaceae; genus Gallimonas. The sequence goes on from CALWCH010000004.1 coordinate 89,439, forward strand.
TCGGCAAAGTTGATTTATAACACAATTTTCATAAATCAGAGCTTGACAATGCGCGCGCTCCCGCTTAAAATAATAAGATAGAAAAAGGAGGGCGCCAATGTTCCACGTCGTGCTCGTCGAACCGGAGATCCCGCAGAACGCGGGCAACATCGCGCGCACCTGCGCCGCCACGGGGTGCACGCTGCACCTCGTGCGCCCGCTCGGCTTTGAAATTTCCGATAAATACTTAAAGCGCGCGGGGCTCGACTATTGGCACCTCGTCAACGTCGTATTGCACGACAGCGTGGAAGAAGCCCTTCTCGGCGTTCCCGAGGAAAAACTGCACTTCTTCACCACCAAGTCCTCCCGCGTCTACGCGGACGCAAGCTATGGGGAGGGCGACTATCTCGTCTTCGGCAAGGAGACGAAGGGTCTTCCCAACGAGCTGCTTTTAGCCCATCCTGCGGCGTGCGTGCGCATCCCCATGCGGGAGGATGCCCGCTCGCTCAATCTTTCCAACTCCGTCGCCATCGCCGTGTACGAAGGGCTCAGGCAGAACGCCTTTTCCGCCCTCTCCACGTCGGACGCCGAGCACCGCCTCGATTTATGACGGGCAGGCGCAAAAACGCCCTCAAAACGGCGCTCATCCTCGCCGCGCTCCTGCTTATGGCGGGCATTGCGCTCATTGCGATGCTCCCCCGCCCCAAGGAGCTTGGGCGCGCCGAGACCTTCCTCTGCGGGTGGGAAGAGGATATCACGGAAGAGACGCTTTCCTCCGCCCTTCCCTGCCTCAAAGACGTGACATACGAGGGCGTCTTTTTGGAGCGCGACGGCGATACGGGCCTTGTGCCCGCAAGCGAAGCCCTTCAAACGGTCATTATGACGCTCGAGCACGGCACGCTCTTAGAACTTCTCACCCTCGACGGCAGCACGCTCACGCCCCTCGAATCGGTCGCCGTCGATACTTTCTATTCGGAGCGGGCATACTACGACGGCGAACCCTTCGCGTGGGACGGCACCCGCGTCTGGCGCACCGAGCGCGTACGCTTTTCGGAGGCCGTGCTGCTCTCGGACAGCTTTCAAGGCGACTTTCTCCTTTCTGCGGGCGTCGAGACCCTCTATTTAAGGGCGGCGGCGGACGTGGGGGAGAACGACTTTGCGGAGAGCATTCTCACCCATATCGTCGCGGAGCCGCCCTACTTCTTCCGCATGGGGGAGCTCTGGGTGCGCGAGGATGGCGAGGAGCGCTTTGTCTCCGCTCTTCCCTCGGGCTGCACCTTTGAAAACGCTTGAACCGCCCCCGTTCGGGGTATCATCTATATCGGAATCGGCACATATGAAGAGACGTTTAAGAATTTTACTCAGCCGCTTTACGTTGGTGGCGCTCACCATCCTTGCCCTGTTTTTGGCAGGGTTTTTGGCCGTGTCCGGCGTGTTCTATGTGCTCAAGCTGATCCTCGAAGCCGTCTTTACGGACGGCGGCTGGTGGATCGATCTCATCTCCGCCGTCATCCGCTGGCTGTTCGTCGTCGCCGTTGCCATCCACATCATCAACCGCAACATGATGCCCGAGGCAAAGGTTTTGTGGCTTCTGTGCATCGTCGCCTTCGACGTGTTCGGCGTCGCCATCTACGTCGTGTTCTCCTACAACCGCCCCTCCAAGCGGCAGCGGAAGAAGTTTTTGGCACTCAAGCAGGAGGCGGGCAAGCTCACGCGGCCCATGCTCTCCCCCGAGGAACTCAAAGCAAATATGGGGCGCTGGGCGGGGGTCTCGCGCGCGCTCTACACCAAGAACGAGCACGCCGTCGTCTATGCGAATACGGCAACGCGCTATTATCCCATGGGGGAGGACTTCTTCCGCCACTTCCTCTACGATCTGCACACCGCCAAGAAGTACATCTTCCTCGAATACTTCATCATCGAGTACGGGCAGATGTGGGGGAGCGTCCTCGAAATTTTAAAGACCAAGGTGGAAGAGGGCGTCGAAGTGCGCGTTTTATACGACGACATCGGCAGCATGGGCTATGTGCGCGCGGGGTACTATAAGTACCTGCGCAAGCTGGGCATCAAGTGCTATAAGTTCAACCCCTTCGTGCCCGTCGTCTCCAACTTCCACAACAACCGCGACCACCGCAAGATCGCCGTCATCGACGGCAAAGTCGCCTACACGGGCGGCATCAATTTGGCGGACGAATACATCAACCTCAAACAGCCCTACGGCGTGTGGAAGGACACGGCGGTGCGGCTCGAGGGCGAGGGCGCAAAGAGCCTTCTCTTCATGTTCCTGCGCTTCTGGAACCTCTGCGCCGGCAAGACGGAGGACTTCTCGCGCTGGCTCCCCGAAGAGGAAGAGGGCGTCAAGGGCGAGGGCTTCGTGCAGCCGTACAGCGACGGCCCCATCCCCCTCTACGGGCGGCATTTGGGCGAGGACCTCTACATCAACATCCTAAGCGTCGCAGAAAAGTATGTGTGGATCATGACGCCCTATCTCATCCTCGACTATCGTATGCGCGAGGCGCTCGTCTCGGCGGCGGCGCGGGGGGTGGACGTGCGCATCGTCGTGCCGCACATCCCCGATAAAAAGACGGCGTTCGCGCTCACCCGCTCCAACTACATGGCGCTTATAAAAGGCGGCGTCAAAATTTACGAATATCTCCCCGGCTTCGTTCACGCCAAGAGCTTTTTGGCAGACGACGAGGTGAGCGTCGTGGGCACCATCAACCTCGACTACCGCTCTCTCATGCACCACTACGAAAACGCCGTCTTCATGTACCGCACGGCGGCAAACGAGGAACTCAAAGCCGACTACCTCGCAACGTTCGAAAAGAGCGCCCTGCAGACGGAAGAGGACGCGAAGAAGAGCGTCGTCTGGCGGGGCGTGTGCGAAATTTTAAAGGCGTTCGCGCCGCTCTTTTAAGGAGGCAATATGATCCATTCGCTTGCAGGCGGCGTCCTCTCGGACGGACAAATCTACACCTTTGCAAAAATCTCCTTCGGGGAGGAAACGGCGTGGTATATCGCGCCCGACCTCTTATTTTTAAAGGAGGGCGATAAAGTGCTGGTGGCCAAGGGGCATATGAGCATAGAGGGCACCGTCGTAAAATTGGAGCGCGGCACCAAGCAGACCGCGCCCGCCCCGCGCCTTTTGGAAGTGCTCGCAAAGGCATAAAACAAGTTGACAAATCCCCGCTCCCCTGCTAAAATAAAGGGGCATGGGGGAGTAGAGGGCCTTAAAAGGCGGCTTCATCCACACATTGCGGCGATGCGCCGCGGGTGAATTCTGAAACATCGAGACCTGTGCACGGAACGTAAAGTCATTACGCGCGCCGTGCACGGGTCTTTTATTTTTCGAAGATCGGGACAACAGGACAAATGAGCATTTTCGACATCTTTCTCTTGGGCGCGGCGCTCTCCATGGACGCCGCCGCCGTCGGCATGGCAAACGGCATGGCAGAGCCAAAAATGGGCGTAAAAAAGACGCTTCTCATCGCCCTCTTCTTCGGCGTCTTTCAGGCGCTCATGCCCCTTATAGGGTACTGGGGGAGCAGCGTCTTTTCCGCCCTCGTCTCCCGCATCGCGCCCTATCTTTCCTTCATCTTGCTCGGCTTTTTGGGCGGGAAGATGCTCTTCGATGCCATGACGGAGGAGGGCAGCCGCTGCCTTCAAAAGCGGCGCAGCCTCGGCATCGGCACGCTCACGGCGCAGGCAGTCGCAACGAGTATCGACGCCCTCGCGGTCGGCGTCTCCCTGATGGCGCAGGAGGCGGCAGGCGCGCTCGCCCTCTCGGTGCCCCCTTGCACCCTCATCATCGGCTTAACGACGTTCGTCCTCTCCCTCGCCGCCGTGCAAGTGGGCAAGCTCGTGGGCGATAAATTCTCGTGCGGGGCGCAAAAACTCGGGGGGCTCGTCCTCGTCCTCATCGGCATCAAGCTCCTGTTTGAAGCCTTTTGAAGGCGTTTTTGCCGCATGTCTTGACAAAGTTGCCCCTCTCTGCTATACTTTAGGCAGGGAAATGCCGCCGCACGGCATTTTACCAAGGAGAAGAGAGGGAGAATACAATGAAAGAAAAACAGCCTGTGCGCTACGATTTTACGCGCAAACCCAAAAAACCAAGTAAGCTATGGATGTGGATCGCCAACAAATTCGCCATCGATCCGCGCTTAAAGGGCCGCCCGCTCACCGTGAATAAGGTGAATATGGAGGGCATCAAGCCGCCCTATCTACTCTTTGCAACGCACGCGAGCATGCTCGACTTCCCCGTCATGTATAAGGCAGTCGCGCCCTATTCTGCGAACAACGTCGTCGCCATCGACGCCATCCGCGACGTGGGCGACTGGCTCATGCGGCAGCTCGGCTGCATCTGCAAGCGCAAGTTTGTAAAGGACCTGCACCTCATCAAGAACATGAAGTACTGCACCGAGACTTTGGGCGACATCGTCTGCGTCTACCCCGAGGCGCGGTACTCCTTCGACGGCACCACGTCCTTTTTGCCCGATTCCTTGGGCAAAACGGGCAAGCTCTTAAAGGTCCCCGTCGTCGTTTTGCGCATGTACGGGCCCTTCATCTCCGCGCCGCAGTGGAACAAGGTGGAGCAGCACCTGCCGCTCCGCGCCGATTTAGTCTGCGTCGCCAACGCGGAGGAAGTCAAAGCGCTTCCCGCGGCGGAGCTCAACGCCCGCATCCATAAAGAACTGCAGCGCGACGAATACGCCTGGCAGAAGCAGGAGGGCATCCATAATACATACGAAAAGCGCGCCGAAGGGCTGCACCACATCCTCTATCAGTGCCCGCACTGCAAGAAGGAGTTTGAGATGTACTCCAAGGGCACCCGCCTCTGGTGCAACGCCTGCAAGAAGGCGTGGGAAATGAGCGAGCTCGGCGAACTTTCCGCCGTCAATGGGGAGACGGAGTTTTCGCACATTCCCGACTGGATGGCGTGGGAGCGGCAAAACGTCCGCGAAGAGGTGGAGAGCGGCAATTACCGCTTCGACGACGACGTCACCGTCCACACCCTGCCCAACGCGAAAAGATTCTACGACCAGGGCATGGGGCACCTCACGCAGACCTTGGAGGGCACGCACCTCACCTGCACCGCCTATGGGGAGAAAGTCGACCTCTTCTGGACGGGCAACGAGCTCGAGAGCGTGCACATCGAATACGACTACCCCTTCCGCAAGGAGAAGTATAAAAAGAACATCTTCGGCGACTGCATCGACATCTCCGTGCACGACGACAGCTATTGGCTGCACCCCGTGGGCGGCCGCACGCAGCTCACCAAATTCTCTTTCGCGACGGAGGAGATCTTCCGCCTCGCGCAGGAGCGCGTCAAAAAAGAGCACGGCGCAAAGTAAACCCGCAAATATCTGCAAACAAAGTCAGGCGCACAAAACGCGCTTGACTTTTCTTGTGTTTGTGGCTACAATCTCAAAAAGGCACTTTGCCCGCACCATATGAAAAACAACAAGGAGCGTTCCCTTGAAACATCTCTTTTCCTGCCTCAAACGCTTTCGGCTCGACTGCATCCTCGCGCCCCTCTTCAAGCTCTTGGAGGCCAGCCTCGAACTCATCACCCCGCTCATCGTCGCGCTCATCGTCGATGAAGGCATCGCCAAGGGCAACAAGACCTTCATCGTCCTCATGTGCCTCGTGCTCGTCGGCATGGCGCTCGTGGGGTGCGCCATTTCGGTGACGGGGCAGTTCTTTGCGGCGCGCGCCGCCGTGGGGTGCTCTGCAGAGCTGAGGACGCGCCTCTTCCAAAAATTGCAGTCCTTCTCCTTCTCGCAGATCGACGAGATGGGCACGTCCACGATGATCACCCGCATGACGAGCGACGTCAACCAGGTGCAGACGGGCGTCAACCAGACGCTCCGCCTCTTTCTGCGCTCGCCCTTCATCGTGTTCGGCGCGATGGCAATGGCGTTCACCGTGGACGCAAAGGTGGCGCTCGTCTTTGTCGCCGTCATTCCGCTCCTTGCCATCGCCGTCTATTCGGTGATGGGCGCGGGCATCCCGCTCTATAAAAAGGTGCAGGCCAAGCTCGATGCAGTCTTTCTCTCCGTCCGCGAAAATCTGGCGGGCGTGCGCGTCATCCGCGCCTTCTCCCTCGAAAAGAAGGAGCGCGAGGGCTTCCAAAAGAACAACTCCGAGCTCGAGCGTGCGCAGCTCAGGGCGGGGCGCGTCTCCGCGCTCACCGGCCCTATCACCTACATCCTCGTCAACCTCGCCATCATCGGGCTTTTGTACTTAAGCGCCGGTCAAGTCGAGGACGGCATCCTCTTAAACGGCGACGTCATCGCGCTCTACAGCTATCTCGCGCAGATCTTGGTCGAGCTCGTCAAGCTCGCCAACCTCATCGTCACGATGACGAAAGCCGTCTCCTGCCAGCAGCGCCTCGGGAAGGTGCTGGATATGGAAGGGGAGCCCTCCGTCCTGGAGCCCACCCTCACGAACGGCCATGCGGACGGGGCGGCGGTCCGCTTCGAGCACGTCTCCTTCGCCTATGCGGGCGGCGGCAATGCGCTTTCGGATATCACCTTCATGGCGCGGCAGGGCGAGACGATCGGCATCATCGGCGGCACGGGCGCGGGCAAATCGACGCTCGTCAGTCTCCTTCCCCGTTTCTATGCGGCAACGCAGGGGCGCGTGCTTCTAAAGGGGAGAGACGTGCGCGGCGTGCCATACGAAGAACTGCGCGCCAGAGTTGGCATCGTCCCGCAGAAGGCCGTCCTCTTCGAGGGCACCATCCGCAGCAACCTTTTATGGGGCAACGAGAACGCGACGGACGAGGAACTCATGGAGGCCGTCCGCCTCGCGCAGGCAGAGGATGTCGTTACTTCCAAGGGTGGGCTGGATGCCCCCGTCGAGCAGGAGGGCAAGAACCTCTCGGGCGGCCAGCGCCAGCGGCTCACCATCGCCCGCGCGCTCGTAAAGAAGCCCGAAATTCTCATCTTAGACGACTCCGCCTCGGCGCTCGACTACGCGACGGACGCCCGCCTCCGCGTCGCGCTCCGAACGTTAGACAGCACCGTCTTCATCGTCTCCCAGCGGGCAGCCTCCGTCATGCACTCCGACCTCATCATCGTGCTCGAGGGCGGCAAGGCGGTCGCCATGGGCAGGCACGAGGAACTTTTAAAGTCCTGCAATATCTACCGCGAAATTTATGCGACGCAGTTCCGCGACGCAGAGGAGGAAAGGGCATGAAGCGCATCAAACGGCATCCCGAAGGCACCCTTCGCGGCATTTTCAACTATTTAAAGCCATATAGGCTGCACATTGCCTGCACCGTCGTCTGTGCGGCGCTGTATGTGGCGGCAACGCTCGTCATTCCTTACCTTGCGGGCCTTGCCATCGACTGCATGATGGGAGTTGGGAACATCGACTATCCCCGCCTCTACGCCCTCTTCATTGCCATGGGCGCCTGCACCGCCCTCGCCGCCCTCTCCCAGTGGCTGATGAGTTTGAGCAACAACTATATCGCCTACCGCGTCCTCGCCGATATCCGCCGCGACGCCTTCTTCAAGCTCGGCGTGCTGCCCTTAAAGTACCTCGACGGCCGCGCCTACGGCAAGACGGCGAGCGTCATCATCACGGACGCCGAGCAGTTCTCCGACGGTCTTTTATTGGGCTTCACCCAGCTCTTTACGGGCTCGGCGACCATTTTGGGCGTGCTCATCATCCTCTTTGTCATGCGCTGGGAGATCGCGCTCTGCGTGCTCCTTTTAACGCCGCTCTCGCTGTTCGTGGCGCGGTTCATCTCTTCGCACACCTATCCGCTCTTCAAAAAGCAGGCGGCGGCGCGCGCCGAACAGACGGGCTACATCGACGAGGCGATCGGCAATTTAAAGGTCGTCAAGGCCTTCTCGCACGAAGAAAAGAGCGAGGAGACCTTCCAAACGCTCAACGAAAACCTGCGCTCGGCGTCGCTCAGAGCCATCTTCTATTCCTCCATCACCAACCCCGCAACGCGCGTCGTCAACAACATCGTCTATGCCGTCGTCGCGCTCGTGGGCGCCTTCCTCGTGATTTCCACGGCGGGCGCGGCCCTTCCCTTCACGGTGGGCAATTTGAGCTCCGCGCTCTCCTATGCGACGCAGTACACCAAGCCCTTCAACGAAATTACCGAAGTCATCACGGAATTTCAAAACGCCCTTGCGTGCGCGGCGCGCTTATTTTCGCTCATCGGCGAGGAGGAACAGCCCTCCGACGAGGGAAATATAGAGCTTGCAAACGTCAAAGGCGAAGTCAAGCTTGCGGACGTCAGCTTTTCCTATGAGAAGGAGAAGCCGCTCATCGAGCACCTCAACGTGCTCGCGCCCGCGGGTAAGCGCGTTGCCATCGTCGGTCCCACAGGCTGCGGCAAGACGACGCTCATCAACCTTTTGATGCGCTTTTATGATGTGGACGGCGGCTGTATCTCCGTGGACGGGAAGGACGTCCGCGACGTGACGCGCGCCTCCCTCCGCAAGCACTACGGCATGGTATTGCAGGAGACGTGGCTGAAGAAGGCGACCGTGCGCGAGAACCTATTGATGGGCAATCCCTCCGCGACGGAGGAGGAGATGATCGCGGCCGCCCGCGCAGCGCACGCCCACGGGTTCATCTCCCGCCTCCCCGAGGGGTACGACACCGTCATCGGCGACGAGGGCGCGCTCTCGCAGGGGCAGCGGCAGCTTCTCTGCATTGCGCGCATCATGCTCTGCCGCCCGCCCATGCTCATCTTGGACGAGGCGACGAGCTCCATCGACACCCGCACCGAGATGCGCGTGCAGGACGCCTTTTCAAAGCTCATGGAGGGCCGCACCTGCTTCGTCGTCGCGCACCGCCTCTCCACCATCGAGAATGCAGATATCATCCTCGTGATGAAGGCGGGCACCATCATCGAGCAGGGCACCCATAAGGAGCTTCTCGAAAAGAACGGCTTCTACGCCGAGCTCTACAAGGCGCAGTTCGTCGGCTGAATTGTTCGGCTTGATATGCACGGCGCGCCCAAGAGAGGGCGCGCCTTTCATTTTTCATGCAATGTTCACCCTGTGATTTTCTTTTTGACGATTTGCGCTTAACCTGTTGACAAAGCGCATAAATTATTGTATAATCATAAGGACAATGCCTGACTATACCCCTTCTTTCAAGGGGATACACCGGATAAATGTCAAATCCATACAAAGCAGGAGGCTGAAAAATGACGATTTTAAGCAGCCTGCTCCTTGATGTATCGACAGGGCTCGCCGTGGCGCTCTTCATCGTACTTCCCATCTTAGGAATTGCGATCGGCGGCGGCGTTGCCTATGTGATTCTTCAAAAAATTGCCAAAAAGAAGTCGGAACAGAAGCTCGACGAAACCTCGCAGCAGGTCGAGAAGATGCTCGCAAGTGCGAAGGCGGAATGCAAGCAATTAAAAAAAGAAGCGGTCCTCGAGGCCAAGGAGCAGGAACTCAAGAGAAGAAACGAGTTTGAACAGGAGATGAAGGAGAAGCGCGCCGAGCAGCAACGCATCGAAGCGCGCCTCAACAAGCAGGAGGACGCCCTCGAGCGGAAAGACGCAGAACTAACGAAGAAGCTCGACAGCGTCGAACAGCAGAAGAACAACTTAAAAGAGCGCCTCGAAGAGGTGGAAAAGACGCGGGAGCAGGTCTCGCACCAGCATGAGCTGATGGTTGCCGAGCTCGAGCGCGTCGCCCAGCTCACCAAGGAAGAGGCAAAGGCGCAGCTCACCGACGAGATCTTGGACGAGACCCGCCGCGACTGCGCGGTGCAGGTCAGAAACCTCGAACAGCAGGCAAAGGACGAGGCAGACCTCAACGCCAAGAACATCATCACGCTCGCCATTCAGCGCTGCGCATCCGACCACGCTTCGGAGACGACGGTCTCCGTCGTGCCGCTGCCCAACGACGACATGAAGGCGCGCATCATCGGCCGTGAGGGCCGCAACATTCGCGCCATCGAGAACGCGACGGGCATCGAGCTCATCATCGACGATACGCCCGAAGTCGTCATCCTCTCGGGCTTCGACCCCGTGAGGCGCGAAATTGCCCGCCTCACCTTGGAGCGGCTCATCGCCGACGGCCGCATCCACCCCGCCCGCATCGAGGAGACGGTGGAAAAGGTCACGAAAGAGATCGACCAGCAAATTAAAGCCGCGGGCGAAAATGCCATGTTCGAAGTGGGCATCTTCGGGCTGCACCCCGAGCTCATCAAGCTCATCGGCCGCCTCAAATTCCGCACGAGCTACGGCCAGAACGTCTACCGCCACTCCATCGAAGTTGCCCAGCTCGCAGGGCTGATGGCGCAGGAATTGGGGCTCGACGTCAACTTTGCAAAGCGCGCAGGGCTCCTTCATGACATCGGCAAGGCCGTCGACAGGGAGCAGGAGGGCACGCACATTCAGATCGGCGCCGACCTTGCCAAGAAGTACAAGGAAAATGCGATGATCGTCAACGCCATCATGGCGCACCACGGCGACGTGGAGCCCAAGACCATCGAGGCGGTCCTCGTGCAGGCGGCGGATGCCATCTCGGGCGCACGCCCCGGCGCACGCAGGGAGACGGGCAGCAACTATGTCAAGCGCCTCGAAAAGCTCGAGGAGATCGCCGCGAGCTTCCACGGCGTCGAAAAGAGCTACGCCATCCAGGCGGGCAGAGAGGTGCGCGTCATCGTCAAGCCCGACCAGGTGGACGACGCCAAGGCCATCTTCCTTGCCAAGGACATCGCAAAAAAGATCGAGAACGAGCTCGAATACCCCGGGCAGATCAAGGTCAACGTCATCCGCGAATTCCGAAGCGCCGAATACGCAAAATAACGAAAAAACAGCAGCGCCGCTCCCTTTGGAGCGGCGTTTTTGCACGTTTTTGTGCCGACAGTGTGTCAGTTTTGGGAAAAGGGCAGCGCGCCTTAAATGCTCTTTGGAAGCTCTGTCACATCGCCCTCCAAAAAGGAGATATCGGCATAGGAGACGATCTCAAACGCGCCCCTTTGAAAGCGCACCTCGGAGAGCGAGGCGTTGGGCACAAAGGGGATGTGCTGCATCTCGGTGAGGGGGAGGCCGCGGAAGGCGCAGGTGAGCGCCCTGATCATGGCGGCGTGCGTCGCGATGACGACGCACTTCCCGTCGTTCTCTCTCGCGATCCGAAGCACCGTTTGAAGGCCGCGGGTCTGCACTTCCTTAAAGCTCTCGCCGCCCGTGCAGCGCGCAAGCCCGATGTCGCTTTCCCACGTTTGAAAATCTTCGGGATAGCTCTTTGCAATGTCGGGGATATACATCCCTTCCCACTTGCCGCCGTCAATTTCACGGAGGCCCTTTTCAGGCAAAATGGGGAGGCCGAGCGCCTTTGCGGCGGGCGAGACCGTCTCCACGGCGCGAAGAAGATCGCTCGAACAGATGGCGTCAATGGGGAGCGTGCAGAGCTTCTTTGCGAGCAGCTTTGCCTGATGCTCCCCGCGCGGGGAGAGGGGCACGTCCGTCTGCCCCGTGAATACCAAATCGACATTGGCGCGGCTCTCGCCGTGCCGAACAAAATACAGCGTTGTCATAGGTGAATTGCCCGAAATACGGGCGATATTTAAGGCGTTTTGCGTTCGGAAGCCTCTTGCGGCTCACTTTTTGCGCTTTTCGGCAGCTTTTGCCGAGGCGTACATCTCGTCCACTTCCTCTTTGGTGCACCGCCAGTCGCCCTCACCGCTCCGTTTATAGGTGCCCGAGTACGCATCCTGCCCGATGAATATTGGCCGCTTATCCTGCCGCGCGCGGGGCACGCGGATGACGACGATGCGCTCGCCGCCCGCCTCCTGCACGAACACGTCGTCATGGCTCAGAATGTTGGCGCTCACAAAGCGTTTATCGTTTAGGATGTTCCAAAATTCGCCGATGAGCTTCTCGGGCTCGGGCAGCTTCGCGGGGCGCAGGGAGTGGTCGGGGAGTTCCTCCACGCCGAGCAAAATCAGCCCGCCCTCGGTGTTCGCGAAGGCGGAGTACGTCTCCCATAAGCTCTCGGGGAGCCCCCCTTGGGCGAGTTTTGCCTCGAGGCGGCTGCTTTCGCGATAGCGTTCGAGGTGCTGAAAGTTGATCATAGGCTAAGGAAAGCGGGCGCGGCGGCGCGCTTACAGCAGTTTGAGCACGGACTGCGCGTTGGTGTCGGGCTTTACCTTCTCCATCACCTTCAAGATTTTGCCTTCCTCGTCGATGACAAAGGTCGTACGCACGACGCCCATCGAGGTCTTCCCGCAGTGCACCTTCTCCTGCCACACGCCGTAGGCCTGCAGCGTGGTGAGTTCGGTATCGGAGAGCAGCAGGAAGGGGAGTGCGTACTTCTCGGCAAACTTCTGGTGAGAGGCGGTACTGTCCTTGCTGACGCCGATGACGACGGCGTTTTTCGCTGTAAATTCGTCGTTTAAGGCGGCATACGCCTGCGCCTGACGGGTACAGCCGGGGGTGTTGTCCTTGGGGTAGAAGTAGAGCACGACCTTCTTCCCGCGGAAGGAAGAGAGCGTGACGGGGCTGCCGTCCTTGTCGGGGAGCGTAAAATCGGGTGCCAAAGTGCCTTCTTGCAGCATGAGTTGCCTCCTTTTTTTGTTCTTTGTCGCCATTATAGCACATTTTAAGAGGAAAGGCAAGGGGGAGAGAAGAGAGTTGAGAGTGGAGAGGGGGAGAGATGAATCAAGAGGGAATATGAAGCGGCGGCGGGCACGATTCGTGCCCGCCGCCGCAAGGTCATCCTTATTCATCCTTCAAAGCCGACATTGATCTGTCCGCAAACACATATGCGATCTTGGCGCATTGTTCGATGGTGATATAATAATTGCCCTTCGAATTCCCGCAATCGAATAAGACGGCGCTGTTAAAGCGGCTGTACCAGACGTTATGCACCGACAGTTTCTCTTTCCCGGCAAGGGAGGCGATCTCTTCTGCATCCAAAAGCACTCTCCTGCTCTTTGCCGCAAAGGCAATGTCGATGAGGTCATATATATTCGCACAAAACGCTTGATCGACGGTGATCGTCAGGTGGCATTGCCCTGTTAAAACCGTCTCTTTCCCGAACGCATTGAGTGCATATACTCCGTTCGGGAAGGTCAGGACAAGTTGATTTTCTTTTACCTCGATGTTTTCGATCTTGGTATCGTGCAGCCCGTATTCGAATAATTGATCGACAATTTCGCTCATGGAGCCTTCCCCTCATCGCAGATTTGAAATCGGACCGATCGAAACGCATCGGCAAAGCGCTTTCTCTCGGGGTCATATACCGTCCGAAACAGGCATTTCATAAAATCTTCCGCCGTCGTTTGAATGAGTGAAAACTCGGAAACGCAGTCCTCGGACCCGTCCTCCGAAAGATACAGCTCAACGCAGGAGACCCGATGTCTGAAAATCAAAAAGAGCATTTCTTCCATGAAATGATATCTTTCGCGGAATGCGTCGTAGGATCGCCGTTCGGTCTCCCGCTCCAATGCATACAGGGGCTCCTCTAAAAACTCACAGTTCTTATATAAAAAGCTGTCCGACAAGAGGAAATAGCTGCTCATCCCGGCTTCCCGGATGAGCTCATAGCCGTAGTCTCTTGCATTGAAAGAGACGCCCAGCCCCCTTTCTAAGGCAAAGGCGACCAGCTCATTTGCAAGACAATTCAGCTCGGAAAAGTCCAACCCGTGTTCTTTGAAATTTACAATACAGATCGCGCTCATCATTACCCTCCCCTCGATGCCGTGTTTGCGCAGCCGTAAACAAAGATAACATGGATCTCCCCATGCTCCCCTTGGAATGGTACGTTCTCTTAACGTTCGGAATTTTTGAGAACGATGACTTGGTCATACTTGGGGGAATAGAGAATGTCGATCTCACGATCGCAATATTTCTTCCAGCCGGGGTAATACCCTTCGCGGGTATTCAGCCCGTTTCGTCCCGCCCCGCTGAATCGGGTGATCCTTCTTCCCTGATAGCGGAAGCGGACAACGATCCTGACGCCGGGCGAGGGGTGCTCCCAGCGATACTCTATCCCGTCCTCATCCACCTTTTCCGCAAAAACCGTATATGGAACGGCATCCTGCATCCATCGTCCGATCGCTTTCCGGTACCGATGATGTTTGATCAAATTCACGAGAGACCCGATCGCACATCCGACCATTGCAAGAGCCCCGATCGCAAACATAACGACCGCCGCCTCCATTTCCTCTTCCGTGAATGCCAGCCACAAAAGGAATGCGGCAAAGAAAATAAAGCAAAAAATAGCCCCGACCTGCATTTTCAACTCCCACCCTTGGAGCAAAGGCCCGTATTCCAAAGTTCCGGCAACTCTTTTGAGCTTATCCTCCATCTGAAACCGCCTTTATTTGTGTTCCTCGATCTTTCCTTGGAAGAGGCGCTCGAACGCTTCAAGCGTTCCCGCCGTCATGCACGCGGCCTCGCAAAAGACGTCCCGGTATCGCGGCCTTCTAAAAACAATATAGCAGCAGCCGTCCATTTTTATAACTTTTTTAACGTCCGATACGGGCTTCTGCATTTCGCCGTCCTCCCACACGGCGGAAACAAAGCCGCCGTCTATCACAACTTTTTTCGGAAGGGAAACCCTCAGCGTCTTTTTTCGTTCGATATAAGGACCTGCTACAGTGAGAACGGCCGTTAAAACCACGGCAAGCTCAAAGATCATGATGATCCAAAGCTCCGTGAGGGCGCATATGAGGACGACCGCCGCCGTGAAGATGACGAAGATGAGAAACGCCGGCAAAAGCATCATTTTAAATTGAATTTTTAACATGATCTTCTGCGCCCTTTCGGAGAATTCTCCGCCGAATGCGATCATATTGATTTCCTCCCTTTTTTGATGCCCCGATTTCGATCGGGAGAAGGTCATTCCTTTGTTCTTGCTGCCATTATAGCACGTCTTTCGCTGAAATACAAGGGGGGGAATCAGACGCGGCGGCGGGGGCAAGCCGCCGCCGCAAAAGGTCAGCGTATTGTATTTGAAAGCCGCAAATTTGCCTATAACGGCTTGTAAGCCGTGGGCGGGTGGCCTAAAAGCGCCATGATGCGCAGCTCGTCCAAGGCGTCGAAGAGGGCGTTGTGCGTCTCGCGGTAGCCTGTATCCCCCGACAGCAGCCTGAGGATGGGCTCTACGCCGTATCCCCGCTTGAGCCGCCCGGTCGAACAGAGGGGCGCCGTCTCAGGAATACGGGGGTTATGGGGGCGGTAGGCGGCGAGCGCCATGATGTCCTTCCAAAGGTAAGGTGCAAGTTCGGGCAGGTGGGCGCGGTCGAAACGCGCGTTGTAGGCGAACACCGTGTCGGTATGTTGGCGTGCGAGGCAGGCGGTGAGGTCGCGGATGGCGTCTTCGCGCGTGGTGAGGGCGTCCTCGTGCGCCTTCTCGAGGACGAGCGAGGAAGAATACATGCCGCCCTCGCGGTATTCGGGGTCGAGGATGTAGTATCTGGTCTCCACGGGCTGCATGGTGGCGCTGTCCGCAATGACCGCGCCGAGCGACATCACCTTGTCGCGCCAGGTCGTCTCCGTGTCGATGACGGCAAACGTGGGCATGGCTGCTCCTTGTCTTGTGTGATGGGGATATTATAGCATAGTTTTGCAAATTGTGCAAACGGTGCGGGCGGGGGTGCGTGGGTGTGCGTTTTTGGGGGGCAAGAGCTGCGTTGTTGTGCATTTGAGGGGCGGGCTGCTTTGTTGGCGGCGGGGGTGGATGGGCTGCGGCGGGGGCGGGAGGATGGGCGCGGCGGGCGAACAGTGGATTTTTGCGCGGTTGAGGCGGAATGGGTTTCGGCAGGGGTGGATGGGCTGCGGGGCATGGGGATCATTTGGATAAGGGTGCGGCGGCGGGGGCGGGTCGCCCCCGCCGCTAAAAAAGGGAGGTATCTTATTGTGCGAGCGGCTTCTCTCCCGATCGCGGCTGCAATCGTGGCTTTGCGGCGAGAGCGCTTTATCTCCCGTGCCGCCGACGCCGAAGGGGTGGGTTGATTTAAGAGTGCGGGGTTTCGTCACCCATACCCCTCCTTCGCGACCGAAGGGGTGGGTTGATTTAAGAGTGCGGGGTTTCGTCACCCATACCCCTCCTTCGCGGCCGAAGGGGTGGGTTGATTTAAGAGTGAGTGCCTCTCGGAAAAAATTTTCAAAAGCGGGGCAAAAACGCTTGCTAAATTCCGCGATGTTTGATAGAATATGATTCGTCAATCGAACATTGGGGTGTCGCCAAGCGGTAAGGCAACGGACTCTGACTCCGTCATTCGTTGGTTCGAATCCAGCTACCCCAGCCATGGATACCATATATTGTATAAGGAATGCGCTTCCAAATACAATATATGGTTTTTGTTTTATATGGCTATTTTCACTCTTCCCCAAATTGGGGAAAGAATTGGGGAAACTTTTCGGATTAAATTTTGTTTTTCGCCCCGTTTTTTTGTCTGTTTTGCCCGCAATAGCGGGCTTTTTTGTTATGTTTTCGCTTCTTCAAAAATGTGGTTTGGGGAAAGATTTGTCAGTAAACGACCTTCTCCGCCTCTTTGAGCTGAAATTCCTCCGAGTAGTGCGTGTAAACGGTGGAAGTGATCGTGCCGCTCAAACTGTGCCCCGCCCAGATGCTGACGACTTCGCTCAAAACGCCTGCCTCCTTGCAGCGGCTGATGAAGGTATGCCGCAGCTCATGCGGGTGGCGTTCGGGCAGCAGCCGCTTCATGCGCGTGGAGATGGTGTTGAGGTTGGTGTTTTTTGCCCGCTCGAAGTCGATATAGGGCAGTACTTTCTTCACCATCGGCGTGAAGGGGATCTTGCGAAGGACCACGTTCTGTCCGAGTCGTTCTTTGCTCGTTTCGCATTGCAGCCACTTGCCGTCGACGATCTCGATACTTTTGAGCTCCGACTTGCGCAGCCCAAAGTAAAGTAAAACGAGCAGAGCGTCCGTGCCTTCCACATTCTTATGTGTTTTGCAGTAGTTGACGAGCCGCGCCTCTTCGTCCTTCGTGAGCGCCTGTCCGCGCCGCGTCTGATAGGCGGGCAGCACGACCTTCTTCATGGGGGAGGGAAGGTTGAAGTCCTCTGCCGCCATGTCGAAGATGCAGTTGAGCATGAGCGCCAGCTTTTC